>NZ_NSGJ01000007.1 GCF_002286775.1 Myroides sp. N17-2
TCTACTAAAAACTCAGGTAAAATCATTTTTATAAACTCAATATAGTTTTCCACGTTTATTATTTATCATTACAAAGATCTGTAGTTTTTAATTCACACACAACTTTTGAGATTGATCCACTATTTTCACTCGAAAATAATTATAAATCATTCAAATTCAGTTAATTTAACAGTATTCATAACACGTGAACTAAATTAAATTCTTATTTTACTATAACCTCAAATAGTAATACTTAAGATTATGAGAATTAATACATTTAATGACCTCGTTTGGGCTATTCAAAATGGACAAACGGAAATTGAAATTAGTAGAAGTATCATTTGTAACTACAGTATCTTATTACCTGAAGGAGTAAAGATAACTGGTAAGCCACAAGAAAACAACGAACTACCCTTACTCTCCTTTCAGCATTCTGATGGAATAGGCGTAAGTGCTAACAATAGCATTAAAAACCTTAATATAGATGTTCCTGTTGATCAAAAGGCTATTTTTAATACGATTGTTCAAAAAGATCTTGGAACATTTACCTTTGAAAACTTATTCATCAAAGGTCAACTTTCTATCATTACTAGATTAGGAGTTGAAAAAGCAAATATTGTAATTGACAATGTTGATATTCATTCTGCAGATACTAGACATTATTTAGAGCAACCACAAAAGTACGGTTGTAATGTGCTACAGGGAGCTTTGACGATCTACAATATCAGTGCAAATGCCAATAGTCTGATATCTGTCGCTGTAAACAATTTAAGTATTGGAAGAAAGAATGCTCCTGTATCAGGCTCTGGTATTTTCATCTCAGGATTTGGTGATGAAGGAGGAAAAACACTTATCTCAAAATTACATACAAAAGCAGTTTACTCTAATGGTAAAATTCCTTTGGGTGTAGCAGATTATATTACTGCAGGAGTATTTGTTTTATATGGTGCTCACGCTACTGAAGTCATTACTGATGGAGAGATTATAACTTATGGTGTCAACGATATGGTTTTGGACGTTTGGGGAAGTGTAGATGATTGGACAAGTAATGCTCCTGTAATTTCGTATGGACCTAGTGGAGTTGGTTTTGTGAATTTTGGTATTGTAAAAACCTTTACACTAAATGCTCCTTTACAAACTTATGGTTTAGGTGCAAGAGGATATAATCAATATGATGGAACAGTAAATAATATTTCATTTCAATCTATTGAGACATTTGGCGATGGCTCTGTAGCTATACAAATTAGCAAAAAAATAGGTACGCTTACGATTAATAAAAATATCACCACCTATGGTTCGGTTGGTAGTTCTTTAGTAAAAGGAGTTTATGTAGATCTACCTGCCTATGCTTTAAGTATAAAAGATGGAGGGTTAGCAACGGCTATTACAGTAAAAGGAGATATTATAACTTATGGAGATAATGTAGTTTCTTACATTGTTGAAAAAGGAGGTAATCCGGGTGTACTGACTGTAGGTGGTAAAATAACTGCAAATGGGAAAAATTCTCAAATAGAAAAAATACAGTAACTATTCTCAATATTAAAAAATAATAGACAAGTTATATCGCTTATTACAAGCTTAAACCCAGATTACGCATTAGCCAAATACTGCAAAGCAATTCTACTTCATAGTTCTTTCATTAGCTCTAAAACCATACTATAGTATGCTTGTATCACTAATTCAGACCTACCTTGTATAATTACTTTTCGTTTATATGTCTATCGCGTAATCTGGGTTAAAACAACATATACTTCTTTAAGTACAAATAATCCTAAGTTAACGCTTAGGATTATTTTTTGGGGTAAACTCAAAAGCTCTGATCTCAACATTAGCACTAACAATCAATAATTTATACTTTTAAAATTATACATATTGTATAATTTTATTTATATTTGTATAACACAACATAGTCCAAGTATGAATGTAAAGATTTTAAAAATCGATAAAGAAGTTTTAATAGATGCTAAAATACTAGATTCAAAACTTGTAAAAATGAGCCTACCTTCTATAAATGAAGGATGGAGGTTTAACTTTAATAAACACACAAAGAGAAAAGGCTTTGAAACCTATATTTTAGTATCAGCAGAAAGCTTAAACACAATAGAGGGCTGCCTAACTTTTGAAATGAAAAAGAAAGTAGAACCTTATATGGCCTATATAGAACTTGCTCCACACAATAAAGGTACAAAAAGAAAACACTCTGATATTGCAGGTTGTCTTATTGCTTTTGCTTGTAGATTAAGTTTCTTAAAAGGAGAAGATCATTATAAAGGCTATCTTGCATTTGATGTCTTGGAAGAAAATAAAGAAAACGAAGTTAGGTTAATGACAGTCTATTCTAATAAATATAAAGCTTTAAGAATAGGTAATTCAACAACTATGATTATACCTCCTGAGGGTGGACAAAAGCTAATTGAAGAATTTTTAAATAGATGATTATGAAAGCTAAAGAAATTCAGGTTACAGAGATTTGGAATGACAATAAAAAAGCAAATATAAAGGAAGCTATATTAGCTCACGCAAAGACACAATCCAAAGAACAAATATTGACAAATAAGTTACTTGCTATACAATACAGATTAGAAGATTACATAGAGAGTGATACTAACTTAGAAGTTTTAAAGATTCTTGATTTTGTAAAAATGTACTTAGAAGTACTTAACCTAACAAAAAAAGAACTTGCTACTTGTTTTGAAATGCAAGACAGTAATCTACATAAGTATCTAAATGGTGAGCGAAAACTAAATGCTACATTGGTTTTAAAACTAAGTGCATTCTTTCACACACCTCCAGAGCTATGGTATAGAATTGAAGTAAAAAACGAACTGATTGAACTCAATAAAGAAAAAGAAAATATAGCTTCTTACCAAAAGTACGACTACCGTAATTTAGTGGAGATGTAATCTATATACAGAGTTAATCTCACTTCAAATAGAAATAATCCTAAGTTAACGCTTAGGATTATTTTTTGGAGTGAACTCAAAAGCTCTCATCCTCTCTACTTTATTTATCTATTTCTAAAAAGATTATTGCGTTTACGGTTTTCCGTATTCTGAATATCAAAAAGTTATATATGTTTGTCATCAACCAAATATAGTATTCTACAATCACATTGATTTACTGAATACATACCAACTAAATAATAAAACAATTTAAACACTTAAAGATTATGAAATACAAAGTAGTACCCTTCGTTGCATCTATTGATTCTAAAAATGGAACATCAGATCATGCTGCAAATCAATTAGAAACATTAATTAACCATTATGCATCAGATGGATGGGCATATGTGAGACTAGAAAGTGTCACTACATATGTTGGTGCAGATAATGGATGTTTTGGATTTGGTGGTAAGCCAGGCTATACTACAACGAGACAAATGATTGTATTTGCAAAATAATGAAATACCTCCTACTGTTGGTGATTAAGACATATTGGTTCTTAATACCACCTAACAAGAGAAGAAAGTGTATTTTTAAAAAGAGCTGTTCAAATGCTGTATTTGACGACACTATTAGTTTTGGCTTTTATAAAGGAATACAAACATTGTTATTTCGCATCAGAAATTGCAATAATCATTTTGATATAGTAACAGATACTCATTCAAATGAAAAGAAGATGTACCTAAAAAGTGGAACTGTAATTTCAGAAACAGAAATAGCTGAGCGGTTATTGTAGGTTGTTTACATTAACTATTAGACACTCAAATAATAATTAGAAGTATAAGTAAATTAATCAAAATGGCAACAATCAATGGTTTTATCCGATCATACGGAGCAGCAGTAAAAAGAGCAGAAAGAGAACAACAAAGAAAAACAAGAGAAGCTGCTAAAAAATTTAAAGCACAACAGAAACAGATTGAATTCAAAAATGTAGCACTAGCTGTAAAAGAATGGAACGAATACATTACAATCATAAAGTCACTTCATATAGACGCTAGTGAGAAAATTAATTGGCAAACCATCAAATATACTTCAAGACCAATTGAACCAAACTACTCTAACAATAATGAAATTCAAGCGCAGCAAAAACTAAACAACTACAAACCGAGTATGTTTGATAAATTACTTGGTTCTACAAAACGTAAAATAACAAAACTAGAGAATCAAATTCTACTAGCAAAAAGCAAAGACAATACATTCTATCAAAATCTCTTAAAAGAATATGAGGCCAATCTAAACGAATGGAATGAATTACAAAAAATGTCTATCGGAATTGAGAAAAAAAGCACACAAACTTATTTAGATGTCATAAAATACTTTGAACCCTTTACTGAGATTTCAGAATTAGGTTCTCAAATACGCTTCTCATTTGAACAAAATCATATTGAAATAGATATATGCACAAATAGTATAGATATTATTCCTACCTATGAACTTAAACAAACTACAACAGGAAAGCTTTCAAAAAAAAATATGTCTAAGACTAACTTCTACGAGCTTTACCAAGATCATATCTGTAGTGTTGTTCTAAGAATAAGCAGAGAAATATTTGCTCATTTACCTGTTGATTTTACAATAGTAAATGCTTTATCAGAAATGGTAGACCCTCAATCAGGACATTTGGAAAAAAAAGTAATTCTATCAGTAAAAGTTATGCCTGAAACAATTGAAAAGCTAAATCTATTGACGATTGATCCATCTGATAGTATGAAAAACTTTATTCACAATATGAATTTTAAAAAAACACAAGGTTTTCAAGCTGTTGAGAGGATACAATAAATAATAACTTCAAACGGGATTTATCACTAAAAAAAGCAGCAGAGTAAAGGACTACCCTGCTGCTAAAGAAAGAAAATATAAAAACTAAAAAGGCGATACGGTTCTTGATTTTAAGTAAACCCACGTTTTACTTAAATAGGGAGTGAAGATCACTAAGATGACGATCACTAATAATAGCCAACTCAGTATCTCGAAGTAGTCCATCGCGTACCTCAGCTCTATTTGTTTACCGAGGTCAGATAATAACATCTTCTCACTGGCTTTCTCCGCTGGCGTGTGTAATAATCCCCTGCTCTGTAGCTTTGCGGCATTCTGAGCGAGCTTACCTTGTAAGATAGGGTTAGACCAATTTAGGTAATCTGCAAAGCGATTTAAGTGTTGCTTAGAGCTATATAGATTATAATAATTCATAATCGCGATACTACACGTATATCCGAAATAGCGCACTCCTAAACACACTGCCGCAGCAGATGCTCCAAGAGATACAGGTACAGATGCCACACAGTAGATAATAGTAGGTACCATCAGTAGGCCTACGCCTATCCCCTGACAAAACAACAAGGCGTAGTAGTCATCCGGATTAGCGGTAGGTGCAAACTGCATATACATTCCGATGTGAAATAAGAACAAACAGATAAAGCCCAAACTCCATATAAAGCGAATAGGGCGACGTTTGATCAGCCACACACACGCAATGATTACGCCTAAGACAAGTCCTATTAGATTAAACACATTAAGGTAAGAGAGGTGTCTTGGGTCTAAACGAAGTGAGTTAACAAAATGTACATTCGTAATCCCTGAGGCAAAACGACAAATATAAAGAATGAATAGTAGGAACAATCCTATCTTAAAGTTGCGGTACTTCCATACGTGCCAATTGATATAAGGTCGCTTCAAGTGTTTCTGACGCCATATAAATACAGCAAGTGTAACCAATATCCCTAAGCCTGCTAATCGGATATCTCTATCTTCAAACCAATAATACTGTTGCCCATAAATAGTGATATAACCAAACAGCACTACCGCTACAGAAAACAACACAAAGCTCTCCCAATCTAAGCTATACAACGGCAACTTGCGATTTAGACGGACGAAGCGCATCGTCAGCATAATGAGTATTAACCCTGGTATAAAAGAGAACGAGGCTACTTTATACAAAAAAGAATAGTCATACTGATCTACTAAATCTGAAGTAATCAATTGGTTAAACGGGGTAGCACAGATTAAGATTCCATAGAAACAAGAGAAACTAATCTCTCGTGCTTTTGAACTCTCTAGGCGGGCATATAGTGTCGAAATAGACAGATTAACGGTACTGGCAAACAACATCCCTTGCAAAAAACGAATAGGAAATACAATACAGAGAGCCTGCACATTATACAAGACAATACACCCTATGATTTGCAATACATTAAAGATAATAAAGTATTCTTTCGTCGCTAAGAATGTAAAGAAACGACGTTCTAAACTATAGAACGCCACAAAGCCTGCATAGAGTAGCGATACGGAAAACTGTATATCTCGTGGATCACATCCAAAGTACCCTGCCGCTGCTGTAGCATTAGCAGCAGGCAGGAAAAAAAGGACGATACTCGGCATTAAAAGTACAAAAAGAATGACGTGTATCATCCACTCTGGAATCCAATCAACGAATAACTGAGAGGTTTCGTTATTTTGCATTAGTTTGTTTTTTAGCGATAAAGGCATTGACGTTCATCCCTGCTTTTAATAACTCTTCTGATTCGGTAGGAGAGGTAATCTCTATACGAACTGGGATACGCTGTACGATCTTCACAAAGTTACCCGTGGCATTATCCGGTGGCAAAAGAGAGAAGCTTGATCCTGTAGCCGGTGCGATAGAAATAACCTTACCTATAAACTTGGTATCAGGATACGCATCTACCACTACATCTACTTCATTACCCACATGAATATTGCGAATTTGTGTTTCTTTAAAGTTGGCAATAATCCACTTAGGTGTTTCATCATTTACGATATACGTCAGCACTTGTCCTACCGAAATCATTTGTCCCAAGTCAATACTGCGTTTCCCCATTCTCCCGCGATACGGAGCAGTAATTACAGTATAACCTACATTGAGGTTCTTGTATTTTTCTAATTCTTGTAGTCGTGCTATTTCTTTTGCTACTACATTTTTTTGAGCTTCAAGATCTGCTATACCTGCTGTGGCAGCTCTCGCATTCTCTACACTACTCTTATAATCACTCTGTCCTATGTTTAGTTGAGCTTGTTTCTCTTCTAACATTTGCGCTGTAGCCGCATCAGCCTCATATAATTTCTTATATCTGTTGTAATCTAACTCTTGCTGGCGATACTTAGATTCACGCCCTTGTATTTGACTTTTGGCAGCCGCTGCAGATTGAGACAGCGTATATTGACGTGCTTCAAGCTCTTTGACCTGTGCATATTGCTTTGCGATTTCAGCAGAAGTAGCCGCTTGATCATAGGTATATTCTCTATTGTCTACGACTAATAGGGTATCCCCTTTATTCACGATTTGGTTTTCTTCAAAACGCACTTCTGTCAAATACCCACCTACACGAGAGATAACAGGGTTAATATACTCTTGCACCTGAGCATCATTGGTTTGTTCATATTTCCAATAAATCCATAGTGTGCGAATTCCCCAAATACTTCCAACAAAAATAATAAGTAAGGCAAGATAGCGCGTAATACGTGTGATTAGGCGGTCAGTAATTTTGATACGAGTTTTAATATCCATTATAATAAGCCTTTAGCGAATTGAAGAGTATAGTATTTATATATGTTGTCTAATTTGGCAGCTTCTAATTCGAACTGCGTTTGCAAGTGTTGTACATCTGCATCCAATAAATCGGTGAGTAGCGATATCTTATTGAAATATGTACTTTTAATAATCCGTGTGTTCTCAGCTGCCTGTGTCTTATTCTTAGTACAAACTTCTATCTGCACGAATGACTCTTGATAGCGCAAATAAGCCTGTTGAACCTCTTGTTTTATCTGGTCTTGCACATTTTTATGTTGTAGTTCTTCTTTCTCGTATTCTAAAGCACGACTGCGAACTTTGTGTACATTGTGATAGAGGTTAGAGATCGGGAAAGACACTTGTACCCCAATCGTTCCTAAGCTATACCAACTCGGATTATAGGGATAAAGAAATATCTGCGGGTTCGCCATCGTGAAGTTTCCGATTAATCCGATACTCGGCTTGGTATTCGCTTTTACCTTTTTCTGTTCTATTTCACTTAATGCCAAATCTTCTTCTGACAACAGATGCTTAAACCCGTGCTCTAAAGCGATGTCTAATGATGTTTCATAAGGCTCTACTGTAGTCATATCCTCAAAAGAATCCTGTGTTTGAATAAAATCGGTATCCTTATACCCCATAAGCAGGACAAGCTTCTGGTTCTCAATCAGCATATCATTGTTAATTTGTACCAAGGTCATTTCTCTTTTCGAAATCTCCATTGTAGCACGTAGCACATCACTCTTAAGCACGACACCGTTCTTATACAGATGTTCTATTTCTGCCAACTGCTCCTTGTGATCTGCAATATCAGAAGTGATGACTTTCTTAAACTTAGCCAATCTCGCTAATGCCAAATAACTTCTAATCGCTTCAAGGCGTACCTCTGACTTCGTCATATTCGCTGTAATACTTGCCTTGTTCTCAAGTGTCTTGCGTTCTTCTATTTCAAGGTTCTGACGATTACCACTATACAGGTTCAGATACATTGATACTCCTGTATTATAAAGAGTATGGATAACATCGTGTTGCTCAGGCTTATTAAATAACCCATCGGTATAGACAGGGATATTACTTGCCTTCTCAGCACGCCCAAAAGCATTAAACACAGGGTATCTCCCTATCTCAGCATCTCGTGTATTCTCTCGTCGAATCTCTTGCTCTTTATTTTGAATCAATCCCCTTTTACTATTCAAGTCTGTCTGTTGCCAAACTTCATTAAGTGTTATAGACAGTGTATCCATCTGTGAAATAGAAGGTGATACACGCTGGCAATAACCTGATGTAATACAGCTGGCGAGTACAGCTAAGAGGTGGAGTTTTCCCGGTTTCATAAGTGGTTCTTAAAATCGCACAAAAGTAGAGCGAGTACGTTATACCTTGTACTTCTTAAATAGTCAACTTTTTATCCAAAACAGACAAAATCATTGTACTTTTGCTTACCCAATAATCTGTACTTATAATGAGAATCATTGATTCGTTAGAATTTATCGACAGTAATGAAGACGGTGTCTTTATCACACATGAAAAATCTACCAAGCGATATCCCCTACACCAACACCAAAAAGGACAACTTACCTATGTAGAGGGAGGTATTACGTATGTCACTATAGATAGTGTCACCTATGTCGTACCTGCTAAATATTTCTTTTGGATCCCAAAAGGAGTGCCTCATATACTGAGGTTGAGCCACTCAGCGACAGTCTTGCATTCGCTGTATTACTACACACACGATGATGATAAAGATCCCTTTTATACTAAATTAGGTATCTATGGAGCATCAGATCTATTGATAGAGATGATTGGGTATACTGCCTGTTGGCACGATCAGATGGTAGATCATAATACTCCTAATTTCGTATTTCTACAAGCATTAAAGAATATCTTACCTACGTTTATAGATAAGAATATGCAATTACAATTGCCGTTTAGTGATAATCCGCGTATGATCAAGATTACGGATTACTTAGATGTACACTTCGGACTGCCATTAACCTTAACGGATATAAGCAGTAAGTTTAATATGAGTGAGCGTTCTGTATCACGGTTATTTCAGGCAGAGTTACAAATCTCCTTCTTGCAATATTTAAAAACACTACGCATCGTGAAAGCAATAGAGCTACTGATGAAAACGGAACGCTCAGTAAGCGAAATAGCAAATGCGGTAGGCTATGTGACGTTAGGGTCTTTTAGCAATACCTTTTATGAATTTACAGGTATGCGTCCCTTAGAAATGAGGAGGAATAGGTAAGTATATTTTACTTACTTTTATTCTCTTAAATATCAATGCTATGAATTTAAAAAACCCATTTAAACAACTGCTAATAGGGTGTTGTACAGTTGTATTCACATTAACCTCAACAGGGATACACGCTCAATCCAAGAAATATACAGAGAAAGAGTTAACAACAATGTCTGTAGAGGAACTTGCCTTACTGCGCAATGAAGTATTAGCTCGAAAAGGCTATGTGTTCTCTAACAGCATCTACTCAAGCTACTTTGAAATGCAGAAGTGGTACAATCCTGCCAAATCAAATAGCACAATCATATTAGATGCTAATGAAAATGCTCAGGTCGATTTAATCAAAAAGATAGAGAACCAAAAGAAAGCAATGCGTACTAAAGCTATTAGTGATCTGAAAGAAATAAAGAAAGCGGTGAATGCTAATAATAAAGCATTGTTTGACAAATATGTTTTTGACAAGGAAAATAGAGATGCTAACCTAATGGATAGCTTTAAAACTATACTGAACACTTGTAATCTAGATGGAATTAATTGGACTAAAAACCAAGGTTTATACAAAGTAACAATCGATAACGGAGATGCTGTTTCGGTAATCTATATTAAATTCAGCAATACACAAGTTATTTTATCTGAAGGGCGTATAGAACATAGTGAGATATTTGGAGACTTTAGCGATGGTTATTCTTCTTATGAATCAGAAAGTGAATATACACAATGGTTTTACTTCAACATCACAGAGCAAGGACTGAAATTTGTCAAATGGGATATGGCAGGATAACGAATACCCATCAGAATAATCGGAATCTATATAAAAAGAGGTTAGACAGTACTATTACTATCTAACCTCTTTTTGATTACTTACATTTAGGATAAATATATTTATTTAAATGATACTGAGTAATCGCTTTTAAAGGTTTACCAAGTGTAGGATGTACTCCTGTGCCTGGGCTACTAAAATATTCATGTCGGTTATCTCCTATTTTAGCAAACCACACTTGTGGTTTATTCTTTTTAAAGAAGACCGTATTACAGTCAACAGTGATTTGTTTAAAGTTATCTACTACGCTTTTATCATACGGTACAGGTTCACTATTTGTACCTGCGAAACTCTGTATAGTGGCTTCTCCACAGTCATAAGCAACATATTTATCATCCTCCCACTTCATACATTTATCAGTAGATAACGTATTACTAACTACTGCTCCTCCACCTACCATTAAGACTATGCTAGCTACTATCGCTAATAGTCTATTCTTAGATTTCTTCTTTTCTGGTGTAGCTATAGGTGTTGTGGTTTCTTTAAAAGGCTGAACTGGAGGTACTCTAATCTTTTCACTTACTATCTCTTCTTTTTCTTCAACAATAGTAGAATCCACATGCTCTTCCTGCACATCAACTACATCTAAAGTACTTCTTCTAAACTTGCCGTAAGGGCGGAGTTCATAATCATACATTAAAGCGACAATTTCTAGTACAGCATGGTTCTTAGATGTATCAGTCTTTTTGCCTAGAAAGCTCTGAATAGGTTTAAACCACCCTAATTCAAATCTATTAATACTCTTAACAATATCATTTAACTCAGTGCTATCACCTCTAAAAAAATCTTTAAGAACTATTTTATCGTCAGGAGATAAATCTTCTTTACACAGTCCAAGACAATAATTTCTCAATTGTGCAGGTGATGGAGATAACAGAACTGTGTACTGAGGTAAATCTTGAACTTTATTAATATGTTGTTTTAAACTATCTGTATAGTCATTAATCGTTAGTATGGTCATAATTACAATTCAATGTAAAACGGAATTATCAGAATCATCGGAATCATCAGAATTACAACACATTAACCTTATCAAGTCGGCATTCCTTTGTCCTGTCGAAAATCAGATATGTGTTGTGATGTTTCAAAAGTACGAAACATTTATATGGGTTGCTTACTCGTGAGATTAAAATAACAAGGAAGCCATTTTATGTCACGACGAGCAGCTCGCTTCCCTCAACATCTATTACTGCCTTTCGCATCTAACATAATACATAAATAAGATGAAAAAATCAGTACAAGTAGCTATGCTATTAGGCGTAATCACATTATCAATGGTAAGCTGTGATAAAGATGACAACCAACTTCAGATAAAGAAAGAAGTTAAGGCGAATGGGGTAGATGACGAAGAGGAAAAAAATGATCTAGGTAATACTCCTATTAAACCACCTAAATATACCAAAAACATTACTGAAGAAATGGAAAAAAATGATCTAGGCAATACTCCTATTAAACCACCTAAAATTCAATAGTTAGATATTAAATAAAAACACTAAATTCGAAGAATGAAAAGACACCTACACACTTTTTGTTCTTCGAATTTTCTCTTGGCAACACTTTTACTGTTATCTATTTGTTCTTGTCAAACAAAACCAAATAATTCTACTGATAAAAAAGAATCAGAACTAGCTTATAATTATCAATACAAAGCAGATAGCTTATACAATATAAATAATTTAGACAGGGCTTTTAGCTCTTTCCTACAGTCTAATTTTTACTTTAAAAACATTCAGAAAACAGAAAGTATTACTTACAATAATCTTCGTATTGCAACAATTTATTTAACAATTGGGGATCCGAATAGTGCACAGGAACTTATCACGAAAGAACTAGATAATATTGTTGATATGGATAATTCTTTTAAAGTTTACCTATATAATTCATTAGCTAACTGTTACGCAGAATTACAAGATTATTCAGAGGCTATTACCTTTTATAATTATGCCATCAATAAATCAAGTACAGAAATAGAAATAGCAATAATAAATAATAATATAGCTACAAACAACATCAATCATAAAGAATATTCTAAAGCAATTGTTATACTCAAAGACATAACTTCTTCTAATGTATTTAAAGACTTAAAAGAAGAACAAGCAAGAAGTTTAAACAACTTAGGTAAAGCACTCTATTTACAAGATAAAACACAGGGATTACAAGAACTTAAAGAAGCCTTGGCTATAAGATTAGATAATGTCAATCAAGATGATATCTATAGAAGTTATATTAATCTAGCTGAATACTATACTTTAAACAAAGATTATAAATCCGCACACGACTATGCGCTAAAAGCATATCAAACTTCAAAAGACTTCAAAAGCAAAAAAGATAAACTTACAGCTTTAGAATACTTAATCAAATCAAGTATTACTAATCCAACCCAATACTACGCTGATTACATCGAATTATCAAAACAAATCGCTACAGAAACACAGCAAGCGAAGAATCAATTCGCTAAGATTCGTTATGACTTCGAACAACACGAAAAAGAAAACATAAAACTAAAGCTTGATCTACAACATAGTGAATTAATGGTCACTAGACGTAATAATGCATTACTAGTTACCTTTATATCACTTCTTTTAGGTGCAGTGGTTATCTCTTTTATCTACAGAAAGATCAAGTATAAACACCGCCTTGATAAAATACAGCAGGCTTACCTTACCGAAACAAAGATTGCTAAGAAGATACACGATGAGTTAGCTAATGATGTTTTTAATACACTGACGTATACCCAAAACTTCACGTTAGATACGCCCGAGACTAGAAGCCGCCTAGTGGAAGACTTAGAAAGTATCTATAAAAAGGCAAGGAATATATCACTGCAACATAGCTCTATCGCTACTGATGGAACGTTCTCTACTCACTTAACGAACTTGTTTAATGAGTATAATACTCCTGACTGTCAAATTATAATCACTGGACTAGAGAAGTTTGATTTTAGTCATCTAGACAAGAATCAGAAGATCACAATCTATAGAGTGATACAAGAGCTGTTAGTAAATATGAAAAAACACAGTATGGCGACTATTGTGGTATTTAAATTCAGTGAAGAGAATAATTATTTTAAAATATTTTACTCTGATAACGGCGTAGGAATCATACAGGAGAAGATTAAGTCTAAAAATGGACTGCTAAATGTGGAAAACCGTATTACAAATATTGGAGGAACATTTATATTTGATCACAAGAACCAATTAGGTGTGAAATACAATATCCAATTACCAAAGAAGAACTATGTTTAAAAAGATATTAGTAGTTGAAGATTATGACAGTATCAATGATGGTATCGTTAAAGCTTTATCTGAAAATACGCAAGCAGAGACATACAGTACAAAGTATTGTGACGACGCTTGGCTAAAAATACAAAGTGCTGAAAAGAATGGCGCTCCGTTTGATTTAATTATCTCTGATCTTTCTTTCGTAGAAGATTACAGAGAGACTAAGCTAAAAGGAGGTGCCGACCTGATTAAATTAGTACGTGATCACAATACGGACATTAAGATTATCGTGTACTCTATAGAGATTAGATATATTGAAGTTACTGACTTAATCGATCACTTAAAAGTAAATGCTTACATCAGTAAAGGTAGAAATAGTATAAAGGAATTACTCTCTGCTATCACTTATATTAGTGAGGAAGGAAATCTTCCTTATCTATCTCCTGATATTAAAGAAGTAAAGGACAATCCTTCAGCGCACATCTTACACGATGAGGATTTACTTATACTAAGGTATCTCTCTGAGGGGCTATCACAGAGTGATATAAGTATCAAACTTAAGGAAGATGATCTAAATATATCAAGCACGAGTAGTATAGAGAAGAGAATAAGTAAGCTTAGAGCTTCATTTAATGCGAAGAATACGACTCATCTAATCAGCATTGCAAAAGATATGGGAATCATCTAATACCTTATATCTTCAAGCCTGCCATAATAAGAATGAATTGCTAGTACATAGCAGTCAATAAATATTTTGACATAAAAATGCACTAAATGAGGTTTTCCGTAAAACACTATCAGTAATAGCTTATAACTTTGTCCTATTATTCGTTATAAATTATTTATGCAGAAGTATATTTACGTATTGGTAACTGTTGTTTTCACACTATTTTCTGGTTGCAATCAAGGGCAACACGCATCTACTGAAAAAACAAAAGAAGACAAGGAGTATCTGGTCGAAATAGACTCTCTTTTATCTACTTATGACACGCACGCTACCGCATATAGAGATTTATATATAAAGGCGCTCTACGGCGATAAAACAGCCCTTAAATCATATTCTGATTTAATGTTAGAGGTTAACGCTTTAGACAACAAATTAGAATATCTAATTAGTCAAAAGAAAATAGCATCCAATCAACTCAAAAAATATATGAACTTGAAAAAGAAGTTTATGCAATAAAAAAGAGGCTGTCCCACAAGACAGCCTCTTTTCTTTATGATGCAACTTCTAATCGTTGCAGTAAATTCTTATTTAATGCGTGAACTGTATAGTCTCTATCCACATTAAGTTCTTTTATTTCATCTTGGCTAGGTAGTTCATACATAGCATCAGTTAAAATAGCTTCACATAATGATCTTAATCCACGTGCACCAAGTCTATACTCAAGAGCTTTATCTACAATGTAGTCTAAAGCTTCATCTGTAATCGTAAACTTAATACCATCCATCTCAAACAATTTTTCGTATTGTTTAATCAAGGCATTCTTAGGTTCTGTCAAGATAGCACGTAAAGTAACTTTGTCTAACGGATCCATGTGCGTTAATACAGGTAGCCTTCCTATAATCTCAGGGATTAACCCGAAATCTTTAATATCTTTAGGAATGATGTACTGCATTAGGTTAGTACGATCTACTAATTCACCCTCTACTGTAGACTTATATCCTACAGCTTGCATATTTAAACGCTTAGAGATGATTCTCTCGATACCATCAAACGCTCCACCTGCCACAAAAAGAATGTTCTTTGTATTCACCTCAATAAACTTCTGATCTGGGTGCTTTCTTCCTCCCTTAGGTGGAACATTCACTACACTTCCTTCAAGTAATTTTAATAACGCCTGTTGAACACCTTCACCAGATACATCACGTGTTATAGATGGATTATCACTCTTACGAGCGATCTTATCTATCTCATCAATAAAGATAATTCCTCTCTCTGCTTTCTCTACATCATAATCAGCAGCCTGTAATAACTTTGTCAAAATACCTTCTACATCTTCCCCTACATATCCTGCTTCTGTTAACACAGTTGCATCTACGATAGCTAAAGGCACATTAAGCATTCTAGCAATAGTCTTAGCCACTAAAGTCTTACCAGTACCTGTCTGTCCGACCATAATGATATTACTCTTCTCTATCTCGATATCTTGCTCACCATCATTCATCTCTTGTAAAAGACGTTTATAGTGATTATATACAGCTACAGACATCACCTTTTTAGTTTGATCTTGTCCAATAACGTATTGATCTAAGAAATCACGGATCTCCATTGGTTTCTTAAGCAATAAATCACTAGATATATCTCCTAACTGTTTTGATTCTTCTTCCTCTAGCACGATCCCATATGCTTGTTCCACACATCGGTCACAAATATGAGCATCTATACCTGCTATAAGAATATTAGTATCAGATTTAGCACGTCCACAGAATGAACATGACATTTCTTCTTTAGCCATAAATTATTTTCTAATTAAAACCTCATCAATCATTCCATACTCCTTAGCTTCCTGAGCGATCATCCAGTAATCACGGTCACTATCATGGTGTACTTTCTCCATCGATTGTCCAGAATGTTTAGAAATGATTTCATATAACTCTGTTTTTAACTTCATTATTTCACGAGCAGTAATCTCGATATCTGAAGCCTGTCCTTGAGCACCTCCTAGTGGTTGGTGGATCATCACACGAGAGTGAGGTAAAGCAGAACGCTTACCTTCAGCTCCAGCACATAATAACACAGCTCCCATAGAAGCAGCCATACCTGTACAGATAGTTGCTACATCAGGTTTGATTAATTGCATTGTGTCATAGATACCTAATCCAGCATAAACACCTCCACCAGGAGAGTTCACATAAATACTGATATCTTTTTCGTTATCAACACTCTCTAAGAATAACAGCTGCGCTTGAATAATGTTAGCCACATAATCATCGATAGCTGTACCCATAAAGATAATTCTATCCATCATCAGACGTGAGAATACATCCATAGATGCTACATTCATCTGTCTTTCTTCTATAATATAAGGTGTCATGCTACTTACGATTTTATCGTAGTACATGCTATTTATCCCTTGGTGCTTAGTAGCAAACTTTTGAAACTCTTTACCGAAATCCATATTCTTCTTCAATTTATTTAATATTCAATAAAAAAATGAGCGCCTTTCTTGTGACAGAAAGACGCTCAAATATACTTATTTTTTTCCGGATATTATTCTCCGTACATTTCCTTAACGAAATCTTTGTAAGAAACTTCTTTTACTTCAGCTTTTACTTTTTCATTGAATAAAGCTAAAACTTTTTCGTTCATTACTTGCTCAGAAATACGTCTTACCTCATCTTGGTTAGTCATTACTCTAGCTACGATATCTTCTACTACTTTAGCTTCAGGTTCTAATTGACCGAATTGAGCCATTTGATCCTTGATTAATTTAGTAGTGTATTCTTTAATTTCAGCGAAGTCTAATTGTAAGTCAAATTGAGACATTACTTTTCCTTCTACTAATTGGTAACGTAAACCTTTTTCAGATTTAGCATACTCAGCAGCAGCCTCTTCAGCTGTCATTGGAGTTTCACCAGCATCCATTAACCATTTAGTTAAGAAAGCAGCAGGCAATTCGAAAGTAGCGCTTTCTAATAAATGCTCATAAACATCGTTTAAGAACTTTTGATCAGCTTGGCTTGTGAATTGTTTTTCAGCATCCTCTTTGATTTTTTCTTTTAATTGCTCTACAGATGTTACAACACCTTCTCCGAACAATTTGTCAAATAACTCTTGGTTTAATTCAGCTTTCTCAGTTTCATTGATTTCATTGATAGTAAATACTACATCAACTTCTAATCCGTGAACTTTATCGTGTCCTATAGCTAAAACTTCCATTAATTTATGGTCATCTTCAAATAGACCTTTAGTACTTACAGTAACTTGGTCTCCTACTTTCTTACCAATAAATTTCTTTTGGTTAGTTTTAGTTCTGATATCGCTTACAGCGATTTTAACTTCATTGTTAATTCCCTCTTCTTCGTTAGTAAAAGTACCTACCATTTCTGATGTTTCTTCTACTACCTCTTTAGAGATCATTTTTCCGTATTGTTTTTGGATAAACTCAACTTGCTCATCTAGCATAGCGTCATCAGCTACAACTTTGAACTTCTTGATATTGTTTTTACCTTCTAAGTCTAAAGTAAACTCAGGAGCTAATCCTAATTCAAAATCAAATTTTAATACATCAGCATCCCAGTCAATATCATTAGCAACTGGTAATGGATTTCCTAAAATATCTAATTTCTCTTCTGTAAGGTAGCTACCTAATTTCTCTTGTAAAATTTTGTTTACTTCTTCGAACAATACAGCTTTACCATATTGTTTAACGATTAAACTCATTGGAACTGCACCTTTTCTAAATCCTGGAACGCTTGCGTTCTTTTTGTAGTTAGATAAAACGTTATCTACATTTCCTTGGAAATCTTCTTTAGCAAGCTCGATAGTTACGATTGCATTAAGAGCATCTACGTTATTTCTTGTGATATTCATTTTTGATGTATTTACATATAAAATTGGGTTGCAAAAATATATTATTTTTACAACCCAAACAACTTTTTAAGTAATTGTATTTCAACTATTAATTTTTTATCCTCTTCTTGGCTCATCTTTTTGCAAAAAGCCATTTACGATAGATTGACAAAATGTCAACACTATGCTAAACAACATCGCATACCAGAATCCATTTACTACGAATCCATCTACAAAATAAGCTCCTAATTGTATAATACAAGCATTGATGACTAGTAAAAACAATCCCATTGTCAAAATAGTCGCAGGTAATGTTAATAATACTAATACCGGTTTTAAAAACATATTTAAAAGCCCTAATGCTACTGCTACCCATAATCCAGTAGTGTAATTATCTACATGTACACCTGGCAAAATGTTAGCTAATAATACAACTAGTACTGTTGTAATCAATAATCTTACAATAAATCCCATATCTAATTTTTTCTATAAAATTAAACAGTTTTTTATTTATTACCAACCACTAATTCAGGTCCTGGATAAACAGCTGGGTTAACTAGTGGAATACTAGCTTTATAGTGCTTATTAATTGTTCTTAAAATCTCTGAAGCAATAAACGCATATCCTCTCGCATTTAAGTGAACACCATCTAATGAGAACATCACTGTATTTAAGTTACCCATTCCTTTAAAGTAATCTGCAGTATAGATCTGGCCATCTTCTACTCTTAATCCAGCCACAGCTTTGTTTAAGATATCATTCATATCTGCCACCGCTAGACCTTTACTAGCAGCAGTTGCTTTGATAATAGCATTAAACTGTACAGTCGCCTCTTTAATATTAGCTTGCTCTACAGGATTAAGTACAAAGGCATCACTCATAGGGAATGACACTCCTATTTTCAACATACCATCCATTGCTGGGTTACCTGTTGATTGAGGTAATGCAGCTCCTATTTTTGCTCTACTTGTTAATAACATCAAATCTTTAGCAGTAGCATGTCTTGCTTGCCCATAAGAGATAGCTATAAACTTAATTTGCTCTGGTGATAACTTAATAGGAAATAAACCTGCACCAACCGCTTGAGTTAATCCACCTTCTAATAAAGCTGACATATCTACTAATGTCTTGTCTTGAATTAAAAGAGGGGTAGCTGAAGTTTTAGAAATCAACTGAAGTCTATCTCCTTGTCCTCCTTTAGCTAAGATTTGTTTTAACATTCCTATTAACCCATTTAACTGATCAATATTTGCTTCTCCGATAAGTGTAGGAGATAACGGATTATAAGGAACAGTAGTAAAGAACGGAATAGCAGTAACATCAGGTATCGTAGCTACTACACCTTTTGCTCCTTGAGAAGTCAGAGTTGCAGTAATTCCTTCATATACTTGTTTAAACACTCCTGCGTGAGTGATATCGTTAGAACCATATTGCTTAGGATCTAATCCTCCTAATTTATTTTGATCTTTCCCTTCCCCACCAGAAGTAGCATAAGCTAATACGTCATTAGCTCCTATCCAGTTAGTAAAGAATGTAGGCTTAAGACTCATCGCATCCCCTAATACAGTAGCGTTCTCATCCGTAGCTGTACGTACGAAATAAGGGTTAGCTGTACCATTTGATAATCCAGCTAAACTACCATAACCAGAAGCAATTAAATGGAAAGTCTTCGCTCCAGGCACACCAGCATTGTGGTATGCTTTTTTCTGTTGTTTAGTAGCCTCTATTGTTACAGGTTTATTAAGATTCTGCGGTCCTAATGGATTTCCATCAGCTCCTGGCATCATATTAACAATCATTCTACTTGGAAATCCAATATTAGGTTGCCCTGCAAATAATAGTCCCCCGACATTATTAATATCATCTTCATAAGATGGCTGAGTAAATTCCCCTCCTCCTACTATTTTAAACTGACCTGCTAATATATTAGGAAAAGAATTCTTCTGACCAGATCTATAAACTGTTCCGTCCATAAATCCAGAAGTAAGTGAGTTACCTACTGCCACATATGAACTAAAGTCAGCCTCACCTGCACTATATGTACCAGAGTCTATCTCATCTTTTATAGATGGTTCACATGAAGCTAATAAAGCTACAGCTGGTAATAGTAATAAATATCTTTTTTTCATGATTTCTCTTTAATTAAATTAAAAACTATAGCTTACTCCTATACCTCCGCTTGTCACAGCAGATTTATATGTTCCTCCGAAAGACACATTATGCCCATCTTCCATATAATAGTCATAACTACTGTTAGTATCACTAAAGTGTAGGTAACTAAATGACAAGTCGATTCCTATACCGTTCTTAAATTTATAACTAAGTCCCCCTGTATACGCACGTGAGTCATTACGTGGAGTTTCAGGTGCGAAATATCCTTTTTGTACTGGACTCTCATCATAATACCATCCTGCTCTCAAAGTTAATTGCTCATTCATAGTATACTGCAATCCAAAACGATAAGTACTAGAGTCTTTATAATTACGTGGATTCTTAGATGTACCAATAGCTGTATTACCAACAAATTCTATATCTAATGATTTATATGCAGTCCAGAAAGATCTATTGTAATCAAATGCAAATAACCATTTTTTCCAAGTATAAGAAGCACCTACTGTTAACTCAGCTGGTAAAGGCATTTCTGCTTTGATTTTTCCATCCTTAAATATCCCTTGTCCGAAACCTGGTACATCATGGAACTTAGATTTACCATCTGTTTCGTCCATTATGATTTTAGAACGATAGTTAAGTCCTAATCTTAAGTGATCATCTACATTAACTAAATATCCTGCTGTCCATCCCCAAGCCGTTACATTCTTAGCTTCTACCGTTACATTCGTTCTGTTCCCTTGCTCATCAGTCATACTACGAGACAAGTTCTTATTAAACGTTACTCCTCCATTAACGAAGATAGGTCCCCCTCCAAAACTGAAGTGTTTACTAACTTTAATTGCAATAGTAGGTTGAAAATAAATAGCTTTTAAATCAATATTATTAACTAAATGAGAACCTTGCCAGTCTTTATCCCATTCCACTTTACTTCCGTAAGGTGAATATACAGCTAGACCAACTGTCATCCAATCTGTAGCCTTATAAGTTCCATAAAGGTAAAAAGGTGTACCTGGATTACGAGTTTCATTTTCCCATCCATAAGTTTTATTTTGGAACTTCGTATCAGCTACTAAATAACTAACACCTCCAGCAAAGTTAAACCTATCCTCCGAATAAACAGATGCAGCAGGATTGAAGAATATCGATTCCGCACCATTGCCTATGACTGCTACTCCTGTATGTCCCATTGCAAGTTGTTTGTTCCCTTGCATTGCAACTCTATACCCCCCAGCGAAAGCTGATGTCGATATCAAAGTAAGTAGAGACAGTGATAATATTTTTCTTATCATAATTAACTGTTGTTTATAATTCGTTTATTTCAAATATATACAGTTCTACGAGTTTTACAAATATTTAAGTCTAATTTTAACATACAGATTCTTACTTTTTAATTATTATTAAAATAAAAAGCAAATAAACCTAATTTCGCCCTTTAGAATTAACTAAAACAAACAATTATGCATGCATACATTAACACCGCATACTCTTATATTCTAAAACAAAAATTATATTATTGCTAATTCATTGATAATCCACACTAACTACTCTTATTTTAGAGTATACTAATCCTGATTTATTCACTTCAAAACTTATTTCAACTATTATGCTAGCATAAGTTGACCTATTGATCCTTTGTTTTTTTGAGACCAAACTCTTTCTTAATTTAATAACAAACTACTGTCTCATTCCTAAAACCCATTTCACTTAGGTTATTTCACACATCTATATCTTATCAAGAAAACTCTCCAATTACATCAATAACTTTATTTTTACTTTTTTTTAATTAACCCACTATATTGACCATAAAAATCAATATTAGTACTCCATTAACCTTCTTTTTTCTGCAATTCCCCTTGCGATTAAGCCTTTATGGAGTCCTAATCTAATTTTTTATTCATTTTTTTAAAACCAAAAAACACATAATCAACTAAAAACATGACAGTTAACAAAAAACAGTCAATTTTATAACAAAGCTACAACACCCTTTTAAGTCAATGAAATAGGGGTTTCATAGCTAATTCTAGGACAATACTAGGACAATGGTAGGACTATAACTGGGCAAATAGACATTTTGCCCAAGAATTCACCTCTTATACTTCCGCTATTCATCTCTAACGTCTCCTTTAACCCAAAATCCGCATTAGCCAAATACTACAAAGCAATTCTACTTTATAGCTCTTTCATTAGCTCTAAAACCATACTATAGTATGCTTATATCACTAATTCAGACCTATCTTGTATAATTACTTTTCGTTTATATGTCTATCGCGTATTTCGGGTTTAACCTAAAAAAAGATTTCGATACAAAACGAAAGCACTGAGTAGATTATAATACAATCTTGCTTAACAATCTTGCTTAACAATCTCTTATACAACTCTACTAAATAACAAGAGGGTGATGAACTATGTTCATCACCCTCTTGTTATTTTAAATATCTTTATTTCTTAGAAATCTCTGTATTCTACAATTCCTGATTCAGGAGTAAATGTTTTTAATATTTCTATATCTGTATTACTAAAAAAATAATTTGCACCTGCACTTGTGTTAGTGGTCAGGAGGTCTAATTTCTCTAATACCTCTTTAGTATGTTTAGCTACTGCTTTTCCTGAATCAATAATCTTAATATCAGCAGGAATAATTGTTTCTATTATAGGCGTTAAATAGGGATAATGTGTACACCCTAAAACTAGGGTATCAATTCCTTGATCTACCATTGGTAATAAATAGGAAGTTAACAATGCTTTCATTTCATCAGAATGTAATCTTCCTGTTTCAATAAGAGTGACTAGATCGTAGCCTATTTGCTCGATGATTTGAGTTTCAGGGTACAACTTTACTTTAGAAGCAAAGAAATCACTCGTAATCGTTCCTTTAGTTGCTAGAATACCTATCTTCGAAGTCTTCGATAATATAGTAGCTGGTTTAATAGCAGGTTCTATACCTATTATAGGAATAGAATATTTCTCTCGCATTTCTTCGATTGCATTAGTTGTTGCTGTATTACATGCAACAACAACAATCTTACAACCTAGTGAAAGTAGATAGTCAATGTTCTTAAACGAAAGATCCACAATTTCTTGCTTAGATTTTATTCCGTATGGTGCATAACGTTGATCACCTATAAAAATAGTATCTTCATTAGGCATCAAAAGATTAATTTCTTGCCAAATAGTTGTTCCTCCGATGCCAGAGTCAAATAAACCTATAGGATTGTTCTTAGTCATATACAAATATAAAAAAACCACTCTGTAATAGAGTGGTTTTGATTATGTTTATTTGTCTTTAACTAAAATTAGTTAACTCCTAATTCTTTTTTTACATCTACTAAGATGTTAGTTCCATTAGCTAATAAAACACCTGAACCAGTAGAAGAATCTAATACATACTCATATCCTTTAGCTTTTCCAACTTTTTGAATAGCAGCTAAAGCTTTCTCTAAGATTGGTTGAGTTAACTCAACTTCTTTCTTTTGAAGTTCTTGTTGAGCTGTATTTTGAAACTCTTGAATTCTTTGTTGTAATTGGTCAATTTCTTTTGCTCTTTCTTCGTTTTTAGCATCACCAGCTGTAGCAGCTTCACCTTGATACTTTTGAATTTTAGTTTGGTACTCAGACATCATAGTTGAGAAGTTTTTCTCATATCCTTCACCGATTTTCTTTAATTCAGCTTGAGCATTTTTCATTGCTGGTAATTCAGCCATTAAAGCTCTTGCGTCAACGTGTGCTACTTTAGATTGAGCCATTACAGCAGTAGTACTAACTCCAAAAAACAATGCAGCTGCCATTAATAAAGATTTCATTTTTCTCATCTTTCTCGATTTTTGATTTATTTACTTTATATTTTATTGTTATTCTATTTTTTGCTTGCCTCCTCGGCTTGTTTTCTTGCTTCTGCTTGTCTCTTAAGAATTAACTCCTTACGATCGTCTTGTTCTTTCTGAGCTCTCTGACGTCTTTCTTCGTCTTTACGCACAGCCTCGTCGATCATTTCTTGTCTGCGTTTAAGAGCATCTTCACGTTTGCGTTTTTGCTCTTCATCGCGCTTCTCTTGAGCTAATCTGCGCTCTTCACGAAGTTTTTCAATATCTATGGACGGTTTTTTAGAATCTTGATCTAACGCATTTTGCTTTCTGCGTTCCATCTCTTCTTTTAACAGTCGCTCACGTTCAGCCTTAATTCTATCTGCTTCACTTTTTTGAGCCTCCATAGCTTGTACTTTCTCCTTCTTGATTTGCTCACGACGCTCAGCAGTCTCCTGACGTTTCTGTTCAGCTTCCTCTTCACGTTGCTTAATAAGTTCCTTTTGTGCAGCTACCTTTTCACTGATATCATTACTTTGAGTCCCTACTTTTTGTTGAGATGAAGCCTCTAATTGACGTTGCTTGATTAATTCATTACGAGCATCTATTTTATCCTGTCTTTGTTGTTTAAGAATATTCGCTTTTTCTAATTGCTCCTTAATCCTTTCTTCCCTCTGACGGATAGCATCTTGCTCTCTTTGATAATTCACATCATTCGCTCGCTCATCATTTAGCTTCTTCTGCTCAATCTTCATTAAGCGCTCAGCTTCTTCTTTTCTACGTTGCTGCTCTTCACGTCTACTTTGTCTTAATGACATTGCATCTTCTTTCTCTTCCTCTTCTTCTACAGCCTTAGCTTCAGATCTAGTCATTCCCTGCTTACGACGTGCAGTAGCAAGTCTACGTAAAACTAAGTCGCTAATATCGTGTTTTTTTGTAGCAATTACCATAGTAGCCTCAGAATTTTTATCTAACACGTAGTCAAACTTTCGAGCCTCAGCTATATCTTCTACTACAGCGAACACCTGATCTTGAATCGGCTTAGCTAACATGATCTTTTGAGTAATCAAATCACCTGATGTCCCAAATCGCTTTTGTTGATATTGAAAAAGTTCATCTTCTAATATAGATATCTCCTCTTCTTTCTCATCTATAAGCTCTCTAGTTAACAAGATTCGTTCTGCTGCTAAGTTTTCTTTTAACTTCTTAATCTCAGCTTTCTTCTTATCTACATCGCCTTTCCACGCACCTGCTCTCTCATCTAATTGACCAGTAGCTTCTAAATACTCAGGAGTTTGACTTAGGATATACTCCATATCAATGTAGGCTACACGAGCACTACCCCCTTGAGCAAAAGAACTTATTATACCAAAAAAACTAAAAAATACAGCTAAATACGTTTTCATCTTAAATCATGTTTATTATGCTACTAGCACATTAAAACGACTGCCCAAGAATGAAGTGTGTTTCAAATCCATTTCTTTTTTGCTGTCCTGTAACTGGATCGAATCCATAACCGAAATCGATACCTAACAATCCAAACATTGGCATAAATACTCTAACACCGAATCCCGCAGATCTTTTTAATTCAAAAGGACTATACGTTTTAAACGATTCAAAAGCATTACCAGCTTCAGCAAATGCTAATACATAAACTGATGCACTTGGTTTTAATGTAATAGGGTAACGTAACTCTAACGTAAATTTGTTGTAAATAGTACCTCCGATTTGTTCTCCTCTATCATTATATGGAGTTAATGTTTGGTTTTTGTACCCTCTTAACTGTACAACCTCACGTCCATCTAATGAATAATTCGCTAATCCATCTCCACCAACATAGAATCTTTCGAAAGGAACTACTCCTCTATTACTATTATAAGCCCCCATAAATCCAAACTCTCCTAATGCACGTACTACTAATTTATCATAAATAGTAGTGTACCAGTCTCCTTTAAATTTAAGTTTATAGTACTCTAACCAGTTAAATTTCTTTTGATCGACTTTAGCAACATCTGCTGTTGCATCTTCCCATCTATTTACTGGTCTATAATTTTCATCTAAATATGTACCTACTGGTATAGCTACTCCTGTTGCAGGGTCAACTGCTCCAGCTTTAGCACGTAATTTATACTCTTCTTCGTTACCTAGGTTTTTATAATCAACATTGTTAAACAATGAGTATGGTGCAGTAAACTTACCACTCACACTAAAGAAAGAACCATAAGTAGGGAAGATCGGGTCGTTACCACGGTTATCACGTCTTAATTCGATTTGATAAGCTAAGTTACGAGAAGCCCCGTCTCCGAATGTAAACAATCCAGTATTATAGTTTTTCATATTATAATATTGGAAACTCAATGTATGTGATAATACGAAATTATCATCTGGTACATTTAATTGTTTCGCAATACCAAACTGAATTGTAGTAATGTCAAATCCTCTACTTCTATCTGTACGACGATTCACATAATCGTATAAACTTTGTGTACTATAAGCTACAGTACCAAAGAAGTTGATTGGTTTACGTCTACCAAACCAAGGTTCAGAGAAACTAATACTATATGTTTGGTAATATGTACTTCCTTGTAAACGTAATGATAGTGACTGTCCATCTCCCATAGGGAATGGTTTATAAGACTTCTTATTAAATATATTTCTCAACGAGAAATTATTAAATGAAAGTCCTAATGTACCGATGAAACCTCCTCCACCGTATCCACCTTGTAACTCTACCTGGCTAGATCCCTTCTCAGTTACTTGCCAGTCAATATCTACAGTACCCGCACTTGGATCTGCATTTCTAACATCTGGCACAATAGCCTGAGCATCAAAAATATTCAATCCTCCAAGTCTACGGATAGTCTCCATAACAAGAGATTTACTCCATGTTTCTCCTGGACGAGTTCTAAGATCTCTGTGTATTACGTGGTCATGTGTATTATCATTACCTGACGCTGTAATATTATTAAACTTAGCGATAGGTCCTTCTACAATTCTAACTTCAAAATCAATTGTATCATTCGCTGTTCTAACCTCTACAGGGTTAATGTTAGAGAATAAATAACCATTGTTTTGATATAAGTTAGTTATATCATAAGCATCTGGATTAGTTTTATCAGCAATACGCTTATCTAATAAAATACCATTATAAACTTCACCTTTATCAATACCTAATACTCGTTTTAATTGACTATTAGTATAAACAGTATTTCCAAGAAAACGAATATCACCAAAGTAATATTTGTTCCCCTCAGTTACGTCAATATTAATAGTAACTCTATTAGTCTTAGGATTATAATTAGTTGTATCTGCAACAATACGTGCATCACGGTAACCTGTCTCTTTATATTTATCAACAATCTTACCTAAATCCTCTTCGTATTTAGCTTTGATAAATTTAGACGGTTTGAATATACGCAATGGGTTAAAAGGGCTACGCTCTTTCGTTTCCTTCATTGCTTTTTTCAATTTCTTTTCTGTTAACTGAGAGTTACCATCAAAAGTAATTGCTTCAATACGCACTTTTTTACCTTTATCTACTCCTACCACTAAATCTACCTTTCTACCAGTAGAGTCTGAAGGAACCGTATTTAAAGTAACTTTAGTATTAAAGTATCCGTCTTTCTTATACTTATTTAATAAGAAATATTTTGTAGTAGATAAGAAGTTATCATTAACTATTTTTCCTCTAGTTAACTTAGCTTCTTTAATAAGTGCTTCTGATTTTGCTTTCTTATATCCCTTTATTTTAACACTGTTAAGACGAGGAAGTTCATTAAGCGTAAGCTCTACATTAATAGTATCTCCTTTTATAGATGTTTCATAAAAGTTAATATCAGTAAATGAACCGACATTCCATAACTTCTTAAGAGCATGGGAAATTTCTTCTCCAGGCACTGTTATTTTCTGGCCTTTTGAAAGCCCTGTAAAAGTAACTATCGTTTGGGGATTTAAGCTAAATTTTCCTGTCACAGTTATGTCCCCTAACGTATATTGTTTAGGAGCTTCAAAAGAAGGGATTTTTATACTATCCTGAGCTTGCGCGTGGGTGTATACTAAACCTGCGATAAACAGTGCAAAAAGTGATGTACCTTTTTGAAACATTAGATTTGTTTTTTATTTTATTTGTTCACTTGTTTTTCCAAACCTTCTCTCCCTATTTTGATAGGTTAGAAGGGCCTTGTAAAGTTCTTCTTCCGTAAAATCGGGCCAAAGAACTTCTGTAAAATATAGCTCAGAATAAGCGATTTGCCAAAGCAAGAAATTACTTATTCTTTGCTCTCCACTTGTTCTAACTAATAGGTCAACATCAGGTAGATCATTCGTGTAAAGATGATTATTTATAACTGATTCGTCAATATCAGCCTCCGAAATTAAGTTATTTTTAACTTTAAAAGAAATTTCTTTTACAGCATTTATTAATTCTGCTCTAGAACCATAACTCAATGCTAGTGTCAATGTCATGTGTTTATTGTCTTTTGTATGATCAATAACCTCTGCCAATTGTTTTTGCACTTGCTCTGGAAGTAGCGATAAATCACCTATTGCTTTAAGCTTAATGCCATTTTTTGTAAATGTGGGTAATTCTTTCTTTAGAGATTTCACTAAGATTTTCATCAACATCTCAACCTCAAACTTAGGTCTATTCCAATTCTCTGTTGAGAATGCATATAATGTTAAATGCTTAATTCCTAATTTAGCACACTCACTTATAGTAGTGCGCACAGACTTAACGCCATTTTCATGACCTAGTGTTCTTAAGAATCCTTTCTGCTTAGCCCATCTTCCGTTACCATCCATAATAATGGCTAAGTGAGCTGGTAAGTTGTTAACGTTAATTTGTTCTTTCAAATTCATTTAATCTGCACAATAACATGGATTCTTTCCAAAAGTATAACTTATTGATATACTTGAATAAAAAAACCAATCGTTTCCGTTTTTTCCAAAACTATAAGACTTTCTATTTGCCTCTGCAGGACTACTACCATCTAAATTATTAGTAAATGTATAGTGTGCAGCTACCTCAGCATTTAGATTTATCTGTGGAGTAAGTCTTAACTTTAATCCTCCTGCAAAAGGTATTGCCATTGAATTCTTCTTATCTCCTTTTACTAAATCTACACTTTCTGATTCAAATCCTTCTATAGCCGTACTCGGTCTATAATAAAGATCATTATATCTAATCCCTGATACTCCAAAAAACAAATATGGGGTGAATCCAAAGTTCTCTTCATGTAAGTCAAATTCAAAGAAGTTAAATTCAATCCCTACAGCCAACTGCTGTACTGTATTCGTAAAACTATAACCTCTTTCTTTTCTACTTCCCATATCTGCCTTAGCGTCATCACCAGATATCTTATGATTAGAATAACTAAATCTAAATGAGTGACGAGGGCTTCTATTCCAACGATAAAACACATTATACCCTACATCTTTTGGTGCTATAAACTGAGTAGAACCAACATCTCCCACATAGTTAGAACCACCTAACCCAACACCAAATTCATGGATCTGAGCCGTAGCAGTAACTGTTGTAAGTAGCAGTATTAGAGATAATAGAATTTTATTCATTCTGTTAAAATAATTTACAAATATAGTGATATAGACATTTAAAAGTCTTTTTTTTTCTCAATGTTTGAATCCTTGAGAATTACTCATTGTGTTTTAAACGCTAAATCTACTGAAAAAGTATATTGTTTATTGACTTTTAGTTTCTTTTATCCTCTCCCCAAAGTAATTTATTTCTCAACGTTTTTATAAAACTCTGAGATGGGAATTCTACTAAGTCTACTGTAAATGGTGCTTTAGTTATTATCACCTCCGTTTCATTATCAACTGTTTTTGTAGTAGTATCTAATGATACTAAAAACTGCTTCTCGCGTGAACTTACTTTTAACTTAATAGTCAAGTTGTCGCGTATTACTAAAGGTCTTACATTTAAATTATGTGGAGCTAAAGGCGTCAGTACAAAACATCCTGTCTCTGGTTCTATAATAGGACCTCCGCAGCTAAGTGAATATCCTGTAGATCCAGATGGTGTAGAAATAATCAATCCGTCAGCCCAATATGTAGCTAAGAATTCATCATCTAAATAAGTCTCTACGGTGATCATTGAAGTAGTATTTTTTCTAGATACTGTCACCTCATTCAAAGCGTATTGAATTTCAAACTCATTATTCTTCTCTGGTAAGCATTCTAAACTTAACAATGATCTTTTAGATCTCTTAAATTTTCCTTCAAATAATAAAGGAATATGTTCTTCTAAATTATCATGCTGTACATTAGCTAAAAAACCTAATCTGCCAGCGTTAATACCAACAATAGGTATATTCGTATTCTTAATAAAATTAGCAGCACGAAGCATCGTCCCATCTCCACCTACGCTAATAAAGAAATCTACTTCACTAGTCAAAGGATTTTCTGTTCCAAACGTCTTATATTCCTCTAAAAGAATATTCTCTTCTTTCAATAGACTGTAAAATTCTTCTTCAAAAATAACTTCAGTATCTCCTCCGTATTGATTGAATAAGTTAAATAACCTACGTACTATATTCTGTACAATAGGCTTAGCAGTCTGTCCATAAATCGCAAACTTCATATTATATGTTTAGATATTTATTAAGGTATTCTGTTCTTTCCTTGAGATCATTAAGATGTGTATCCTCAGAAAGTGTGCTTACTATATCATAACCATAACGTCTTAGGTCATCTAAGATCGTTTTTGTATTGATACCATTTGTTTTTATTAGTACTTGTGTACGATAGTTAACGTTAGATAATAACATCAGTCCTATCATACGAGCATTATTTCCCTCTATAATTTGAGCTATTTCAGAGAAGCTATACTCATCATATCCTTTCTCGATAACAAAAGTCGTACCTCTCTCATCAAAGAACATCGTTTTACTCCACTCGTTTAATAGATAATCTCGGCTATACACCCCTTTAATATTCCCTTCATCATCTAGTAAAGGGATTGTATTGGTCTCACATTGATTAAACAAATCAAAAAAATCAAATGGGTTTAAGTTAGAAGATTCTAGCAAGTAAAACTTTTCTAAATCATACATAACATCTTGTATACTGCTATCTTCATCAGCTGTACTAATGTCCTCTGTATTTATATTACCTATCCATATATTATCCATATTCACCACAGGGAGGTGTGAAAAGTTGTTTTTCTCTAAAAATGGCAGAATATCTTTTACAAGTGTATTCAGCTTACAGACTGGATAATCTGTCAATAGAAAGAAGTCTGGAGATAACATAATTCAAGTTCTTATTTAGAAGTGCAAAATAATCAAAAATAAAACAATAGACGTTAATTATAGTTTGTATTTTTGTGTTTAAAACCAAAATATATGACTAAGCTATCTGTTAATATCAACAAAATTGCTACTCTAAGAAATTCAAGAGGAGGAGATGTTCCTAATTTATTACAAGTAGCAAAAGATGTTCAAAAGTTCGGTGCACAAGGAGTGACAATACACCCTAGACCAGATGAAAGACACATCCGTTATCAAGATGCACGTGACTTAGTAGATGTAGTCTACACAGAATATAATATAGAAGGTAATCCTATGGATAACTTCCTTAACCTTGTATATGAGTGTGCTCCTACACAAGTAACCTTAGTACCTGATGCTGTAGATGCATTAACATCTAATGCGGGATGGGATACCATCAAGCACAAGGCTTTCTTACAAGAAGTAATTCAAGAGTGTAAATCTCGTAATATCCGTACTTCGATCTTCGTAGATCCAGTACTAGAAATGATAGAAGGTGCTAAAATAGTAGGTGCAGATCGCATCGAATTATACACTGAAGAGTTTGCTGCTGAGTATGCTAAAGGTAACGAGAATGCTATCATTCCATATACTAAAGCTGCTGAACTAGCTAATGAACTAGGATTAGGTGTTAATGCAGGGCACGACTTAAGCCTTGACAATATTGAATTCTTTAAAAACAATATTCCCAACTTATTAGAAGTATCTATAGGTCATGCGCTAATAGCAGAGTCTTTATACTTAGGTCTAGAAAATGTAGTGAATATGTATATCCGTAAATTACAATAATGGCAGATATTTTATACTCTAAAATCGAAGGTGAAGGCATCCCAATAATCGTAATGCACGGATACATGGGTATGTCTGACAACTGGAATACTTTTGGGAAGCAAATGGCTGAGATCGGATACGAAGTACACTTATTAGAGTTGCGTAACCACGGTCGTAGCTTCCATTCTAACGATTGGTCTTATGACTTTATGGTAGACGATGTTATCCGCTATATGGATCATCACGCTATATGTGACGCTATCGTCTTAGGCCACTCTATGGGAGGAAAACTAGCAATGAAATTAGCTACCCGTTATCCTGCCAAAGTAGAGAAGCTAATCATAGCTGACATCTCACCTAGAAGTTACGCACCTCATCATCAAGATATCTTAGCAGCTCTTAACGCTGTAGACTTCTCTGTCAAACCAAGTCGAAAAGAAGTAGAAGAGATTATTGCTTCACATATACCTGAAGCTGGTACGCGTTTATTCTTACTAAAAAGCTTGTACTGGGTAGAACCAGGCCAACTTGGTTTCAGATTTAACCTAGAAGCATTTAACAACAATGAAGATGCTGTAGGTGAGGGTGTAGAAGAAGGTGCAGAATATACTGGTGACACCCTATTTATCAGAGGTGGTAATTCTAAATACATCCAAGAGAAAGATGAAGTACTTATCAAAGAGCACTTCCCTAACTATATGATTAAAACTATTCCTAACGCAGGACATTGGCTACATGCAGAAAACCCGCAAATGTTCTTTGATATCGTCAAAGAATTCTTAGGATAGTACTATAGTATCATAAATACAATAAGAGGTCTAGTGCAGTATATGCACTAGACCTCTTATTGTTCTAATATAGAATGCTATTCTAAACCTTATTAGTATACAATAAGATTTTTATACTATAAATTAAACGCTATGAATTTACCCATTGCATACGATATATGATAAGAAAAGAACGCACCTACGGCTAGTATACAAAATAAATAACAAACAATTTCAAATTTAGAATATTCTCTTTTCATCGTTTTCTTTTAGTTAATTGACTACAATATAATTAATTAAAATTAAAACATCAAAAAACTTTACATTAATTAGATATTACTAGTTTTGAAATCCGTAATTAATTTACTCTCTAAGTTCACAATGCCGAAGGCAAACAATTCCTAATTTTTAATTCCTAATTCCTAATTTACTTGTACCAGCTAGAGTACATTACATAGTTATTAGCGATACGCTCTACTTCACCTGCGAAATCCGAAGCACTAATATCCTTTACTTTCTTAGCAGGCATACCTGCATAGATAGCACCTGATTCTACTACTGTATTCTGAGTTACTACAGCCCCAGCTGCAATAATAGTATTGCTGTGCACTACACAGTTATCCATCACGATAGCCCCCATACCTACAAGTACATTATCATGTATCACACAGCCATGTACCATAGCATTGTGACCTATCGAAACATTATTACCAATCACTGTAGGGTGTTTTAGATATGTACAGTGTACAATAGCTCCATCTTGAATATTTACCTTATCCCCAATAGTAATTGAGTTTACATCACCTCTAATAACAGCATTAAACCAAACACTACAATTCGCACCAAATGTAACATCTCCAACGATAGTAGCATTCTCAGCTACATAGCAGTCCTCCGGTATCTGAGGAGACTTGCCTCTTATTTCTTTTATAATCATAATATACACAAATAAAAAATCCCGATAAATATCGGGATTTTTTTATGTATTCTGTTACTTACATTAATCTTTTGCCGTAGGACAGTTACACTCTAAACTTATGCGTTTAGGAAAAATATTAAACCCTACAGTGAACTGATGAAAACCACCATCACCGAAAGTAATATCTCCCATTAACTTCGTATAAGCATAAGAGAAATTAACTCCTTTATAGCTTCCTCCTAACATTGGAGATATATATTGATACTTTTGTGACTTTGATTTACCATCAACGAAATAATCAGTTCCATTAAAGTTAGAACGGAATGAAGCTCCTGCCCATACTTTTCCAAATTCAAACTGTCTATATATTTTCATATTTATATCTAAAGCGAAGTCTTCACGTTCTTCAGTATATTGCGCCATTACAGAAGGCTCATATATCCACCCTGTTCCATAGCGAATATTACCGAAGGCATACCCTCCACCTAAGATATACTTCCTAAAGTTATTACTTTCAGCATCACTATACATCTTGCTCTTACTTGATACAGCATTCTTCACTGTAAACATAGAGAAGAAGTTTTGGTAGTGGTAAGCAGCTCCAAAATCTACAGCGAAGTAAGAATCTTTTAATTCAATACCTCCAGCAATATTTGGATCAAACCCTCCGAACTCAGTCTCATCTAATTTAGTCTGAGCAAAACCTGCACTCAGACCGAATGACAATTGATTCAAATCATATCGTGACTCACTAAATGTGATATGGTGAGCATAGGTAGCTTTAAATCCTGTCTGTGAGTGATACCCATTCTTATCATTAAACCCAATAATACCAATAGCTGACTGATCAGTTAATCGAGTACTTGCATTTAAAGTCATTAGACGTGGAGCATCATCTACTCCACTCCACTGCTGTCTCGTAGTGAACTTTACATTTGTACTATTCTTAATCCCAGCCATAGCAGGGTGTATAAGATAATAGTTATCTGCTAAATATTCAGAATTTACTGTTAGTCCTTCTTGCGCAAAACCAATCTGTGAAATCAATAATGCTATAGCTAAATAGCGCTTCTTTATTATATTCATAACCTAATTATCTTTTTAAAGAAAAGTGTCCTTTATAACTAACCTTCTGTCCGTTTTTATCATTTGGCGCTTTATAATCATTCACAAACTCTACAGTGAACCAATAATCCGTAGAAGGCATAGCTTTTCCATTCCATGTTCCATCCCATCCTTCTGTAAATGGGCTTAACTGTTTTAGTAGCCTTCCTGATTTATCATAGATATAAATACGAGCTTCTTGATGTCCTTTTAATCCTGGGATATTCCAAGTATCATTATACCCATCCCCGTTAGGAGTGAAATACTTAGGAAAACCGAATACTGAGAATGTTGTAGATGTAGAACAGCTAGTAATTTTATTTCTTGCACGTACGCTATGATCACCAATTGGCACATTATAAAACTGATTAGATTGTTGGAATCCACCATTATCTAAAGCAAATTCATAATCATTAACGTCTCCACCAACGATTGAAAGTTCTACTTTAGTCTCACCTTTCTCATCTATCTCCATACTATTAATCATGCCTTTTGCGTCAGCATCTTGCACTTCTAAAATAGGAGGTGCAAAGACTGTCCATACATCCGTATCAATCCCTTTAGACTTAGCGTCTTTAAAAGGCTCTTCCTCAAATATCACATCAGCTCTATATTTACCAGCTATACTTCTTGATAATGTAGCCACCTCTCCAGGACCTACTACTTGATCTACAATATCATTTTCATAGTTTTTCAAAGGCAGAAAACAAGTGAATTTTTGACCTGTAAAAATATCTGTACAGCCATCAACTACCTCAACCTTCCACATAACTTTTACTGGATATTTTGAAGTATTCTTAAACTCTAATTCAACAGGGTTAACATTGCCATTAATGTCCTGACATAAATAAAGTGGGCTCTTTGAAGGTATATTAGTTACAGGGATATACTCAATAGAAGGCATTGTCCCAAGCGTTATATAGAACTCCACGTAATTACTTGCTTTACAGTCAAAACCATCCTCCATTATAACTCTAGCAAACAAAGGCCCCTTTTTTTCTCCCATTTTGATAGGATACGCTGTCACCATAGTTTCATCCATACGTTTATCCATTTTTGCATCAGCATCTGATTTATAATAAACGACTCTTATTTTATCTGTTGGGTTTAAATCAGCTATATTCTCCCAAGAAGACTTTCCTTTTACTTCGTTTTCATTCTTTCTCAAATTAACACTATACGATAAAGTATTAGTTTCAATTTGATAAAATGGAGTAATACCTCCACTTACTTCACCAGACTTCAAAGTTTCGGTATCATAACCTAAAGACACATAAAACATTGCTGTACTAAAACTCTTCTTTTTTAAATCTGTTAATCTTGCCCAGATAGGTTTAAATTGATTTTGGTCGACTACAATCTCTACTCCTACTATTTTATTCTGGTTACTATCAGCATCCGCTTTACTATTAAAATAATCAATTGTGAATTTATCAGTAGGATCAAAACCTTCTTCTTGAGATTCTTCCTCGGTTACGATTGTTCTTCCATCTGCAATAACAACTGTTTGATCTGTTAAAGGAATATTTTTCGAAGGTCTATCCTCACAATAATAAAGGTTACCCAATTTAGGTATTAAAGGTTTATCCATCACTTTTAAAGCAACAGATTTACCACTCTTCACGCAAAAATTCTTTGTTAAATTACTTACAATTCGACTATAAACAACAGTTCCATCAACTACTTCTAAAGCTTCCGGAGTTGGTATTACATTAATTCCTTTTTCTGAATCATCTTTCGTATTATAAAATGTAATTGTATAATAATCAACATTATCTCCTTGTAAAATTATTTGTTCTTTAGCGGTATTTAAATTAAAGACACCATACTGTGTACCATCTAGATCTTCTTTACTTTGATTAACTACTAGACTAACTTCATTTGGGTTCAATTCAAACGACTCAGTATATAATCTAAAACTTCTACTTCCTTTTTCATTAGTTCCAGATAAATCTATCTCTACAAGTACTTCTGTATTATTTTTAGCTTTATAATTAGTTAAATCACCTATTAACTCGAATCCATTAACAGAAAGTTTAACTGACGTTTGTCCATAATAAAGTTCATTACCTATTCTTGATAAATTGAAAGTCCCTTCATCATTAGTATCTGCACAACTATATAAATTAGGTAATTTGACTAATCTCTTTGATAAGTCACAATTTTCATTTGTCAGTACCAAATTGAAGCTTTCTAAATTATATTTTGTATTATCAATTACAGAATACACTTTTAACCATATTATTCTTTCTCCTGCTACAGGTCCATGAATTTCCAGTCTATCATTTAAAAAAGCATTATTATTGTTTCTAGCGTCATTTTCGGTATTGAAAAAACTATACTTATATCCTTTTGGCACAATAGCATTTCCCTCACTGTCTACAACACTACCACTATTTTCATTTCTAATAGCATCACCTAAATAAACTATTACTCTATTAGTCACAGGAGCATTAAATGCATCTAATCCGGGCAAACATTGCTCTACATTAAACGGCTTCCCAAACTTCACCTCTGGTTGTGGTTCATCTTGATCGTTATATACCTCAGCTGTTTCTTTATTACCCAGATAATCAAAAGGGTTTGTACCTCCTACAACGGCTCCTACAGATAGGAACCCTGAAAGTACAAATAATGAAAGCCACATTCTTTTGCCCATTTTATCGCTATATTAAATTGTTAGTGCTTACTAATGTTAATTAATTGTTTAAAAATATTATCTTCGTGACACTTAGCATTTTTCTTTGCTAATTTTGAAAAAAACTAAAATAATATGTCAAAAATACAAATTCAAAATACGTCAAACCCTACTATTATAAAATTTGTTTTACCAGATTTCATAACTAAAGGTGAAAACTACGAGTTTAAAAATATAGATGAAACTGCAGAATCGCCTTTAGCAAAGGAATTATTCTTCCTTCCTTTTGTTAAAACGGTTTATATCTCAAATAATTTCATTGCCATCGAAAAATTTTCAATTGTCGAATGGGATGAAGTAAAAGATACAGTTGCAGATCATATAGACCTATTCTTGGCTAAAGGTAAGAAAATCCTAATAGATTCTAAAAAAGAAATAAAAAAGCAACCAATTACTATTTATGCTGAGTCTACTCCAAACCCATCTGTAATTAAGTTCGTAGCTAATAAATTATTAACAAAAAAAGGAGTAGAATTTAAAAACATAGATGAAGCAAGTGCTTCACCTCTTGCTAAAGAGCTATTTAAGCAGTCTTTCGTTAAAGAAATTTTTATTGATGAGAACTATGTTTCTATTTCTAAATATGATGCTTTTGAGTGGGATCAACTAATCAATGTTACTCGTGGATTCATCAAAGAATTCTTAGAAAATGGTAACTTAGCTGTAGATGAATCTTTAATCACTGACGCTAAAGCTATCGAAGAAGAAGCAGATAAACACTTTGATACATTAGACGAAAAGTCTCAACGTATCATCAATATCTTAGAAGAAAACGTGAAGCCTGCTGTACAAGCTGATGGTGGTAACATTGCTTTCCAAAAATATGACCAAGATACAAACATCGTATATGTATTATTACAAGGTGCTTGTAGTGGATGTCCTTCTTCTACTTTCACTCTTAAGAACGGTATCGAGGGAATGTTAAGACATATGCTTAATGATGAAGCTATCATCGTAGAAGCTTCTAACGGATAATAAACTAGATTAAATATAATAAAAGAGGGTAGAACTTAACAGTTCTACCCTCTTTATATTATATCTATTTTAAATTAGAATAGAGTCTTCGTTTTATATAAAAATTTAAACCATTCTGTTTTTAATTCTATTCCCAATTTCTCCATTGTATTAAAACTCCTGTATTATCCTTTCTATCATATTCTAATTTAAACATAGGAGTATACTTTGTTTTATAGTTACTTAAAGTAGCACCCTCCGCGCCTCTTATAGCAATAGTCTTAATTCCTGACGAAAACTCTAACAACGGGAGTTGTTTTACACCATCTACTTTGTTCTCGAAAGTTGTACCATTTTGAACCATAATCCCGCCTTTATACAGACTAATAGTAACCATTGCTTCTTTAGCTGTAGAAGAATTAATTTCATACCACCATGCTGACATACCAATCTCAATCTGATTAGAACTATTTGGATACTTAACTAGTATATCGTTTAATTTAGGAATATTCACATATGATGTTTCTGATCCCGTTTTTCTCTCATCTCCTGCATAGAACATATACGCAATTCCGCCAACAGTCTGCGAACCAATAGCACTACTTATAAACCCAACTGGTTTTTTATCAACCGCAGAAACATTAGATTTCAAAATCTCAGTAGCAGAATCAATATCAACATTACTATTAATTAATCCACCTGGCCCATATTTTATAACCATATAATCAAATGGCGGTAGCACCCTATATTCTTTATTTTGTTCTATTTTTATAGTTCTAATTAAACCTGGTTCATTTATATGACGTACTCTAATTTCTCCAAAAACACTTCCTGTTGCATTTTGTCCTCCTACCTTTACTGTACCTAATTCAAAAACCAAATGCCCTCTATCATTTTTAGGAGGAATTGTCCAGTTAAATGTTTCTTTAGAATAATCAACTAATTCCCAATTCACATCTCCTCCGATAGGCTCTATAGCAGTACTTGAATTTACCACCCCATTTACACTTCCTTCTCCTACTCTAAATATTTCCTTATTGATTTTTAACTCTAAGTTACTCACTAATATTTGTGCTTGAATATCTGGTTTGTCAACTAATTTAAAAGTATACGTTTTATCTCCAAAAACAGTTGCAGATCTTGTAAATGTTAATCTACTACTTTTTCCATTTTGAAGAGTATTTATTGTAGAGTTCCCATCTAATCCAGAAGTCGTCATATTCCAAGCTTGCCCACTTTTACCTGTTGTAAGTATCGCTTTATCAGTCGACTTAACTTCAGAAAGAAATATATTACTAGGAGTTACTTCAATAATATTATTACCATCATCACCTGTTAAGGGTCTCCACAACTTCCCATTCCAAAAATAAATTCCCAATCCATTACCATCTTTTAAAGTAGCATTTGTATTAAACACTACTAATCCAGCATGTATAGCATCCTGATATCCCTTATCATACCCTTCTGTAAACATTGGGTATAACATATTCACATCTCTCAGACTCACTCTAGGCAAAGACATTCCTTTGTTGGCATTTGTACCTGATCCCCCTACATTCTCAATATTCTTAACTTGTAACAGTGCTCCTGCTACAGGAGGCTCTCCAGTCCCTATTGTTATTTGAGCAAGTGCCCTACCTCCAAACCCTAATAGTATAAATAAACTACACAGAATTGATAATGTTTTTTTCTTTCTCATTTCTCTTTTGATTTTAAAAGTCTCTTTTGATAAAGTCATAATTTATTCCCAAGCATTCCATTGTATCAGCACTCCAGTATTATCAACTCTGTCATATTCTAACTTATACATTGGAGTATAATATGTCTTATATGTTGCTTGACTTGCCGAATCTCTTCCCTTTACAGCTATCCTCTTGGGTGCAGACGAAAACTGCAATAATGGCATCTGTATTACATTGTCAATTTTATTCTCGAAAGTAGTACCATTCTGAACCATAGTACCACCTTTATATAAACTAATAGTAACCATGGCTTCCTTAGCAGTAGAAGCATTAATGGCAAACCACCATGCTGACATTCCTACTTCTATTTGATTAGAGCTTGCAGGATACTTCCCTAATATTTCATTTAACCTAGGTATATTTACATAAGATGTTTCTGACCCTGTAGTCTTTTCATCTCCAGCATAATACATATAGCTAATACCATTTGCAGAAGCAGAGCTTATAGTTGCCCCAACATAACCTACAGGCTTTCCATCGACATCTCTGACATTTGATTTCAAAATCTCAGTAGCAGAATCTATATCAACTGTAACTCCATTAAGGGGACGACCAGGTTCATACCTTATAACCATATAATCAAAGGGTGGTAATACTCTATATTCCTTATTCTGTTCTACTTTGATTATTTTAACCAATCCTGAATCGTTTATATGACGGACTTTTATTTCGCCAAAAACACTAACTCCCCCATTTCCTTTTACTGCTCCCAACTCAAAAACCAATCTACCTCCTTCATTCTTTGGATGTACTGTCCAATTAAATGCATCTCTAGAATAATCAACTATTTCCCATTTTGCATCTCCCCCGATAGGCTCTATAGCAGTACTTGAATTCACAACTCCATTTCCGCTTCCTTCTCCCACCCTTATAACTTGCCTATTGATCTTTAATTCTAAATTACATACTTCTAGTTGTCCTATTATATTAGGTTGATCTCTCAAAGTGAATGTATATATCTTATCTCCAAACTCCGTATTAGACCTCAAAAAGGTCAATGGTGTACTTTTTCCCTTTTGAATATCACTAGTAGAGGAACTACCATTCACTCCTGAAGATGTAACATTCCAATTTTGTCCACTTTTACCAACTAGAACTGTTGCTATATCAGTAATTTTTATCTCTGACAAAAAAAGCCTCGTGGGATTTATATCAATCATATTACCTCCATCTTCTCCCGATAGAGCTTTCCATATTTTCCCATCCCACAAATAAATTCCAACCCCATTACTCTTTAATAAATCAACATTTGTATTATACACAACTAATCCAGCATGTACAGCATCTTGAGATTGTTTATTATATCCTACAGGAAACATAGGATATAACATATTAATATCTGTTAGGTTTACTCTAGGTAGTAACATTCCTTTATTAGCATTAGTGTTAGCTCCACTGACACCTCCTACATTCCTAATCTGTAATAGTGTTCCTCCCACAGGTGGTTCCCCTATTCCTATTGCCACTTGTGCTGCCACCTTACCGCCTAGGATTAGTAAAAAAAACAAACTACATAAGACTGATAAAAAACTCTTTGTTCTCATTTCACTTACCTTTTAAAAAACAACATATCTCGCTAAAATTACCTTTGCTATTTATTAGTATAACTATCATTAATTTTGAATAATAGTTAACAAAAACTTTAACCAATTTTAATTATTAATTCAAACTACCTCAAAATAAAGATAATTATCACTATTAAAAACACAATTAATTACATTTTAAATATTTATTATACAAATTTAACAAATTATACCCGCAAAACAAACACATATTAGTTTAATAATTCAAACAAACACCAACAGTATTAGGAGCTAATGGTATAATTCAAAAAAGATTGTAATTGATAATGGCATTCTTTCAACACTTCCTCAACATTCCCTGAAGATTGCTACCTAGACGGAGCCTTTTGTTGAAGCATTCTTCACGTAATCTTCAAGCCATCTAAAAGAAGAAAGTTTTAAAAAAAATTCTACTCATCTTCTAATTAGTAAGTATATTAACGAAGAACACACCTTGTCCATCTCTCAAAAAAGAAATGAATAAGGGGTGTTTAAAAAATTATATCACTTATAAACACGAAAAGGGACTACTCTCGTAGCCCCTTCTCTCACTTAAATTAAATATAGATTAGTTCATTCGAATGAATGACTTCCTCTTAACATCTGTCTCGAAATCTTTAAACAACTCTAACAATCCAATTGTAGATTTGATTAAATCATCGGTTTCAAAAAGAATAGAGAAGTATAACTTACTATTCTTCGGGCTTGTTTCAGTAGTACGAATACGTATAATCTGCTTTTGGATTAACTTATCTACTGTCAAGATTAAATCTTCTTTTTCACTAAGTATCTCATCTATCTGAGAGAATTTCTCTTCTGTGAATAGAACTACTATTTTATCAAATAAAACTTGTAGTTTTTTATCAATTAGTTTAAGATCTCTAATCTGATTAAACTTAAGTTTTTTATGGTTGTTATCTACGTGAGCATAACTATTCTGTGCGATGAAGTTAATTGCTTTAATCATATCTTGAAGATATCCTAATGTCAATATATAGAACTTACTTGCTTCTACAGATGTCTCATCTAAATTTTTAATAAAGAAATATACATTTCCTCTTAAATCATCTACTTCTTTCTCAAGCTTCTTAAGTTGCTTCTTACTTTTCTTAAGCTCATTAATATCTTGAAGAGCTACACCGTCTACTACTACAGTAAATAATTCATTTGCTTTAGTAATCACTGATGCTACTTGAGCCGAGCTCTCTGATGCTACCCCTTGAATAGTCATAATATCGACTTTATCAAGCTTAGCCTCTTTATCTTCCTTCTCTTTTGATTTTTTCACATAAGACTTATTACTTCTATAAAGTAATATCCCTACTAAGATTAACATACTTACTAAAGCATATATCTCTCCTATCTTTAATATATAAGCGATAACGAATGACGCAATAAACGCCACTATAGCAGTTATAAACCATCCTCCTATAACATTAAATACTCCTGCTACTCTATACACAGCCGAATCTCTATCCCAAGCTCTATCTGCAAATGAAGTACCCATCGCTACCATAAACGTAACATAAGTCGTTGATAATGGTAGTTTCATAGATGTACCAATAGAAATCAAGATACTCGCCACGATCAGGTTAACTGATGCACGTACCATATCGAATGCTGGTTCATCTTTTCTAACAGTATTTTTAGGTTTCTTAGGAAGTTCAAAACGCTTGTCCATCTTAAGCTGTAAAGACTTCGGTAAGAAATAATTCACTCCCATTCCGATTAACACCATCCCTCTTACTATCACTTTAGAGAGAATATTAGGTGAGAATTTCTCTTCTGTTGTTCCTGTATCTTGTCTAGCTAAGCTCATCTCTGTCTCGATAACGTTCTTTGCCTTCTTAGATGTCCATAGTGTGTACACCATAACCACACCTGCTATTAATAGAAAATAGAAAGGCGCAACAACATTCTCCTCAGCCAGTTTACCCATCATATAAGTATCTGGTGACTGTCCTGATTCCATAAAGAAACCAAATGATTGATAAGCAGCAATAGGAACCCCTATAAAGTTAACCAAGTCATTACCTGCAAAAGCTAATGCTAATGCAAATGTCCCGATAACAATAATCACTCTAAGTATGTTTAACTTAAAGATACTCATTAAGAACTGTGAGAAAAGCGTCCAGAATACTAAACTTATTCCAATAATCGTTAACTGGTTACCACCTATCCAAGTACTTGTTTCTTTAGTAATAAAGCTCGCTCCTTTTAACCCTTTAACAAGAATAAAGAATGTAATAGCAGTAATAGCTACTCCACCAAAGACAGCTCCAAAGTACTTTAATTTTTGTTCTACTTGGAACGTAAAGATTAACCTAGAGATATACTGTACTAAGGTACCAAGTGTGAATGAGAGAATAACCGAGAGTAGTATACTGACGACTATTTCGGTGGCCTTCTCTGTATTAATATAATTAGGCAATAAGGCAAGGCTGTCATTATTAGCCATTAGTTTTACTATTCCTAAACATACTGCTGCTCCTAATAACTCAAATACGATAGATACCGTAGTTGATGTCGGCAATCCTAAAGAGTTAAACACATCTAGTAGCAATACATCGGTGATCATAACCGCGAGGAAGATGACCATAACGTCATTAAAGGAGAACATACTAGGGACGAAAATACCACTTCTGGCTATTTCCATCATTCCTCCAGAAAAAAGTGCTCCAACTAAAATACCTAGTGAAGCGACTATCATTATCGTTCTAAATGTAACTGCCTTAGATCCTAGGGCAGAATTCAGAAAGTTAACAGCATCATTACTTACCCCAACAGTTAAATCGATAATGGCTAATACCCCTAAAGCTATTAGCATTACAATAAAAATCTGTTCCATTATTATTATATTTAAATTAAGTGTAGGGCAAAATTGATTATAAAAAACTAGACTGATGTTAAGCTAACGTTATCAATGGTCATTTATCATTTTATTGATAGCTCACATTTGACTACTTTTGTTCTACCCTAAATCAGTAGAAAGTGTTTAGATAACAATAGATACCATAAGAATGTCACTCTATTTTGTCCATTTTATTCACAACACACACTTGTTACTTCATTTAAGGTTCTGATAATATGAACATTCAACACAACAATATGAACACACTTCACTTAGAGACAAGCCCTTATTTGCTTCAGCATGCACATAATCCTATTCACTGGAAAGCGTGGAATCAAGATACCTTAGCATTAGCAAAACGACAAGATAAACTTCTCATAGTAAGTATAGGATACTCTACATGTCACTGGTGCCACGTTATGGAGAAAGAGTCTTTCGAAAACGAAGAAGTTGCTTCTATTATGAATGACCATTTTATCTCTATTAAAGTGGATAGAGAAGAGCTTCCTCATTTAGATAACTTCTGTATGAAGGCTGTGCAAATTATGACTAAGCAAGGGGGATGGCCTCTTAATGTAGTCTGTCTACCTGATGGACGACCTGTCTGGGGTGGAACATATTTTAGAAAAGATGCTTGGATAGATTCACTATCACAACTACATAGCTTATATCAAAACAAAAAAGAGACGGTATTAGACTTTGCAAATCAATTAAATGAAGGAATTACTATTCTTAGTCAAGCTCCGATAGCACAACAAGAGAACAGATTTAATATCGATATTCTACTAGATAATTGGAAGAAGAGTTTTGATTGGGAATATGGAGGATATAACAGAGCTCCTAAGTTTATGATGCCTACAAATTTACTTTATCTACAGAAAAAAGCTGTTTTACATAAAGATTCTTTGCTAGAAGACTATATAGATCTTACGTTGACTAAAATGGCGTGGGGTGGCTTATTTGACACAGTAGAAGGTGGGTTTTCAAGATATTCAGTTGATCATAAATGGCATGTGCCTCACTTCGAAAAAATGCTTTATGACAATGCTCAACTCTTATCTGTCTATGCTGATGGCTATAAGAGAACGAACAATAATCTGTATAAAGAAGTTATTGAAAAGACAATCACTTTCATTGAGAAGAACTGGGCAAATGGAGAAGGTGGATACTACTCTGCCTTAGACGCAGACAGTCTTAATACTGAAAATCACTTAGAAGAAGGAGCTTATTATGTATGGACGATAGATGAACTAAAAGAATTAGTAAAAGATGACTACGCTTTATTTAGCATTGTCTTTAACATCAATGCTTTTGGTCATTGGGAAGAAAGTAATTACGTCTTAATTCAATCTATCCCTTTAGAGCAAATCGCCAATGAACAAAATATATCTTTAGAGGAGCTAGTTCAAAAGAAAATAACTTGGGAACATACTTTAAAAGAATACCGTGATCAGAGACCTAAGCCACGTCTAGATGACAAGTCCTTAACTTCTTGGAACGCGATGTATATCACAAGTCTATTAGATTCTTATACAGCTACTAAGAATAAATCGTACTTAGATCAAACAATCCGTTTATACACTTTCATTCACACTAAACTGTGGAGTGAAGAGGATGGACTACTGCGTACTTATAAAAATGGAGAAGCGAAGATAGAGGCTTTCTTAGATGATTATGCCTATTATATACAGGCACTACTAAACCTATTCGAACACACTGGCGAACAACATTATGCCATTGAAGCGAAGAATATCTTAGACTATACTTTAGATCATTTCTTAGATAGCAACAGTAAATTCTTCTTTTATAGTAAACACACTAAGGAAGATGTGATAACTCCAGCCATAGAAGTGGAAGATAACGTCATCCCTTCGTCTAATGCTATTATAGCTATGAATTTAGTTAAACTAGGTGTGTTATATGAAAATACCTATTATACTACATTAGCGACTTCGATGACAGAGACTGTTCTTTCTATAGTAGACTATCCTTCCGCATACTCTCATTGGTTATTAGTGGATCTATATTTTCAACAGCCAATAGAATTAACTTGGGTAGGTAAAGATGCTTTACAACACAATCTAGATACCCGAAGTCAAGTCTTGACTAGAACATTAGTTTTTAGTACAGATAATCTCTCGACTATACCTTATCTAGCTAAATATGAAAGTACTGAGAATACTTTACACTATATTTGTATGGATAAAGCTTGTCAAGCTCCCAGTACCAATCCCCTAGAAATAGCAAAACACACCTTATAACAAATGGAAAAATTAGATGCACTATTAACTCGATATATTGAGAAGTTTATGGCGTATGTACCAGAGATAGTTACCTCGTTGATTATCTTAGGAATAGGTATGTACCTAATTCGTTTCTTACAGAAGTTAACAAATAAGATATTTCTAAAGCGCGAAATAGACCCTACATTTGCTAGCTTTATTCTTGATGTGCTTATCTGGGGATTGAGAGTTTTGTTATTTGTCATCATTGCTTCTAAGTTAGGAATACAGACTAGCTCATTTGTTGCCATAATTGGGGCGATGAGTTTAGCGATAGGTCTATCTTTACAGGGCTCACTGAGTAACTTTGCTGGTGGAGTATTGATTATTTTGTTCAAACCATTTAAAATAGGTGATGTAATAGAGGCTCAGGCTGAAAGTGGAAAAGTAGTAGCTATACATATCTTCTCTACTCAAATACTAACTTACCAAAATACGGTTATCTACATTCCTAATGGAATTCTATCTAATGGCAAAATCAAGAATATAACGCAAAATAACCTTAGAAGAGCAGAAGTAGCTGTACAAACTACTCTGTTAAAGAACACCAATGATTTTATCGATCGCCTTCAACAAGAACTAGATAATTATGACAAAGTTTTATCACAACCAAAACCAAGGATACTGATAAAAGAACTCCTAGACACTAAGATAACGTATAATGTACAGGTATGGGTAGAAAATGACAATTACAACACAGCTTGTTCTTATGTATTATTAAAAGCAAGAGAAATAAGTGATACGATGTAACTTTCACTATGTTATAACGCTAAAAAAGGTCTAATATGAAATTCCATATTAGACCTTTTTTGTATTTTAAGAGATAACAATCCTATGTCCTTAAACGCACTATAATTATCAACTACTGATTACTTCTTTTTTTGAATCAACACGAAATCTTTTAAGTAGAATGGCTCAAAGTAAGCTACATCTACGAATTCGTCCTTCATATACTTCTCGTACGCCATTGCCCCCATTTGCCATGCTGAAGGATAAGTCACATCCAGATAATAGATAAACTGTTCTCCTGACAACACTTCTTTACACTTCATCGCTCCATCTCCTATTAAGTGCAATTTCACATTTGTATATGTTGAAAATGTGTGCTCATCAACTACAATAGCCTCAATAACTCCTTGCTTCACATAATTTTTATCGAAAGGAACTGCAAACACTTCCATTCTACGAGCATCTAACATCGGAATAATCAACCCTTCAGTTATCTCGATTTGTCTTGCTAAAATCTCTAAAGTATCTAATGCTATTAATGGAATAGATAGTCCATAACAAAGCCCCTTTACAGAAGATACTCCTATGCGTAAACCTGTATATGAGCCTGGCCCCTGACTAATAGCTATTGCAGACAAATCTTTTAATGTCTTGTTATTTTCTTTTAGTATGTCTTCTATATATACATGTAGTTTCTCAGCGTGAGAGAAGTTCTCCTCAGCTATTTCTTTACATGCTACTACTTTTCCTGTTACTGATAAAGAGACTGAACAATTCTTAGTTGCCGTCTCAATAGATAAAATCGTTATCATTTTTCTTTTTTACTTTCTACTTCTACCTTAGCCCCATGTTGAAGTGTTCTACTAACTGTCGAATATGGACCAGTTATTATGACATCCTCTTTATTTAGGCCCTCTAATATTTGGATATTACTATCGTCTTGTATACCTGTTTTGACAAACTTAATCTTTGCTACACCCTTGTCATTCACAAAGACTGCTTCTCTCATTAATTCTTTATCAAAAATCTTGTTTTCTATTTTATTCATAATAGTATCTGTAGGTGTCTTCATCACTACAGCACTTATAGGAACAGCTAAGATATCATTCTTAACATTAGTGATAATATCCACCGCTGCTGTCATACCAGGTCTAAATGGCGAATAATTCTCTATATTATTATTAAGCAAATCTTCATAAGACTCGCGTAATATTTTTATTTTCACTTTAAAAGTAGTCACTTGATCCGCTGATAAAGTAGCATTAGATGCTGAATTGGAAATACTAGTTACCACTCCTCTGAACTCTTTCTTAAGATAGGCATCCACATTAATACGCGTCTCATCACCTAACTTTACCTTTACGATATCATTCTCATTAATATCTACTTCGACCTCCATACTATTAAGGTTGGCCACACGTAATATCTCTGTTCCTGCCATCTGCTGTGTTCCTAATACACGTTCTCCAAGTTCTACATTAATCCTAGAGATAGTACCATAAGCCGGAGCATAAATAGTAGTACGCAATAAGTTTACTTTTGACTCCTCTAATGAAGCCCTAGAACTCTCTACACTATAGAATGCAGATGATTGGGCTGCTTTAGCTACTTCATAAGTACGCACTATCAGATCCCACTCTGAGCGAGAGATCACCCCCTTATCATACAGTTTACTATTTCGATCATAGTTAGACTTCGCTTCTTTCAGCTGCGCTTCAGCTTGAGAAAGACCTGCCTTACTAGTAGCTAGCATTGCCTCTACTCGCTCCATCGCAGAAGTATATAACGCAGGATTAATTACAACTAGGAGATCACCCTTTCTTACTACCTGTCCTTCTTTAACTGGCAAAGTTATGATTTCTCCAGAGACTTCTGGAGATATTTTAATCTCTATTTCAGGCTGTATTTTTCCTGTACCTGACACAGTTTCTACAATATTAGATTTATCTAACTTTACTGTCTCTACTAGTGTCACTTCCTCTTCCTTACCAAATACAAATTTAGCTAAGACTAAGCCCGTGATAATAACAATACTGGCTATTATTATGTATTTCTTCTTCATACCTTGTTAGTTTTTAAATAATGGAATACCAAAATAATACTCTAGAATCTTCGTCTTAAAAATGTATTCATACTTAGACTTTAATAAATCTGACTGTGCAGTAACAAAAAGTGTCTGATTTTGATTTAACTCAAAGATATTAATCAAACCTACTGAATAACGTTCCTTAGCATACTCTAAAGAGAGTTTTCTAGCTTCTAAACTCACATTACTTGCTTCATATTTCTTAAGTGCACTTTCTGTATCTGTATAAGCCTTAAATACTAATTGCTCTAAATTCAACGTCTTTACTTCACGTTCATTCTCTACCTGCTTCAATACTAATTTTTTTAACTTGACATTATTTCTAGTAGCGAATCCATTAAAAATTGGCACCCTTAAACTTAATCCAAAATTAGAATTAAAATTATCACTAAACTGATTAAAGAAAGAATTAGGTCCTCCGTAAACGCCCATACTATTAGTACGTACCACACGTTGGTTAGTTCCTTCTACATATCCTACTTCACTAGTAGTAGATAACGGTTGCATTCCCACTAATCTATCAGTATAATTGATATTTGTCCCTAAATTATAAAATGCTTGTAGAGTTGGATTATACGCTGCTTTTGCTATTTTAACCTCTTGTTCTGCTATATGTACATTAGCATCAGCAGTTTTAAGATCAGTAAGTGCTTCTATTGCCCTATCGGTTATATCTGAAGGAGTATGCGCTAACATATTAGATTCACCTACTTCATAATCTTTATCGACGATATCGAAAGATTCATATGAAGTAATCTGTAATAATTGTGCTAAGTTTAATCTAGCCATAACTAACTCATTCTGCGAGATAATTAGGCGTTGAGTATCGACAGCTACTGTAGCTTGAGATTCTAATAAGTCGCCTCGAGGTACTACACCTGCATTCACAAGTTCTTGCGTACGCACTTCTTGGCTTTGATCATACTCTAATTGTGTCTTATTAGTTTTGACAAGCTCCTTATTAAAGAGAATTTGTAGATAAGAATTGATCACATTTAAGGCGATATCTTCTTTCATCTTCTGCAATTTATACTGAGAAGCCAAATGAGATAGTCTAGCCATAACCAAAGTATTCTGCTTGCGAAGACCACTATACACATCTACATTTACACCAAGGCCAAAAGTAGTTGTTTGTATAGTTTGACTTTCTATGGCGCTAGTGGTACGATTAGGTTGATCAGATATAGTCCAAGAGTGATTACCACTTAAATCAACATTAGGCATAAAGTTTCCTATAGCCATATCTTTATTAATCGCAGCACTCTGTTCATCTAGTTCATATTGCTTAATACGGATATTATTCTGTATAGCATAATCAATACATTTCTCTAAAGACCATAATGCATTCTCCTGTCCATAGCTTTTATAGCCAGAACTAGATATAAGTATACATAGTGCACTAAGTAAGAAGTAATGCTTCATACTCTATAATTGGTTTTACGTTGGCATAAAGCCAACAACGTTAGTATCAACTATAAAGTAATAAAAAAAACCGCTAATATTAGCGGTTTTTTGTTATGATTTTGTATTTCTTTTGTTTTTGTAGACTTTATAGCTAAAATACATTGCTAGTCCGACTAGTAAATATGGAAATATCATCAGATAAACGATTCCGTCATTTACAGCTTCAGCTTTCACGCCTCCATCTTCGGTTTCTAATGTTGCTCTACACATAGCGCATTGAGCAGAAACTTCTTGAGACAAAAAGAAGATAGACAGTAGAACTCCCCAACCTAACTTTTTCATATCGTACGAATAGTATTAATTAATATAATATGGAGAAATCATCCAATAAACGATAACCCCTGTTACAGCTACATACATCCACATAGGATAAGTAATACGAGCTAGTTTCTTATGTCTAGCATAAGATCCTGAAATACCGCGCACAAAAGTGAACAATACAAAAGGAATAATGATAATAGACAAAAGAATATGAGTGATAAGAATAAAGAAATAAACATATCTAATCATTCCCTCACCTCCAAACTTCGTCTCTATAGAAGTCATATGGTACGCTACATACATCGCTAAGAAAGCAACCGAACAAGCAATACACCATTTAATCAACTTTTCATGCAGCTGCTTATTCCCTTTCTTAATAGCTGCAACTGCTAAAAATAACAATACTGCAGTAATCCCGTTAATCGTTGCATAGATAGGAGGCAAAAACGATAAAGGCTTAACGTCATATCCTAACTTTTGCAAATTAACTGTAAACAAAATAGCTACTACTACAGGTATTGCAACTGATAATACCCATATCCACTTATTATACTTCTGTTCTGTATTTGATTCCATTTTATCTTGTTGATGTTTATTCGTCTAATAATGCCTTAATATCCTCTTTTAACCAAGCTACTCCCTCATCAGAAGTACCATCATAATAAATAATAGGATTACCATGCTCATCTTTACGACTGCGGATATTTCCTTCTTTATCTATAAGAGCAAATAATCCTGAGTGTTCAAAACCTCCTGGTGATTCTGGATTGACACCTGTATACAAATTAAACTTCTTCGCTAAGTCATAAATATAAGTAGCATCACCAGTCATCATATGCCAATATGGATTCTTAACACCTAATCCATCAGCATGTGACTTAAGAGCCTCCACAGTATCACGTGTAGGATCTATCGTTATAGATGCAATACCAAAGTCCATCTTACCGTAGAATGCTTCTTGAAGTTTCATCATATTAGCATTCATAATTGGGCAAATAGTAGGACAATTAGCAAAGAAAAACTCTACTACATAGACTTTATCTTTATAACTATCATTATTTATTGTTTTATTATTTTGGTCTACTAATTCAAACTTAGGTGCTGTACCTACAAGAATCAAGTCAGCTTTCTCAAACTTTTTAAGAATCTTAGGCACTGCCCAGATACCAAATATTAAAATAATAAGCGAGATCCAGATATATGATTTGTCTTTCATATTATTGTTCTTTAGAGTTTAGTTTTTTATATTTTTTTAGTGCCAATCTATACTCAGCTAGTACTACTTTGACATCATCCATCATATCGTTGTTTAACTCCGCGGCAGATATAGTAGAGTATCCCTCTTTATATTCGTAAGCACCTACTTTATTGTTTCCCTTACGTCCACGTAGGTTACGATCTTTATCAATGATATACACATTTGCACTTGCTAAATCAGCATCTAACTTTCCTACTAAACCTAGTGAATTATAAAACTCCTGTATTTCCTCTGGTTTTAAAAACACATAGTTCCAATTAGACATATCAGAGATAGGGCTAAGATCATCCACTACTTTCTGAGCTGCCTCTTCACTACCATAAGGTAACACCATCACTAACTGAAAATCTTCAAAGTCAAGGTAGCGTTTATAAATCTTTTGATTTAAGTTAAAAGCATCCCCTCTATCTCTATATAAATGCGCTCCTGGAAATCCAAGTACAGTTATCTTTCCATTTAAAGTAGGATTCTTATTTAAAAGGTCTTTCCCTTTAGGTAAATCATTTACCCCCTCAGTAATGATAGGCAAACGTTTAAACTGATTAACACCTGTTGCAAAGAATAAATATGCACAAATAGGCATAACAAATAGCAACGTTAGAATTAAATATTTCTTCATTTTGACATTATGTTGACTAACTAACAAAAATAAAAAAAGGCGGTCAATAAACCGCCTTTAAAATATATAATATCTTATTAAAATATCCACTTATACTGTGAGTTATGGAACACTTCATAGATGTAATTACCTTCTGTTAATACCAGTGCAATTAAATAAACACATAAGAAAGTAAGAACACCAGCTACAGACCATCTTAATGATGCTGTTTCGTGCTCTAAGTGCATGAATGCCCACATAATATAATATGCCTTAACTATAGTCAAAATAATGAAAATATAGTTTAATATACTCAATCCGAAGATATGAGCATGATGTAAAGAGTCTGGTTTAATAATACCTAAAATAACCTCTACTATAGTAATAAGAGACATGATAACGAATACTGTCCATATTCTCTTTTTATTTGAATGATATGCTCCTTCTGCTGCCATTTTTCCTTATTTTAAAAATTAAACTAAATAGAAGAATGTAAATACAAACACCCAAACTAAATCGACAAAGTGCCAGTATAATCCTCCTTTTTCAACCATCTCGTAAGAACCTCTTTTTTGGTAAGTTCCAATCAATACGTTGAAGAATATAACGATGTTAATTAATACTCCAGTAAATACGTGGAATCCGTGGAATCCAGTAATAAAGAAGAAGAAATCACCAAAAGTTTTGTGTCCATACTCATTGCGGATTAGATTAGCTCCTTCAACTACTAATACTGCATCTCCGATACGCTTAACAGATTCTTCTCTTGTTAAGATCTCTTTGTGCTTAGCATCTGTAGTTAATTGAGTTCTAATTCTCACATTTGGATTAGCCTCAAAACCTGCTTTTACTTCTGCAATAGAATAAGTAGTAGTCTCTGGTCCTTTAACAAACCAAGTCCCTTTTGCTCTTGTTAAAGTAGCCTCATCTCTATTCGGATCAACTTTAGCAAAATCAGCTAATGCAATTTGCTTTCCATCTTCCCCTACGAACTGTAAGATAGACCCTCCACGAGTCTCTACTGCTCCGTAAGTTCCTTTAATAAAGTTTTTCCACTCCCATGCTTGTGATCCCAAGAAGACTAATCCTCCGATAATAGTCATAAACATGTAAATAGCCACTTTATTCTTTTTCATTTGATGTCCAGCATCTACAGCTAATACCATAGTAACTGAAGAGAAAATCAAAATAAAAGTCATCAATGCCACATAGAACATAGGTGCTTCTACACCATGTAAAAATGGAAAGTGATTAAATACTTCGTCTGCAATCGGCCAAGTATCCATGAATTTGTAACGAGTAAACCCGTACCCTACAAGGAATCCACAAAAAGTTAATGAATCTGATAATATGAAATACCACATCATCATTTTACCATAGCTTACTTTTAGAGGCTCATTTCCTCCACCCCAAGTAGTTTCTTTAGTAGCTGCTGTAGTAACTGTCGCTCCCATAAAATGTTGTTAGTTATAAAGTTTTCAAATTTAGTTTATTTTTTCTATTTAAAGAATGTAAAAAATAAAAACAAATAAATCCACAATAAATCCAAAAAGTGCCAAAACCATGCACACAATTCAATTCCAAGATATTGCTGTGAATTATACTTTTGTTTAAAATGATTATAAATTACATACAATAGTGATAAAAGCCCTCCAGCTAAGTGAGCTACGTGTACTATTACGATCACATATAAAAATGATGTTGTAATGGTACTCTCACTTCCTGTGAAGAAATATCCCATTGATACTACTTCGTTAAAGCCTTTGAACTGCAAAAAAACGAATAACAATCCTAATATCAAAGTAGAAACTAGATAAGTAGTCGTTTTATTGCGTTGATTTTCTTTTATTGCCTTAAATGCAAGGTGAAAAGTAATACTACTGATGAATATTACGATTGTACTATATAAAAAAGAGTTTGGTAATTGAAAGTCTGCTAACCAGTCTGGACGTGATTTACTCACCACATACGCACTTGTTAAACCTGCAAACACCATCATAATACTCCCTATTCCGAAAAGCATCATTACCTTTAATGCTTTCCCTTTTCTTTCGTATTGTTCTTGAACTGTGTAATCCTCCATGTTATCTTAAAATTTTATCAAGTATATAGATTATCTGTATCAAAGAAATATACGTTACACTAACTAACATCAGTGAACGTGCTGCTTTATCAGTTCTCTTCTTATACAGTTTAATTCCTGCCCATAACATCCATAGACCAGCTAAAAGAACTAACACTGCAGATACAGGTGTTAGATACAGCCTACCCGTCATTCCAAATACAGGGAATACAGAAGCTATAATTAACCAAATAGTATATAAGATGATTTGTGTTGCTGTTTTTGAGTCTTTCTTTCCTGTAGGTAACATTGAGAAACCACCTCTCTCATAGTCATCATATAAGAACCAACCAATAGCCCAAAAGTGAGGGAATTGCCAGAAAAACTGAATGATAAATAATGTACCTGCCTCGATACCAAAATTATTCGTTGCCGCTACCCATCCTAACATAAATGGTATAGCTCCAGGAAAAGCACCTACGAATACTGATAACGGAGTTACAGTCTTTAACGGTGTATATACACTCGTGTACAAAAAGATAGAAATCGCACCAAACATTGCCGTTTTTGGATTCACCATATATAATATGGCAATACCTGCAATAGTTAACACACTAGCTAAGATAAATGCCGAACTAGGCTTCACTCTTCCTGATGCAATAGGACGGTTCATTGTACGCGTCATTTTTGCATCTAAATCTCTCTCTATAATTTGATTGAATACATTCGATGCTCCCACCATACAGTATCCTCCGATAGCTAACGCTATTACTGTAGTGATCTCAATACTTGCTAAATCGGGTATAGCTAAAAAGTAACCAGCTATGGTAGAAAAAACTACGCTGAGTGCCAACCCCATTTTAGTCATTTCTTTAAACTCCGTCAACACAGAAGTTGACGTATTTTTTTCAGACGATAAATTCAAAGCTGTTTTCATTTATTTTTAATGATGTGCAAATATAGGTCATTTTTTAAAAACAATCCTTAAAAACAAACAGTACAGCCTTAATATAACGCTTTTTTAAATATCCTCAACCTTTAGTGTTCTAAAAAAACAACATGTAAACAAAACAACACTTTCACAAAAGAAACTAAGGTGATAATCATAAACAACTACGATTGCTATGCCTTAATTAGTACTTCTAATACTAAGTTTTAACATATTACTTTTTTATACCCTCATCTATTAATCATCTTAACGTCAGATCTACTACTCTTTCATCCAAAAACAAACTACAATTCATCTGAATATTACAAGTTCACAATAGTCAATTCACACTAAATCCTCTGCTAAAACGAATAACCTAATCACAAAATCTACACTTCCCCCTCAATCTATTAATCCAGTACAACTAACATCTAACTGCTAAACATCACCTCCCTTTTACACCAATAAAAACACATTTGTTTTTTTTAAAACAAGGTCCTTTTTTACCTTAAAATTGAAACTATTGATATTCATATGCTGATTTTTTTATACAAAATCTCTATATACCACATAAATGATACTCCTAATCAACTTTTTTACACATTTTTTTCAGGACAGAAACAAATCAACAAATTAACAATCAGTATCTTAACTAAAAAACTCAAATTATCAATTATAGCTATAACACCCTTTAACCCCAGTGAATTCGGACTCTAGTGTGAAATACTAGGACATTTCAAGGACAATACTAGGACAATAGTTGGGTAAAACAGGCTTTTCTCCAACAATACTCCTTTTATTCTTCCGCTATTGTTCTCCTATTAAACACTCCTGTGAAAATTACATTACACAGAGATGTGATTATATCATCCCTCAAATAAGTTGATTTACTCTTTTAGCTATGACATACTTAATTTTGATCTTTTTTAAAATTCCAATATTAGAAGTACTCACGTCACACATAAAGAAGATCAATTCATCTTATTTGTGCTGATCTGTTTATAGAAGTAGAAAAACTAAATGCAGAGTATGAATTTGCACAACATTACAAATTGACAAAGAGAAGGTAATCTCAACTACAAAAGGAAGTTATAGATATAGGTATAAAACTATTTAGAACTACTAGGACATTTATATCTGTAGAAAACAGAATAATACAGTAGACTAAACTAATTTTAATTGATAAAATGGATACCAACACGTTAAACTAACATTTAGAAGTCAATAACGCATTAAGTCTCAAAAATAAAGTAACACCCCATAATAGAATAGATCGGAGACTTAAAGGCATAAAAAAAGACATCTTTATAAGATGTCTTTTTCATATTTTGGAAGATATATTACTTAGTAACTATCTACAGTACCTGTACCATCAACGATAGTCTTAGCAGATGATGTTCCTAAACGCTTAACTCCTAAGTCAATTAACTTAACAGCGAAGTCTTTATCTCTAACACCACCAGAAGCTTTAACTGATAATGGCCCAGCATTCTCTAACATAAGAACCATAGCCTCTAGTGTAGCACCATTAGGCTTTCCTCCTTCTGTTTTATAGAATCCAGTAGATGATTTTACAAATACCTTTTCATAATCCTTCTCACTAAACTTAGACATTACTACATTTTTAATTAATGCAGTTAACTGAACGATTTGATTATCTGTCAAAGCAGCAGTCTCTAATATCCATTTAACAACTTTTCCAGCTTCAAGACCATACTTAGTACACTCTTCTACTTCTTTTTTCACTTTCTCAACTTCTCCGTTTTTAAACGCAGTATAGTCTACAACATAATCAATCTCATCAACTCCATCAGCTACAGCTTGTTTAGCTTCAGCTAACTTAGCTTCAAGTCCACGATTTCCTTCTGGAAAGTCGATAACTGTACCGATTGCTACTTTAGAGTTAGCAGCATCTACCATTTTACGTCCCATTTTTACTTGATCAGGACGGATCATCGCTAACTTAAATTTTTCATCAATTGCTTCTTGAATCAAATCAGCTACTATTTGATTATTTTCTACTTCACTAACTCCAGCTTGATCAGCTAATTTTAAGTAAGTAGAATCCATAAATTCCCTTAAGTCTTTCATAATCTAAATATATTAAAAACAAAAAATGACCCCAACATTGAGGTCATTTTGTAATCTTATTTCTTTCTTTTGAAAAGAGTCAAACATAGTAATACCCCAAATAAACTACCTAGACAGTTTGCTAGTTCATCCGCCCATTCGGCGCTTCGTGTAGGTGAGAAGAAATATTGTAACATTTCGACTATACCACCCATCACACTAGCAATAGTAAAGATAAGGATACTTAACCAAATTCTTGACTTATTTGGCATACTTTTTACACTATATACAAACCAAATTATGGAAAATACAAAATAAAAAGTAAAATGTGCAACTTTGTCCTTATAAGGGATATCAAATCGTGGTGCTTTTGCAATAGCTTCACTACTTAACAAGCAAGCTGCCAAAACAGCTCCTGTCCAGAGTACTCCTAATGCAAAGTATAATTTACGCTCCAATCAATTCTTTATATTGTGCATCTGTTAATAGATCAGCAATCTCATCTACATTAGATACTTTAATTTTAATCATCCATCCTGCTCCGTAAGCATCTGTGTTTACTAATTCTGGTTCAGTCTCTAAACCTTCATTAAATTCAATAACCTCTCCTGACAATGGTAAGAATAAGTCAGAAACCGTTTTTACTGCTTCTACAGTACCGAAAACTTCGTCTTTATCTAAAGTTTGATCCAATGTCTCAACCTCTACATAAACGATGTCTCCCAATTCTCTCTGTGCGAAATCAGTAATTCCTACAGTAGCAACATCTCCTTCGATAGCTACCCATTCGTGATCTTTTGTGTACTTTAAATTAGCTGGTATATTCATTATAATAAGTTTTTAGCAAATGTATAATATTATTACATAATGTGGAATTAATAAGCATTAATTTCCAAAATTATATCGCATTGTAAACCCTGCGCGGATATTCGTGATAGGATACATTGTAGAAATAACTGCTTTAGAGAATGAATGATCATAAAAGAAGAGAACTTGCAAGTTTTTACTTAACATATAGTCTGCTCCTAATCTTAAAGACCACATATCTTGCCCTCCTCCTGATTGGCTATTACCATAATCAAGGTATCTAACCACTGTCTCTCTCTTAGTAAGTGTAAAATCTGCTTTAATATTAATATCACTAGATATTCTACCTCCCATACCTCCATTAGCATAAGATGAAACAAACCCAACATCTTTCACTCTATATCCCAATCCTAAAACGAAGTCATTTCCATTGGTCTCAGTCAATAAATTATTATCAAAACTCAATGACAACATTCTATCTTTTCTCATCTCTAAAGACATTCTAATCGAGGTCTTAGTCTCAGCATCAAATCGAATCAAAGGATTAAACTGCTCAAACATCGTTGCGTTATTAACCACATATTTATCAGGGTAATTTCCGTATTTATTTGGCGTATTTGGCGCTTTATAATAATCCGTATTATAACTAAATAACCCAAGTGTATAAGATGCTCTATATCCGTGAGAAAGAGAGAAGTTTTTAAAGTTTTCTTTAAACCAACCTATTTTCATTAACCCTCTATACTTCAAGTTCCAGTTTGGCAATGGTAAATTTCTAAATAAACCAGTCGATACCTTATTCGCATCTTGTCCTGTGTAAGCTGCCAAGAAAGATGGCAATAACACTGACTGGCTTCCTTTACTATATCCTAATGGAAATCCTTCTTTGTCAAGGTTATTTGGATTAGTAATATCTATACCGCGCTCTGTCGCTAATCTATTCGCTACGATAATACGATTATCTAACATCCTATCGAATGTAGCCGAACTCATTAGATCACTACTAGAGAATGACGTTCCGATCATTACAGTAGAGATACTGAAGTTTCCATAGCTATAAGGAGCCTGTGCCTTGTATTCACCATTCTCTACGGCAAATTGCTCAGAGTAATTATCCGACTTCATACGCTCTGCATATAAATCAATCGTCAAGTCGGGAATCAATACTACAGAAGCATTAATGTTCAATGTCTTATTACTAATCGTTGTATAAGGTTGATTCATTTCAGGGAATTCTGTTAAGTATCCACTGCGAGCAGCACTATATCTAATGTCAGCTTGACTACCAAATACAAATCCTAAATCAGGTTTTGTTGTTCCAAAGAACCCTACACTAGGCAAAAATCCAGGTAACATCGTACCGCTATTTTCAGAGTAATTAACTTGAATATTCTTCACTGATGTAAGCACTCCAATCATCAAATCTTTAGTAGCTGTCATAAAAGCAGAAGGCTCACTATCTCCCTTCTCTTTTTTATCTTTCTTCTTCACATCGTCTTTCGTCTGCACTACTTTTTGTCCAGGTACTATAGCTGCTTTTTTCGCTTTTGAAGTAGTCTTATTACGATCAGTACTCTTCACTAATCCCAAATAGCGATAAAGCGTTTCCATACCTAATGTCGTATTTAAACGTTGCGTTCTAGCATTCTGAATCGTATTTCCTAGATTGTAATTTACACCGTCAATCTCAATATTAGAATATGCTTCTGATGCACGTTGCCAGTTAAAACTTCCTGTATAAGCATAATTAGAACGAATAAATGATAAAGCTGGTATTTTACTAAAAGGCAATTCATAGTTAACAGTTAACTGCTGTGTAAACTGATTCGGCTCACCAATATTAAAATAATCATCCCAAATAGTATTCGAATTATCAATCACTCCATTCACACTATCATAGTAATTACGCACAACATTATTACTACCCCCAATATAACTTAATCTTAAAGATTTAGTCAAATCAAAGTTGAATCCAAAGTTATAGTTAAAGAAGTAGTTTCTTCTGTATAATGGGTCTAGCCCAATACCTTCCACATCTATTAATCTAAACTCTTGTCTATTATACTGACGCATAATATTAGAACTAAATGAGATATTACTTGGCACATAATTAAAGTTAAAATCCTTCAATAATGCCCAATAATTACCTTGCATAAAACCAACCTTCTTAAATGGTTCAATAGTTTTGGTCTCGAATGCATAAGTGTAATCTAATGATGAACGCACCTGTTGTTCTAACATAGATTCTATCTCAAAGTCGTGGTGTTTTACCTCATTATATGAATGTGATAAAGTAACATTCTCTATATCATAAATATGATTTTTCTTCTCAGGATTCTTCTGTTTATTAACCCCAATAAAGTTGATACTTTTACGTCTCGTATAATCCATCGCACGCTTCTCAGCTTCTTCAGCTTCTGCAGAAGACTTCGCTCCAGACTTAATTAAACTCAACTTTAAATCTGGATTCATAGGGTCGTATTCTGGAGTAATAAACTCCTCACTCACTGCGTAATTAAAAGGCAAAGTAATACCCCATTTCTTAGGTAGTAATTGTCCTAAATTCACATTAGTCATTACGCTATATGACTTTCTATCTTCACGACTACGTTGCTGTGGTCCTTGCTCTAATCCTCCAAAACCTATAGTAGATTTCATCCCTGTCACAGAGAAGTTAGCGAAATCTGCAAGATTACCATCAACAGTAGCCATTGCTGCCCATCCTCCTTTATTGTCCATATCAGACATACGCAACTCATCAAACCAAAACTCTCCTGACAATGCCTCTGCTCCAGGTGTAATATTTCTAACACCTATCATCATCATTCTTACCTTACCAAAGTTAGGATTACCCTTAATACCGTATCTCAGTTTATTTGGTTTATCCCCTGCGCTGTTATCTAAATCTCTCTCATCAACATAAAATACCTTAGATGTATCAAACCCAGGTTTTGACACCTCACCCATTTTTAAAACTTTCAACTTTGCTAACAAATCTAGAGATACATCTAGTTCATTCTCTTTAGGCCAAATATTCTCAGGGCTAGTTTCTCCACCATTTGTTATTTTTAAAGGTATCTCTATTTCATAGAAGTTCTCTATAACATCACTACCTAATCTAATGAATGCTGCCATTTCATAATCCTGTAAACGTCTAGTGGCATCTTTAAGAGATTCACCGTGAATAAACATTCTCAATTTCTTGTATTGACGCATATCCACATTAAAGTTCTTAAATACCCCTCTAGCATCTTGACCTAATAATCCATCAGGATATACATTTGGGCTTTTAGGATATACTTTTACAGATAGAGATTGTTCATTCTGATTTATCAAAGTATTATTCATATACACCTGTTCTCTTCTAACTCCAGGAGGAGTCACATAAGGAATAGGCTTACGGTCATAGTTATCTGTTAAGTTTACAGAAGATACATCTACACCTGTATTCGCGTATATTTCTTCTGTCTTATCAGGTCTATTCTCTATTAAGTTTCTAGTATAACGTTTCCAATCAGAACGAACCAAATTCAGTGTTCCGAAACGCATTGTAACTTGTTTTTCAAAACCAGTTAGGTACATACGCATAAAACGAATAGAACGCGTATCTTCGATAGGTCCTACTTTTTTACCTTTAGTATCTACTGGTATTTTATACTGAATCCAACGTACATCAGACACAGAACCATCAGGTAGCTGTACCTTAGTCTCACGCACATCAGTTACATACTCATCACCTACTACAGTATTTGGTTTTACCTTAACCTTGTACTCATAATAAGCATTGATGGTATTCATCGTATTGTCCCCATCGATATCTTCTGCGTCTGGTTGATTACTACCTGCACGTCCACCACCTGCAGGGCTGTTATTCTCTAAGCCGTTATAATCTCTATATCGTTCTAATATACCTCCTTGTGCATCTAAATAGTGAATAAAGTTATCTGCAGCAGGATCGCTAAAACCAGCGAAATCCTTAAAGAACATTCTCTCTTCATCATCATTTAACCCGTCTAATCCAACATCTTGTAATCGTCTATTCTCAGCATTAGTATCAAATGCGTAAACTAAAGAAGGTGCTGAAGGTACTTTCCCCCAAATAGTAGTAATCGTATTCGTTACATTTACCCCAGTATCAGGAAGTCCATTCTCATATTGTTTATGCCCATCTCTTAAAATATCTTCAGAAATAAATCCAAGATTCAGACGTAATTCTCCCGTATTTTGAGCAGTTATAGCATCTCCAGTTTTTCCAATATAAGGATCCATAACCCAAAACTCCACAAACTCAATATTCGCTTGTTCAAAATTCGTAGTTGTAAGACCACGCATAATACCCGCCCAGTTTTTGCGAGGAGTAAGAGATCGAGGGCTAGTTAAATAACTCTTATTGAAGTTATATGGTCCTCTTTCTTCTGGATAGAACGTTAAGTCTAATGTATTAATTACTCTACTCTCTCCATAGGCGATATCCTTATTAGGGAATAACTCATCACTGTAAACTCGTCTTGTTCTATTAGAAGACAAATCAAATTCGGTTACCCCTGCAGGTTTACTACCTACATAGAAAGTCGGGTCAACTGAATACCAAGACATCTTAGATCTTCTATATCCATCTTCTAAACTATAAGCAGGTTCTGTTGCTAGGCTAGTGTCATCTTTTTCCACTTCATTCAATCCATGGAAACCTATAGGCACACTTGACAACTTCCAAGATAAAGGAGATTTAACATCTATCACTGATTGCATTCCTTCGAAGTCATCGATATAAGATGTCGCTTCACCATTCATCTGATCAAGTTTAGAAGATCCTGGCTGTAAATAAGCGAACTCTCCTCTAAATGATACTCGTGATTCTACATCAGTATCTATATTTGGTAACTTATTTACTAATCTAGTCAAGAAAGGTACTTCAGTAGAATACTGTGCGTTTAATCCCCATATCGTGTTATTTACAGATTCTTGACCATAGCTAGATTTATGTGTCATCGGACGTTCAGACATCTGTAAGAATGTACCTCCTAAGATAAAGTCTTTACTAAACTTATGTTCTATATGCATACCAAAGAAACGCTTAGTCTGCTGACCAAACATCGTATTATTCTCAACAGACACTTCTATAGGAGTATTAGATGCTTGTAATCCTGGATCTAGAATCATCACACGACCTCTACTATAATCGACTGTATAATCAACACCTTCTACTAATACACGACCAGCTGCTCTAACAATAACAGAACCTGGAGCTACGTTAAATGACCCAATAGGTATTCCCTCTCCCATAGAGCTAGAGAATTTTCCTTTTAATTGGAATTTATTCTTTTCGTTTTGATTTCTAAGTGCCTCTGTTTTAGTAGTACGATACATACTTCTAAAGACATACTTAGATTGGTTTTTATTATATGTTCCTGTAGTGTTATAATCTTCACTTACTTTATTCTCAGCAAGCTTATTAAATAAATGCTCTCCGAAAGGCTCTACTGTTGTAAAGATAATTCGTCCATACATTGGGTCTATCGTAATCCCCTCAAATGTGTTACTGTTGTATTGGTTGTTATTATTTCCGTAGCCGCTGTTATTTCCATAACCTCCGTTATTTCCAAAGCCTCCATTATTGCCATAGCCACTATTATTACCCCCATATCCACCATTATTACTACCATATCCACCATTGTTATTGTAACCTCCATTATTATTGTTACCATAACCATTGTTCATACTACCCGCATTATTTGGGTTAAAAGTATTTTGCATTCCTCCATTAGGTAAGAAGTCAAAGAAACCATCTCCTCCTGCTTGAGGATCATTAGTATAATTTAATCTATCTAAATGGAATACTTTTAATAAAGGTGTACGTTCTACTCCCTCTGCTAATGGCTTACCATCAACTGAACTAATGTAATTTAATGGACTTGGATCAGTATATAAGATATTAAATCTAAACTTATCTTGAGAGATGTACATTGCATTTGGAATCTGATAAATATTCTTCATCATTAATTTCCAAACAGGCTCTCCTACCATTGTAAGGTTACTCTTTAACATCTTTAATATTAAAGACTCACTACGTGGCACATCAGGATTATTCACATCAATACCTGGAGGTGTAACAGTCACTCCTCCATCAGTACCAAACTCCCCTACTTGATAAATCTTATCCCCTATAGAGTATTGGAAAGATACTGCTAACACTTCATCATTAGACAGTCTCTGATTAAGTGAGATATATCCTAACTGCGGATGAAAGGTAAACTCATTAGCATTAAGCTTACGCGCACCTTCTAAACGAACGAAATCACGTCCTTCTTGTACAGTTACATTAAATCCACTATTACCAGATGAATTTAATCGAATAGCGCTATTTAAGTAATTATTACCTATCTGACCTGGATCAAACTTATTGTTCGCATTATCTGGATAAGCATTATGAATACCATTAAGGGTATAAAAATCAGGTTCAGGTCTAGAGACTACTTCACTATTTGGTTTCCCTAATTTATTTTGTCCTTCTCCTAAATCCTCAAGAGCTATTATATTACGCGCGTTATTACCTGTTTGGTTCACTCGACCATAGCGGTTCGTAATCCAAACTTCCACACGTGTGATTCGTACTCTACTCTTAATGAAAGGATATTTCTCTAAAGATTCATCATAGTTGTTTCTAAAGAATTGAGATAAGAAATAATGTCTATCCTCATCATAATCTAAAGCATACATTTCGAATTCTTCTAACACCCCGCCTCCGTCTGCTCTAATAGAGGTCGTTTGAGATTTTTGTTCTGAGAATACTCCTGTAATAGTTGTACGTCCAAACTGTAATTCAGTCTTAACACCAAACAAACTCTGTGCTCCTCTCACAAGAGAACCACTAATCGGCATACTTACGTTTCCTATTTCTACTTTACGAACGATATCATCTTCATCTGGAGCAAATGAGAGTTTCATCATATTTTGGAAATTAAAAGTAGCCTGTGTATCATAATTTATATTTACAGCTAACCTAGTTCCCACCATACCTTGAAGCCCCATACTAATACGCTGATTAAAATCAAAAGACATATTCTTTCGATTACGCGTAGACACAATAGGATTATCCTGTTTACTATATCGAACCCCCATATCAAACTCAACAGAACCTGTCGGCTTAACATCTATCGTATTAGAACCAAAAATAGTGCTGAATAGTTTAGAGTTTACATAATATCTAGGCAACATATCACGCTTTATCTCCTCATTCTCTTCTCTACCGTGCATCACATTAAACCTCTGTAAGAAATACTTACGAAGTTCGGCACGCATAATTAATTCTTCGAATTCTTTACGCGTTAAAATAAGAGGATAATTGACGTTAAAACCGTCAAATGTTTTAGTTAGATAATAGCTATCCTTATAAGGATTATATGAATATGCCTCTTTTATTATATCAGGATCAGGTATAACTATTTTTCCTATATCATATTTAACTTGAAGGGAATCTACTTCTTGGAGCCCTATATTTTGGGCATGCGAAATTTGCACCCCTAAGAGTAGAATAATTAGCCAAAAAAAAAGTGACTTGGATATAGGAAAATGCTCCTTCAAAATTTATAAATTTTTTAAAGCTTGCTTAATGATGAATTCAACTGATGCATCTGGATCTTGTTTAATGATCTTATCTACAACTTTCTCAGCTGATTTACGAACAAAACCTAATACTTCTAAAGCTGATAACGCTTCATCTGCATTTGTATTGTTAATAACCGGAGAAACTTCATCAATATTATACAATTTTAATACCTTCTCTTGTAAATCTAAGATAACTCTTTGAGCAGTTTTAGCCCCTATTCCCTTTACAGATTGAATAGTCTTTACATCAGCAGAAGCGATAGCTTGTAATAATTCTTTAGGGGAAACAGAAGATAACATATTACGTGCAGTATTACCACCTATTCCTGATACAGAAATAAGCAATTTAAAAAGTTCACGTTCTATTTTATCTATAAATCCGAACAGAGTATGTCCGTCTTCTTTTATTTGTAGGAAAGTATACAATCTCAAATTCTCTGAGGAACCAATTTGAGAAAAAGTATGCAGGGAAATATGGATAAGATATCCTACTCCCCCGCAATCTATTATCACTTCAGTGGCAGTTTTTTCTACTAGGCGTCCTTGAATATGTGCTATCATTGTTATATCAAATTTTACATCAAAAATAACAATAAATATTAACTAATTAATAACAAATAATCAGTCGAGCAACTACTATTCAGAATACCAGTAATTTACTTCTTTTTACGGTTTTCACGTACTTGAGCATCTACTACAGCTACAGCTGTCATATTTACCATTTCGTCAACGCTAGCACCTAGTTGGAATACGTGAACAGCTTTATCTAAACCTAAAATAATAGGACCAATAGACGTTGCTTTGTTCAACTCTTTCAACATTTTATAAGTAATGTTTGCAGAATCTAAGTTAGGGAAGATAAGTGTATTCACTTTCTTGTCTACTAATTTAGAGAATGGGAATTTCTTTTTCAACATTTCACTGTTTAGAGCGAAGTCAATTTGAATTTCACCATCAACTATCATTTCTGGAAATTGTTCGTGTAAGATACTAACCGCTTCCTTCATTTTAGTTGGTGAAGCGTTAGGTGCAGAACCAAAGTTAGCATAAGACAACATCGCTACAACAGGCTCCATACCGAACATACGAACTGTCTTTTCAGTCATAACAGCTATTTTAGCTAAGTCTTCTGCTGTAGGATCTGGGTTAATAGCTGTATCAGCTAAGAACATAGGTCCTCTTTTAGTCATCATTAAGTTTGTAGTAGCAACTCTACTTACTCCCTGAGCTTTAGGGATCAATTCTAAGATTGGTTTCACTACATTAGGATAACTGCGAGAGTATCCTGTCAACATAGCATCTGCTTGTCCTTCGTTAATCAACATTGAAGCGAAATAGTTACGCTCTAACATTAATTTACTAGCATCATATAAAGTTACTCCTTTGCGCTTTCTAGTTTCCCAATAAGCATTAGCAAAAGCAGCTCTTCTTTCTTTTTGCTCTTCAGATTTAGGGTCAATGATTTCTACTTCTTCATTAAACTCTATTTCTTTTTTAAGCTCTAATATAGTCTCTTTATCACCTAATAAGATTGGAGTTACCATACCTTCTTCATAAGCAATTTGTGCAGCTTTCAACACATCTAAATGATCTGCTTCAGCATAAACTACACGTTTAGGTTCAGTCTTAGCACGGTTGATTAACATACGTACTAATTTATTATCTGATCCCATTCTTTCTTCTAAAGAAGATTTATACTCTTCCCAGTCAGTGATAGGAGATAACGCAATTCCACTTTCCATAGCTGCTTTAGCTACTGCAGGAGGAACTACAGAGATTAATCTAGGGTCAAATGGCTTAGGAATAATATACTCTCTACCGAAAGTAAACTTAGTCTCACCATAAGCTATATTAACTTGTTCTGGCACTGGTTCTTTAGCTAACTTCGCTAAAGCTACTACAGCAGCCATTTTCATTTCTTCGTTTATCTTAGTTGCACGCACATCTAAAGCTCCTCTAAAAATATAAGGGAAACCTAATACGTTATTAACTTGGTTAGGATAATCAGAACGACCAGTTGCCATAATAATATCCTTACGAGTTGCTACTGCAAGATTATAATCAATCTCTGGTTTAGGGTTAGCCATCGCAAATACGATAGGATTCTCGTTCATCCCTAATAACATCTCAGGTTTTAATACGTCAGCAGTAGATAACCCGATAAATACATCAGCACCTTTTAAAGCATCTCCTAAAGATATATCAGTATCAACTGCAAATTCTCTTTGTAAATCAGAAATACGAGCATCGTCTTTTTTTAATACTCCTTTACTGTTAAACATTTTGATATTTCCTTGTTTAACACCAAAAGCTACATATAACTTAGCACAAGCAATAGCAGCAGAACCAGCACCAGACACTACCATAGTAACATCCTCCATTTTCTTACCAGCTAATTCCACAGCATTAATCAATGCTGCTGCTGAGATAATAGCAGTACCATGTTGATCATCGTGCATTACAGGGATATCTAACTCTTCCTTTAAACGTCTTTCTATTTCAAAAGACTCAGGAGCTTTAATATCCTCTAAGTTTATACCTCCAAAAGTTGGAGCAATATTTTTTACAGTTTCAATGAATTTCTCAACATCAGTAGTATCTACTTCAATATCAAAAACATCAATATCAGCAAAGATTTTAAATAGTAATCCTTTTCCTTCCATTACTGGTTTAGAAGCTTCAGGTCCGATATCCCCTAATCCTAATACAGCTGTACCGTTTGAGATAACAGCTACTAAATTACCTTTCGCTGTATATTTATATACATTATTTACATCGCTTGCAATCTCTAAACATGGCTCCGCCACACCAGGTGAATATGCTAAAGCTAAATCTCTTTGTGATGAATACTTCTTTGTAGGAACTACTTGTATCTTCCCAGGCGTTGGTTCTGCATGGTACTTAAGCGCTTCTCTACGTAAACTATCTTTATTCATAAATTTACATTTAATGTGATGAACAAAGATAACCTTTTTGTCATACTATTTGGATTTACGGAATTCACTCCCCCAAAAATTGCATATTTCGTAATAACCCTTCGTATTTAGTCCTCTTTATTGCAGATTTTTTAAATATTTCATTAAAAGTCTCTTTCGTTAGTTCCTTCCATTCACGCTTTGAATAGTGTATTAACTCATTATTAGGAATAAATCTATCCTCTTTATGAGGGGTTGCAAAGCGATTCCATGGACAAACATCTTGACAAACATCACATCCAAACATCCAATTATCTAACTTCCCACTAAACTCTTGAGGAATATCATCCTTCAATTCTATCGTCAAATACGATATACACTTACTCCCATTAACAAGGTATGGACTCTCAATAGCACCTGTAGGACATGCATCAATACACTTCGTGCAAGTACCACAATGATCTGTAGTTGGCCCATCCTCTTCTAACTCCAAATCAATTATCAACTCTGCTATAAAAAAGAAAGAACCACTCTTGCGATTAATAAGATTATTATTCTTACCTACCCATCCTAAACCTGATTTAGCAGCCCAAGCTTTATCAAGTACAGGTGCTGAATCAACAAATACACGTCCATCTACAGCCCCTACTACACTCTCTATATAAAACAACAACTCCTTTAGTTTATCCTTAATTATATAGTGATAATCCTCTCCATAAGCATATTTAGAAATTTTAAAACTATCCTCTATCTGTTTCTCTTCAGGATAATAATTCAACGTAAGTGATACTACGCTTTTCGCTCCCTCTACTAATTTAGTGGGATCTAATCTCTTATCAAAATGATTCTCCATATAAGACATCTGACCATGCATTTGATTATTTAACCATTGCTCTAATCGAGGTGCTTCTGTCTCTAAAAAACTAGCTTTCGAAATACCACAAGACGAAAAGCCAAGGCGTATTGCCTCGGCTTTTATCATAGTAGCATATTTGCTTTTATTTTCTATCATTTACCTAATAATGTAACTCACGTACTACGAATCAAATAATCCTCCTTGTGTACTTGCTTTCACACGTCCTAAATGAGTGTATGCTTTATCAGTAGCTTCTCTACCTCTTGGTGTACGTAGAATAAAACCTTCTTGTATTAAATAAGGTTCGTAAACCTCTTCAATAGTCTCTCCATTCTCTGACACAGCAGTAGCTAAAGTAGACAAACCTACAGGCCCTCCCTTAAACTTGTCAATAATAGTGCTCAATATCTTATTATCCATCTCATCTAGTCCAAATGAATCTACATTTAAAGAATTCAATGCATACTTAGAGATTTCTATATCTATACTTCCATTTCCTTTTATCTGTGCAAAATCACGAACACGGCGTAACAGTGCATTAGCAATACGAGGCGTTCCTCTACTACGTCCAGCTATTTCGATAGCTGCTTCAAGATCAATATGAACACCTAAAATAGCAGAACTACGCTCTACAATAGTTGCTAGTAACTCTTTATTATAATACTGCAATCTACTTTGAATACCAAAACGCGCTCGCATTGGAGAGGTTAAAAGTCCTGAACGTGTCGTAGCACCGACTAAAGTAAAAGGATTTAAATGAATCTGAACAGTACGTGCATTAGGTCCAGACTCTATCATAATATCTATTTTAAAATCTTCCATAGCTGAATATAAATACTCCTCTACAATCGGACTTAAACGGTGTATCTCATCAATAAACAAGACATCTCGCTCCTCAAGATTAGTCAACAAACCTGCTAGGTCACCAGGCTTATCAAGAACAGGTCCTGAAGTTATCTTTATTCCAACATCAAGCTCATTCGCTAAAATATTAGCCAACGTAGTCTTCCCTAATCCAGGAGGCCCATGAAATAAAGTATGATCTAAGGCTTCCCCTCTAAGATTAGCAGCTTCCACAAAGATCTTTAAGTTCTCTAAAACTTGCTCTTGTCCAGCAAAATCATCAAATGATAGGGGACGCAATTTCTTCTCAACATCAATTTCCTCAGAAGAAAAGTGCTTATTCGTTGGGTTTAAATTCTCATTCATAGTACAAATATAATCCAAATATTAAACCCGAAATACGCGATAGACATATAAACGAAAAGTAATTATATAAGATAGGTCTGAATTAGCAACGCAAGCATACTATAGTATGGTTATAGAACTAATGAAAGAGCTATGAAATAGAATTGCTTTGTAGTACTTGACTAATGCATTTTGGGTTAAAACCTACAATAACAAAAAAAGTCATCCTTACGGATGACTTCTATATTTCGAATAAAATATTCTATTAATGATGTAATTGCTCTTCACCTTCAACGTAAGGCATATTCTGAGGAGCAAAGTCGTCTGGTAATCCAGGTTTACTATAGTCATAAGGCCATCTGTAAACAACTGGTAATTCTCCAGGCCAGTTACCATGAATGTGTTCTACTGGTGTAGTCCACTCAAGAGAGTTACTTCTCCATGGGTTTTGTGTAGCTTTCTTACCGTAGAAAATACTGTAGAAGAAGTTCCATAAGAACACTAATTGGAACGCTGCTCCAACTAAAGCAAATACAGTAATCAATACGTTTACGTCATAGAACTCATCAAATAACGGGAATGCCGTATTAGAGTAGTAACGACGAGGTAAACCAGCTAATCCGATGAAGTGCATTGGGAAGAATACTCCGTAAGCACAAACTGCAGTTACCCAGAAGTGGATATAACCTAAGTTTTTGTTCATCATACGTCCAAACATTTTAGGGAACCAGTGGTAGATACCGGCAAACATTCCGTAAAGAGCAGAAATACCCATTACTAAGTGGAAGTGAGCAATAACGAAATAAGTATCGTGAACGTTGATATCTAATGTTGAATCTCCTAAAATAATCCCTGTTAAACCTCCTGTGATAAACGTAGATACAAATCCAATACAGAATAACATTGACGGGTTCATTTGGATGTTACCACTCCAAATTGTAGTTATATAGTTGAACGCTTTTACTGCTGATGGAATTGCAATTAACAACGTAGTAAATGTAAATACAGATCCTAAGAATGGGTTCATACCAGATACGAACATGTGGTGTCCCCAAACGATTGTTGATAAGAAAGCAATACCTAAGATAGAAGCGATCATCGCACGGTAACCGAAAATTGGCTTACGAGCGTTACAAGCAATTACTTCTGACGTAATACCCATTGCTGGTAAAATTACGATGTAAACCTCAGGGTGACCTAAGAACCAGAATAAGTGCTCATATAATACAGGTGATCCACCTTGGTAGTGTAATACCTCTCCAGCTAAATAAATATCTGATAAGAAGAATGAAGTTCCAAAACTTCTATCAAATAATAATAATAAAGCTGCTGATAATAATACAGGGAATGATACGATACCAATTACAGCTGTTGTGAACAATGCCCACACTGTTAATGGTAATCTTGTCATTGACATCCCTTTTGTTCTTAAGTTAATAACTGTAGCAACATAGTTTAACGATCCCATTAAAGAAGATGCGATAAAGATTGCCATTGATACTAACCATAATGTCATACCCATCCCTGAACCAGGAATAGCTTTTGGTAATGCACTCAATGGAGGATAAACCGTCCATCCTGAAGATGCAGGTCCACCTTCTACGAATAATGATATAATCATTAATACAGCAGAGATGAAGAATAACCAGTAAGACAACATGTTTAAGAATCCTGAAGCCATATCACGTGCTCCAATCTGCAATGGAATAAGTAAGTTCGAGAACGTACCACTTAAACCAGCAGTTAAAACGAAGAATACCATAATAGTACCATGCATGGTAACTAGAGCTAGGTAAGCATCATTTTTCATAACTCCGTCTGGAGCCATTTTATCACCTAATAACCATTTGAATACTGTAAAAGATTCTTCTGGCCAAGCGATTTGCATTCTAAATAAAAGAGACATTACAATCCCTATGATTCCCATAATAATACCTGTAATCAAGTATTGTTTTGCAATCATTTTGTGGTCTAAACTAAACACATATTTAGTAAAGAAGTTCCCTTTATCGTGATGATCATGATCATGTGAATGATCGTGATTGTTTTCGTGTCCTTCTACTGACATAGTATAGATTGTTTTTAATATGTGAGTTTTATTTTACTACTTGAGCGATAGCTTCTGTTTGTGCTTCTTCAGTCACTACAGGAGCCTCTTCTACAGCAGGAGCAGGTGCATTACTTGCTTTTTCAGCAGCAACTTGCTCTTTTAATGTAGGAAGTCCTTTTAACCAAGCGTTAAATTCTTCAGGAGTTTCTACTACCACTTTCATTTGCATGTTATAGTGTGATGCTCCACAGATCTTATTACATAACATTAAATAATCAAATGTATATGGATCTAAAGCTTCTTCTCCTTTTTTAATTAACTCTTGACTTCTTTCAGCTCTAAGAGCATTAATATTACCCACTTTTTTAACAATAGCCTCACGTGTTCTCATTTCCTCTGTAGTAACAGTTGGAACGAAAGCAAACTGAGTAACCATACCAGGAACACAGTTCATCTGTGCTCTAAAGTGAGGTAAGTAAGCTGAGTGAAGAACGTCTTGTGAACGGAACTTCAATACCACTTTTTTACCAACTGGTAAATGTAATTCTTTAGCCATCATATCGTCAGCAGCATTAGGGTCAGACATATCCACACCTACTAAATTAACTCCTTCGATAAAACGTACGTTCGCTTTTCCTAATGTATTATCTGTACCTGAATAACGAACATCCCATCCAAATTGCTTAGCATAAACTTCAACAATAAGAACGTCTTCTTCTTCATCAACAAACATAATATCATTCCAAGCAAATAATCCATAAAGAATCAAACCTGATAATGTAATTACAGGGATAATTGTCCAAAGTGCTTCTAACTTATCATTATCTGCAAAGAAACGAGCTTTTCTACCTTTTAAACCACGACCTTGAAATGCAAAGTAGTGCAGTAAAAACTGTGTAAAAACTTGAACAACTCCGATTAACCCCATTGAGATCCACATTAAATTGTCAACCTCTTTTCCGTGCTCTGACGCAGGGTTATCCATCAAAGGAAAACTTCCATACTCTACTAAACAGAAGATAGTAAAGATATAAATGAATCCTAAGAAAGCGAAAGTTAAATAACCATTTATGTTATTATCCTTCTCATTAGCGATCTCTGTAGTTATATCATCAGGAGAAGATCCTACTTGTGTCAAGTCAAAGATCTTAGTTAATTGCCATACAGCAACACCTAACAATACAACCGCAGCTAATATTAATAAACTTGTCATTTGTTTATTTTTAAATATTAATAGTGAAAATGTTTACTCTCTTCAATCAATGGGTTGTTTTTAGCCAACAATGGTGCTTTAGCAATCGCACTAAATCCTACATAGATAAATAAACCTACGAAGAACATAAACGATGCTATCTCAGAAACACCAATAAACCAAGAACCTCCAACTGTACCAGGAGCAATCATCATAAAGAAGTCAATATAGTGACCTACAATAATACATGATCCTGCCATAACAACGATCCAAGTTAAACGTTTGAAATCTGTATTGATCAATAATAATAAAGGCAATAAGAAGTTCAATACTAACATTCCGAAGAATGGTAAGTTATACTCTTGAATTCTGAAGATGAAGTAAGTTACCTCCTCAGGAATATTAGAGTACCATTGTAACATGAATTGTGAGAACCAAAGATAAGTCCAGAATATACTTAATCCAAACATAAATTTAGCTAAATCGTGAATATGGCTTGTATTAACATATTCTAGGTACCCTTTGTTCTTTAAGTAAAGAGTAACAAAGGCAATAGTAGTAATTGCAGTTACAAAGAAACTAGCGAATACATACCATCCGAATAACGTACTATACCAGTGAGTATCAATTGACATAATCCAATCCCATGATGCCATAGACTCAGTAACGATAAAGAATACTAAGAAAGCAGCAGAACCTTTAAATATCTTTTTGTAGTATGATAAATCACCTGTAGCATCTAAAGCTAAAGATTGTTTACGAACATATATTCTGTAGAAATTCCATCCAGCTAAATAAATAACTGTTCTAATTAGGAAGAAAGGTACATTTAAGTATCCTGATTTCCCAGCGATTAGATGATCCGCTTCAACTACTGCAGGGTCAGACCATATAAACAGGTGATTACCTCCCATTACTGATACTACTAAAATCACAAGGAAAATAACAGAACCTGGTAATACATATGCAGATAATCCTTCCATAACTCTAAATAACACTGGAGACCATCCAGCACTTGCAGCGTTGTTAATTGCGTAGAATACAAGTATACCTACTGCAACCAACATAACAAAAATACAAGCTATGTATAAAGCAGTCCATGGTTTATTTTTTAACTGTCCATAAACGTGCTCTGCATGGTGATCATGGTCAGCTGAATCTGAAACAGAATGATCTGCAGCAGATACGTGATGCTCACCACCATCATGATGAGCTTGCTCAGTTAAGATCTGCTTTACTTCAGCAAGATCTTTTGGCGCAGTTAAAAACCCATATGCAATCCCCATAAGCCCTAAAGCCATAAGCACGATTGCAAAAGTTTTTAAATTTTTTGAAAATGTGTACATATCTAAACTTTCAAATAAGTTTTACAATTTATTATTCTGATTTCAATTTTAAAACGTAATCCGTTACTAACCAACGCTCATGTTGAGTTAATTGATTAGCGTGAGATCCCATCGCATTCAAACCATAAGTAATTACGTGATAAATTCCTCCTTCTGTAAGTTCTCTCTCTTTATAGTTAGGAACCCCTAAGAATTTCTCTTTTTTCACTAAGTTACCTTTTCCGTCTCCAGCATCTCCATGACATACTGAGCAGTAAATTGTATACAACGTTTTACCTTTTTCTAAATCTTTCTCTTCAGCAGATAACGGAGACTTTAAATTTAATTTAGCCTCTGCTAAACCTTCAGGAGTATTTGCATACTCTTCAGGTGAAAATCCACGTGGTATAGATCCTTCAGCAGGTAATTGTCCTTCTTTACCATTTTTAAAAACTGTAGTAGGAACCTCAGAATATGTTTCATAAGCTGAAGATTCATACATATTAGCCATGAATTGATAATTTGGACGCTCTTTATTAAAACAAGAAGTAGTCAAAACTGATACTCCTACTAAAGCTACTATTTTATATATCGTTTTCATTCTACAATTGCTTTTCAATTACTTTAACTTCAACTGCACCTGTTTTCTTGAAGAACTCTATAGCTGACTCTTCATCAGTATTTAAAGCTACTTCCATCAAAAAGTGATCATCTGTAGTTCTCACATCCGGATTCTCAGCTTCTTTGAAAGGCCATAATTTACTTCTCATAAAGAATGTAAGAACCATTAAGTGAGCTGCAAATAAAACTGTCATCTCGAACATAATTGGAACGAAAGCTGGCATATTTTGAATGAAGCTAAAACTTGGTTTACCTCCGATATCTTGTGGCCAGTCTACAATCATAATATAATACATCATAAATGTACCAAAAGAAAGTCCAATCAAACCATAGATAAATGCACAAACCGCAAGTCTTGTTGGTTTTAGCCCCATTGCCTTATCTAGTCCGTGAACTGGGAATGGAGTATAAATTTCCTCAATATGATGATGAGCATCTCGTGTTTCTTTTACAGCATGTAACAACACATCATCATCGTTGTATAGTGCGTGAATTACTTTATTACTCATAATATATTAATGATTTAAAGATTGATGATTCTCTTTGCTGTCTCTTTCTTTCTTGTAAAACTCTCCTGAAGACTTCAAGATAGTTTTCACCTCTGCTTGTGCGATTACAGGGAAACTTCTAGAGTATAATAAGAATAATACGAAGAAGAAACCAATAGTACCGATATAAATACCAGCATCTACAAAAGTAGGTTGGAACATAGTCCATGATGATGGTAAGTAATCACGGTGTAATGACGTAACGATAATTACGAAACGCTCAAACCACATACCAATGTTTACAATAATAGAAATAACGAATGAAGCTAAGATGTTTGTTCTAATTTTCTTAAACCACATTACCTGTGGAGAAATTACGTTACAAGTCATCATTAACCAATATGACCACCAGTAAGGTCCTGTTGCACGGTTTAAGAATGCGTATTGTTCATACTCTACTCCTGAATACCAAGCAACCCATAACTCAGTGATATAAGCTACACCAACGATAGAACCTGTAATCATAACAACAATGTTCATTAACTCGATGTGTTGTACCGTAATATAGTCTTCTAAGTTAGAAACTTTTCTCATAATGATAAGCAACGTGTTAACCATTGCGAATCCAGAGAAGATAGCTCCTGCTACGAAGTATGGAGGTAAAATAGTAGTGTGCCATCCAGGAATAACTGAAGTAGCAAAGTCAAAAGATACAATCGTGTGTACAGAAAGTACAAGAGGAGTAGCTAAACCAGCTAATACTAATGAAACTTCCTCAAAACGTTGCCAGTCTTTTGCACGACCTGACCAACCAAATGATAAAATTGAATATACTCTTTTTGTAAATGGTGTAATAGCTCTATCACGTAACATAGCGAAGTCAGGTAGTAAACCAGTCCACCAGAAAACTAATGATACTGATAAATACGTAGAGATCGCGAATACGTCCCATAATAATGGTGAGTTAAAGTTAACCCATAACGATCCGAACTGGTTAGGAATAGGTAATACCCAGTATGCTAACCATGGACGTCCCATGTGAATGATAGGGAATAAACCAGCCTGAACTACAGAGAAAATTGTCATTGCCTCTGCAGAACGGTTAATCGCCATTCTCCATTTTTGTCTAAATAATAATAATACAGCAGAAATTAATGTACCCGCGTGACCGATACCTACCCACCAAACGAAGTTGGTAATATCCCAAGCCCATCCAACGGTTTTATTTAATCCCCAAGTTCCAATACCTGTACCTACAGTGTAAGCCATACAACCTACTCCCCATAGAAACGCTATTAAAGCTAATGTAAAAACTCTCCACCATAGTTTGTTTGCTCTACCTTCTACAGGTCTAGCCACATCCACAGTTATATCGTGATATGATTTCTCACCAATAACTAAAGGTTTTCTAATGGGTGCTTCGTAATGTGACGACATAATCCTTTATATGTTTCTTTAATTAATAATTCTTTTAACTAGATATTTCTAACCTTAACGTGATAGAATACATTTGGTTTTGTACCAATGTGCTCTAATAAATGGTAAGATCTATCTGACTCAGCTAATTTAGTAATTTCTGACTCTTTATCATTTACATCTCCAAAGATCATTGCTCCACTTGAACAAGCTGCTGAACATGCAGTCTCAAATTCATTTGGACGAACTGCTCTACCTTCATTCTTAGCTTTTAAGATTGTAGATTGAGTCATTTGGATACATAATGAACATTTCTCCATTACCCCTCTTGAACGAACTACTACGTCTGGGTTTAATACCATACGTCCTAAATCATCATTCATGTTGTAATCGAACTCACTATTTTGAGAGTATAAGAACCAGTTGAAACGTCTTACTTTGTAAGGACAGTTATTCGCACAGTATCTAGTACCTACACAACGGTTGTACGCCATATGGTTTTGACCTTGACGACCATGTGATGTAGCAGCTACTGGACACACAGTCTCACATGGAGCGTGGTTACAGTGTTGACACATTACTGGTTGGAAAGCTACCTGTGGATTTTCAGCTGGATGCTCTAATTCTTGGAATGCCTCACGGTATTCTCCGAATCCTTTTGTACCTTCTTTCTTAGCCACATCTCCTGCGAATGTATCCTCAGAAGAATAGTATCTATCGATACGTAACCAGTGCATATCTCTACTTCTTCTTACTTCTGACTTACCTACTACAGGTACGTTATTTTCAGCGTGACAAGAGATTACACAAGCACCACATCCAGTACATGCATTTAAGTCAATTGATAAATTAAAGTGGTGACCCACTGATCTATCAAATGATTCCCAGATATCGATAGTAGAAGCTTTAACTTCAGCGTGATCATAAGATACTACTGGTTTAATGTTCCAAGTCTCTACATCTTCTTTGATAAATTTCTCTAATGTTGTATCTTTTAAGATATCACCTCTACTCATTAAAGTGTTTTGTAACTGAACACAAGCGAACTCATGGTTACCTCCTTCAACAGTAATAGCAGCACCTTGCACTCCATTAAAGTCTTTGTATAATGTGTAAGCATTAACACCTACTTGCATCTCCTCTTTAAGAGCAGCTTTTCTTCCGTATCCGAAAGCTAAACCGATAGTTCCCTTAGCTTGTCCTGGTTGGATTAAAGCTGGTACTTTTTCTAATTTAACTCCGTTAGCTTCGATAGTAACATAGCTACCATCTAAACCTCCGTTAGCTACGTGGAAATTCTTAATTCCTAAAGCTTCAGCATCAGCCTGAGATACAGTTACGTAGTTATCCCAAGATACACGAGTGATCGGATCTGGAAACTCTTGTAACCAAGGGTTATTTGCTTGTTGTCCATCTCCCATACCTGTTTTAGTATAGAACACTAACTCTAATCCATCTACTTTCTTAGCAGATCCTAATGCAGAAGCTGCAGAAGCGAAATCAGCAGAAGCAGATACTTTAGCGTTTTCTCCTATAACAGCAAAACCATCATGAACCAATTGATTCCAAGTTTTGTCAGCTACGTAAGATTTACCAACAGTTTTTACATATTCGTAGTAAGCTGTGTTATTACCAGCCCATAACAATAATAAATCTTGTAATTGTTTAGTATCGAATAAAGGACGGATAGTAGGTTGCATTACTGAGTAGTGACCTTTTTTGATCATTACATCACCCCAAGACTCTAAATAGTGAGGAGCAGCAGCAGCTATTGTAGTAAGTAATGCAGTTTCGTCTTCTTTTAATGAGAAAGCAACTGACATTTTTACTTTTTTCAATCCTTCTACGAAAGCAGCACTATCAGCTAAAGTATAAACTGGATTAACACCTGACATAATCAATGTGTGAACTTTTCCAGCATTCATATCTTTAACTAACTGACCAACTTCAGTAGCATTACCTTTACGTACATTTTTAGTTTGCTCTGGTAAGAAAGCTTGAGATTGTAACTTCTCATTAATAGCGAATACTAATAATTGAGCATTTACATCATCAAGTCCTGACACAAGAACAGCTCTTGAACCACCACTTACTAATTGAGCAGCAGCTTTAGTAACAGCCTCAGCGTATTTACCTTCGATAGCAGGAGCAGATACATTAGCACCAACTACTACATTGTAAATCTTAACTAAGGCAGCTTTTTGTTGAGCTACAGTTAATGGAATTCTAACATCAGCATTAGCACCAGATAAAGACATATTTGCCTCGATTTGGATATGCTTAGACATTTTTCCATTTTTAGGAATACGATTTTGAGCATAAGCTGAATCGTATCCTCCACCTTGCCAATCTCCTAAGATATCAGCACCTACAGAAACCACAACATCAGCGTTACCGAAATCGTAATCAGCTAATCCACGTACTCCATACGCTTTCTCATAAGCATCTGCAGCAGCAGAAGATGATACAGCATCATAAACAACGTGTTTAGCAGTAGGGTTAGCAGTGATAAACTCTGCTATAATCTTATCAGTTGATGGACTAGCCATTGTATTAGTTAATAATACGATGTTTCCTCCATTTGATTTAGCATCTTGTAAACTTGCTTTTACTTTAGCATCTACTTCATCCCATGAAGCACTTTTACCACTGATTTTAGACCCCTTCAAACGAAGGCTGTCATACATTGATAAAACTGATGCATTTACACGAGCATTAGCTCCTGAGTAAGCATTAGCTAGTCTGTTATTATCAACTTTGATTGGACGTCCCTCACGAGTTTTGATCAAAACGTTTACAAAGTCAAATCCATCTGCTATAGTAGTTGCATAATAATCTGCAATTCCAGGAATTATCTCTTCTGGCTGAACTACATACGGAATAGATTTTACAACAGGCCCCTCACATGCAGCTAATGTTGCTGCTGCAGTAGAAAAACCTACATATTTCAAAAAGTCTCGACGAGTTGTTGATGAAGAAGACAATTTATTTTGATCCCCAAGAAACTCATCAGTAGGAATTTCTTCAACAAACTCATTGTTTCTTAGCGACTCAACAATAGAACTATTTTCATTCAGCTCCTCAACACTTTTCCAGTATTTTTTGTTTGATGCCATTGTATATATATATTAGCTTCTTATTCTTAAATTATTAATAGTGACATTTACCACATTCTAAACCACCCATTTGAGCTACAGTCAATTTCTCAACTCCGTATTTCTCTGATAATTCTTTGTGAATCTTAGCGTAATACTCATTGCTCTCTAACTTAACGTCAGTTTTTCTGTGACAATCGATACACCATCCCATTGTTAATGGAGAGTGTTGTCTCATAATTTCCATTTCTTCAACTGGCCCGTGACAAGTTTGACATTCTAAACCAGCAACGTTAACGTGTTGAGAGTGATTATAGTATGCAAAGTCAGGTAAGTTGTGTATTCTAACCCATTTAACTGGTTTTTCTTTTCCAGTATATTTCTGAGTAGATGCATCCCATCCTACTGCATCATATAGTTTCTGAATCTCTCCAGTGTAGAACTCAGGAGTGTATTTACCGTAATCAACTCCAGCTTCACCTGTAAACTCACCAATGTTTTTATGACAGTTCATACAAACATTCAATGATGGAATACCAGATGTCTTACTAGATCTAGCAGAAGAGTGACAGTATTTACAATCAATACCGTTATCACCAGCGTGAATCTTGTGAGAGAAGTGAATTGGCTGTACTGGTTCATACCCTTGATCAACACCTACCTGCATCATCCAACCATACGCGAAGTATGATCCGATCAGAATAAGTACTAATGTAGACACAATCACTAAAAACTTGTTTTTAACGAATGCAGCACATAAAGGAATAGTTTTGCGGACTTCAGGAGTTAATCCATTAGCTTCAACTACTTTGTTTAATACCTTCTTAACGAAGAATAACATAGTAACCAAAAGCATCAACACAATAATTAATGCTCCTAATACAATCATATTAGAAACACCATCATTATTCGATGTACCTGCCGCTCCAGCTGCTCCAGCCACAGGTGCCGGTGCTTCTGCCTTAACTTCTGACGTATAAGCAATAATGTTATCAATATCCTCATCTGACAATGCAGGGAAGTCATTCATAACAACCTTATTCCAGTCGTTAAATAATTTAACAGCAGCAGCATCTCCAGATTTAATTAATGAAGAACTACTTTTAATCCACTTGTGTAGCCAAGCTACATCATGTCGTTCAACTACTCCACGAAGAGCTGGTCCAGTAGAATTCCCATCTAACTTGTGACATGCCGCACAGTTAGAGTTAAACAATTCCTTACCTTTTGCTGCATCTTGAGCAAACGAAATTGTAGTAAACGATAGCATTAACGCTAAACAAAAGAATAAAATCTTTGAAAACGAATTATGGTTACCCACTTTTTTCATAGTTATAAAATGATTTTCAACTAAACTTGGTATTATTTAACAGCCAATTAGACTGCTATCCTATACACCTTATTTACAAACTCCGACAAAAATACAATTTATGACTTACTCTTAAAACCTTTAAACGGCTTAAAAGTCAATTTATATGCGTTCTAAATAACATCTGATTACCTCATTATCAAGATAATTTGTAAATTTGCTCTAAACATTATTCATTATGAGATTTTTAAGAAATATTCTTGTCTTAAACTTAGTCCTATTTGCTAATAATCTGATTATAGCACAGTCTTCTAAAACCACGCTAAATGAGCCCTCAGCAGTAAAAGAGCTACTTAACAAGAAAAAGAACGCGAATACCTCTACTGCAGTAAATGACAAATTCAAGATTCAAATCTTTTATGGAAAAAACACAGAGGCTAGATCTGCCTTAAGTTCGTTCAGAAGAATATATCCTGAGGTAAATGCTACCATTGTTTATACCAATCCTTCTTATAAAGTATTAGTCGGAAATTATAAAACTAGACTTGATGCGGAGCGCAATCTAAAAGCCATTCAAAAAGACTTTGAACATGCATTACTTATCAGACCAGGTAAATAATTCACAAATTTATAATAGACAAAAAGGGTTGCTAGTAAAAACTAGCAACCCTTTTTATTTATATAAAAACACCAATCAACCTATTTCAAAATACAAAAAGCCTTAACTCGAGAGCTAAGGCTTTTCTTATACTATTCACATCATTTAATAATGTGTCTTTACTGTATTCAAAACATGTGAAGTTTTACCCCACCAAGTTAATAATCTTACCCGGTACGATAATTACCTTTTTAGGAGCATTCCCTTGTAGTTGAGCTATTGTACGCTCATCTGCTAAGATAGCCGCTTTGATCTCTTCTTCAGTTAAATCTAATGGTAACTCAATCTTAAATCTCATTTTCCCATTAAACGACACAGGGTATTCCTTAGCACTCTCTACTAAATAAGAAGCTTTAAATTCTGGAAACTCTGCATAAGTAAGAGATGTAGCGTGTCCTAACATAGACCATAACTCTTCTGCGATATGTGGCGCATATGGGGAAACGATAATTGCTAATGGCTCTAAGATACCTCTGTGGTTACACTTTTGTTGAGATAATTCATTTACACAAATCATAAATTGAGAAACCGAAGTATTGAAAGAGAAATTCTCTATATCTTCAGTAACCTTTTTGATTGTCTTATGAAGTGACTTATACATCTCTGGAGTAGGCTCATCATTTATCACGACTACACCATTATCATCAGCATATAATCTCCATAGTTTTTTTAAGAAACCTGCTACTCCAGAAATACCAGCAGTATTCCATGGTTTTGCTTGTTCTAATGGCCCTAAGAACATTTCGTATAAACGTAGTGTATCTGCTCCATATTCTTCACAGATATCATCTGGATTAACCACATTATAGTAAGACTTAGACATCTTCTCTACCTCATGACCAACGATATATTTACCATTCGCATTAAGAATAAACTCAGCTCCAGCATAATCAGGTCTCCAAGCTTTAAACTCTTCTGTATCTAATTCTGAAGAAGAATTCACTAAGCCCACATAAGCATATAGCTGCTGTACTTTTTCATCCTTAATCATATCCTTAGATATAAAGGTATTCGTACCCTCTATTCTATATACGAAAGCAGAAGTTCCTAAGATCATTCCTTGGTTAATTAATTTTTTGAAAGGCTCTTCTGTTGGAGCAACTCCAAAATCTTTTAAGAACTTATTCCAAAAACGACTGTATAATAGGTGTCCTGTAGCGTGCTCATTCCCTCCTATATATAAGTCTACATTTTGCCAATATGCCAATGCCTCTGGTGAAGCGATATCTTCAGTATTCTGAGGATCCATATAACGCATCCAGTACCACGAAGAACCAGCCCATCCAGGCATTGTATTTAATTCTAGAGGGAATACAGATACTCCATCTATTTTGTCGTTTTCTACTACTTTATTATTTACTGTATCCCATGCCCATACTGCAGCATTTCCTAAAGGTGGTTGTCCATCTTCAGTAGGTAAGTATTTTTCTACTTCTGGAAGAACGATTGGAAGATATTTCTTGTCAATCATCTTTGGAAGATTATTTACGTAGTACACAGGGAAAGGTTCACCCCAATAACGCTGACGAGAAAATACTGCGTCGCGTAAACGGTAGTTCGTTTTACCTTTACCATGTCCTATTTTTTCTAATGCTTCGATAGCTTTAACAGTAGCTTCTTTATAGCCTAATCCATTTAAGAAATCAGACTCTATTAATAAGAAACCTTCTTTATCAGCATAAGCTTCTTCTGTAATATCTTGATTAAAGATATTTTTGATTGCTATATTAAAATGCTTAGCGAATGCATAATCTCTAGTATCACCAGCAGGCACAGCCATAACAGCTCCTGTACCATAACCAGCTAATACATAATCACCAATCCATATCTCGATTGGCTCTTTCGTGAATGGGTGTTCAGCATATGCTCCAGTAAACACACCAGAGATAGTCTTCACATCTGCCATACGATCACGCTCACTACGCTTAGAAGTAGCTTCTACATAAGCTTCAACAGCTGCTTTTTGATCAGCAGTAGTAATCTTACTTACTAAATCATGCTCAGGAGCTAACGTCATAAAGCTAACACCGAATATCGTATCAGGTCTAGTAGTAAACACTTCGATAGTATCCTCTCCTTCTTTAAGATTAAACACTACAGACGCCCCTACAGACTTCCCGATCCAGTTACGTTGACTCTCTTTAATACTCTCTGTCCAGTCAATATCATTAAGCCCTTGTAGTAAACGCTCTGCATAAGCAGATATACGCATACTCCATTGCTTCATTTTCTTTCTCACTACAGGATGACCCCCACGCTCTGACAGACCATCTTTGATCTCATCATTAGCAAGTACAGTACCTAACGCAGGACACCAGTTTACTTCTGTCTCTGCTAAGTAAGTCATTCTATATTTAAGTAACATTGTCTCTTTCTCATCTGCACTGAATGCATTCCACTGATCTGCACTGAATACTTCGATAGCATCGTCACATACAGCCTGCACATTTGCATTTCCTTCTTTTTCAAAAATCGCTACTAATGTATCAATCGATTCAGCTTTATCACTTACCTTATTATACCATGCATTAAAAAGTTGGATGAATATCCACTGTGTGTGCTTATAATAATCCGCATTAGAAGTACGTACCTCTCTACTCCAATCAAAAGAGAAACCAATTTTATCTAACTGCTCTCTATATCTAGCAATGTTCACTTCTGTTGTTACAGCAGGATGTTGCCCTGTTTGGATAGCATACTGCTCAGCAGGAAGTCCAAAACTATCATATCCTTGAGGGTGGAGAACATTAAAACCTTGTTGACGTTTAAAACGAGTATAGATATCTGATGCGATATATCCGAGTGGATGCCCCACGTGTAACCCTGCTCCAGATGGATAAGGGAACATATCTAAGATGTAATACTTCGGTTTATCAGTGTTATTCTCGGTTTTGAAAGTTTGGTTTTCTTTCCAAAATTTCTGCCATTTAGCTTCAATTTCGTTTGGATAATACTTCATACTATAATTTATATATCAAATTTTACACTTGGGTCTTTGTTTAACTACTACAGATTATGCCGCTGAGCTCAGTAAATATGCAACTACAACAGTCCTAATATTTTTGACTAAGCTAAGATAAATACTTTAAAAAATGAACTGACTTACAGAACACTTCTACCCTATCTATCAACAACTAATCTGTGATTTCATCAAAAATCCCATCAGTTCAGGCAAAAATAAACTATATTTATAACAATTAGAAAACTTTAATCGTTATTGTCTTAATAAAAACGTTTTTGTTTGTTATTTTTACGCACTTAAATTAGATTGTATGGCAAGCTCTTATGAAAAATATCAAAAGCGAAGATTAATCTCTTCTTATTTTTCTGTTATCCTTAGTATTTTCTTAGTGCTATTCCTTTTAGGATCACTATGCTTATTCGTTATTAACTCTAAAAAAATCTCAGATAACTTTAGAGAGAATATACCGATGACAATATTCATCGAAAAGAGCACTACCAAAGCTGATTTAGACAAATTCGGTGCATCATTAGGCAAAAAGAACTATATAAAAGAAGTGAAATTCGTTTCTAAAGAAGAAGCTGCTAAAGAACACCAAGAAACCTTAGGAGAGGACTTCGTAGAATACTTAGGTTTTAACCCATTGCAAGATTCTTATGACATCCACCTTAAAGGTGAATATGTAGTGAATGACAGTATCGATACTATCCTTAAAGAATTAAATGCGAATACAGCTATATCTGATATTAAATACGATAAACAATTAGTAGATCTAGTAAATGAGAATGTAGATAAAGTAGCTCAATGGGTACTTATATTAGCTGCATTCCTAACTGTAGTATCTATGCTATTAATCAATAGTTCACTGCGTTTACTAATCTTTTCTAGTCGATTCACGATTAAAACAATGCAAATGGTAGGTGCTACTAAGCGCTTCATTAGAAGACCATTTATTAATCACAGTATGAAACTAGGGATTATCGGTTCTATATTAGCTATTATTGCAATCACAGCACTTACTTTCTACGCAGACAGTAAGATGCCAGACTTAAACATCAATCCTAAAGAGGATTATATGCCTTTAGTAATTGTATCTATTGGTATACTAGTACTTGGAATGCTTATTACTAGTATTAGTACATTCTTTGCTACACAAAGATTCTTAAACCTAAAATCAGACGAACTTTATTAATATGAAAGATCAAGATCAAAACAAAGGTGCTCTTCTTTTCTCTAAGAAGAATTACATTATTCTGCTAGTAAGTATTGCACTTGTTGCTTTAAGTTTTTTCTTAATGGCAGGGGCTACTAATGATGTACCTACAGAATTTAATGAAGACATTTACAGCTTTAGACGTATACACTTAGCGCCAGCTGTATTCTTTATCGCTATGGGAGTAGCAATCTACGCAATATTCAAAAAAGATAACAAATAACAAACTACATACACTAAATGGATTTAATACAAGCTATCCTCCTAGCCATAGTAGAAGGACTAACTGAATATCTACCTGTATCTTCTACAGCACACATGATATTTTTAAGTTCTGCTTACGGCATTCAAGAAGACGAATTCGTTAAACTTTTTCAAACTGCTATACAGTTCGGAGCTATCCTAGCCGTTGTTGCACTATATTGGAGAAAGTTCCTTGACTTCAGTAAACTTAACTTTTACAAAAAACTAGTACTAGCGGTTATACCAGCTTTAGTTTTAGGTAAGTTATTTGACGAAGCCATAGACAAGGTTTTAGGAGAAACTATCTATATCGCTATTATGTTGATAATAGGTGGTATTGTATTAATTTTTATAGATAAATACTTCAAGAACCCAAAGACGGTTAGAGAAGAAGATATCACTGTTAAGCAAGCTATAACTATTGGTTTTTGGCAATGTCTAGCGATGATGCCAGGCACGAGTAGATCTGCTGCTTCTATCATCGGAGGTATGCAACAAGGTCTGTCACGTCAAGTAGCTGCTGAGTTCTCATTCTTCTTAGCTGTACCTACTATGGCAGCTGTGACTGTATATTCTATCGTATTAAAGAAATATGAATCAGGAAGAATAGGATACGAGATATTATTAGACAATCCAGATAATATGAAGTTATTCTTATTAGGTAACGTCATCGCGTTTGTTGTATCTATTGTCGCAATCAAATTCTTTATCGGAATTATCAAAAAATACGGTTTCAAACCATGGGGATACTATCGTATCATCGCAGGAGCTTTATTACTACTATACTTCGGATATCTTAAACAATAATGATACAATACAATAAAGAAGCCTTCCAAGAAGGGCAAATACTCTTAATAGACAAACCGCTTACTTGGTCATCGTTTCAGGCTGTGAACAAGATTAAATGGCTATTAAAAAAACACTTTGAATTGAAGAAAATTAAAGTAGGACACGCAGGGACATTAGATCCATTAGCGTCAGGACTACTGATTATCTGTACAGGCAAATTCACTAAACAAATCAGTGAACTACAAGGGCAAATCAAAGAATACACAGGAACAATCACTTTAGGCGGAACAACTCCTTCTTATGACTTAGAGACAGAGATAGACCAGACCTATCCTACAGAGCATATCACTGATAGCATACTAGACGAAGCTAGAGTATCATTTATCGGTACGATAGAACAACGTCCTCCTATCTTCTCTGCTCTTAAGAAAGACGGTAAACGCCTTTATGAGCACGCTCGTAAAGGAGAAGAAGTAGAGATACCTACTCGTCCGATCACAATCGAAGAGTTCGAATTAACTAACGTAGAGATGCCTAATGTAGATTTTAGAGCAGTATGTTCTAAAGGTACATACATCAGATCTCTAGCTTATGACTTCGGCCTTAAAGTTAATTCAGGAGCACACTTAAGTGCATTACGCAGAACTAAAATAGGTGACTTCGATGTTGCAAACGCTGTTACTCCAGAACAATTTGAAGAACAGTTATTAAAAGCACTAGGCATCGACACTTCAGTACAAGAGTAACATTTACCTAAATACATAATCAAAAGCTACAAGGAGACTTGTGGCTTTTTTTATTCCATCCATCACCCATTACTATATTGCTTTGGGGTTAAGCCTGTATATCGTTTAAAATAACGAAAAAACAAGGTTGCTTCCTTAAACCCAGATTACGCATTAGCCAAATACTGCAAAGCAATTCTACTTCATAGTTCTTTCATTAGCTCTAAAACCATACTATATTATGCTTGTATCACTAATTCAGACCTACCTTGTATAATTACTTTTCGTTTATATGTCTATCGCGTAATCTGGGTTAAATCCAAGTTCTTCTGATATTTTGTTTATATTCATACTTGATGATTTCAATAAAGACTTCGCATACAGAACGACTACCTCATTTATCCAATTGGGAACACAAATATTATGAGATATAAACAGTGAAGAGTGAGGCTTTTTCTTAATGCTATACACTATGTCACACCATCCCTTCTACCAATCCTTATTAGGAGATTATCTAATAAGATATGACTATTTTACCTGTCAAAGACATACTGCTCCGAGTAGCAAAAATCAGCTCACAATCACATACTTTATTAGCATAGTTCGTTTTAATCTTATAAAATGATTTTTTAAATTGTATTTTTTCTATCCATCTTTTACAGACTTCTTCAATAAACTGTTTCGTATTTATATCCGAATCACTTACAACACATTGAACTGTTAACATCTGTTCATTATTTGCTAATACTGCACTAAATTTCAGATTATCAAGTTTAGTAATACCTGCCAATCCATACTCAAAATCCATGATAAAACCATCTATATTCTCCTCATCATATGGGCTACAATTAGATGGTAAGCCTGTAAAGAACGAGTCAAAATCCCAATAGTTAAAATCTTCTCTTAGAATCTTGGTTATTCTACCATGTCCCACTATTTTTTTTCCTTCTCTAACCTCAAACGTTTTTCCTATATAAAATTGTCCCACATGAAAGAGCAGGCTCAGGGTTATAAGCCTAACAGCAACAGTATCTCCAAGTACACAGACATCTTTATCCATAAATTCTTGTGATGCATCCCAATCATTTCCATCATAAAAAAACTGTCCTCGATAACCTGACCTTACATCACTTTTTCTCCCTCCCTCTTGCTCAGTCAAATAGTAAATATCAGCTTCAAGTTCAGGTTCTAAGGATTTATTTTTTTGTTCTATCATAATTAAACCATTTAACTCGAGTAGTAAACTTCTTATTATCCAAAATTCTTAATAAATCACTGCAAAACTAAACTTCACTTTCATTAACCATTAGAATAGACTCATCACTGACCTTATAATACAACTCGTGAAGTAGCACATCTCGATACCAAATATAACGATAACTCCTATCTCCAAAAATCTTCTTTGTACGTCTTCCTTAAGCTCCATATTCAAAACACACACATACCTAATATTCTATTTATAAATAAAAAACCTTAATCTGTCAACATCTAGAAGAACAATTGATAGAATAGAACCCTAAATCTACCTAGGTAAACCCATACAATGAAATAATGTCATTTATGCTATCACATAAATAACTTCCACTCCCCTTTCCCCCTATTCTCCTCAGAATCTAGTCACCTTTCCAAAACAGCACAGGAAAACAGGTATTCTTGAGAAAGCAATCGAGAGCAAAAAACCTTTTAAGAGAATTATAAAATGTAACATCCTCTTGTTGATATCTCCTGAATAAGTGCAGTTTCACTGCCCTATTCCTACTCAGGAGGTCTGATTCAGCAAGCGCACCTCACGAGTACCTCACGCATTGCCCAATACAATAGTATTCAAAATAATAGAAATAAACCCCTGTTTAAATTTGATTAGGATTATAAAAAACCTAACTTGTTCCTTCTTCCTTCCAGTCAGGACTTAGTCACCTTCCCAAAACAGCCCCTCGTCGGGGAAAAATAGGCATTCTTGGGAAGAAATTGGGAGCAAATGCACTTTTAGACCGACCTAAAAACAGGCTAATACCTTGTCAATACAGCGTTTATAGTCTAAATAACCTACTACGATTTATGTCTACTTGTGTTGATTTAGCACGTTTTATGCTCATTTGTGTTGATTTGTGTCTATTTGATACCATATTTATCTTTGCTGCTAAAATGTATTGATCTAATTTCTAAATTTACTCCTTATCACATTCTTTTGCAAAGGTCGACATACTAAAATTGGTATTTGGAGGCAGAGGGAACAAAAGTCCATTTTTTGTCATTTTTTGCCAAATTTTTCCTATCTCGACTTAAAACTAGGAGACTTGTCGAAACATATAATTAAGTTACAATCCCTTATACACAAAGGCCTGAGAAGGGTATAACGATGGATTTGTTCGGGAAGAGTTTTGGAAGGCTTTTGTAGTTGTTCGGAAAACAGCCCCTCTTTCCGAACAATTGTTGGATTCTTCCGCAGCCCTTCCGAAGGAATGGGTGTATCAAACTAAACAAAATACTGAATTACAATATATTACAATTTTAAAAAGAGCCCATTTTAGGCCAAAAGTGGACTTTTTTGCCCTTTTTAGGTCATTTTTGCCCAAAAGTGCCTATCTCTCAAAAAAAGAATTTTAATAACTGTAATTTTGTTGTGTAATCAATGGTGATTTGATACCCGATATAATAAACTAAGCGAAAGTTGAGAACTATTGGAAGTTTGAAAACTGAGGTATGAACAACTCAAAAGTATCTTTTATATATCGCTGATTATAAGTAAATTTACGCTAATTGTTTTAATTTCACAACTTATGAAAATAGAAAATGACCAACCTAATAAAGCAGCAATAACTTCCCGAAACATCGCTTTTAATAAGAGTTTAATCAGTCATGTGTACTATGACGAAGATGGCGATTGGCAATTAATTCTTTGATGGAATTACCATTAAAGAAGAAGACGCTATAGTAGTATCCATTCAACAAATCTTAGCATTAGATCCTACATTAAAATCTTTACCCGAAATGGAAATAGGAGAAAGTGCAACTAGAAGTTCTTTAACAGATAGTTGGAAGAAAGTGTAGAAGCATAGAAATAAACATAGCTTATAGACATGGTTTAATATCATAACCTGATACTCATATGAATGAAAACAAGGCTATATATTTAGACTTCTACATTAATAAATGTATTGACAATGAATCACTTTGCAAAAGCATTGCTGAATTACTTGGAATTACCAATCTAGATATACTAATAGAGGATATTAATCACTTCCTATATTGTACAAAAAAACGAGCAAAAGTTCTTAAAGTAATAGGTTATACACAAATATACGAGGGAGACTTTGAACAGGGAGTATCCTTGACCATATATATTCAACATAAATTACTAGACAAATATCTATTCTTGCTAAAACTTTCAGAATTACTGAATATTCAAATACTCATCGGTGACAACACCTCAAATCCTTATAGTTTCATATTGATAAATACAGATAACACTATAAACAACATTTCTATACAAGATAACGAAGATAGTGCCATAAATCTAACTGATAAGTACAAATCCTTATTGAAAACAAACTAATTAAACACCTTACTATGAGAACTAAGAGTTATTTCTACACAGTACTATTTATCGTTATGTTATCAAGTACTTATTTGATAGTAAATCATTATATTACTAGAAAAACCTTAGATCTATCTCATCAAAACTTAACCATTATACCTCCGATACCAGATTACGTAGAAATACTTAATCTATCACATAATAATATCCAGTATGTAAACACAGGTTACTTGCCTAGGGGGATGAAAAAATTAGATTTGTCTAACAATGAATTAAATAATCTACCACAATTAAGTGAATTGGCACTAGAAGAAATAGATCTAAGCCATAATCATATCGGTGGATATGCTGATTCTGTCCGAACACATTTATACAACCCACTTCTCAAAAAACTCAATATAAGTAACAATAGGATCAATGGGGGACTGAGGATCTTAGACGGAAACCTAGAATCTCTTACTATTTCAAATAATATTATCAACAGTGTGTTTATTTACACGCCTTTGAAAGAATTGTCTGCTACTCAGAACCAACTTGAGGAGTTTTATGTCCCTTCAACTTATCTAGAGTACCTAGATGTTAGCGATAATAAAAAACTCTCTAACCAATGGTTAATAGACAAACCAGCTAATAAGACTATAGTAATTACTGATTTGCCTCTTGAAAGTATTACTTTTAATCAAAAGAAACTCCCTCAACTGCATAAATACAGTACATCATCTGACTCATTTAAAAACGAACACCTTATCACTTATTCACACGATAGTCTTCCTATCTCCTATAAAGGAAAATTATACCATAACACAGTAAGACTACAACTGTTTAAACTTAAAGACAGCTTCACTGGTCATGACTACTTTGCTCATTATTATATAGGGCAAGGCGATTTAATTGAATTACATGGCAAGTTGGATTTAGACAAAAAAACAATGCTACTCAGTGATACAAAATCCACTATAAATCTAGAAATCAGCCTATCTTCTGATTTAACACAAATAGAATCTGTTTATATAGACCATACTAAGGTAGAGAACTTGGTATTTTCTCCAATTGGTAATGTGGTCAGTAGTGTTCTACGATATAATAACTACTATGCACGTAAATCAATCTATCCAAATATCATCAACACCTACGATGAAGAAGATACAATGTGCATCGATGTCAATACTCACTTCAATAACTTTACTCGCTCTTACACCTATCCAACTATTAATACAAATAACGCTAAAATAGATAATAAGTCGAATATGCTTATCGAACAATTAATGTTAACAAATAGTCCTTATATCTACAGTATCAAACATGCAAAGGTAATCATGCCATTACTATTTGCACAGAAATCAGTATCGCGAATAACGAATGAATGGGCAGCTGAAGATATATCTAATGTAAAAGTACTCCAAAACAATACTTCTGTTCTTACTATTGCTATAAGCAAACGACAAAGACTAGCCTTAACTATGGAATCTAAAGATTACTATGACAGATATAGTATCAACCTTAAGACTGGTGAATTTCTAACATATAAAGATTACTTCAAGAAATTAGATAAGCATAACATCATAGGTCTTATCTATGCTCGCTTAGTTGAAGATAAGTTTCTCATAAACTTAAATGTAAGAGACATTACACTAATGGATAACATTGTGATAGTAGGTAATCAAGTTACCTTTCATATAGTGATTAAAAATAACGACGTGCTGTTAGACAAACACATGGAAATAAATATGGATAGGCTAAAATAGAACGTCTAACTCTTAAAAGATAGCTTATACTCCACTCCATTTGTATCTGTGCCGATGAGTCCTCCCTCTTGTACGCGTCTTACTTCTATATAAAACTGCGGAGTTAGGCTATCTTTAGTGATATACCCGGCACCTATATCCCCTTTTAGAGTTACTTGACCTGTATAGACATCACCTGTTTTACTCGTTCCTTCTATTTTATATTCTTTAGAATCTTCATCTAGATCACGTACAACAGAGATTACAGGAGGTAGATTCTTTACATCTTCTCCTTGCTCAATAATCTCTTGATTTTGTCTACATCCCATCAATGCCAATAAGCATAAGAAAAGAATTAGATGGTCCCAACTACATCTATTTAACAACATATTTTTCCTTTTTCCTAAACGAAAATAAGGATACTATTAAGGATAACATACCTTAAAAAAGTAAAGCATAGGTTTTTATGAGGGAACGAATGAACATCAATTGTTTTCTTGAGTTTGATAATCAATATCGATAGCCTTATCTTCGCAAAAAGAACTATTATGCGCAACATACTATTATTACTACTCTTAAGCACTCAATTTATTTGGGGACAGAAAATAGATTATAAAGAAGGTGATTTCATCTTTCAGAATATCAACTGTGGTCCATTATGTGAAGCCATTAATGAAGTTACTCATGGCTATAACAATATTAATTTTAATCATATCGGTATGGTGATAGAACATGAGGGGACATTACAAGTAGTAGAAGCGACTTGGCCTGCTGTGTGCATCACTCCACTTGATAAGTTTATCGCTAAGAATGTAGAAGCACAGTATGTAGGTAGATTATTACCCGAATATCAAGGATTGATTCTTGATGCCAAGACCTTTAGTATTGCACAAGTTGGGCTACCTTATGATCTGAATTACCTAATGGATAATAATAAATATTACTGCTCAGAGTTAATATATGATGCATTTAAAAGTGCTAATAATGATGAAGAAGTTTTTAAGTTATTTCCTATGACTTACAGGTCTAAAAAGACGAATGAGTTCTTTCCTGTATGGTTAGATTATTTTAAAAACATGAACCAAGAAGTTCCGGAAGGATTGCCAGGTTGTAATCCTGCAGGGATGTCCTTATCAGATAAGATTTTTATTATAGGTGCGTTGTGATATCGTGGAGTTGTGATGTTGTAGATATTTCTGTTTATAAAAGGAAATTGTATTGAACAGAAAACCAAAAACACAAAAAAACATAAAGTGAAAAAGCTCTTTCAACTGACTGAAAGAGCTTTTTTTATTACTATTCAAAAGATGTCATTAGTTCTATCACCTCTTTTTGTACTTCATGTCCTTTGTCCTTAGTGTACCACATCTGTAAGGCTACTTTACCAGCTTCATCTACTACACCGTGAGCGGCTTTATAATCAGTGATAACTTTTTGCGCTAGTACAGGTCTTGGTCCCCAATGTCCTAAAACTTTTAAAGTATCTTGTTCTACAATGATTAATTTAGGGATAGCCCTACCTCCATTAGTAAGAAAAGCATCCATCAACTCAAGATTTTGATCTCTAAACACTATTCTTAATTCGATGTTATCAGTTGACTCTGCCATCTTATTAAGTATAGGTACTATCTGTGCTGCATCACCACACCAGCACTCAGATATCACTACCCAAGTATATTTCTTCTTTAATCCGGCTAATTTAGCAGCTACATTCTCCTCTACTTTCATCGTTTTATCAAGTCTATGTAATCTCGCTTCATTCAGCTCAGCATAAGCCAAATAATCCTCTTCTAAATTCAGAAGACTCTTATCAGTAGTAAGTGCTTCTGTCACATAATGACGAAACTCTTTATAACTTAAACTTTTAACTATGTATTTTGGATCAATGTTTATCATTTTGTTTAACTTTATTGTTTGTTACTACCAAAGATAAACCTTTTAAAGGAAATCAATGTCATAACTAAGAACTAGGAATAAATAATACAGTAATTTCTTCTAACAAAAGATAAAGAGGAATGCCTAACCTAGTATAAGTCTATGACTTCCTGAAAAGATAATAAATAGAATAATGAAAGAGAACAAAATAGGATTAGTACTATCAGGTGGAGGTTATAAAGGGATCGCTCATGCCGGAGTACTACAGTTTCTAGATGAACAAAATATCAAACCAGACTTTCTAGCCGGCACTAGTGCTGGCTCTATCGTCTCTTCCCTATATGCAGCAGGTATAGAACCTAAAGAGATATTAATCTTCTTTAAATCTGTCAACTTGTTTAACTGGCAACACTTTACACTAAAAAAGGCAGGACTAATAGATGTAAATACTTTTGATAGATATCTAAAAAAGGTATTTGGGGAAATGACTTTAGGAGAGTTGCCTATACCTGTATATATCAATGCGACGAATATAGTAACTGGTGAACTACATGTATTCAAGAAAAAAACAAAAGTAGTAGATGCGATATTAGCGTCAAGTGCTTTCCCTGGTGTATTTTCTCCTTATCAAATCGGTCATAAACTTTATAGTGATGGTGGTATACTTAACAATTTTCCTATAGATGTAATTAAAAAGAAATGTGACTTTATCATCGGTAGCAATGTGACCCCTATAGAAGAAGCAACACCTGAAAATTTAACATCAATCAAGGCGGTAACTATTCGAGCTTATGAACTTATGACAAGAATGCAGAATGCTCGACAAGGTCAATTATGTGACTGGTTAATAGAGCCTAAAGAGCTGAATATGTACTCTACTTTCGAAAGGAGTAAGAAGAAAATGGATGAGATTTATGAATTAGGCTATAATACAGCAAAAGAGTCCTTTACAGAGAATCAACATATTTTTCAAAAAGCTACCCCTTAGAAATATATAATCTTTATATTTGCAAAACTTTAAAAATTTCTTTCAATGAAGTACAAAAGAATTCTGCTAAAATTAAGTGGAGAAGCTTTAATGGGTGATCAACAATATGGTATTGATCCTAAAAAACTAGCAGAATATGCTGCTGAAGTAAAAAAAGTTCACGAATTAGGTGTTGAAATTGCAATTGTAATAGGTGGAGGAAATATTTTTAGAGGTGTCGCAGGTGCAAATGTAGGAATGGATCGTGTACAAGGAGATTATATGGGAATGCTAGCTACTATAATCAATGGTATGGCGTTACAAGGAGCTCTAGAGGCTGCTGGTATGCTAACTAGATTACAGACTGCTTTAAAAATAGAAGCTGTAGCAGAACCTTATATCAAAAGAAGAGCTGTTCGTCACCTAGAAAAAGGAAGAATCGTAATCTTCGGTGCAGGTACTGGTAACCCATACTTCACTACTGACACAGCTGCTGTATTACGTGGTGTAGAAATTAACGCTGATGTAATCTTAAAAGGAACTAGAGTAGATGGTGTTTATACAGCTGATCCAGAAAAAGATCCTACTGCTATTAAATACGAAAAAATCTCTTTTAGTGACTGTTTAACAAAAGGATTAAATGTAATGGATACTACGGCATTCACTCTAAGTAGAGAAAATGACTTGCCTATCGTAGTATTTGATATGAATAAAGAAGATAATTTATTAAAAGTTTGCCAAGGTAACGAATCAGTAGGTACTACTGTTGCTGTAAACATTAATTAAATCAAAGTTATGACAGAAGAAATCAATTTAATAATCGACGCTGCCAAAGAGTCTATGGATAATACTGTAGCTCACTTAGATAAATCATTATTAAACATCCGTGCTGGAAAAGCTTCACCACAGATGTTAGGAGCTGTATTCGTAGATTACTACGGTTCTCCTACTCCACTATCTCAGGTAGCTAACGTTAATGCTGCTGATGCGCGTACACTAACAGTGACTCCTTGGGAGAAAGCAATGTTACAACCGATCGAGAAAGCAATTATGATCGCTAACTTGGGATTAAATCCAATGAACAATGGAGAGAACATCATCATCAACATTCCTGCTCTAACAGAAGAAAGACGTAAGGACTTAGCAAAACAAGCTAAAACAGAAGCTGATGATGCTAAAATCGGTATTAGAAATTCTCGTAAGGATGCTAATAACGATATCAAAAAAGAAGAAAAGAATGGTACTTCTGAAGATATCTGTAAAGATGCTGAAGAAAGAATTCAGAAATTAACTGATGGTTACATCAAAAAAATAGATGATATTCTTGCTGTTAAAGAAGCAGAAATCATGAAAGTTTAAAAGATCCGCAAGTATGCGGATTTTTTTTTACCCTATACGCTACTCTTTTTGAAACATTTTTGAAGGATTCACATATCTATACCGATATACTCATATCTACTTAATAATCAATGCTTTTTTAGTTATCTTTATAAAGCTTATATAAATTATATCTATAAGCAATACCTAATCCCAAAAGACATTGATTATGACTACAAAAATCTATTCGCCAGAAGAATTAAAAACTATGGCACCTGTATTTGGACAAGTTTCATTTGACAATCACGAGCAAATCGTATTTTGTCACGATAAAGAGTCTGGATTAAAAGCAATCATCGGTATACACAATACTACATTAGGACCTGCATTAGGAGGTACTAGAATGTGGAACTACGCTTCTGAATGGGAAGCACTAAATGATGTACTTCGTCTATCTAGAGGGATGACCTATAAATCTGCTATATCAGGATTAGATCTTGGAGGAGGAAAGGCAGTAATTATGGGAGATTCTAAAAAAGACAAAAGCCCAGAATTGATTAAAGCATTTGCTCATTATGTAAATTCTTTAAGTGGTAGATATATCACAGCAGAGGATGTAGGATCTACTACTGCTGATATGGACTTAATCCATACTATCACACCTCACGTAACTGGTATATCTGAAAGCCTAGGTGGATCAGGTAATCCATCACCTGTCACAGCTTATGGTGTATTTATGGGGCTTAAGGCTGCTGCTAATTTCCAATTCGGAACAGACAACTTAAGCGGTAAGAAAGTACTGGTACAAGGTATTGGTAATGTCGGTGAGACATTAGTAAAACATCTAACTGAGCATGGTGCTATAGTAACAATCACAGATATAAATGAAGAAAGAGTCGCTGAAGTAGCTAAAAAATATAATACTAAGATATTCACAGGATCAGATCTATATCTTGAAGATGTTGATATCTATGCTCCATGTGCTCTAGGAGCAACAATCAATGATGACACTATCGAAAAAATTAAAGCAAAAGTTATCGCGGGTGCTGCTAATAACCAATTAGCAGTTGAAGCAATACACGGTAAACGTTTGCAAGAACGTGGTATCGTATACGCTCCAGACTTTTTAATCAATGCAGGAGGTATTATTAATGTTTTTGGAGAGATAGCAAATTATGGACTAGATGAAGCTTTAAAACGCACTGAGAATATCTATAATACAACTTTAGAAGTACTAAACTATGCTAAAGAACACAATATGACTTCTCAACAAGCTGCAATGAAAAAAGCAGAGGACAGAATCAACAGCAAAAAACAATAGCTTAACAACACACATATTAACACGCAAGGCAGTCTCATTAGGGGCTGCCTTTTTTGTCTCATATAAACTCGCGTATTATTATTAACTAAATAGTCTACCATACGCAATATTTACAGTAATATCACAATTTCTTTATTCCATAATACACAATAATTTACTATTTTTGCAAGTATTTGAAATTGTCGAAATAAGACAAAGATTACTAAATTATAAATCACGATGAAACATACGAAAATTAACGATCTACTAGCAGGCAAAGGCCTACTTCATGAAGTCAAAGCAAAAGGATGGGTAAAAACGTTTAGAAACAACCAATTTATCGCCTTGAATGATGGGTCAACGATTAACAATATTCAATGTGTTGTTGATTTAGATAAATTCCCTGCGGAGTTGTTAAAAAAAGTTCATACTGGAGCTGCAATTTGTGTTAGAGGAACATTAGTGGAGAGCCAAGGAGCTGGTCAAACTGTAGAGATACAAGTAGAAAACTTAAAAGTATACGGTGAAGCTAATCCTGAAGAATATCCTATACAACCTAAAAAACACTCACTTGAGTTCTTACGTGAGAATGCTCACTTAAGAATCCGTACGAATATGTTCGGAGCTATTATGAGAGTGCGTAGCGTACTATCTTTTGCTGTACACAAGTACTTCCAAGACAATGGATTTAACTACTTCAATGCACCTATCATTACTGGATCAGATGCTGAGGGAGCTGGAGAAATGTTTAGAGTAACTAACTTAAATTTAAATAACCTACCTCGTACAGAAGAAGGGGAGATAGATACAAAACAAGATTTCTTTGGAAAAACAACTAACCTAACTGTATCAGGACAATTAGAAGCTGAGACTTATGCTATGGCATTAGGATCAGTATACACATTCGGACCTACTTTCCGTGCTGAGAACTCTAATACTTCTCGTCACTTAGCAGAATTCTGGATGATCGAACCTGAGGTGGCATTTAACCACTTAGATGATAACATGGACTTAGCAGAGGACTTTATCAAATACGTAATTAACTACGTATTAGAGAAATGTGCTGATGACTTAGAATTCTTAGACAAACGTCTATTTGAAGAAGAGAAATCTAAACCTCAAGCTGAACGCAGTGAAATGTCGTTATTAGAAAAATTGCGTTTCGTAGTAGAGAACAACTTTAAACGTGTAAGCTACACTGAAGCAGTTGATATCTTAAGAAACTGTAAGCCAAATAAGAATAAAAAATTCAACTATATCATCGACGGATGGGGTGCTGATTTACAAAGTGAGCATGAGCGTTACTTAGTAGAGAAACACTTTAAATGTCCAGTAATCTTATTTGATTACCCAGCTGACATCAAAGCATTCTATATGAGAATGAACGAAGATGGTAAGACTGTAAGAGCAATGGATATCCTATTCCCTGGAATCGGAGAGATCGTAGGAGGTTCTGAAAGAGAAGAGCGCTACGATGTTCTTTTAGAGAAAATCGAAAAGATGGGAATAGACAAAGAAGAATTATGGTGGTATTTAGACACTAGAAAATTCGGAACAGCTCCACATAGTGGTTTTGGTCTTGGTTTTGAACGTCTTGTGCTATTCGTAACAGGAATGACAAATATTAGAGACGTTATCCCTTTCCCTAGAACACCGCAAAACGCTGAGTTTTAATATAACAATAGCTTCATAAAAGTGTTTACTTTATCACATTTTTTCATTAAATTTGAAAAAGAATATGTTTTAAAGTAAACACTTTTTTCTATTTATACTAAATATTTCACGAATGCTTAAACAGAGTCTACAACTTAAATTATCACAGAAGTTATCTCCTCAACAAATCCAGTTGATGAAGCTAATTCAGTTACCTACTTTAGCCTTTGAACAAAGACTGAAAGAAGAACTAATTGAAAACCCAGCACTAGAAACAGGAAAAGAGAACGAATCGACTGAGGTAGATGAGTTTGACAATGACTTTGAAGATTACGATAATGAACGTATCGAAGCTGAAGATATCAACATAGACGAGTATCTTAGTGATGATGAAACTCCTGAATATAAACTACAGTCTAACAACTATAGTAAAGATGATGATGAGTATGAAATGCCAATTATCGCTCATGAATCATTTCACCAAGATTTACTTAATCAATTAAATACTTTTATGCTAACGGAGGACGATCGTAAGATAGCTGAGTTCTTAGTTGGAAGTATTGACGATATGGGATATTTAAGACGTGATACTCAAGATCTAGTGGATGATTTAGCTTTTACTCAAGGGATCTACACAGATGAAGAAACGGTAGAAAGAATACTTCTAATCGTACAAGAGCTAGAGCCTGCAGGTGTAGGTGCTAGAGATTTACAAGAATGCCTGTTATTACAATTAAAACACAAAACTCAAACTGATGCAATAGATCTAGCAACAGAGATTATAGCTGATCAATTCGATGCTTTCACTAAAAAACACTATGATAAGTTACTTCAAAAATATGGTGTTTCTAAAGAAAGTCTAAGAAATGCAATAGATGAAATAGAAAAACTTAATCCTAAACCAGGAGGTTCATACATCGGTAATGACAGAGCTGTAGAGCATGTCATTCCAGATTTTACAATTAAAATAAACGAAGGAGAATTAGAGCTATTACTCAATGGTAGAAATGCTCCTGAACTTCATGTGTCTAAAGATTATCAAGATATGTTACAGTCTTATAAAGAGTCTGCTAAATCTTCTAACTCACAAAAAGACGCAGTACAATTTATTAAACAAAAATTAGATGGTGCAAAGTGGTTTATTGACGCTATAAAGCAACGTCAAGAGACTCTTTTTGTGACAATGCATGCCATCTTAGAGTATCAAAGAGAATACTTTCTAACTGGGGATGAGACTAAACTTCGTCCTATGATTCTAAAAGACATAGCTGACTTAATAGGGTTAGACATATCTACAGTATCACGTGTAGCCAATAGTAAGTATGTAGACACTCCTTATGGCACAAAGCTTATTAAAAACTTCTTCTCTGAAGCAATGGTTAATGATCAAGGTGAAGAGGTATCTACTCTAGAAATAAAGAAAATATTACAGAATATTATAGGGGATGAAGATAAGAAAAAACCTTATCCTGATGATAAGCTAGCTGAACTACTAAAAGAGAAAGGCTATCCTATCGCAAGACGTACAGTAGCGAAGTATAGAGAACAACTGGATATACCTGTTGCGAGAATGCGTAAGCGTATTTAATACATAGACAATGAGAAAAACAGCTAAATTCTTCTCTTATCTATTTCATCCGATAACAGTACCTTTTTTAACGACATTACTATACTTCTCTATATCAAGCGCCTATTTTTCTGCTATAGAGATATCTATTATACTTGGACAAGTTCTTATTATGACTTGTCTATTGCCTATATGTATCTATTTTCTACTTAAATCACTTGGTCTGATTAGCACAAGTGTAATGGTTAGTGCAAGAAAAGAGCGCATTCTTCCATTTATAATCAATATAGCTCTGTTATTTATCCTTAAAGATTATATCTTTTATAATAACAGTGCCTATACGATACGTGTATACATCTGGGGACTGATGAATACTTATTTATTATTACTCCTATTCACACTGTTAAAACAGAAATCAAGTGTACATATCGCCACGCTCACTACAAGTCTAATGTTCTTTATACATGTATTAATAGAACTACAACAGCCGAATATTATGGGTGTCATTCTATTTATTTTCTTAATCGGTTTTGTCGCTTCTGCTAGGTTGCTATTGCGCGCTCATACTGCCAAAGAAATAGTTCAAGGTTTTTTCATTGGTATTCTACCCACAGTAATATACAGTGTTATTAACTATAAAATATAAAACATAACTCCTACGTTAAGAAGTTTAAGTTTATTATTATCCCATTTTAATACATCGTCTTTATAGATATTATTTAATCCATAATACATATAGAAATTCCAAGTATTGAATCCTGCAGACACATACATTCCATAAAGCCATTTGTTCACATTTGGATCATCTCTAAAAGTAGAGGAATACTCATTAGTAGAAGTCTTGCTACGATCCCCAAATACATAACTAGCTTTAAATCCTAAGTGTACTCTCCAGAATTTATGACTATAAGGAGTAGAAGTACGCCATCTTAGCTCTAAAGGAAAATCAATAGCATGTAGAGACAAACTACTCTTCTTAAAGGACCCAAGAATAACATGTTCATTCTCTGGCGTTATACCAAGATTTCCTCTAAGATTCAAATATGAATATCCTATACCTGGTGCTAATGCAATAGTACGGTCTTTATTTACAGGAAAGTCTCTTAAAAAACCTCCACTCATACCTATTGACACCGAACTAGGAGAAAAACCCGCAGGCTTATCTTGCATTAAAGTATGCGTAATTCCAAAATAAAACTGATCTTCTCTATACTTAAAATCAATAGAATTTATAGAATCTTGTACCGCAGTATTCTCTTCTATAGGTTCCTGTGCATTAGCAGCAAAAAAGCTCATCATACAAACACAAACAATTAATATTCTTTTCATAGCTTATAAATTAAAAGGCATAGGTTAATCCCACACCTAATGTTTGTTTAAACTGCATTTTTGGACCTTCCATAACCTGCGTACCTTCTCTCATCACCTTCGTTTTCACATTGTCATCATAGATCATATAAGTACCTACATTCGCTCGAACGTAATCATTTACTTTTAAGTCTAACTTCATCTCGAACATCATATTGATATTACCAAAGTTATTCAGATAATCACTATATAACGTCAATTTATGCTGATAAAACATATTTTTAAACACCTCTTTTTTCCACTCACTACTCACTAATAGACCTACCTCTGCCTTATAACGCGAACCGTTTCTAATAATATTACCAAACTCATCTTTCTCTGCTTTAGTAACTCCAAAAGCACCTTGATCAGCCAACGTTTGATCATTTACAAAAGTAGCCTTATGTGTTAATGGAGAAATATAAAACTTCATCTGTGTTTTTGGATCCACATACTCCGCTCCGACCCCGACAAATAGATAAGCAGGTGCAAACCATGCTGATACTGGATTATCAGTATCTGGGTAATTATACCCATTAGTAAACTGAGTCTTAAAGTTTAACTTAGTCACATAGTACCAGTCCGAAATAGCTGTAGATCGATAGCCTACTGTTGAGTTTAGCTCCAATACATCGTCTGTTTTACGAAGTTCTCGATCAGACTGCTTATTTATACCATATCTTACGTTTAAATAGTTATCCCACACTAAACGTCCTTTTATATACTTCCTACCGAATTCACCTTTTAAAAGCCCAGAAATAGAGTTGTCTCCTCCAGCACTCCAATTGACAAAAGCAATCTGATTAAAGTCAAGCCCTAAGCGATTACTCTTCTCCCAATATCCAATAATCTCATTATTAATAGGTAAAACACTTAAATTAATACTCGGATTATAACTTGTTTTAATTTGGTTAACCTTAGGTTTCTTTTTCTCAACAAATATTTCAGGTCTCAAGAAAAACTCATCTCCTCTTTCACCACTTCCACGGCTTAAAGTAGGTCCACTATAGTCCTTAGCAGGCAAAAAGCCCATTAAAGGATTGAAAGGATTTTCTTGAAGATTAATACTATCTTTCTTTATAGTTTGAATATCATTTGCACTTTCTGCTTTCTTTGTTTCAGTTGTTACCTGTGCAAAAGATTGTGCACACGCTCCCAATACAACTAAACCAACCAAACCTCTCTTAATCTTTCCCAAAACCTAATTCTTTATTATTCCAATTAAACTTTCTACGTCTATTCCACACTCTTGTTGTTGTTCTAATACAGTTGCATGTTCTATAAAAACGTCTTTCACACCTAGTATCTCCACTTGAATCTGTGGATAATACTTTGATACAAACTGACTCACTATACTGCCAAAACCACCTATCACTGTACCATCTTCTATTGTATATACTTTCTCATGAGATTGGCATATACTATGCAGCATTTCTTCATTCAATGGCTTAACAAACATAAAGTGATAATGTGACCATTCGTGACACTCTATAGCGTCCATTGCCTTAATCACGTTATTACCAATTGTTCCCACAGAAACAAATGCAAATTTATTTCCTTTTTTCAATTGAGAAGCACTTCCTACATTAATTTTCTCAAAAGGTAGTTGCCAAGTATGATTAATATACCCCTTACCACGTGGATAGCGTATCGCTAATGGATAATCAATACCTAACTGAGCAGTATAAAGAAGATTGCGTAGTTCTAATTCATTAAGAGGGGTAGCAATAACCATATTGGGAATACAATTTAAATACGCTATATCGTATACACCCTGATGTGTTGCCCCATCTTCACCCACTAATCCTGCTCTATCTAGACAAAATACTACTGGCAGATTCTGTAAAGCGACATCGTGTATAACTTGATCATAAGCTCTCTGTAAGAAAGTAGAATATATAGCACAGAATGGAATAAGTCCTTCTGTTGCCATACCCGCAGCAAGTGTTACAGCATGTTGTTCTGCTATCCCAACGTCTATCGCTCTGTCAGGGAAGGCATCCATCATAAACTTAAGAGAACTACCCGTTGGCATAGCTGGTGTAATACCTACGATGCGTTCATTCTCTTTGGCCAATTCTACTAAAGTCAAGCCAAAAACATCTTGAAACTTTGATGGAAACTCACTTTCTTCTTTCTTTATAAGCTCTCCAGTATCTTTATTAAATTTACCAGGTGCATGATATTTTACTTGATTCTCTTCCGCCTGTCTTAATCCCTTTCCTTTAGTAGTAATAACATGTAAGAACTTAGGTCCTTTGATTTGTTTTAGGCGTTCTAATTCTTTGATAAGACGCGGAAGATCATGTCCATCTATAGGCCCATAATAATCAAAGTGCAATGACTTAATCATATTATTTGCACGCGGATTCTTTCCTTCTTTTACTGAAGTTAGATAGTCCTTAAGCGCTCCTACACTTGGATCTATACCTATGGCGTTGTCATTAAGAACAACAAGCATATTGGCATCAGTGACTCCTGCGTGATTTAATCCTTCAAATGCCATACCTGAAGCGATAGAGGCATCACCTATCACTGCGATATGATGTCTATCTTCTTCTCCTTTTAACTTTGCGGCAAATGCCATACCTAACACAGCAGATATGGCTGTAGAGGAATGCCCTACTCCGAAAGCATCATACTCACTCTCTTCTCTTTTAGGAAAACCACTAATTCCATTTTTCTGTCTATTTGTATGAAAGACATCTTTTCTTCCTGTTAGAAGTTTATGCCCATAAGCTTGATGTCCCACATCCCAAACTAAATTATCTATCGGTGTATTAAAAACATAATGAAGAGTAATCGTCAATTCGACTACTCCTAGACTAGCCCCTAAATGCCCTTCTTTACTAGCTACTATATCAATAATAAACTTACGCAACTCTATTGCGAGTTCTTTAAGTTCTTTAACTGATAGTTTCTTGAGATCTTCCGGGGTACTAATATGTTCAAGTAGGTTTTTATACATTCTAAATAAAATAAAAACAAAATTACAATTTTGTTTTTACTTTTGACTTTGCATTTATGTTAACACAATACAATGGATACAATTTTTACAGACGAATACTTTATGCGTATCGCCTTAAGTGAGGCAAAAGAAGCTTATCAAAAAGGAGAAATCCCTGTAGGGGCTATCGTAGTCGCTAATAATCAAATAATCGCGAAGAGCCATAATTTAACAGAGCTACTTCACGATGTTACTGCTCACGCAGAGATACAAGCTATCTCTTCTGCCGCCAATCATTTAGGCGCTAAATATTTGAAAAACTGCACTTTATTCGTAACTTTAGAACCTTGTCAAATGTGCGCTGGGGCTTTATATTGGAGCCAAATCACTAAGATTGTGTATGGCGCATCTGACGAAAAGAGAGGTTTTAAAGCTATCGGAGGACAACTACACCCTAAAACCGAAGTCATTTCTGGTGTTTTAGAACAAGAGTGTGCTATGCTTATGAAAACATTTTTTGAAAACAAAAGAAAATAATAATTGACTACCGCTATGAAAATCAAAAGTCTACTAATCCTTATTTGCTGTGCATTTATATCACTGCAATCATGTAAGAAAAATGGGGATCTCAATGTCAATCTATCCAACCCCAAGCTATTTAGTGAGTATATACTAGCTTTCACTGCTGGGGTTATCTCTACTAAAGACCCGATTGATATTAATATTCCAAAGAATTGGAAGAATTGGACCGCTAATGAAGAGTTAGATAAAGATCTCTTTACTATCACTCCTGCTGTTAAAGGTAAAGTAGTTTACTTGCCTAATGACGTGATCCGTTTTGTTCCTGAAGAGAGATTGAAACAAGATCAACGTTATAATATTACCTTTCACTTAGGTAAAGTTACCGAGACAGAAGAAGCTTTAAAAGATTTTACTTTTATGGTAATGACTGTTCCTCAGACTTTCCATACTGATCTATTAGATCTTCAATATGTCAGTGATACTGAATATGTCCTTAATGGAACACTGACTACGAGTGACTGGCTAAGTACTGCAGATGCTAAGAAAATATTATCAGCTGTACAAGACAAGAAGAACTTAGATATCAAATTTAGTACTGATGATAAACAAGAGAGTAAAGAGTTTAAATTCACTATTAACAAGATAGTTAGAAAGGCAGAAGAGTCTACTATGGAGGTGTCTATTAATGGAAAAGCAATAGATAATGCTGCTAAAAGTACAGATGTATATACTGTACCAAGACTTAATGACTTCTATCAGTTCAGAGTAGAACCCGTAGAGAATGATCCACAGGCTTTCTGGATTAACTTCTCTAACCCTATTAAGAAGAATCAAGACTTCAGTGGACTAATCGACTTAGAGAATAACGATGCTAATCTAACTTTCTCTACAGATGGTAACGTACTAAAAGTATTTGCTGACAAGGCTCTACAAGATAAAGTACTTGTAAGAGTTAGTGCAGGTATTCAAGATTCTAGAGGAAACAAAACATTAACCTCACAAGTATATGAACTAAACTTCGGAACACTTAAACCAGATGTGCAGCTTATTAATAGTGGTACTATCTTACCTAGTTCTGAAAACTTAAAGATCAACTTTAAAGCCACTACATTAAATGCAGTTGATGTGAAAGTTTATAAAGTTTATGAAAACAACATATTACAGTTCTTACAAGAGAACAATCTTGATGGTAAGTACAGCCTTTACAGAGTAGCTGACCCTATAGCGAAGACTACAATCAAACTGACTAACCCTAATCCGAATGCCTTATTAAAATATAACAACTATGCGCTAGACCTATCTACACTGATAAGTCCAGACCCTGGTGCTATCTATAGAGTTGAGTTTTCATTTAAGAAAGCTTATTCTCTTTATGACTGTACTAATAGTGAGATAACAGAAGAAGAGGAAGCCGTTGAAGAAGAAACGGATGATACTGATGAAATGGATAGCAATGATGAGTACGATGATTATGAGTATTACTACTATTATGATTGGGAAGAGAAAGACAACCCTTGTTCTACGTCATATTATCATTACCACGAGAAAGCAGCTACTAATGTATTAGCTACTGACTTAGGTGTAATCGTAAAAGGTGGTAATAACAATATCTATACAACAGTAGTTACTAATCTAATCACTACTGATCCTGTAGCTGCTGCGACTGTCGAATTCTACACATTTAAACAACAACTAATTACTTCTGCTAAGACAGATACTAATGGAATACTAACTGTTAACCTAGAGAAGAAAAAGCCTGCTTTTGTTATTGTTAAAGATGACAAGAATACTACTTACGTTAAGATAGATGAGGCCAACTCTTTATCAATGAGTAACTATGATGTAGATGGAACCACTTTAGTTAAAGGAATTAATGGTTTTATCTATACAGAACGTGGTGTGTGGAGACCTGGTGATAATATATACCTAGACTTTATCTTAGACGATCTAGCGAACCCTCTTCCTGCTAATCATCCTATCAAACTTACTTTCTCTGATCCATTCGGAAAGGTAGTTGATCAAGTGGTGCAAAAGAAAAACACAAGTAACCACTACTCTTTCCTACTTAAAACAACGCAAGAATCTGTAACAGGTAATTGGCAAGCTGTAGTAAGTGTAGGGGGAGCTAAGTTCTACAAGCAAATCAAAGTTGAGACAATTAAACCTAACCGTTTAAAAATCAAAAACAACATAGAAGGAAAAACAGTTTACAACAACGGAAATAGCGTTGGTATAGACTATAATGTACAGTGGCTTCAAGGTAGTACAGCTAAGAATCTTAAAGCTGAAGTAGCGCTTAAACTACTTCCTCAAGCAACTACATTTGCTGACTATAAGTCATATTCTTTCTCTAATAGTTTAAGCTCTTCAAGTACACAAGAATCGAATGTCTTCTCAGGTACAACTGATGGATCAGGAGACTTTGACTTCCGTGTAAGTATGAATAACATTCCTGAGAATACAGGTATGCTTAAGGCTATCTTCACTTCTAAAGTATATGAAAATGGTGGTGACGTATCTACTGATGTATCTACTGCTACTATTTCTCCTCATAATACTTATGTAGGGATTAAAGCACCTGAGGCAAACAAGTATGGCTATTATGAAACTGATAAGCCGTTAAACTTCTCTTTTATCACATTAAGTGCTCAAGGAAAAACGAAGTCACACGACATTGATGTAACAGTATATAGAAAAAAAGGATACTGGTGGTGGAGCTCTAATAACGATGGAGCATCTAGCTACAGTAGCTCTGATTATTATTCGATATATAAAGAAACTGCTGATTATACTACTTCTTCTAATGGTACAACATCTTACTCTCTGACAATACCAGAACAAGATTGGGGTACTTACGAAATAGTGGCTCGTGACAAATCAGGTAAACACATAGCATCATCTGTTGTATATGTAGATTATCCTTATTGGTCAGGTAAAACGAAACACTCACAAGGAAAAGAAGCAACAGTATTAGCTATTGCTACTGATAAAAAAGATTACAATACTGGTGAGAAGATTAAACTTTCATTCCCTTCTAGTGAGGGCGGTAGAGCTTTAGTATCTGTAGAGAACGGATCTAATGTGATCGAAACACATTGGGTGAAAACACAAAAAGGAGAAACAACATTTGAGATTACTACTACAGAAGCTATGGCGCCTAATGTGTACATCAATGTATCTGCATTACAGCCTCACGCTTCTACAGTAAATAACTCCCCGATACGTATGTATGGTATCGCGCCTATTAACGTATATAATAAAAAGACAAAACTAGAACCTGTTATCACAATGCCTGATAAACTTAAACCTGAACAAGAATTTACTGTTCAAGTAAAAGAGAAGGCAGGTCAGAAGATGACATATACTATCGCTATTGTTGAAGATGGTCTATTAGACTTAACTAGATTTAAAACACCTAACCCTTGGAATAACTTCTATAGCAAAACTGCTCTAGGTGTGCGTACTTGGGATATCTATGACAACGTTATCGGTGCTTATGGTGGGGCTATTAACCAAGTATTCAGTATCGGTGGTGATGAGGACTTAGGTGCTGGTCAAGTGAAAAAAGCAAACAGATTTAAACCTGTTGTTATTCACTTAGGACCATTCGTTTTAGATGGAGGTAAAACAGGTACTCACAAGATAAAACTACCTAAGTATATCGGTTCTGTACGTGCTATGGTAGTTGCTTCTAACGTAGCAAATAAAGCATACGGTACTGTAGAGAAAACGGTAAAAGTAAATAACCCATTAATGATACTAGGTTCTCTTCCTAGAAGAGCTGTCCCTGGAGAGAAAATAACATTGCCGATCACTATCTTCGCTATGGAGAAACACGTGAAGAATGTAACGGTCAAGGTTAAAACAGACGACAAGTTCCAAATTCAAAATAATGCTACTCAAACAGTAACTTTTGATGAACCGGATGAAAAAGTAGTGTTCTGTGAGTTAGAAGTAATGCAAAAGACAGGTATCACTAAAGTAGAAATAGAAGCAACCTCTGGTAATGAGCGTGCTAGTTATGTAGTAGAGATGGATGTATTAAATCCAAACCCTGTTACAGTTAGAACTGAAGATATTGTATTAGAACCAAACAGTACTAATACTATTGAATGGGAGCGCTTTGGTGTTACAGGAAGTAATAAAGCTACATTAGAGCTATCTACATTCCCTGGCATCAACCTTACTTCTAGACTAAACTATTTAATCAAATATCCTCACGGATGTAGTGAACAAGTAACTTCTGGGGCATTCCCTCAGATATTCCTAGAAGACTTAGTCTATGTAAGCAAAAGCAAAAAAGAAAGCTTACAACGCAATGTGAATGAAGCTTTAAGAGTATTAGCACAACGCCAATTAACAGACGGAAGCTTTAGATACTGGAGTAGTGACGCTTATTCAGATGACTGGACGACTTCTTATATTCTACATTTCATGTTAGAAGCAGAGAAGAGAGGATTTGCTCTCCCTATAGGAAGCAAAGCGAATGCTATCTCATACCAACAGAATGCTGTAAAACAGTGGTCTTATAACAGTCGTTACCAAAATGACTTAGCTCAGGCATATAGACTATATACTTTAGCACTTGCAGGTAATGCTGATTTAGCATCTATGAATAGACTTAGAGAAACGACTAGTCTTTCTAGTGATGCGAAACTGCGTTTAGCTGCTGCTTATGCATTAGCTAACCAACGAGATGCTGCTGTGAAACTAATCGCTAATGCACCTTTAGTAGAGAACAATCAATCTTATTATTACTACTATGGTTCATATGAGCGTAGATTAGCAATGGCATTAGAAACTTTGATCCTTACGAAGTCAAATACAAAACTAATGCACGAATATGCTAACCTACTTGCCAAGCGCTTAGGTTCTAATAGTTGGATGAGTACACAGAGTACAGCTTATGGATTAAACGTAATGTCTACTTATGTGAAAAACAATAAATCAGCAGAAGGTATTAATGTTGATTTCACTAATAGTGGTGCAACTACCAATGCAACTACTAAAAATAATATGTACGAATATGACTTCAAGTCTATCTCTGCGAATAATGAAGTTAAACTTGTAAACAAAAACAGTTCTACTGTATATGCTAGAGTTGCTTACAGTGGTATTCTTCCTGTTGGTAAAGAGTTAGTGGAAGAAAGCAAACTAAGCGTTCGTACTGCATATAGAACACCAGGAGGTATGGCGCTTAACCCAGCATCATTATCACAAGGTACCGAGTTCGTTGCTTTTATTACTATTACTAATAGTAGTACTACTAGTGTAGATAACATAGCGCTTACTCATATTGTTCCTTCTGGGTGGGAGATTGTGAATCTTAGATACACTGAAGCAGGAGGAGATAATAATCCTGTTAGACACACAGATATTAGAGATGACCGTACTAACTTCTACTTTAGCTTAAACGCTAATGAGACGAAGACACTACGTGTGACGCTTAACGCATCTTATCTGGGTAAATATTACTTGCCAGGTGTACACGCTGAGGCAATGTATGATAACTCTTACAGAAGCCGTACAGCAGGTCAATGGATCGACGTAACGAACTAATAGATTGTAAATAATTAAGTAAATACAGGGAATCTTGATTCCCTGTATTTTTATTTTATATGAAGATTAAACCGAACTTTAACTGGAAGACTTGGTCCTTAAAAAAGAAAATTAAGGTAGTCATCCTATTGATATTACTTATCCTATACTATTTCTCATTGCCTTCACAGCTTTTCACTAAGCCGTATTCAACAGTTATAGAGAGTAGTGATAATCAACTATTAGGTGCTCAGATAGCTACAGATGGTCAGTGGAGGTTTCCAGAAGTTGATTCTGTACCCTATAAATTTAAGGAGTGTATAGTCGCCTTTGAGGATGACTATTTCTACTACCACTGGGGACTTAACCCTGTGTCTATGGCCAAAGCCTTTAGTGCAAACTTAAAATCTGATAAGATAGTTAGAGGAGGAAGTACGCTTACTCAACAGACTATACGCCTAGCTCGTGATGGTAAGAAGAGAAACTATGCTGAAAAATTAATAGAAGCGATACAAGCTACTCGTTTAGAGTTTAAATACAGTAAGGACAAAATACTTAGACTATATGCCTCACACGCTCCTTTCGGAGGTAATGTCGTGGGGATAGATGTAGCTGCTTGGCGTTATTTTGGAACGACACCAGAACATCTGTCATGGGCAGAGTCTGCTACATTAGCAGTATTGCCTAATGCTCCTCGTCTTATCTATCCGGGTAAGAATCAAGAGACTTTACTTAAGAAAAGAAATGCGCTGCTAAAGAAACTTCTAGACAAGAAAGTCATAGATGAGAGTACCTATCTCTTAGCTTTAGAAGAACCTTTACCGCAGAAGCCGCATGAGTTACCTCAGATGGCTCCTCACCTACTTCAGTATATATCAAAAACTAATCGTCAACAGCGTAACAATACTACGATAGATTATAATATACAACAAAGGGTAAATGACATCGTCAAAGGGTATTACTTTAATTATAGTCAATCCGAAATCTATAATATCGCCGTAATAGTCATAGATGTGGAGACACGTAATATTATCAGTTACGTCGGAAACACCCCTACTACAGCAGATCATCAGAAAGATGTAGATATTATCCATGCGCAGAGAAGTACTGCAAGTATTATCAAACCTTTCTTATATGGAAGTATGCTAGATGATGCAGAATTACTACCTAAATCCTTAGTAGCAGACATACCAGTCGTTATCTCTGGATATAAACCAGAGAATTTTAATACCTCGTATGAAGGGGCTGTGCCTGCAGATGAAGCATTGTTTAGATCTTTAAATATCCCTTTTGTGCTTATGTTACAGAAGTATGGAGGGTACAGATTTTATAACCAACTTCAGAATCTTGGTTTCAAATCAATTAACAAACACCCTAATCACTATGGACTATCACTTATCCTAGGTGGCGCAGAGAGTAATCTATGGGAAATTACTAGAGCCTATACAGGTCTAGCTTCTACACTAAACTATTACAATACTTCTAAAGGAAAATATAGAAGTAATGAAATACAGAATCTCAATTGGAATAAAGATATCCAATTAGACTTCGGCAAAGATACGAATGAGAAGACCACATTAGGTGCAGGAGCTATTTACAGTACATTTAAAGCCCTTACACAGGTTAACCGACCTGAGGGAGATGAGGCGTGGAGATATTACGACTCCTCACTTAAAATAGCATGGAAGACAGGTACTAGTTTTGGAGGAAGAGATGCTTGGGCAGTTGGAGTAAATAAAAAATATGTAGTCGGTATATGGGTAGGAAATGCCACAGGAGAAGGGCGTCCTTCTATTAGTGGCGTAAGAATGGCCGGGCCTATTTTATTCGATGTTTTTAACTTACTACCACGTAGTAACTGGTTTGGTCAACCTCTAAATGACCTTGAAGAAACAGAAATATGTACACAATCAGGTTACTTAGCAGGTCCTAACTGTCCTAAGCGAACAGATTTGGTACCACATAGAGAGAAGAAAACGGAGTTATGTCCTCATCACAAATTAGTTCACCTAGATCTAACAAAGTCTTTTCAAGTAAACAGTATGTGTGAATCACTAGATAATATTGTTAATCAGCCTTGGTTTATACTACCACCTACGATGGCACATTATTATAAACGTCATTATAGTAACTATAAAGATTTACCTCCCTTTAGGACGGACTGTATAAACACAAATGCACAGAGCGCTACTGAGTTTATCTATCCGAAGCATAACGATCTTATCTATCTAACGAAAGACTTCTATTCTAAAGTACAGCCCTTTATCGCTAAAGCGACTACAACTACACCAGAGAACAGATTATACTGGTACTTAGACGAACAATTCTTAGGAGAAACGTCTCTATATCATGAGCAATCCATATTAGCTGAGCCAGGCACTCACTACTTAACCATAGTAGATGCAGATGGTAATAGTAAGACGATACAGATCATCCTTGAGCTAAGCACAGCCAAGTCAAAGTAGTAAAAACAAAAAACCCGTTAATCCTAGATTAGCGGGTTTTTCTTTATTCTGTAAGTTCATTTCCTTTATCATCTAAAAAATGGTATTCTAGATACGTGTAAGCGTCACGAGGAACTATTTTGATCCACTTCTTAAACTCTAAGTACCACTTAGCTCTAATCGATGGAATTCCTTTAGTTAAATAAGCAGCCACGAATGGGTGTGTATTTAAAATAATCTTTTTCGACTTATCTTTCGAAATAATATTTTCTAGGTCAGCCTTTATTTTGTCTATTACAAGGATCGGAGCTTCGATTTCACCATGTTCATTCGGATCTTCTTCTCTCGTTTCTATGTTGACTTCAGGTCTAACACGTTGTCTAGTGATTTGGATTAAACCAAATTTACTAGGAGGCAAGATTTTGTGTTTTGCTTTATCATCACTCATTTCCTCTTTCAGAAAATCGTATAGTGTCTTTCTATTCTCTGGGTTACCCATATCAATAAAATCTACTACGATAATACCTCCCATATCTCTTAATCTTAGCTGTCTAGCTATCTCAGCAGCAGCGATAAGGTTAACTTCAAGAGCAGTGTCTTCTTGAGACTGAGCTTTGTTTGAGCGGTTTCCACTGTTAACATCTATGACGTGTAACGCCTCTGTATGTTCTATGATTAGATAAGCACCTTTGCTCATAGATACAGTACGACCAAAAGAAGTCTTAATCTGACGTTCGATATTGTATTTCTCGAAAATCGGAACTTCTAGTGATTGATAGTGTTTTACAATCGAAACTTTCGAAGGAGCTATTTCTTGCAAATAGTCTTTCGTTTGGAAAAACAGGTCTTCATCATCAGTGACAATACCTGTGAAGGTATCATTAAAAACATCTCTAAGAATAGATGATGCTTTATTTACCTCTCCTAATACTTTAGAAGGATGATGGGCTACTGTTAGCTTTTTACACATATTGTTCCAGCGAGTCATCAAGTTTTGCAAATCCTTATCGATATCTGCTACTTTCATACCCTCTGCTACAGTACGTACTATTACTCCAAATCCCTTTGGTTTGATTGTTTGAAGAAGCTTCTTTAAACGCTCTTTTTCTTCTTTTGACTCTATTTTTTGTGAGATAGAGATTCTATTAGAGAAAGGAACTAGAACTACATAACGTCCAGCTATAGATAGCTCAGAACTAATACGTGGTCCTTTAGTTGAAATAGGTTCTTTAACAATCTGAACTAATAAAGACTGATTAGCACTTAATACATCGCTAACCACACCATCTTTATCAATCTCTTCTTCAAATGGAAAGTTTTTTAGAGAGTAATCTTTTAATTTACCTCCGCTTACAAGTTTAGTGAACTTCAGCAAAGTTCGAAGATTAGGTCCTAAGTCGTGATAATGCAAGAATGCATCTTTCTCAAATCCTACGTGAACGAATGCAGCATTAAGTCCTGCTACAGGTTTTCTGATTTTAGCGATAAATATATCGCCTACTTGAAAACCATCATCTTCACTTTCTTCTCTCTCCTGATGTAGTTCAATTAGTTTTCCATCTTTTAATAAGGCAAAATCTACTGTATCAGAATTCGACCTAATAATTAGCTCTTTATTCACACTGTACATTTTTATCCATACTCATTCATTACGATGTCATTTTGACCAAAAGAGTTTGTATAGATGGATTAAACATCAATATAGATATTGTTATCTAAAAAAACTCGCCTTGCTACCAAGGCAAGCCTTTTCAGTATTCTTTCTCTACTAAAAGAAAAAAGTAGTTTTAAACTACTTTTTCTTTTTGTGACGGTTAGCTCTCGCTCTTTTCTTACGTTTGTGCGTCGCTACCTTATGTCTTTTTCTTTTTTTACCACTTGGCATAATGTGTGTAATTTAGAGATTAATAAATTATTTTACTTTTACTTCTGTGTTTGACTTTACGCCTTCTACAAACACCTTAGCTGGTTTGAACGCAGGAATGTTGTGTGCAGGGATTCTGATAGTCGTGTTTTTAGAAATGTTTCTTCCTGTTTTCTCAGCTCTAGTTTTAATAATAAAACTACCGAAACCTCTTAAATACACATTCTCACCAGCTTCTAGAGATACTTTTACTTCATCCATAAAAGATTCTACTGTTGCCTGTACTTCTCCTTTTTCAAGCCCTAATTTTTCTGAAATTTTAGCTACAATGTCTGCTTTCGTCATTTTAGATATAAATATTTTATTGTTGTCTGATATTTTTAGAGTGTGCAAATATATTAATTTATATCCCAATAATTCAACCTTAATTGATTAAAATTTAAATATATAAAGTTTTAAGTTTGCGTTCTATACTTTTTACAATGACTTTTTCTAATAAACTCATTACTTGGTACTTAGTCAACAAACGCTTTTTACCTTGGAGAGAAACTAAAAACCCTTATGCTATTTGGCTGTCAGAAATTATTCTTCAACAAACGCGAGTAGCGCAAGGTTTGCCTTATTTTGAAGCCTTTTTGAACACCTATCCAACAGTAACGGACTTAGCTAATGCACCCGAAGATGATGTAATGAGATTATGGCAAGGACTAGGCTACTACAGCAGAGCGCGTAACTTACATGCAACAGCTAAAAAAGTAGCTTATGAACTAAATGGCATATTCCCACCTAACTATAAAGAACTTCTTACCTTAAAAGGTGTAGGAGAATACACTGCTGCAGCCATAGCTTCTATCGCTTATGACGAAGTAGTCCCTGTAGTAGACGGAAATGTATTCAGGGTACTCGCTAGAGTGTATGGTATCACTTCTGATATATCAACTAATAGTACTAAAAAAGAATTCCAAACATTAGCCGCTAAGTTAATACCTCATAATGAACCAGCTACTTTTAACCAAGCCATTATGGACTTCGGAGCTACACAATGTACTCCTAAGAACCCAGACTGTAGTGTGTGCCCTTATATAAATGAGTGCGTAGCTTACGCTACTAACCAAGTAGCCACTTTACCTGTCAAGCTAAGTAAGATAAAAATAAAGAAGAGATATCTAGATTTCCTTATATTATTAGATGCTAACAGGGATACGATAATAGAACAACGTACAGAAAAAGATATATGGCAACAACTTTATCAATTTCCTCTTATTGACAGCTTTGACCACAATACTGAAGATATCGCTAAAGCTATTACAGAGAAATATGACTCTTTATTATATATAAAGGAGATAATCAACCTAACGGAGTCACCGATAATACATCAATTATCACATCAGAAACTGCATATCAAGTTTTGGGTTGTAAAGGTAGACCAACTACCAGGCACACCTACTCAGTGGGTTGACTTAAATAAATTTGGTTTTCCGATAGTAATTCATAACTTTATTACATCTGTAGATTTAAAAACACTAATAGACTAACACTATGAACGGCACCCTTAATAAAGTCACATTAATAGGTCACTTAGGTGATAACGTAAAGATGCATTACTTCGAGAATGGCAACTGCATCGGGCGTTTTCCTATCGCAACAAATGAAGTATATCTAAATAAAACTTCAGGCGAAAAATACACTTCTACGGAGTGGCATAACTTAGTGGTGAAGAATAAAGCTGCTGAAGTCTGTGAAAAATATCTATCTAAAGGAGATCGTATTTATGTAGAAGGTAGAATCCGCTCTCGTCAATGGCAAGGAGATGACGGTATCTCAAGACAGACTGTAGAAATAATGGTTACCGAATTTATGTTTTTAGACACTAAAAAGGAGAATGATTATAAAACAAAAACTACCTTTGAAGAAGAAAAAAAGGATGCTATAGATAATTTTAATATTCCTAAAGAGACTAATAATGATAATCTTCCGTTTTAAGTAGGTTACATATTTAGATTAGAACACTAATTGACAATCAGAAACATGAGAATTTCCATTATAAGCACTATTTTATTATTAACTCTATTCACATCGTGTAAAGAGGAGACTACACCTAAACCTAATGCATTCTTGGCTCTAGATTATCCTAATCAAGAGTACACAACATATAAGAATGCTAACGGATTTGAATTTAGTCAGAATAAATGGGCTACTATAAAGGAAGGAAAGAATAGCTCTTTAGAGATACATTATCCACAGATGAAGGCTACAATCTTCATCAACTATAAACCAGTAGACGGCAATGTCAATCTGTTATTAAAAGATGCGCAAAAACTAACTTATGAGCATTTCGTAAAAGCAGATGAAATCATCGAACAGCCGTTCATTAATGCTAAAGACAGAGTCTATGGTATGTTCTATAACGTAGAAGGAAATGCTGCAACTAATGTACAGTTTTACGCTACAGATAGCGTTAAAAACTTCGTAGTAGCCTCACTATATTTCTATGCTAAACCAAACTATGATTCTATACTACCTGCGAGCGAATATGTCAAGAAAGATATGCGCAAGCTAATAGAAACACTGCAATGGACAGAAAAACAACCTAGCTCTGTAGTAACACCTTAATCAAGAACATCTCGATTTTTTATATTTGAATGGAATTAGCTATAGTAGTTAATTCCATTTTTTCGTCTCTACGTTTCTGTTGAATCCATAGTGACAGTATAGTACATCCATAATGACTCCATTAAAAAGCCCGTTTTAATGGAGTCACTATGGACTCATTATGGACTCACTATGGACTCACTCGGATGGAATATCACAAAAAAACGAGATAAACCATAGAAGATCTATCTCGTACATTATTTGCTTATTTTTCTACTTTTTTCTCCGTTATTATCAGATATAAAAAAGAAAAAAATTCTCGTTATTTACCTATTTTACGCTAACAATATTCGTTTTATCTACATGATAAATACCATTAGCAATCTTCTCTACTGTCTTTACTAAAGAAGAAACATCCTGCTTAGCATCATCAAACTCCACTACTGCAGTCTTCGTATCAAAGTCTACCTGTGCATGCTTCACTCCGTCTAACCCTGCTAACTTCCCTTCAATTAACTTAGCACATCCGATAGCACATGTCATTCCCTCTATCTGAAAAGTTGCTTTCTCTACTGTACCTGCTACTTCATTTGTACTAGCCTGAGCAGTTGCCTCTTTTCCTTCTGCATTAGTAGTTGTTTCATTTTTACATGATGCGAATAGCACTGTCCCTAACATTACTACAGCAAATGATCTAAGTATATTCATCTCTTTATTTTTTATAAGTAATCTTTCAACTGCAAAAATAAAAAAAGCAACTGAATGTTCAGTTGCTTTTTCAATTCTATTATTTAGATAATCAATTATTTAAAATCAGCTTCAGATACTCCTTCGTTGATTTTTACATCTTTCACTATATTTATTATTTCTACCCCTACATTCATCACTTGCTTATAAGGAATCTTAATCCCCTTCACTTCTTTATAATCTTCATAAGTAGTAGTGATACTCATTACTTGTCCGCCTTGCTCTTGAGAAGTAACACTAGATACTTTAAGTCCAGACTCTACGTCGTAATAAGACACTGTCTTACCTACTTTAATACCTACAGCTTGCTTGACATTCACAGTTTCTATTCCTACTACTACAGCTTCTTTATTTTGCTTAAGTTTTAATTCTGAGAATGGAGTAGCCTCAGCTTGTAATGCTTTTAACTCCTCACCCTTCATCTCTATCTTTTGCCCTTGAGCCATTACGAATGCTTCTTTAGGAGTTACCACTTGCTTAGACATTGTATTCCCCATCATTTTTTGTTCTGATAGCAAATATCCTTCTTGTACCTTAGTGATAGACTCTAATTGCATTCCCTGCACTTCTGCTACACTGCTAATCACCATAGATTTCACTTCTGCTAACTTCTTCTCTCCACCAATAGCATTAATATACTTATCTACAACAGAAGACACAGTAAGCCCTTTTTTAGCAGCAAGATCCTGACCAGATGTAGGTTTTGCTACTTCATCCGCTTCTTTAGAGTAATACTTAATATCATATCCTAGACGTTCTAATCCAGGTAATACATCAGCACCCTTACCCACGATTACAATACGCATATTATCTTTAAGGAAATACTTCTGAGCTGCACGTTGTACATCTGCTACAGTCACTGCATTAATATTCTTAATATAGTTTTCATAAAAATCAGCAGGTAATCCATACAACTCTTTATTCAATGCATATCCTGCTACAGTAGTAGGTTTCTGAATCTCCATCACGAAATTACCTACATACTTCGCTTTCGCTAACTTTAGTTCGTCTTCCTTCACAGGAGTTGTACGGATAAGATCGATCTCCTTAATAAATTCTGTAACTGAACTATCAGTAACAACATTACGTACTGATGCACCTGCTCTAAACTTACCAGGATACTTACGAGAGGTACTAATAGAAGAGTATGCTCCATATGTCCATCCATGTGCCTCACGCAAGTTTAAGAACAGACGTCCTTCACCACCACCTCCTAAGATTTGGTTTGCTAAAATAGCTGCAAAGTAATCTTTATCTGTCATCTTTAGCTCCACTTCATTTAGTAAAGCAATTTCAGACTGTACGGCATTAGACATATCTACGAAGTTGATCTCAGTCTTCTGCACGTTCTCCTTATAAGCAACATCTTTAAACTGTGTATTCGTTTTTTTCCATCCATCAAACAAACCGCGTACAGCCTTTTCCGTCTTTTTGTAATCGATATCACCTACTACTACTAAGTACGCCTTCTCAGGTGAATAATACTTCTTATAGTACTCCTGTACATCAGCAAAAGTAACATTAGTCAATGACTGAACAGTCTCAAACTCTCCTACAGGAGTTTTCTTACCATATAACACTGCACTCTCTACTCTACGAGCGATATTGGTAACGCTATTCTCTCCAGATTTCACTCCTTCAATAGCCTTCGCTTTAGCTTTATCAAACTCCTCTTGTGTTAGTACTGAATTTAATGCACCATCTGATAGAAGATTTAGAATAGTCTCGTTATGCTTAGATAATCCATTAGCAGAAGCACCTCCTGAATGGAAATTAATACGAGCCCCTAAGAAGTCAATCTCTTCTTGAAACTTCTCTTTATTCATCTTCTTTGTTTCGTTACCTAACATCTCAGACAAGATAGATGACACACCTGCCTTATCTCCATCATATACTAGTGGATTATCGATAGTCAATGTATAAGATACACGAGGAAGTTTAGTATTCTGTACTACCAAAACCTTCATACCATTACTTAGTGTAAAAGAAGTAGGTTTACCTACCTGCACTGTTGGAGCAGGGCCAGGTGTTGGTTGTTTTCTATCTTGAGCTTGCATTTCTAACGCTGCTAAAGCAAACACTACACTTGCAGCATAAATATATATTTTCTTCATTTTGTCTACAGTTATAATTAATTGTTAGCTTTCTTTACAGGAACGTAGTCAAGTACTAGTCTTTGGTTCTTATTAAGGTACTTTTTCGCTACATCGCGTATCTCTTCTCTTGTAATACTTCTGTAGATATCAATGTTACTATTGATCAAGTTTACATCTCCATATAACAAATAATAAGAAGCTAAATTCTCAGCCAAACCTTCTACATTCGAATTTGAGTCAACATATTGTTTCTCAAAAATATTTTGAAGCTTTTGGAAGTCTCTTTCTGAAATTAATTCAGTTTGTAATTTTAAGATTTCCTCATCTATTTCTTTTACTAACGCATCAGAACTAGTACCTTGCATAGGAATACCATAGATAAAATACATTCCGTAGTCTTCTTGACTAAAGCTAAATGATGCCATCTCTAACGCCATTTTCTTTTGATCTACTACTTTCTTATATAATCTAGAACTCTTTCCACTAGATAAAATAGAAGAAATCATCTCTAATACACGAGCTTCACGAGACTTCATAGATGGCGTACGATATGCCTCTACTACCATCGGAAGTTGGATATTAGGATCTTGGAACTCCGCTTTTAACTCTGTTGTGATAGGAGCCTCTTCAAACTTACTTTTTACTACAGGAGTACCTTTAGCTATAGGTCCAAAATATTGTTTAATCCACTTCTTCGCTTGCTCTTTCTCAAAATCACCAGCGACTACTAATACTGCATTATTAGGAATATAAAACTTCTTATTAAACGCTAAGAACTCCTCTAAAGTAGCTGCATCTAAGTGATCCATCGACCCAATAGGAGCCCAACGGTAAGGGTGTTTTGTAAACAGATTTTTCTTTACCTCCGTTACTAGCTGTCCATAAGGTTGGTTATCCACACGTAGTCTTTTCTCCTCTTTTACTACTTCATTCTGAGTACTCACCCCTATTTGGTTAATAATAGGATGCATTAATCGCTCAGACTCCATCCACAACCCTAACTCTAGATTATTAGAAGGAAACACTTCATAATAATAAGTACGGTCATCCGAAGTATTAGCATTATTCTTACCTCCATTAGAAGTAACTATCTTAAACCACTCTCCGCGGTCGATATTCTTAGTTCCTTCAAATAATAGGTGTTCAAAAAAGTGAGCAAATCCCGTACGTTCAGGATTCTCATCTTTCGCTCCAACGTGATACATCACAGATGTCACAACTACAGGAGCAGATTTGTCTTGGTGTAAGATAACGTGTAATCCATTATCTAAAGTGTACTGATCGAATTCCACTTTTTGAGCTAAGGCAGACACTCCAAAGAATAATGAGCCTAGAACCAATAAAGATTTTTTCATTCTACAATATTTTGAAATTAGGTTATAACCTAATAAGTAGTACTTTACCTATAATTGTTACACTTATTTTGAACTATTTATAAACTATCCATAAAAACCACCTCCACAACTGTTATGAGTATGAAATATATGCTCACTACTCGCCTTAGTTTAACTGTTATAAATCCAACTATCAAATAAAAACAATAGTTATCATTAATAGAACACACTCATTTACACCTTACTAACTATAAAAAATAATCAAATGACTTTCGATAAAACTTTTGTAAATGAGAAAATAAATGTATATTTGCACCCTTAATAAACATTTTAATTTTTTTGTTATGTACGCAATCGTAGAGATGGCAGGGCAACAATTCAAAGTTAGCAAAGATCAAAAAGTGTATGTACACCGTTTGGCATCTGAAGAAGGAACAACTGTTACTTTTGACAAAGTTCTTTTAATTGATGACAACAACAACATCACTCTTGGCGCCCCAGCTATAGAAGGTGCTTCTGTGGAAGCTAAAATTTTACAACACCTACAAGGTGACAAAGTAATCGTTTTCAAAAAGAAAAGAAGAAAAGGTTACAAAAAGAAAAACGGACACAGACAAGCTTTAACTCAAATTGTTATCGAAGGTATCAATGTAGGAGGAGCTAAGAAAAAAGCAACTAAAAAAGAGGCAGCGGAAGCAGCTGAGTAATTAACAGACTAAATTTAAGACGTCATGGCACATAAAAAAGGTGTAGGTAGTTCTAAGAATGGTAGAGAATCAGAATCGAAACGCCTAGGTGTTAAGATTTATGGTGGTCAAGCAGCTATCGCTGGAAATATCATCGTTAGACAAAGAGGTTCTAAGCATAATGCTGGTGAAAACGTTTACATGGGAAAAGATCATACTTTACATGCAAAAGTTGCTGGTGTTGTTAAATTCCAAAAGAAAAGAGATAACAAATCTTTTGTTTCTATTGTTCCTTTCGAAGCTTAAGAATCATCATATTTGTTTGTAGTAATACAAATAAATAAACAATATAAGAGAAGACGCTATATTATATATAGCGTCTTTTTTTGTTTATATATATCATTTCCCTACAGGAAACAATCCTTTACTCTTCACAAACGTATTTAGTTTACTAACTCCAAATATGGATTACATTCTAAAAATATAACCTACCATTCTATTTAGAACAAGGCTTAATTTAGAATAAATTAAAAACAACATCAACTAAAACACAAAATCAAATAACTACAAAACAAGTAGTTATGATTATTATTTAGATATGTTATAAATAAATATTGCTCAATTAGATATTTTATTTACATTTGTTCTAAATAATTAAACGATATAACTATTTATAACATGAAAAAAATACTTTCTCTTTTTGCTATTACAGCATTCTTAATGACGAGTTGTTCTAGTGATGATAATACGCCTATCAGACCTGAAATCAAAGATCAAGTAGAAGTAAGTAAAGAGTCTCCTATCATCGGAGAATATTCTTTTAATCACGCTGGTAACCCAATTCCTTTTCATTTTGAAAAAACTACAATCACTATGAAAATGTCAGGTATGGCAGGAAGTGGGCAAGATGATGATGTATATAATGTAATTACTACATACAAAAACGAAACAGGTGTATTCAAAACTGTAGCAAAAAACAAAGAAACAAGTGAATATAAAGCTTTCTTCTTTAGAGAAATAAATAACGACAAGAGTGAGTTCATGTTCAATATGGACTTAACAGCTAAGACAGAAATAGAAGCAATCAAAGCTGCTTACCCAGCTAAAGACATTATAGTTGAGCACGATAAAGGCCAATTTGGTTGGTTACCTCTGAAAAAAGGGGCAATAGTAGAACCTATCAAACTACCTATAAATGGTCTATACGTATTTGAAGATCAAGGGCATAAATACACTTATACTTTCTCTGATGTAGTAGTAAACTTTAATAGTGGATTCTCAGCTTATGACATGACTGTACTAGCTCATAATAAGAATACTAATAAGATACTTCTTGAAGGTAAAGATGAATCAGTAAAAGGTAGATTCTATGTTATGCAACTTAAAAATATCAATGGAAAACTTGTTGAAATAGCTCGTACAACTTACTTAGCAGAAGAAAAAGCAAGGGCTGAAGCAGAATTTGCATTAAGTACTCCATTAAAAGATAATAAAGGAGAAAAAGAAGCTTCATATAACAGATATCAAAAGGGTACAGAAGCTATATTCGGAGTATTAGAAGGAACATATTCTACTGAATCAATAAATAATGGATTAGGATATTACAAGTTCAAAATAGGTCAAGGTAGTGATGCTTTCTTACTACTTGGTCAGTTTGGAGAAGCGGGAGAACCAATGACAGAAGGTGCAAAACTAACTCTTAAAAAAGTATATACTAAAGAAGCAGATGGTCAAATCATATATGAAATATTAAAAGCTGAAGGCTATTACTCTGGTAGAGCAGGGCAATTCTTAACTGTATATGTAAAAGACATTGCTAATGATGGTTCTAAAGCAACTTTTGCAATAGCAACAAAAGATGGATCTAATTCAATATCAGGTTCAAAAGGTGATGTAATTGGTAAAACTAAAGAAGAAGCTATCGCTATTAAAGCTCCTGAATCTAACAAGGTTTTTGTTCCAGCAACAGGAATGATGAAATATGCACACTTATGGATGCAGACTACAAGAGAGTAATTTAATTTCACAGATATTTTAAGCTAAAAAAGAGGTTATAGTATAATACTATAACCTCTTTTTATTTTTATAAAGACAGGCTACTTGTCGTTCCCTTTAATCATATTATATAGCTCCAATGCCTTACCATCTGTAAGCATTGAGATGAAGTGGCATATGGTCATTAAACGCACATAAACACTATCACTCTCTACTAGATACTTATCAGGTAATAATGACATAATCAACAAGTCATATTGACTTTCATCGCCATGATATACATTATTAACAGCAGTAGTGAAAGCCTCTAATAGTGCATTAATAACCTTATATCCTACTATCTCTTTCTCTATAACTTCTCTACCTTGATATACTTTATTAATACTTACAGACAAGATATCTTTCATCTGAGCCACATAGCTACACTTCTCTGTTAGGGCGAATGCAAACTCACCTGCTAGTATTTTCTCTTCGTTCTCTAAGAACACTCTAGATACATCTTGTATTAAACTACCAATAGCTAATGCTCTAAGGTAACTCACTCTATCTTCTTTAGAAGTAAGTTGTGCGTAAGTCTGTGGATTAATACTATTCTGAACGATCTTGATTAAAAACTCTAAAGCGTGTTCTTCTGCTATCCAACCTAGATTAATCCCATCTTCAAAGTCTGTAATCGTATAACAGATATCATCTGCCGCTTCTACTAAGAAAGCTAAAGGATGCCTAAAGAATGCAGCTTCTGTTCTATCTGTCTTCATGATAAGACCTAATTCACTAGCTACATCAATAAATGCTTCTTTATCCCCCTGAAAGAAACCATATTTCTTATCAGATATATCTCTAGTCATTTTCTTAGGTAAACTCTCTTTAGGGTACTTCATAAAGGCTCCTAGAGTAGCATAAGAGATGCGTTGCCCTCCAGCCATACCAGGACGACTTTTAGTCAATACAGCAAAGCCATTAGCATTACCCTCAAAGTTAATTAAGTCTTCCCATTCTTTATCAGTCAGCTGATCTTTATACATAGCCCCAATACCACGTTTAAAGAAATCACCGATAGCACGCTCACCTGAATGTCCAAAAGGAGGATTACCTATATCATGAGCTAATGACGCAGCAGCTACGATAGCCCCAAAGTCATTCACTGTATAGCCAAACTCCTCTGCTAAATAGTGATACTTATTTAATAAGCTCGCCCCTACTATACGTCCTAATGAACGTCCTACAACCGAAACTTCTAAACTGTGTGTCAATCGCGTGTGAACAAAGTTCGTCTTAGAAAGAGGTATTACTTGCGTCTTATCCTGTAAACTACGAAAAGGAGAAGAGAATATAATTCTATCATAATCTACTTCAAATCCTATACGTGTCTGACTCTCGTCTAATCTATTTCTAACAAAAGTGTCACCATGCTTCTTTAGCGATAGCAACTTTTCCCATTTCATCATAAGCAATTGTTCAACTAATTATTGTTCATTAGCCTCAAATAGTAATTGGCTATTTATAATATTATCTTTTACAGTTTTAAATACGTGATTCTTAGCCTCAGCATAAGACACATCATATAGTCTAGTGATCTCACAGTACTCTGCAGGATACTCTTTTAGTAACTTATCATAATAAAAATCTAATGCTTCATTATTAGGAGAAGTATACTCTAGTTGTAGTTCAAAACGTCTCACTAACGCTTCGTCTATCATGTGTATTTGGTTAGTTGCTGCCATTAAAATAGACTTCTGAGGTAAGTTATCTATCAACTGTAATATAGCATTAACTACGCGCTTCATCTCACTGTTGTCCTTATTGTCGTAATCGCGTATTTGTCCTAAAGAATCAAACTCATCAAAGAAAAGTACAGAACTCTCGTATTGAATTTCTTTAAACAGACTCTCGATATTCTTAGCAGTCTCACCTAATTTAGAGGAAACAATAGTTGCTAGGTTCACAATGATTAGCTTCTTATCCAAATACTTCGCAATAGCTTTTGCAGTCATTGTTTTTCCACAACCAGTCTTTCCATACAGTAGTATCTTATTACTTACTGGCAGATTATATTTCATTAGTATCTCTCGATACTTATATTCCTTTAAGAACTGGTTAATCTCAGCTTTGACATTGTCATTAAACATGACATCATCTAAGGCTATCTTTGTGCGATCAATATAAAATAAAGAACTCATATTCAATTATAAGTGTGTTGTTAGCTAACAAATATACCGCTATTAATCGTCAGATTACTCCTCCAGAATGTAGAAAAAACAGTATAATTACAGTTATCTAACACAATCAATAATAATTAGCACGGATAGTGATTTGATATAAAGTCATTCCTCCATTTTTATTTCTATAAAAATCATAATGATTAGAACGAGTCTGAGTACCTTTTACTTCTTTTATGTTTAATTGAAAAACAGGAAATTCCTTACCTTTCCATACTCCCTCTTTATTTAGATAAATTTTTTTATACTTATCCTCCATAAGTTCGGTATCAACAGTAACAATCCAATCATACACATCATACACTAACTTATAACGTGTAGAATCACTACTATTAGCAAGTGCAAAAGCTTTAGTGACTAGATCTTTCTGAATAGTTAACATCTCTTGTTTATCATAGACTATGTAATCTCCTACATTCTCATTCTTAACCTCGATATTCACTTCGATATTATCAGACAAGAAACTCTCCCATTTATGATCTACTGTACTAGGCAGAAACTCCTCTTTCACAAATAGTTCAAAATACTTAGCTAAATCAACGAAATTGTAATACTTGCTATTTACCCCTTTAAAACTTACGTAATAACTATCTAAAATAGGTTCTTCGGTAATCTTCAGACTAAACATATCTAAAGTGTTATTAGGAATTATCATATCCTCTATCAAGACCTCTCCATTAGTGTTTAGCAATAAAGTAGTTCCTCCTAGTAACACGTCATGTCTATCTCCATTAGACCCAATATTATCCTTTACACCATCTTTTAAAGCATAAAGCATGCCATTATAAACACGAGTAAGATCTGAGTAAATTGGAGGGATTACAGCTACTCCTCTATCATTATATAATCCCACTAACTCACTCTTCTGATCACTAAAGCGGATAAAGTTTTCGCTAGGATAATCAGGTGCTGCTACATCGTAATAATAGACATTATCCACTCTTAAATCTTCTCCATTTTCTTGCTTAATCAAGTAATAAATATCTAATCCTTCTTCAGTCTCTTCTACAAAAGATCGAATACGATTATTATCTTCCACTATCTTTATATTATAGGGATATTCAGTATTCTCATCGTTCCAATACTTAACAGATAAAAACACACCTACTCCAATAACTAATAATGCCCCAATAATGGACAATACTTTCTTCATAACTTTTTATTTAACAGTAAATATAAAGATTTATAGACGAATTTTAAATAGTTTCAACACAGTACACCTAGAAACAAAAAAGAGCGTGATTAATAATCACACTCTTCTTCATTTCTTTATAAGATTACTTCCAACTATTAGTTATCAGTCTTTTCATCACCTGCTAAGAAAAATTTCATTGATTTCTTAGGGTAAGCATCTTTACTTTTTCCACTTGGATTAGCAATAGACGTTTTTAAACTAATTAGATCACCTAGCTTAAAGTTTGCCTCTGTATATTGATAATCTAACAAGTAAGGTCCACAGAAATAATTCCCTTGGGCATCTTTCTCTATTATACCTTTATATATTCCTTCTTTCGTTTCCTTAGCCATAATACTACATTAATTAAAGTGCAAAGATACAACACTAATTGTCAACTTTTCAACTTACAAAAAAAATGAGGCACAAAAAAAGGTAGCCTAAACAGACTACCTTCATATACTATAGTGTAATATACTTAATTAAGAACCACACATTTCACAATCTTCATCATTATTTGAAGCTTCTTTTGCACGTTGAAGCATCGCTTGGTATTCACTTACAGATACCTGCTCTACTTCTTGAATGCTGTTAGTTTTATCTTTCTTCTCATTATTCAATGTAAATTTAATAGCATCTACAGCAGACTTAGTACGCAAATAATACATACCTGTCTTTAATCCAGATTTCCACGCGTAGAAGTGCATAGAAGTTAACTTAGCAAATGTAGCTCCTTCCATAAACAAGTTTAACGATTGAGACTGATCGATAAAATATCCACGCTCACGTGACATATCTATAATATCTTTCATACTAAGCTCCCATACAGTTTTATACAACTCTTTAATATCAGCAGGTATAAAATCAATATGTTGAATAGATCCATTAGCACGCATTATCTCTTGCTTTAAATCCTCATTCCAAAGACCTAAGTCTACTAAGTCTTTTAACAAGTGCTTATTCACAATGATAAACTCTCCTGATAATACACGTCTAGTATAAATATTAGAAGTATATGGCTCAAAAGCTTCATTATTACCTAATATTTGTGAAGTAGACGCTGTTGGCATTGGTGCTAATAATAGAGAGTTTCTCACTCCACTAGCCATTACTTCTTTTCTCAATGAAGCCCAGTCCCATCTTCCACTTAACTCTTCGTCTTTTACTCCCCACATATTGTATTGAAACTCTCCTTTAGAAATAGGAGACCCTTCAAATGTAGAATAAGCACCTTCCTCTTTAGCCATCTCATTAGAAGCAGTCAAAGCAGCGAAGTATATTGTTTCAAATATTTCTTGATTCAGTTTCTTAGCTTCAGGACTCGTAAACGGCATTCTCAATAAGATAAATGCATCTGCTAATCCCTGCACACCTAATCCTACAGGTCTATGGCGCATATTAGAATTATAAGCCTCTTGTACAGGATAGTAGTTTCTATCTATAACACGGTTTAAATTACGTGTTATACGCTTCGTTACATCAAATAAGAACTCATGGTTAAACTTACCATTCTCTACAAACATAGGTAATGAAATAGACGCTAAATTACATACTGCTACTTCGTCTGGAGAAGTATACTCCATAATCTCAGTACACAAGTTAGAAGATCTGATTACTCCTAGGTTCTTTTGGTTAGACTTAGCATTAGCCGCATCTTTATATAACATATATGGTGTACCTGTCTCTATCTGAGCTTCAAGTACTGCTTCCCATAATTCTCTTGCTTTAATTGTACGACGACCTTTACCTTCGTTTTCGTACTTTAAATATAATTGTTCGAAGTCATCTCCATAGACATCACATAGACCAGGACATTCATTAGGGCACATAAGTGTCCATTTATCATCTGTCTCTACGCGTTTCATAAACAGATCATTGATCCAAAGAGCTAAGAACAAATCACGTGCACGCATTTCTTCTTTACCGTGATTCTTTCTCAAATCAATAAAGTCAAATATATCTGCATGCCATGGTTCTAAATAGATAGCAAAGCTACCTTTACGCTTACCTCCACCTTGATCTACATATCTTGCCGTATCATTATAAACACGTAACATCGGTACGATTCCATTTGATGTACCATTCGTCCCTCTAATATAAGAACCTGTAGCACGTACATTATGTATAGAAAGACCTATACCTCCAGCAGACTGAGATATCTTAGCAGTCTGTTTTAAAGTATCATATATTCCATCTATACTATCATCTTGCATCGTTAATAAGAAACAAGAAGACATCTGAGGTTTTGGAGTACCTGAATTAAATAACGTTGGCGTAGCATGTGTAAAGAACTTCTTAGACATTAATTCATACGTTTCGATAACTGAATCAATATCCTCTAAGTGAATACCAACTGCCACACGCATAAGCATATGTTGTGGACGCTCAACAATCTTTCCATTTAAACGCAATAAATAAGAGCGCTCCAATGTTTTGAACCCAAAGTAGTCATAGTTAAAATCACGTTGGTAGATAATCGTCGAATCAAGTCTTTCTGCATGTTTTTTAATCACAGCATAAACATCATCAGCGATAAGTGGCGCTTCTTGATTAGTACGAGGATTTACATATCTATATAGATCATCTACTACCTCAGAGAATACCTTCTTTGTATTTTTATGTAGATTTGACACTGCTATCCTAGCAGCCAATAAAGCGTAGTCAGGATGGCTGACAGTCATAGAAGCAGCTGTTTCTGCTGCCAAGTTATCTAACTCAGAAGTAGACACTCCATCGTATAACCCTTCTATAACACGCATAGCTACCTTCACAGGATCCACTATATCATTTAATTCATAACAAAGTATTCTAACGCGATCTGTAATCTTATCAAAACTAACAGGCTCTCTTCTTCCGTCTCTTTTTACTACGTACATCTTTTCTTTTTCGTTTTTTGTTAATAATTAAAAATCAGCGTCAAAACTAATCTTATTACCCCCTTCTTCTTTTGAAATCACTCCTGCCTTTTGATACTCAGACACGCGTTTTTCAAAGAAGTTAGTCTTACCTTGTAAAGAGATCATATCCATAAAGTCAAATGGATTACCAACATTATACTCTTTCTCACATCCTAATTCTACTAATAATCTATCAGTCACGAACTCTAGATACTGAGTCATCAGCGTAGCATTCATACCAATTAAACTTACAGGTAAAGACTCTGTAATAAACTCTCTTTCGATATCTAAGGCATCTACTAATATTTCTCTAATACGAGCTTTAGGAACTTTATTTACTAAGTGGTGATTGTGTAAATGAACTGCAAAATCACAGTGCACTCCCTCATCTCTTGAGATTAACTCATTTGAGAATGTAAGGCCAGGCATTAAACCGCGTTTCTTTAACCAGAAGATAGAACAGAATGCTCCTGAGAAGAAGATTCCCTCTACAGCAGCAAAAGCGATCAAACGCTCTGCAAACGAGTCTGACTCTATCCATTTTAATGCCCACTCTGCTTTCTTCATGATAGCAGGGAATACATCTAATGCTCTAAACAACCTATCTTTCTCCTCTTCATTTTTCACATAGGTATCAATCAATAAAGAATACGTCTCACTGTGAATATTCTCCATCATAATTTGGAATCCATAGAAAAACTTAGCTTCAGCATACTGTACCTCATTCACAAAGTTCTCTGCTAAGTTTTCATTCACAATACCATCAGATGCTGCGAAGAAAGCAAGGATATGTTTAATAAAATAACGCTCGTCTTCATTTAATTTATTATTCCAATCAGATAAATCTTGATGCAAATCAATCTCCTCAGCTGTCCAAAAACTAGCTTCCATCTTCTTATACCAATCCCATATGTCATGGTGTTTGATTGGAAATATTACAAATCTATTCTTATTTTCAGTTAAAATCGGTTCTTGAAAAGCCATACTATTTTGAGTGTAAAAGATTAAAATATCGAAGTAAGCCCTTACCTCTTATTTACAAAGATGATGTTTTTTCGGTCTATAAAAAACGAAGTACAAATGTATTTATTCACAAAAAGTACAAGTTATTAACAATCACTAGCAATCAACAAGTTACATAATCACCTATAAAACAAGCATATATAGCAACATCTATTTCTACTTATACCCTATCATCCCATAACAAATCTAGCAAACACCCCTTTATAATCCTTTTTAATAGATACCTAAAACTTCCTTTCCATATAACAACAATTCCTCTATAAATAAGACATAAAAAAACGGCAACTATAAAATAGTTGCCGTTGATATATTTAAAAGATTCAAACTACTAAAGTTCAAATGCTTTTTTAGGATTGTTATCTAATAATAACTCAGCTGGGTTTTCTAAAGCCTCTTTGATAGCTACTAAGAAACCTACTGACTCACGACCATCGATAATTCTGTGGTCATAAGATAATGCAAGGTACATCATTGGGTGAATCTCCACTCTACCTTCTACTGCGATAGGACGCTCAATAATATTGTGCATACCTAAGATAGCAGACTGTGGAGGGTTAATGATAGGAGTAGACAACATAGATCCGAATACACCACCATTAGTAATAGTAAATGTACCACCTGTCATTTCATCAACAGTGATTTGTCCATCACGTGCTCTGATAGCTAAACGTTTAATTTCAGCTTCAACACCACGGAAAGATAATAACTCAGCATTTCTTACTACTGGTACCATTAATCCTTTAGGACCTGATACAGCGATAGAAATATCTGCGAAGTCATATTTGATTTGCTCTTGACCATCGATCATAGAGTTTACATCTGGATACAACTCTAATGCACGAGTTACAGCTTTAGTGAAGAAAGACATAAATCCTAGACCTACACCGTGTTTAGCTTTAAAAGCATCTTTAAACTCGCTTCTTAATTTGTTTACGTTAGTTAAGTTAACTTCATTGAAAGTAGTTAACATAGCCGTTGTATTTTTAGCTTCTACTAAACGCTCAGCAACTTTACGACGTAACATAGACATCTTTTTACGCTCTTCACCTCTAGAAACTCCTGTTGGAGTCCCCATAGATGCTTTTGCGTTAACAGCATCGTCTTTAGTGATTCTACCATCTTTACCAGTACCTGTTACAGTAGCAGCGCTGATGTTTTTCTCATCTAAGATTTTCTTAGCAGCTGGAGATGCACTTCCAGTAGCATAAGTAGTTGCAGCTTTTACAGGTTCAGCTTTTGGAGCTTCCACTTTTGGAGCTTCAGCAGCTAGTTTAGCCTCCGTAGAAGCACCTCCTGCAGGTTTTGCAGCGCTCATATCGATTAGACAAACTACTTGACCTACAGCAACAGCGTCACCTTCTTCTGCTTTTAAAGTGATTATACCACTTTCTTCAGCTGGTAATTCTAAAGTCGCTTTATCTGAATCTACTTCAGCAATAGCTTGGTCTTTTTCAACGTAGTCACCATCTTTTACTAACCATGTAGCGATTTCAACTTCAGTAATTGATTCACCTGGCGAAGGAACTTTCATTTCTAAGATGCTCATCTCTATATCCTTTAATTAAATATTGTTATGTAAAAATACTATTTTTCTTATAAATTCTTGTTGAAAACTTTTTCAACTGCGTAAGCGTAACGTTTTTTAGAACGAACTGAACTTCCTGATGCAGGAGCACTATAAGCTCTATTACCTGCATAACGTAAAGGTTTCTCTTCGAAGTTCATTAGTAAATATCCGTAAGCTCCCATGTTTTTAGGTTCTTCTTGAGCCCATACATAGTCGTCTACATTAGGATACATAGCTATTACTTCTTTGATTTGCTCTACTGGTAATGGGAACAATTGTTCTACTCTCACGATAGCAACATCATTTCTACCTAACTCTTCGCGTTTAGCTACCAAGTCATAATAGAACTTACCACTACAGAATACTAATGATTTAACATCAGCAGGGTTAGCAGTATCATCACCTATTACATACTTGAATTTTCCATCTGTAAAATCTTTAATAGAAGATACAGCAGCAGGATGTCTTAACAAACTCTTAGGAGACATATTGATTAAAGGCTTTCTAAAGTCAGTAATCATCTGTCTTCTCATTAAATGGAAAAGGTTAGCTGGTGTAGTAACGTTAGTTACGAACATATTACTCTCAGCACATAACTGTAAGTAACGCTCTAATCTAGCAGAAGAGTGTTCAGCACCTTGATTCTCGTATCCATGAGGCAATAGCATCACAATACCGTTTTGGTTACTCCACTTATCCTCAGCAGCAGAAATATATTGGTCCATCATAATCTGAGCTCCGTTAGAGAAATCTCCGAACTGTGCTTCCCAGATAGTTAATGTATTTGGATTAGTTAAAGCATATCCATACTCAAAACCTAATACAGCGTACTCAGCTAATAAAGAGTTAAATACTCTAAATTGACCTTTTTGCTCTTTCAGTCTATTTAATAGAATGATTAATTCTTCCGTATCTTCGGTTTTTACCACAGCATGTCTATGAGAGAACGTACCACGTTCTACATCTTGACCTGATAGACGTACATCGTATCCTTCTGTAACTAAAGTACCATAAGCTAATAATTCACCCATCGCCCAGTCTAAAGCATCTTTTTCGAAGAACATTGTTTTTCTGTCTCCAATAAGCTTTTTAACTTTACTAATGAATTTTTTATCCTCAGGTAATTCAGTGATTACTTCAGCGATAGCTGTAAGCATCTCTTTAGAAACTTTAGTATCATAGTCAGCCACCATTTTGTCACGACTAGCAATATTAAATCCTTGCCAATTCTCTTCCATAAATGTTCTCACACGTGTAAACTCACACGCACGAGAGGTACTTAACTCTTGCTCTAAAGCATCTTTATATTGTGATTCTAACGACTTAACGAAAGCTTCATCTACTATTTTATCATCTAATAATCTCGCGCTATAAATATTACGTGAGTTAGGGTGTTTAGAGATCAGTTTATATAAGATTGGCTGAGTGAACTTTGGCTCATCTCCTTCGTTGTGTCCGTATTTACGGTATCCAACTAAATCAATAAATATATCTGTTCCAAACTCCATACGATAGTCTAAAGCAAACATAAATGCTCTAACAGCAGCCTCTGTATCATCCGCATTAACATGCAAAACAGGAGATTGAGTTACTTTAGCAATATCAGTAGAGTAGGTAGAAGAACGACCATCAGTATAGTTAGTTGTAAAACCAACTTGGTTATTTAATACTATGTGAATAGTACCTTCTGTCTTATAACCTCTAAGCTTAGCCATCTGAACGATCTCATAAACAATTCCTTGTCCTGAGATAGCTGCATCACCGTGAATAGCGATAGGCAACACTTTAGAAGGTTGATCTACGAATATTGTATCCTGTTTAGCTCTAGCAATACCTTCGATAACAGCACCCACAGTCTCTAAGTGAGAAGGGTTAGGCGTTAAGTTAACGTGCATTACTTTACCTGAACGAGTTTTACGTGTTGTAGTAAGACCTAAGTGGTACTTAACATCACCGTCAAATCCTTCGATAGCATCGTAATCTTTACCGTCAAACTCTGCAAAAATATCTTGTGCAGGTTTTTTGAATACGTTAGCTAATACATTAAGACGTCCACGGTGTGCCATCCCTACTACAATCTCCTCTACTCCTTTATCAGCAGCAGCATCCATCATAAAATCTATAGCAGGTATTGCTGCTTCTAGACCTTCTAGAGAGAAACGTTTTTGTCCAACGTATTTCGTATTTAAGAAGTTTTCAAAAGAAACTGCCTCAATCAACTTGTGCAAGATCTCTTTTTTCTCTTCATTATTAAATTTCGCTTCTGTAGTCTCATAGTGATTTTGAATCCATTGTACTGTCGCTTCATCAACGATGTACTTGTACTCAATACCTAGTGTAGTACAGTAAATTTTCTCTAATTGGGCGATTATCTGTCCCAATGTAGTAGTTGGTAGTTGTATTGTCTTTGCAGCCTCAAAATTAACATTCAAATCTGCTTGAGATAGACCAAACTTCTCTAAACTCAAATCTGGATGCTCTACTTTTCTGTCTCTTAATGGGTTTGTTTTAGTCAATAAATGCCCATAAGTTCTGTAAGCGTCAATTAATTTTAATACAGCAAACTCCTTTTGAAGTTGCCCTAACTGCGCTGAACTATCTACACCTACACTATTACTTGACGTATAAGCTTGTGCTAACTGCTCAACCGGCCCACTATTGTATTCATTTGCAAAATCAAATCCTTGAAAGAAAGCTCTCCAGCTTGGCTCTACGCTATCTGGACTCTCTGTATACTGATCATATAAATCTGCAAAAAATGCAGTGTGTGCCGCATTTAAAAAGGAATATCTATCCATAACTTTGTCTAAAGACCTTTTGTTTAAATATTATATCTACAAAAATACAACTCTTTATGACAAAACTATAAACTTTTCCTTATTTTTATCTGATAATTATTTTATAAAATTGAAATGAAAAGATTTAACATCAACTATTTACCGTTTTTTTTGTCAATATCATTTTTTTTAGCTTGCTCTTTTTCTATTATTGCACAAGATAGAGGAAATACTACTCAAAATTATGATTCTACTAATAAATGGAAATTCGGTGGAGGCTTAGGAGTAGGCTTTGGAAGTGGCTATACAGATATTATGATAGCCCCTAGTGCACTATATCAGGTGAACCCTTATTTTTCAGCAGGTGTAGGCCTACAAGGTAGTTATGTCAGCAGCAAAAATAGAAGTTATTACAACTCTAGTATCAAAGAATACAACTCTTGGATCTACGGAGGTAGTATCATCGCATTATCAAACCCTATTCCTCAAATTCAATTATCTGCCGAACTTGAACAGTTGAGAGTTAATAACACATATAAATATCACGATGCAGAAAATATAGGTGATAATTTTTGGAACACAGCTTTATTCTTAGGTGTAGGATACAGTCAAGGTCCCGTTACTATTGGTGTACGTTACAACGTTCTTTATAAAGAAAAAGATATGGTCTACGGAAGTGCATATATGCCTTTTGTTAGATTCTATTTCTAATAACATACCTCATAAACAAATAAAGCACCTCGTTAAGGTGCTTTATTGTTTTATATAAAAAGTACGTTTATTATAATGTACTCCTAATATATACTTTTTGATATTCTCTCTTTAACAACAAGAAAGTTACTTGTTGCAAATAATCCTCTATATCTGTACTCTGTATAGCTCTTACATCTTTCTCTGCAATATCTACTCTATAAAGTAAACTAGAGAATTTAGATACTGATGATTTATTTACGATGTTACACAGCTCATTATAAACCTCATAAACTAACTTAGCAGGGGTGTCTGCATTTAAAGTAATCGATGCATCCACTGCCATACGAAAGTCTTTTTCGACTTGTCTGACTAAATCGCTCAGTAAATTGTATTCACCTACTTTGTCCTCTAAATAAGATACAGCTTCTGTCATCATTATATGATTATACGCGTCTATCCATTAATTCATGACTGAACGTACGCAGTTGTTCTTTTTTATCATCTGCAATGTCCATTTGGTCTAAGATAGCAAGCGCTTTTAATGTATACTCTTCTATTAAATCTTTTGATTCTTTAGCAGATCCTGTTTCTACGAATAACTCTTTTACTCGATTTACTTTCTCATCAGCGTTCTGCTCTAGGCTTGAGAAGTACGATACTAATTCTGCACGTTGTACATCATTCGCATTCATCACTCCTTTTAAATAAAGAAATGTCTTCTTATTCTCAAGAATATCTCCACCTACTTGTTTACCGAAAGTAGCTGCATCACCGAATGCATCTAAATAATCATCCTGTAATTGGAACGCAATACCAAGATTAATACCGAATTCATAGATATCTTCTGCATTCTTAGTACTCGTCTCAGCTACGATAGCTCCCATCTTAAGTGCTGCACCTACTAATACAGCAGTTTTAAACTTTATCATTTGGATGTATTCAGGAATACTCACATCATTTCTATTCTCAAAACAGATATCCCATTGCTGTCCTTCACATACCTCAATAGCCGTTTTACTAAACAACTTCGCTAAGTCGCGAAAAGTATTATTCTCATAATGCTCAAAATACTGATAAGCTAAGATTAGCATAGCATCTCCTGATAAGATAGCAGTATTTGTATTCCATTTTTCATGTACAGTTTGATGACCTCTACGCAGTGGTGCATCATCCATAATATCATCATGCATTAAGGAGAAGTTGTGAAACAACTCAATAGCTGTTGCTGCATGGATAGCTCTCTTTGGATCTATACCAAAGATATCAGCTGACATTAATGTTAACACAGGACGAATCTGTTTTCCTCCTAATGATAATATATATGAAATAGGTTCGTAAAGTTCCTTTGGAGTACCTGATAAAGAAATCGAATCGATAAATTCAGAAATCTGCTCTTTATACTTAACTATTGATTGCATTACTATAATTATTTTGTGTAAAAATACGTGTTTTTTTTGAAGATAATCATTCATCTTCCCTTTTTAAACGCTTATCATTAATGACCCATACCTGTTATCATTATGTTCATCTACCTATAGACAACTTCCCTTCTCTATAATTCAATTCTTAAAATACCACTAATATGGTATTGATACCTCAACCGAATCCCCTTATACTTGCATTAATAACAATAAACATTCTCTTATGATCTCACTAGGTATAATAGGCCCTATCGGCATTATTACTATAATCAGTACATATTCACTTCTTACTATATACAGCATAATACACCTATTTAGAAACAAGAAATTTCAAGGTCTTGAACACGCCTTAATCATACTATTTATCCTTGTACTTCCTGTACTAGGTAGTTGCATCTATCTCTATTCCCAAAAAAGTAATGACAAATAGTTATTTCTTTCTATTACCACCATCTATTTTCTCTACTATATGCTCGAAAGTAAACGAAATTGAACTCGATTTCTTGCGTTTATAAACCTTAATCATAATCTTTTCCACAGGGTAAGAATAGGCGATAAACACTTTATCCCTCCCCTCTTGATGAACGCCATTATGCACTAATCTAGTATCCCCTGTTCTACTAACCTCACGGATCACCTTATTGTCCTCAGACACACCATATACTAATACATAATAACCACTATTATATGGCAATTCTAGCGCTATCTCAGTATCCTCTCTTTCTAACAACTTTACTTCTCCTATATTAGTCACCAATAGCGGTTCCTTACTACTTATCAAATAAGTATAACTACTAGGCACCGCTACAGTTCCATTATAGATAATAGATCTCACAGGCTTGTGTACTAAAAGCCCAAACACATTCATGTCATCCTCTTGTAACTCCCCCACCTTTTGCTCTAGCTTTAATATTTTATCACGATCCTCTTCTAAATCACTTTTCCACTTACCTCCTTTTATTTTCACTAGATTAGGAGTAATATAATACCCTACGGCATCCTCACTAGTACCATCTACATAGTTGATTTTAGAAGGTTCTATAATAGGCAACCACTCAGGATTATCAAAAAAGTAACGAGCATCAGGAATCCCTAATGCTTGATGAAGCTCCATTCTTCTTTTTTTAAACTTCGTAACCATACCGTATAGACTATCCGACTGTATCTCCGTCTCTATCCCTGCATAAAACACACTTAACGCCTGCTCTTTCTCCATAGGATTTAACTCTAATAGCTTCCACCCAACATCATCTTCATCTACTACCAACACCTCATCGCTCTGCTCTAATCCATTAGTCCAATTATCATCTGTACGCACTTCATCATCTTTACAACTAACGCAAAGTACCAATACCAATAATAAGTTAACCAACAAAGCCTTATACATCTCTATCTTATTTTTAACAACACATTCATTCTATATAACCTTAAAAAACAATCTTTTATTGCTTAAATTAGTATTTTTAATCAAAAACCCACATCAATATTTCAAAATCAACTCTCTGAAACTTATCTTCAATCACTTGAATAACAATACTAGATAATTCTTCACTAAAAAAGAAACTAGGCGTTCTTCGCTCCACTTGTACTACTCCCCCTTCCTTTTGTTGAGCGAATGTAATTCCGCCACTTACCATACTATATGCACTTATTTTCTTATTATCTTTTAAACCAAAAACATTAATAGAATACCCCTCCTTAACAGGCACATTCACGACTACCTCATTGCCTTTAATCTTAACCAACTTAATTACTCCAATATCAGACATAACTGTCGTTCCAACATCTGTTACTTTATAATTTGTAATTTGAGGTAAAAACATACTAATAGTGTAAGCAACTTCCTTAATAGGCTTAAGAACCTCGTACCCCACAAGAGTAAACTGATACGGTCGCCTTTCTCTCATTGCAATTTCTAACTTAGATAACGTGTCAATATCTGCTTCATATATCCTCTTATTAATATCACTATAAACAACACTCACCCCTTCAGCACTAATATGAGTTTCATCATCAAAATAAATAGTTTTAGGCACTATACTTGGAGACAGCATCAAATTATTTACATAATAAAACGTACTTTTAATATCAAAAATATCCAAAAGTTTAGTACGTATATCCTCAATTGAAACTACTTGATAAGTAGATATGCTTTCAAGATTAACAACCTCATTCTTCTCATAGAATTGTTTCACTTTCTTAAACACCTCTTCTTTAGACAGATGACGAATACTAATAGGTTCATAAATCACCTCTGTTGCACTTCCTATTAAAGACTCATCATTTGTAGTCCCTTTACACCCCACTACTCCAATTATTATAACAATAACTAGAATTACATTTTTCTTAATACCTTTCATATTCTTATTTTTAATCTAAGTAGTTGATTTAGTTATTCCATCTGAAAACATACCTATACATAAAGTATTACTCAGCATCCTTATTTGACCTTGCATATATACCTACTGCTTCACTCCATTAACCCAATTCTCTTCTCTCTCAAGTTTACCATCTTCACTGTAGTACTTAAATACTCCATTAGGCATCCCATCCTTCCACACCGTTTCGCTTTTTAACTTTCCGTTATCGTAATAAGATTTAGTCACTCCCACCTGTCTCCCATTATCATAACTACCTATTGCCTTTATATTTCCATTTTTATAATACTCTATACTCTCCCCTTCAGGCTCTCCTTTTGACTTAAACATCACTCTTTGTAACACACCATCTTCATCATACTCTTTAGTACTTCCATCCTCCTTGCCGTCTTTCCAGTAAACCTGCTTATATAATTTACCATTCTCATAATAATTTGTAGTCAACCCCTCTTCTAGTCCATTCTTCATATTTACCTTCTTTTCTAGTTGCCCGTTTGCATAATATACCTTCGTGACACCCTCTAATTTATCATTTTTAAATACAAATATTCCTCTTAACTGACCACTCACATAATAGCTTTTAGTAATTCCATCTTTAGAACCATCTTTCCATATTACCTCTTCTTCCAGTTTCCCATTCCTAAAGTAATTAGTAGCTCTCCCCTGTTGCTTGCCATTCATCCAGTTAATCTCCCTTTGTAGTTGCCCATTATCATAATAAGTCTTACCTATTCCTTTCTCTATATCATCTTTAAAATCCACCTCTATTTCAAGTTTCCCATTTTCATAATACCTTTTTGTAACGCCATTCTTCTTTCCATCTTTCAAAATAACCTCTCTTTCAATTTTTCCACTTTCGAAATATACTTTAGTGACACCATTTTCTTTGCCCTCTTTCCACATTACTTCATTTTTGAGCTTTCCATTTAGGTAGTACCCCCTAGCTCTACCTTGTTGTAATCCTTCACTAAAATCCTGTTCACTCTCTACTTTACCATTTTCATAATACCTTATCGCTACCCCTTGTTGTTTACCATTTTTCCAATTAATAACACTTTGCAATTGCCCATTAGAATAATAAAACTTACCTACAGTTCGACCACTGCCATCGCCCACATCTATTGCAGCCTTTAACTTACCATCGCTATCATACTCTTTCATTACACCAATTTCTTTATCCGCTTTATAAGTTAACTGTTGTTTTAAACTACCGTTTTCATAATATAATTTAGTGAGTCCTTCTAACATTCCACCCTTCCAGTTCCCTTCCTGTGCTAATTGACCATTTTCATAATAACTTTTAGTCACACCATCTTGTACACCATCCTTAAAATCCGCTTCACCTTGTAACTTACCATTTTCATAATAGTTTATCGTCTTACCAACACGTTTACCATTCACGAAATGTGTCACTGCTTCTAATTGCCCATTTTCATAGTAGCTCTTAGCTATTCCATTCTCCTTTCCATCTTTAAAAATCATCACACCATATAACTTCCCACTTGGATAATACCCCTTAGTAAGACCTGTATATCCCACACTAGCATCCACTTCACACATAATACCATCTCTTAGTATTAACGTATCATAATTAACCTCCCTCTGCTGAAAACTCATCAACAAAAAACTTACTAATAACAGTACTAAAACCTTTTTCATACACCTCTATTTGATTAAAACTCTCCTCATAGTACGTTTATATGCTCAACTTCCACTACACTGTACTACCAAAAAAACTACATTTAAAATACAAATAATACACACAACCAACTATATAAAAACAAATTACATTAAAGATAGTAATTATATTCAGAAATTTTAACACTTAAAAACAGCCTAAAAGATTCCTGAAAAAAGTGAATAACGTCATAGATATTAAATATCTAAAGAATCTGACCCGTCCTGAAAAAACTGTACAGTTTTAAATACCAATAAGAGATGGAAAAGTCAATAGGAGAAAAAAAAGTAAAACAGCATTATCATCAAGAATTCATTAAAAAGATAGTGAAGG
>NZ_NSGJ01000070.1 GCF_002286775.1 Myroides sp. N17-2
TATACCAATAAAAACAAACAAGAAGTACTTGTATAGTTATCTTAGGATTATAAAAACAAGTGTACAGTTAAAAGTAGGATTATAAACAATAACTGTACAGCTATATTAGGACGAGACAAGTTTTTTTAGGGGTGGTCGGCTGGTGGTCGGCATGTGATAGGCATATGGTCGGCTAAAAAGTGCTATAAATCAGCCTATCACTAGCCTAACACATCAGGATCATTAGGGGAACAACTTGAATAAGGATTGGAATCAGGCATGTAATTATGTTTTATACTACTATAGTTATATAGTTAATATTTCTGATTCTGTGTTAAATAGTACGTTGTGTTTAAAAGTGAAATTATATGAGTAGATATTTTTAAAGGCTTGGGATATAGTTGGAGTAAGGTATTATTGTATATTTGAGTGAAGTAATAAATAGAAAGTAAGATGAGACTTTATATATCAGTGTTAGTAATGTTGTTTAGTTGTGTGACTTGGGCGATCGAGCCTATAAAGGAGTATGTAGACCATCCTGCTAATTCGACTATTAATTTTGAAGCAACAGAGATAGTTACGCCTGATAATTATAAACTCAAGTCTTGGATATGCTTTCCTCCTAAGGATAAAGATGTAAAGAAAGTGTTGGTATTAGCATATGGAGATGCTGGAAATATGTCCTATTATGTAAGACAAGTATTAGAAGTAGCAAAACGTGGATATACTGTTGTAATGTTTGATTATAGAGGTTTTGGCGAAAGTCAAGCTTTTGAGATGAAAGAGACACAACTTTATTATGATGAATTTGTTACAGATTTAAGAGCAGTAGTAGAGTATAGCCAGAAGAGGTTTACTCAGCCTGTCGGTGTATGGGCTTTATCTATGGGTACTATTGCTAGTACATTATTATATACAGATTATAAATACGATTTTTTGATAGCGGAAGGATTTGTTTATAGCCCACAAGATATCGTAGATAAGTTAAAACAACATTTAGAGAAAATATATACCTTACCTAGTAGTGCTTCTCACTATGAGTTAGCACTAAGTAAGTTAACTTTGCCTGTGTTATATTTCGCTGGAGATAGAGATGGATTAACCTCTCCGAATGATAGTTATAGAGCTAAATATCTTAACCCTAAGAGTGAAGTGGTCTTGTATAAAGGAGGGCATCTTCAGGGATTTCAAGCATTGTCAGATAAGACGCATGGCGAGCGATATATAAATGCTTTAGATAATTTCTTTGCAGAGAAGAAGAGTACAGACGCAGATAAATAACAGTAGAATAGGGGATTAATAATAAGTAGTTTAAATTATAATCAAATCCTAATAACCCAAGAGTATATAATAAGTAACTTTGCGCTCAGAAACAATCATTCTAGAGATACTAAAAGATGGAATCTACACATAGACATTTCTTATTATATAAGCCACACGGATACATTAGCCAATTCATTTACGAGAAGAAGAGAACCAAGCATAAACTAGGAGAGTTATTTGATTTTCCTGAGGGGACCATGGCTATCGGTCGATTAGATGAGAACTCAGAAGGACTGTTGTTTTTGACTACTGACGGAGTGATGAGTGAGCGTGTAAGAAGTGCTCATTATGAGAAAGAGTATTATGCTCAAGTTGATGGAGATATCACTGAAGAAGCAATTGAGCAGATGCGAAATGGAGTATTGATAGGAGTGAAAGGGGAGAAGTATATGACTAAACCTTGTGTAGCTGATAAACTTGATAAATTGCCAGATTGGATAGGTGAGGGTAGACGCATTAGAGATGAGAGACATGGACCGACTAGTTGGGTGCGTATCATTCTGACAGAAGGAAAGTTTAGACAAGTTAGAAAGATGACAGCCTATGTAGGTTATGCGACATTAAGATTAGTGCGTGTTCGTATAGGTGATGTATCATTAGAAGGACTGAAAGTAGGTGAAGTAAAAGAAGTAGATCAATTTTAATCTAAGCAGGTATGAATACTAAAGCAAAAGAAAATTATCAATTTCAGAAGATAGTAGCCGTAGTAGGTGTATTGTTATTTGTTATTAAAATAGTTGCTTGGTCATTAACTCATTCTGTGGCTATCTTGACAGATGCTCTAGAGAGTGTGATTAATGTCATCAGTGGTTTCGTAGGGCTATATAGTTTATATCTATCTGCTTTACCACGAGATCGAAATCACCCTTATGGACATGGTAAAGTAGAGTTTATCTCTGCTACTGTAGAAGGAGGGATGATCATACTAGCAGGGGTAGTTATTATCTTTGAAGCAATTAGAAATCTACTCAATCCTCAACCTGTAGGTAAGCTAGATTATGGTATTATCCTAGTTGCTATCACAGCTATAGTTAATTATGTACTAGGATGGTATGCTATCAAGAAAGGGAAAACAAACAAATCACTTGCCTTAGTAGCTAGTGGTAGACACTTACAGTCAGATACCTATTCTACTATTGGTATTATTATAGGGCTTATATTACTATATTTTACAGGATACGGATGGTTAGATAGTGGAGTAGCTTTGCTCTTCGCTGGGATCATTATCGTGACAGGGTATCGCATCGTTAGAGGTGCTATATCAGGTATTATGGATGAGACTGACGAAATGTTACTTCAGGAAGTAGTAGACTATCTTCAGGAGCATAGACGTGCTAACTGGATAGACTTGCACAACCTGCGTATTATTAAGTATGGTGCAGTACTTCATTTTGATTGTCACATGACTATTCCATGGTATTTTAATATCGTAGAAGGGCATAAAGAAGTTGAGATACTTGAGAAAGAGATTATAGAAAAGTTCGGTACCGAGTTAGAGTTATTTGTACACATGGATGACTGTAAGCCATTCTCTTGTAAGATATGTACTATAGAGAACTGTGCGTATCGTCAAGATCAATTTGAAGAACAAGTACAGTGGACGATAGAGAATGTTTTAAAAAATAAGAGACATACCTGTACTACTCAGCCGAAAGAATAAAGCGCTTTTGTTCCCTATTAAATACTAAATTATCATCTTCGAAGAAGTTGTCAAATACTCCTTGGTTTATTAGTGTATCTGTACAGTCCTGTATATTATAATCTTTTTTTAGGACGATGATATCATCACTAAACGCTATGGCTAAGTCCATATCATGACAAGAGAATAGGATAGCTTTGTTCTCTTGATGAGCTAATCTATGCAGTAGTTTGAACAAGGCTACTTTATGATGTAAATCTAAGTGATTAGAAGGTTCGTCTAGTATGATGATCGGTGTGTCCTGAGCTATGGCTCTTGCTATAAGTACTCGTTGAAGTTGACCATCACTAAGTTGACTAATCTGTCTATCAGCCAGATCTTCTATTTCTGTTAGTGAGATTGCTTTATTAACTAACATATTATCTTGCTCACTTAACGCACTATAATAGTTTAGATAAGGAGTTCTTCCTATCTGTATAAGTTCGCGTACTGTTAACTCTGATAATGGTATTTTCTCTGTAAGTACGATACTTATTAGCGTTGCTAGTTTAGCTTTAGAGTACTCCTTTATCTCTTGATTATCCACATGTACTTTACCCTCTATTACTTCTTGATTAGAGGAGATACTTCGCAATAAAGTAGACTTACCTATTCCATTTATTCCTAATAGCGAAGTCAGCATACCTTGTCTTAAATTGATATTCAGCTGTTGTTGTACTATTTTATTAGCTCCCTTTTTTATAGGATAACCTATTGTTAAGTTCTCTGTTTTTAGAATTGGTGTAGACATAGTCATTGTAATATAATCATAATGGGTTAAATCTAGAATTAGTGTTAGTCAAATACTGCAAGATAATTCTACTTCATAGTTCTATCTTATATAATTTCTTTTCGTTTACCTGTCTATTGTTAATTCTGGATTAAAAGTAGTCAAATAGGATGAAATGTGAAAGAGGGGGAGTTAATGTACTGCTAATTATTAAAGTTTATTTATTTTGTTTTTGACTTTTGTTTCCTGTCTAAGTGTTGAGAAATAATAATCTATAGTTAAGATCACTTTAGTAGCACACCTTATATATGTAGTTATATCACTTATTCGTGTCGCAAAAAGGCATTGAATACGGTAAAATAATCTTATATTTGTGTGTAAATTTTTTATTGAAAAAATAATGAAACCAAACACACAACAATTAACAGAGTTAACTACACAAGTAAGAAGAGATATTCTTAGAATGGTACATGCTGTAAGTTCTGGGCACCCAGGAGGTTCTTTAGGATGTGCAGAGTTCTTAGTGACTTTGTATCAAAAGTTAATGGATAGAAAAGAAGGATTTAATATGGACGGTACAGATGAAGATATTTTCTTCTTATCGAATGGACATATTTCACCAGTATTTTATAGCGTATTAGCACGTAGTGGATACTTTCCAGTAAGTGAGCTAGCTACTTTCAGAAAAATCAATACACGTTTACAAGGACACCCATGTACGCATGATCATTTACCAGGAGTACGTATGGCATCTGGTTCATTAGGACAAGGGTTATCTGTAGCATTAGGAGCTGCTCAAGCTAAGAAATTAAATAAAGATAACCATCTTGTTTATGTTCTGATGGGAGACGGTGAGCTACAGGAAGGACAAAACTGGGAAGCTATTATGTATGCATCTGCTAAGAAAGTGGATAACGTAATCGCTACTGTAGATTTAAACGGTAAACAAATCGATGGTCCTACTGATGATGTATTAAACTTAGGTTCTGTAAAGGCTAAGTTCGAAGCATTTGATTGGGAAGTAATCGAAATAGCAAAAGGTAATGATATTGATTCAATCGTTGCTGGATATGAAGAAGCGAAAGCTAAATCAGGAAAAGGAAAACCTGTATGTGTGTTACTACACACTGAGATGGGGAATGGAGTAGACTTCATGATGAATACACATGCTTGGCATGGTAAGGCTCCTAGTGATGCACAATTAGAAGAAGCTTTCAAACAAAATCCAGAATCTTCTTTCGGAGATTATTAATCGACTAAACTTGAATCAAATGAAAAAATATACAAATACAGGAAGTAAAGATACACGTTCAGGATTCGGTGCTGGACTTACTGAATTAGGACAAAAGAATGAGAACGTAGTAGCCTTATGTGCTGACTTGATCGGTTCATTAAAGATGGATGATTTTAAAAAGAATCACCCAGAGCGTTTCTTCCAAATCGGTATTGCTGAAGCAAATATGATTGGTATTGCAGCCGGTATGACTATCGGAGGTAAAATACCTTTTACAGGTACATTCGCTAACTTCTCTACAGGACGTGTTTATGATCAAATCCGTCAGTCAGTAGCTTACTCTGAGAAGAATGTTAAGATATGTGCTTCTCACGCAGGATTGACTTTAGGAGAAGATGGTGCTACTCACCAGATCTTAGAAGATATCGGATTAATGAAGATGCTTCCTAATATGACTGTAATCAATACTTGTGATTATAACCAAACGAAAGCGGCTACATTAGCTATCGCTGAGTACGAAGGGCCAGTTTATTTAAGATTCGGTCGTCCAGTAGTGCCTAATTTTATGCCTGCTGATGAGAAGTTCGTTATCGGTAAAGCAATTATGTTAAACGAAGGAACTGATGTTACTATTGTTGCAACAGGGCATTTAGTATGGGAAGCTTTAATCGCTGCTGAAGAATTAGAAGCGAAAGGAATCTCTGCAGAGGTAATTAATATCCATACTATCAAACCTCTTGATGAGGAAGCTATCTTAAAATCAGTAGCTAAAACAGGATGTATCGTTACAGCTGAAGAGCATAACTTCTTAGGGGGACTTGGAGAAAGCGTATCTAGAGTATTAGCTTTAAACAATCCATTACCACAAGAATATGTAGCTGTACAAGATACTTTCGGTGAATCAGGTACTCCAGAAGAATTAATGGAAAAGTACGGTTTAAATGCTGCTGCTATCATTGAGAAAGCACAAGCAGTTATCAAACGTAAAAAATAAGAAGTAAGGTTACTTACTTTATAAATATAAAGCAGGCTATTCAAGAGATTGAATAGCCTGCTTTTTTTAGTATTGATTTTGACTGTATATTGTTTGTAGTTCTTTAAATAGTTTATGATCTTTAAACTCATCCACTGTTTTGTATGTGGCAGTTTTTTTTAGTCTTCCCTCTACGTAGAACTTGACTTGATATCCAGCAAGTGTTTTGGTTATTAATGCTCCTTCAATTGGTTTATCTTGTTCGTCGTATAGTACATAACTAATAGCATTTAATTCATTAGTATTTGTGTTGAATATAGAATACATCTTAGTTGTTTTTTCTATGATTTCTTCTTCTTCTGAACCTTCTTTTGGGTTGATTAGGTAGTTAAAAATAGCTATTACTGAGTCAAAGTATTCTTCAGTAGACATTTTTGAAGTTCTTGGAAATTTATAAAACATATCTGTCATAGTAGAAGAGATAGGTTCTGTTTCTTCTCCCTGGTCATCAGTGGTATAATATGTTTTATTAGTGAACTTGATCATGTTGCTTTTGACAATATCGTCTTCTATATAGTATGTTGATCTTGATTTAGCTGTTGGGTCATTAGTAATAAGGTTGTCGTTTAAAACAAGATTGTTGTTATTATCATATATTTCAGGAACTAAGTATTCTCCATTACTCATTATTTTAATGTAAGATGGAGATTCAAAGTCTTGAATTATAACTTCATTATCTTTTAATTGATAGATAATCTTTTTAAAGAAATGCATAGCAAATAGATTGATGTCAATACTGATAATTTTACTATTTACATAATGTGGAACAAGAAGTATTCCGACAAGGTCTTGATTGTTTATATAACGATAACCATCAGTTATTTTTCCGTTTTTAAAAGTTGACTTTCGGTTGTATTCAATGTAATGACTTAAATCACTTTGTTCTACTAAATCAAAACTATATTGATATAGAAGTACACCATCGACGTAGTAATCTATTAAATGTATTTTATCAATGATAATATCTTCACTAATAAAGTAGCCATTATAAGGCTTATTATCCTTATAAATACCTGTGTACCTTTGTTGTGGGTCAGATGTTATGTGAAATGCGTTATAGATCACTTTATCTAATTGATTGTTTACAAAGTATGCGATATACAGAGGTTTATCTAAGTTGTTTATATAAACAGTATCATAATACTCAATAGATTGTAATTCTGCGTTCTTATAAATCCTTTTAGTAGAATCGTCTATCAAAGTGCCATTTATAGGTACACCATTTTTGTATATCTCGTCAGTCAATAGCACTCCCTCTTTATATGTTTTTTTATAACCATCTCTTGTCCCTTGTTTCATCTCATACACTTCTTCAGGAATATCAGCATAGTAGTTTGTGAAAATACTCTGCTTACCATCTAGTAAAAAGTCTTTGTAAGAAGATAGCATTCGTTTATTATCTAGGTTATAAAAGGTACCTTCATAAGCTTTATTGTCTTTAAAGACTCCTTTAGCTATGATAGTGTCACTTTCAACGTTTTTAGTGATTATTGTACCTGTTTTCTGACCTTTTACCATTTGGAAGTAAGTGACTTTATTGCTTATTGTATCTGTGAAGAAGCCATCATAAGGTTTTCTGTCTTTGTCTAGTAATTGAATATTCTCTTTACCTAGTTTATCATAAGTATATATCTCTGTATTCTCCCTATTACTTCTGTTTATTTCCTTTGCCTTACCATTAGGGTAGTAAGTCGTTTTTTGACTTCTCCATTTGTTGTCTTGAGAGAAGTTTTCGTCCTTTACTTTAACAGATTGAGCAATACCAAATTTGGTGTAGTACTCATAAGTGGCAGCACCCTTAGGGTTGTTATAGTTCTTTTCCACTTGACTTAATACATTACCTTTCTCATCCCAGAAAGAAGTGCTGATCTGTGGGTTATTTTGTGTCTTTATATAAGTTACTTCTTTTGCTTTATTGCCATTTGACCAATAGATTACCTCGTTGTAGTTCTGTATGTCATTTGGCAGGTATTTCTTCTGATTGTTTAGCTTAATACTGTCTTTCTCTACATGTCTATTTCTTTTTGTAGAATAGTAATCATCTCTGAATTTGCGATAGATAAAAGTACCATAATAGTCTTCGTTATAGTATTCACCTATTATAGGTTTCTTTCCATCGATAAAGATAGTTTCTAATTGTTTCTCTCCTTTTTTATTATAAAGTATCTTTTTCCATTCTTTTCCATCAAGATAGTAATATGTCAGTTCTTTAGTGTCAGTAATGTTTTCATAGTTAGTAGTAGAAGAGTCATATCCTTCTTCTGTATACCAATAAGCATCACCTACACGTGCATTCTCATCATCAGAATATGAATATCCTTGATACTGTAGTTGCCCGTCTCTGAAGTAATCTTGGATATATAGAAGATCGCCAACTTTCTTTAAAGGCAATGGTCTATAATAGACGTAGTCTTTACCAGTCGTCTCGTTCCAGTTGGCATCATAGTAGATCTTATCTTGTCCTAAAGCAGTAAGACTGATAATAAGGAGAAGTAATGTAATTATCTTTTTCATAAGTAATTAAGGATTTATCCTAATATAAAAATACAGAATTATTCTGTAACTGAAATGATGGCAAAAAAAAACGAGAGAGTAAAAGCTACTCTCTCGTTTTATATATCAAAATAGAATTATTTATTTCTTTTGTTCAGGCCAAATAATTTCTCCATTCTTTTGGTCAGGGAAACAAGCTCTGTCTAAATATCTGTATACATCAGAACAAGTTTTTAATCTTGCATCATAGTATGGCAGAGTAGTGTATTTAGTAGCGTCTTTTTCTTTGTGTTGTAATTCTGTTCTAGTAAGAACACCATCACCGTCATCGTCATCGTCTAGGAAGTTAGGGATACCATCACCATCTAGATCATATCCGAAGTAGTCGTGAATAGTTAATCCTGCAAAATCAGCTGCTGTAGCTTCTCTACCTAATTTCATTATCTTTTCTACTTCATATTTAGATAAGATACCATCACCATCGTGATCGCGTTCTTTCTTAGCTATAAGTGTCATATCGATAATATGAGGTTGGTATGCTTTTACTTTTCCTCCCGTACCAGCGTTAAAGTATCCAACACCTGATGGAATGATAGCAATGATTCTACCAGCAGACCCTTTATCATAAGTAGGAGTTCCGTCAGTATGTAACTTAATACCAGTAGCTGTTTTTAGTTTTGTTAAGATTTGTCTTTCTGCAGTTTTTAATTGAGCAGGTATCAACGAATAAATTCCTTGAGACATATATCCAAACTCTTTTAGTGTAATAGGAAATGAGAAATAACCTCCCATACCATCAGTCTGAGCTAACTCATTTTTTAAAGAATATGTATTAGTTTTTACGAATACTGAGTCAATAGTAGAGATAGATTCTCCATTACCTACTTGTTTGTATCCGGCTTTATCTGGTACAATGAAATAAGCTATCTGATAAGATAATGTATCTTTAGGTTTAGTAAATTTTAATGATGTATTACCATTAGATAATCTAACTGTTTCGTATTCGTAGTTATCAGATGTTATTTTTTGATATTTAATTTCTATAGAAGAATCTGTTCTTAAAGATTTAGCATCTTTTGGAGCATTTGGATTAGAAAGACTGTCAAAACGAATATTATCGCCATCAACTATCATATAGTTCTTGTCTAGATATTCTTCAATCTGCTTTGCATTTTCTTCACGAACTTCTTTGCGGTCTCTAAGAGGAACTACTGTACCCTCACCATTACCATCATCTTTATTACAATTGGCAGCTATTAGACCTAGGAATGCTAGACTCAAAACTGTAAATAATCTATTCATTTTTTGACTTATTTTAGTAGTGCAAGATACAATTTTACTTTATTTTTGTATACTTTGTTAGAGAAATTTAATACTAAAATATGCGAATCGATAAATACTTATGGTGTATTAGATACTATAAAACCAGAAATATAGCAACAGAAGCTTGTAAAAAGGGACATGTAACGGTGAATGGACAAGCGGCAAAAGCTTCTCGCGAAGTCTATGCTACGGATAAAATAACAGTTCGTAGAGACCAAATAGTTTATAAACTAACGGTATTAGATGTACCACCGAATAGAGTAGGAGCTAAGTTAGTGGATATGTATCGCAAGGATGAGACTCCTGCAGAAGCATTTGAGCACTTAGAATTACTTAAATTATCTAAAGATTATTATCGCGCTAAGGGGGTCGGTAGACCTACTAAAAAGGATAGACGTGATATAGATGATTTTCACGATTATGAAGATGAAGATGTTATCGAAGGAGAAGAGAATACGGATGTAGATAACTCTACTAAAGAAAATGAATCAGATGTTTGATAAAGAATTTTGGGAAGGGAAGTATACGAATGATGACGCTCAATGGAATGCTAAGACCATTACTACACCTATTAAGGAGTATATAGATCAATTAACAGATAAGAAAATTGATATATTAGTACCTGGTATAGGGCATGGACATGAGTTGATGTATTTATATAAAAGCGGATTTACTAATATTTCGGGATTAGATTTTACTATTGTAGCAGCATTAGAAGCTTATGGCTTAATGAATGATTTTCCTTATGGTGATGTTATCTTAGGAGATTTCTTTGAACATGAAGAACAGTATGATCTTATTATAGAACAAACATTTTTTTGCTCCTTACCTATAAGTAATAGAGTTGACTATGTCAATAAGATGTATGATTTATTAAAACCAGGTGGTAAACTAGTAGGAGTCCTATTTGATTGTCAGTTTAATCAAGATACACCTCCTTTCGGTGGTAGTAAAGAAGAGTACTTAGACCTGTTTAAAGACAAGTTTGAAATCAAGATATTAGAAACAGCACATAACTCAATCAAGCCTCGTGCTGGGAGAGAGTTATTTTTTATAATCAATAAACAACATGACTAAAAAAATTATTTTAACCAAAGAACAAATCAAGTTCACGACTAAGCGTATCGCCTACCAGATCTATGAGACTTATATTAATGAAGAGGAGATAGTGATAGCAGGTGTAGCTAATAGTGGATATACATTCGCTCAAAAGATTAGTGAGGCACTACAAGAGATATCTCCTATAAAAGTTATCTTATGTGAAGTGCGTATAGATAAGCAGAATCCTATTAATCCAATAGAGACTTCATTAGATAGCTCAGCTTATGCTAATAAGTCTGTAGTATTAGTAGATGATGTATTAAACTCTGGAGCTACTCTTATATATGGAGTGAAGCATTTCTTAGATGTACCCTTAAAGAAATTAAAGACTGCTGTCTTAGTAGACCGTAATCATAAAAACTATCCCGTTAAAGCGGACTTTAAAGGGATATCATTATCTACATCTTTATTAGAGCATATCCAAGTCGTTTTTGATGGTGAAGAAGAGTATGCATATTTAAGCTAGTTTAATAGCTGTATAATGCCTTGAGTGATTTGCTCAGGTGTTTTATTATCTATTGTAACAATGTTTTTGGCTTGGTGGTAGAAATAGCTACGGTCAAACAAATGCTTCGCAATAAAAATCTCAAGAGTATCGTCTGAATTCTGATTAAGAAGAGGACGGTGCTCTTTTTCTTTTTCTAAGCGATCTGCTAATGTTTTTATTGATCCTCTTAGATAGAATGAGTGCACATCATCTCGCTGTAGCGCTAAGTGATTATTCGCATAGCAGGGAGTTCCTCCTCCTAAACTTAAGATGAAGTTGTCTTTTGTCTCTATTATTTCGTGTAGTAAAAGGTGTTCTTGCTTCCTAAAGTAGATTTCACCTTTCGTTTTAAACATTGTTGAAACTGACATCTGGTGTTTTTTCTCTATTTCTGTATCAAGATCTATAAATTCTAGGTCTAATTGTTCTGCTAGTATTTTACCTATTGTCGACTTGCCAGAGCCCATATAACCTAAAAGTATTATTTTTTTCATAAAACAAGGGGTTGTTTATTAGTGTGTTAGAAGTTGTTCGGAAAACAATGGCAAAAATAAAACAATTTTGTGTCGGATTTTTAAAAAAAGCTCCTATATTTGCACCCGCAATAAGGAATTGAAATAATGACTCGATAGCTCAGTTGGTAGAGCACAACACTTTTAATGTTGGGGTCCTGGGTTCGAGCCCCAGTCGGGTCACAAAGAAAATACATACAAGATTAAGTTTAGAAATAAACTGACTCGATAGCTCAGTTGGTAGAGCACAACACTTTTAATGTTGGGGTCCTGGGTTCGAGCCCCAGTCGGGTCACAAGAATAAGACATACAAGATATCATTTAGAAATAAATTGACTCGATAGCTCAGTTGGTAGAGCACAACACTTTTAATGTTGGGGTCCTGGGTTCGAGCCCCAGTCGGGTCACAAGAATAAAAGACCTATTTCGAATAATGATATCTGACTCGATAGCTCAGTTGGTAGAGCACAACACTTTTAATGTTGGGGTCCTGGGTTCGAGCCCCAGTCGGGTCACAAGAATAATACATACAATACTAAGTTTAGAAATAAACTGACTCGATAGCTCAGTTGGTAGAGCACAACACTTTTAATGTTGGGGTCCTGGGTTCGAGCCCCAGTCGGGTCACAAAGAAAATACATACAAGATTAAGTTTAGAAATAAACTGACTCGATAGCTCAGTTGGTAGAGCACAACACTTTTAATGTTGGGGTCCTGGGTTCGAGCCCCAGTCGGGTCACAAAGCTATCCTTTTAGGGTAGCTTTTTTTTTGCTCTTTAATGTGATATTAGTTTAAAAATATTACTTTTATAGAGAGTACTAGTATTTAGTAATACTACATTAGGCCATGTGGAGGAATTGGTAGACTCGCCATCTTGAGGGGGTGGTGTCGCAAGACGTATGGGTTCGAATCCCATTTTGGTCACTTTTTAATAGTATAATCGTTTTATAACGAATGTATTATGGGTTTGTTTTAAGCAATCTGTCCGACGTTTGTCCGATTTGTTGTATGAATTATATAGATGATCACTTGATAGCGGTCATTTTTTGTTTAGTACTGTTTGAGGTAAGCGAGTTATAAAAAAGAAGAGCTGTCATCTACTATTAGTGACAGCTCTTTTTTTTTACTCTTGAGTTGTTTCATCGCTATTCTCGTCTTTTTTCTTAGATGGTCCCATCATTAAGAATAGAGCAATAACTAATCCAACACAAACAAGTCCAAATATGATAATCATAAATGTACCATTGTTAAAATTGTAAAGAGGTAGATTTTGCAAAGTCATAATATGTTTATTTTTGTTATTTTAACACTAAAGTATAGAATATTTTTAACATTTAAAATGATAATTGTCATCTTCTTTATATGTTCAAATATGAGGTACAAGCTCAGTAGGCTATATTGCTCATTTTTATGGCATATAGCAAATGTTTAGAGGTTGAAATTCTTGTTTTTAATTTGATTATTTTCTTTATGAAATCTCATATTGCTATAACATTAAAAAATCATCAGATACTAAACAATTCAATTAACGATAGATAGGCTAATTGTGCCTCGCGAAGAAAGTTATAAGTTAAAATAAAATATAAGGGTGTAGTGAAAATTATTGTTTTATAATTCATATCTTCGCAAAGCGATGAATATCAGTATTTATCATATTCTTTAGACCAATCTTCTAGGTCATTTTTTAAAATAATCAGATCAATACCTCAGTAGGCTAATTTAGACAATTTTTATGCTGTTTTTTTCCGAGTGAGTCCATAATGAGTCCATAGTGACTCCATAGTGACTCCATTAAAACGAGCTTTTTAATAGAGTCACTATGGACACAGGATGCTGTCACTATACTATCATACAAAATGAGATAGAAACTTCGATAATAGGAATTGGAAAAAAAGTATTTTGTTTTGAGGGATGACTAAATAAACATAATCCTTGATTGAATTACTAGCTATGATTTCTAAAAAAACCAATAAATTTAGAATTCCAAAAATACGTAATTTTAGTATAATGTGTTTAAAATGAGGACTCATCGTTGTTTAATGTAATTGATTTTTGTTTGTCTGTTCATACATCTTTTGGGTTTAAAAGCTAATATAACCTGTTTTTTTAACTCCTAGGAAGTTTATAAAGAGGTAAGGGGAGAGTTGCTTATACTTGTTTTTTAGTGATGTTTTCTAGCTTTAACTTGAGACGCTATGTGAGATGAGGTCTTGCAATTGCTAGTAAAATGGGACTTATGAAAAAAACATGTAAATTTTTTATATTGCTATTTATTCATTTTGTGGATGTTAGGAAAGATGTTGTTTTTTATTGATGAAAAAGGATATTAGAAGTTTGTGAGAAATAAAAAATGGGTTACCTTTGCATAGCAATTGAGAAACGAATAGTTAATCAATGACTCGATAGCTCAGTTGGTAGAGCACAACACTTTTAATGTTGGGGTCCTGGGTTCGAGCCCCAGTCGGGTCACTTTTGAAAGCAGATTTTTTATAAAATCTGCTTTTTTTTTATGCCTAAATTTTACGAAAAACTCTCCCTTTACATTTCTTTATAGGATCAATCTCAAAAGTTGTGTTTATGCATAAAGTTTAGTCAATCTGTATAAGAAGAAGTCAATATCTCTTACTCCTCTAAATTGAGCCCTGAATGCTTTAATTTTGGCATTA
>NZ_NSGJ01000071.1 GCF_002286775.1 Myroides sp. N17-2
AATTATCAAAAACAAAAGACGCTTTAAAAAAGGTTTGTTATAACCTCCTTTAAAAGCGTCTTTTTTTTGCATTATAGTGACTTGAAACCAAAAAAAAACCTTACTTTTTCAGTGCCCTCCCGTAAGGTCAGCTTTTTTTATATATGTATGTTTTGTTTTTTTAAGTAATCGACCGCATGCCTTCCTTCATTAAATAATAAATCTAGTATGCTTAGATTGTTTAAATAACCATGTCTGTCATCAAAAACTTGAACATAAGGCTCGAATGTATGTAAATCCTTTTTACCATTCGCTAAAGGTCTTAAATCAACCAAATCAGAACCAACTTCGTGTAAATATTCTGTTGTTTGAGTGTATCCAATGTTTATTCCTAAACAAGAACACAGTACTTCGTGTATCTGTAAATTCAGATCTAACATAAACTCTGCCTTTCCTTCAAATAGAGGACGTATATCGTCCTCGAAATATTCAAAGTAAGGAGAAGTTCTATACGCAGCTTCTAAGCTCTTAAAGTGTTGTTTTTGCCACCCAAAAGCATGTTCTATCCTTACATCTTTAAACTTTTGCTTTGATTCTTCTGAATGCTTGATTGGTATATTAAGCATTTGCTTACCATTAGCACTATAAATAAAAGCTCTATTCCTATTCGTTTGTTTCTGAAAGTTATCTTCCATTTCGAAAGCCACTTGTTCAGCTTGCAACATGGCAGCGAAGTGACTAATCGAAGGAAAATAAGTCGGATGAATAAGTATGTTATTCATGTTTTAATCTAGTATTTTGAATTCTTTTTATCTTTTCTTTTTTTGTATGTACTGTACCCGAATAGGCCAATCATAGCAACTAAGAAATAAGGGAAATATGAAGTTTGTTTACCATTTCCATTAACTGTAGTAAACATTCTATCCCATCTTATCTTATCTATAGCTTTAGACCATGGTAAATTTTGATCTAAACTTAACCAAATGAAAACTGGTTTACCTACAATGTGATCTTCAGGTACAAATCCCCAATATCTACTATCTTCAGATCTATTTCTATTATCTCCCATCATGAAGTAATAGTCCTGTTGGAATGTATACTTATCTGTTGCAATATCATTTATATAGATCTGTCCATTTTTAACCTCTAATTTATTTCCTTCATATACTTGGATTGCTCTTTTGTACATTGGGAAGTTCTCAGCTGTTAAAGTTATAGTCTCTCCTTTAGCAGGGATGTGTAATGGTCCTAAGTTATCCTCATTCCATGTTGGTTGATTATGAGGGAAAATCATAGTTGATACCATTGACTGTATATATTCTTTAGCTTCTTCAGGATAACCTTTAGTTACACTTAGTATCTGAGACATTGATTTAAGAACCTCTACATTCTCATCAGTTAGAGCAAAGAAGATTAGGGTTTTAGGGTCATTGTTATAATAAGTTACCCCTTCTCTTAAATCTAAACGTTGTATTATTGAGTTTAAGTCTAATGGTGTGCCGTCAGTTCTTACAGTGTAAGTAAATTGTAGTTTTGCACGGTCATTAAGCTTAAATAATTCATTGTTGATGTAAACGTCTCCATCTTTAATTGTAAGATTCTCTCCAGGTAGACCTACAGCTCTTTTGACATAATTCGTTTTCTTGTCAATAGGTTTATCTACTGCAGGACGTCTTAATGGGTCATTAAACTGATATACAGTATCAGTTGGCCAGTTAAAAACGACAATATCATTGTGCTGTACTTTTTGAAAACCTGGTAATCTAAAGTATGGCAAATGTGGCTTTTTTAAGTAAGAATTCTTCTTCGTAAAAGGTAGCGTATCATGTACCATTGGCAAAGCTACTGTTGTTACAGGTGTTCTAGCGCCATAGTGGAACTTGCTCACGAATAAGAAATCTCCTACTAATAAGGTTTTCTCTAATGATGAAGTAGGAATAGTGTAAGGCTGTATTACATAAGTGTGTATAACAGTTGCTACTACTACAGCAAATAATATAGAACTTACAGTTTCACCAGAGCTTGTAGCAGCTTTAGTACTTCTGTTTTCTACATATTTTACATCAGTTGCATAGTTGATATAGTATATATATAATCCAAGTGTAACAACACCTAATATTGTATCTACTGTTTTATTCTTTCCGAAACTTCTAAGTGTTTCTACCCAGATGACAGGGAACATAATTAAATTCACAATAGGAACAAATAGCAGAATAACCCACCATTTAGGACGGTTAATTATTTGCATTAATACTACTGCATTATAGACAGGTACTATTGCTTCCCAGCTTTTCTTTCCAGCTTTTACATATAATTTCCAAGTTCCAAGAAAGTGAATTACTTGTACTAGTAGAAAAAACAAAAACCATTGAGACATTGTCATAGTTTAATATTGTTTATTGATTGTTAGTGAAGGTAATTATTATTTTAGATTTAGGACATCCTTCATAGAGAATATTCCTTTCTTATTTTGAATCCATTCTGCAGCGACTACTGCACCTAGCGCAAAACCTTCTCTATTATGAGCTGTATGTTTTATTTCTATCTGATCGATAGCCGAATCATAGAACACACTATGTGTGCCAGGTACACTGTCTATACGCTTAGCATCTATATGGATTTGATTATTCTCTGCTTGATCTAGTGTCCATTCAGTATATTCAGTATTTTCTATGATACCATTAGCTAAAGAGATAGCAGTACCACTAGGAGCATCTAGTTTTTGAGTATGATGTATTTCTTCCATAGAAACCTTATATTCTTTAAGATTACTCATCATCTTAGCAAGATAACTATTTAACTCAAAGAATAAGTTTACACCAAGGCTAAAGTTAGATCCATATAAGAAAGCACCATCGTTTTGAGTAGATAATTCTACTATGCTATCATAGTGTTCTAACCAACCAGTTGTGCCAGATATAACAGGAATGCCTAGTTCTATACACGTTGTGATATTCTGTACAGCTGCATCAGGCACACTAAAGTCTATCGCTACATCAGCATTTTTTAATCCATCATATGTATCTGTACTTTTTTTGCGTAGTACTATTTCATGACCTCTTTCTATGGCTATTCTTTCAATGATTTGACCCATCTTGCCATATCCTAATAATGCAATTTTCATTGAATATAATGTTTAAAAGCGATACTCTACATTGATCGCGTATTGGAATTGGTTTTGGTTTTGAAGATTCATTCGATCTAATTCAAAAGCAGGTTTAATAGTCAAGTTTTCATTGACGTTAAACTGCATTAAGTGAGCATCTACGTTAGCATCTATGATGCTTAGAACATAGAATCCTACTGTGATTACTACAGATAAATCTCTGTTTCGTCTATAGAATTTCTGTGCTTCTAGCACTCGTTCATTATCTAGACCTCCGAACGTAGGATCATTAGGATCGTTTATTCCCTGCAGACGTTTTTTGTATTCATTTCTGTATCTGCCGTATTGTCTTTGGTTATCTGCCCAGAAGTAAGCAGGAATACCTATACCTGCATATACTAAGGGTACTTTCCAGTATTTTTTATTATAAATTTGACCTACACCAGGAATAACTGACGCATAGAATGCTGCTCGAGAAGGAGCCAATGGATCTAATGGCTTTTCACCTAACGAGTATTCAGTAGTAGATTTTTTATCTCCGTTTGCAGACTGTGCATAAGTGGGGTGACAGACTGCTCCTATGAAGAACAATAGGATTAATAATACGTGTTTCACTAATTTTCTAATAGTTTGATAATACGATTTAAGTCTTCTTCTGAATGGAATGGAATAGATATTTTTCCTTTGCCATTAGTAGCAACTTTAATATCCACTTTTGTTCCAAAGAATTGACCAAATGATCTCGTATAGTTTTCAGGGATACTAAATTCTTTATTTTTCTTCGGTAAAGCAGGTGATGCGATACCTCTTAACTGTTCTTGATATTTCTTTACGATAGCCTCAGTATCTCTCACAGATAAGTTCTCTGTGATAATCTGATGATAGATATCTGTCTGTACATCTAGGTCTTCAATGTTGATAATCGCACGACCATGTCCCATTGTAATGAACCCATCTCTAATACCAGTTTGGATAATAGGGTCTAAGCGTAATAATCTTAAGTAGTTAGCTATAGTAGAGCGTTTTTTACCTACTCTGTCACTTACTTGTTCTTGTGTCAGATTGATTTCTTCCATCAGACGTTGATAAGATAGCGCTATCTCTATCGGATCTAAGTCATGACGCTGAATATTCTCTACTAATGCCATTGTTAGCGACTCGTTGTCGTTCGCTATACGGATATAAGCAGGTACAGAGTCTAGACCAACTATCTTAGAGGCTCTTAAACGGCGCTCTCCAGAGATAAGTTGATATTTATTAAACTCAATTTTTCTTACAGTAATAGGTTGTATTACACCTAATTCACGAATACTCGTAGCTAATTCTTGTAAAGACTCTTCGTTAAAGTTAGTTCTAGGTTGAAAAGGATTTATTTCAATAGAATCAATATCTAATTCGATAATATTACCGATTACTTTATCAGCATTATTATCCTCAATTGATCTAATATCATTATCCGGATCTTTTAAAAGAGCCGATAGTCCACGTCCTAAAGCTTGTTTTCTTAATGCCTTTGCCATAATATTCTAAATAAATAATCTCCTAGCTATTTTTTCGAATAATCTCCTCTGCTAGATTGATGTAATTCGTAGCCCCTTTACTTGTTGCATCATAGTTAATGATACTTTCACCAAAGCTAGGTGCTTCACTTAATTTCACATTTCTCTGAATAATAGTATCAAATACCATATCGTTAAAATGCTTCTGTACTTCTTCTACTACCTGATTTGACAGACGTAGACGAGAGTCGTACATGGTTAATAATAACCCTTCTATATCTAGATTAGGGTTGTGTATTTTTTGAACACTTTTAATAGTGTTTAATAACTTACCAAGTCCTTCTAATGCGAAGTATTCGCACTGAATAGGAATAGCCACTGAGTCAGCAGCTGTTAATGCATTTAATGTTAGTAATCCTAGAGAAGGAGCACAGTCTATAATGATATAGTCATACTTATCTTTGATAGATTTAAGTGCTTCTTTAAGCATATACTCGCGATTTGGTTTATCTACCAATTCGATTTCAATAGCCACCAAGTCAATGTGTGCCGGGATTAGATAAACATTAGGTGCAGTACATTCCACGATAGCTTCTTCTGGCGTACAGCTGTGCTCTAATACTTCATAAGTCCCTATTTCAATAGAATCTACATCTACACCTAAGCCTGATGATGCATTAGCTTGAGGATCTGCGTCTATTAATAAGACTTTTTTCTCAAGTGCTCCTAATGAAGCCGCTAGATTGACAGATGTCGTTGTTTTTCCAACTCCACCTTTTTGATTAGCAATAGCAATGATTTTACCCATTATACCAAAAGAATATTTTTATAAGTGGTAAAAATACGATTATTTGCGACTCTACGAAATCTTATTTATCAACATTTTCCTAAAAACATTAAAATTCAATATCTTATAACAATAAATGCCATCTGTTTTATAAATGGCATTTATTAGATAATATTATTGTTTTTATCCGAAATTATTATTTCATCTTCTAATATCTGACTATTTAACTAGTCGAGATATTAAACAGATTGTTACTTATTTAAAGGAAAATATTTTGTTATAATACCACAATGTCAAATTCGTGACTTAATGGTTCTAGTTGTTTAAATAAAGCTGTTATCATTTCATCGCCAAACTCTTTGTAATAAACAGAGAAATTGACAATGCGCTCTTGAAGACTGTTGTTAGGGAATAGTTCATTTTGTAATAAAACTATTCTCTCTAATTTCTCACTGTGGTTTCTCTTTTCTGCTTTTTGCAGTCTTTTCTCTAGATTTTCTAATCCTTTGATTTGTTTTACTTTTTGTGCGTTAACAGCTCCTATGAAGGATTTGTCTGTCTGAGTAGCGATTGTTTCTAATGCTTTAAACTGCTCTTCTAGAAGGGCGCGTTGTGCATTAAAGTCAAATTGTATTGAAGAGTATTCCTTTGTTTTAGCATTGATTAATATACCTTGTTTAGTGAACATATCTTTCCAAGTCAACTCAAGTTTATCCATCTTCTCTACTTGTTTAGTAGTCGCTAGGAGTACCGAATTTCTCAATAATAACATAGGAAAAGTTACCTTGTGTAGATCAAATACTTTCTTCAACTCTAACCAATATGCCAATTCTCCACCACCACCTGTATAACACAGATTAGGTAGTATCACTTCTTGATATAAAGGGCGCAATATCACATTAGGACTAAAGTTCTCTGGATGAGCTTCCAGTTCTGCTAATATAGCTTCTTTAGTAAATGTGATAGCTGTGTTATTGACTTTATATACCTCATCTTCATAGATGATACGCTCTCTCAGATTATCTTGGATGTAGAATAAGTTAATCTCACGAGGATTTACCTGTATGAAATATTCTGATAAAGTGTCGTAGCTTTTCTCGACTTCCGTGATAGCACTTTGGTTGATTAATTCCTCTTTGATGTGTGGAGAGAATAATCGCTTAAGTTCAGTATCATCCCCATCTAGGATAACTAATCCATACTCAGCAAATAGCTCATTGGCTAAGTAACGTGTAGCATCAGTTAGATTATCGTGTTTTAGATAAGCATTCTCAAATAATTCTTTGATGCGGGTAGCATTAGTACCTGCACCGATATGAGATTTGAATACCTCAAATACTTTATCTAGCCCCTCTGTGCTTAATCGCCCCACAGGTCCTTTGCTCTCTCTGTTCCAGCAAATCACTTTCTCTTCAAAGACGAAGTGATTAATCTCTTCGAAGTCGTGATCTTCCGTTGCCATCCAATATACAGGTACGAAGTTCTGCTTCGGATATTGCGATTTAAGTTGCTTAGCTAAGTTGATCACTGAGATAATCTTGTATAAGAAATACAGTGGCCCGGTGAACAAGTTTAGTTGATGACCAGTAGTCACCGTAAATGTATTTTCTTGTGCTAATGCATTTATATTAGCCAATGTCTTCTCCGAAGTATTGGTGTTTTTATATTGACTTAACAGTGCCTGACAGAGTATAGCTCTATGCTCCTTAGAGTAGTTAGTAGCTTTCTCATCTAGCTGATGTTTAAAGTTTTCTATAGTAGGGAAGTGGTTATATAAGTGTTTTAGACTATCCTTTTGATTGAGATAATCTACCATTAGTTTTGAAAAATAGCCTGACTCTTGAAACGTAATTTTATCTAAAGGCATAATGTTTATTTTTTGCTAATTTAAACAATAATGGCTTTTTAAAAGAAGCTTTAACGTTGTTTAAAGATAATAACATTTTAACCCAGATTACGCATTAGCCAAATACTGCAAAGTAATTCTACTTCATAGTTCTTTCATTAGCTCTAAAACCATACTATAGTATGCTTGTATCACTAATTCAGAACTACCTTGTATAATTACTTTTCGTTTATATGTCTATCGCGTAATCTGGGTTTAATGGATTCAATCTATTCTTTTCGGATATAAAACCAACCCTTGTAATGTTTCAGTTCTGAGACAAGAGCAGTCGTATTAGTCAGTACTATCTCTTGAAATAATATATTCGGTAACGAAGCCATTATCTCTGTTATGGCGATATCTATTGTTTCATAATCCTCATCTGTAGGGATGCTGTCTAAGTACCCATAGATAACGATAGTATCCTCAGTATAATCATAAGCGATAGCACGCACATGGGGAGCAATAGCGCCAAAGATTTAAAACATTAAATGAAATATACTTTTATCCTTTTGGAACTATTCTTTTTCTAAGGTGTAGTTCATAAATATCCTTATCCTTGATATTATACTTCTTTTGTAGAATATCTAGGAAGGGTTTTACAGGGTTATCTATATCTGCAGTCTTAGCTGAAAAACCAAAATCTGTATCAATTCTAAAAGGAGATTTGCCATCTAATATATTAGGTAGTAGCCAAAACACTACCTGTTCATATACCTCCTGCGTTGGCGCATTCATTAACAGATAATGGCTTTCAATCTATTTTACCAGTTGACATACTATAACTCTTTTTGAACAATATAAGTAAACAAAGATTCTCCTAGTACTGTTAATTCATAAAATCTAGCTCCAGCAACACCAATCTTTTTAACTTTAATTAAATCATACCTTAAGTATTCTCTGAAGTTTAAACGATTAGAAGGAATTGGCTTTTCTTCTTTTATCATGATCATATCTTTTTGATATGAATCGACTATTCCTAATTCTAAAAATTTATTATAAATTTTTTCAACATTATACTTTTCACTAACTGAATATTCTACTATATCATCTATCTCTTTGTTTAACTCTTCGATACCATCCCCTTCATCTTTAACACTATTATTACTTAAAAAACCTTCCAACCAATACATGAATTTTATTCCATAAGGTAATAATTCAACGTATGGAATACCGTTAATTTCCTTTTGTATTATTATGTTTTTTTGAATAAAATCTTCATAATTTATCCAACTTTGAATAACCATTAAGGGAGTGCTATTTCCTTCATTTGAAATCTTCCTCAATGTACTATGTATATCCTCTTTATCTCCTCCATTACCTATAAAAAATTCCAATACATCATTAAAACTACTAATTTCTTCATCTATATTATTATGTCCTATTGGATGATTAAAAGAAATTAATTGTTGTTCTAATTCTCTTATTTTATTCTCTTTTATATAAATTATTTTACTGTTCTCTGCTAGAGTATTTTCATTTTCGCTAAGTCCTTTAGAAGTATCTTCTAAGGTTTTTGTCAGAGTAATTTTATCTTTATTTAATACTTCTATTTGAGTATTTAATGCTGCTAAAGTAGCTCCACCTGTCTTTTTTTGTTGAATTGTAAATTCATCTTCTGCTTTTGCACTTTCAACTTCACTTGCTTTTTTATTTCGTTGTTTATTAATCCAAGTAAGAGGTATATCAACCCCTAACATCATAAATGGAAAATAATATTTCCTACTATCGCAATTCCCAATGGACATAGATATCTACCACTATCAAACTTATCACTTTTTATTTTCTCAATAATACATTCTATTGTATCATTCGATTTTAAGATTAATAAGATTATATCCCAATTCCATACAGCTAGCAAAACAAAATAATAAAAGAAAATAGGCATTTTTAACCTATCCATAGTGTATTCCTTTATCTCCAATAGATTACTTTTTATCTCATCCATTATAACATGTTTAAACAACAAATATAGTCACTAAAACAGTATTTGCTATGTCATAAATTGGCTAAAAACAGTTAGGACAGTTTTTAGTTAACTTTGAAATAAAAAATGAGTAATTTTTTATCAAATCCTTTTTTAATAGTAATCTAGCTCACTTAACTCAATATGGATTTGTATAATCTTATCGTCATTAACCACTATAGATTCAACATTATGGACTTTTAGTGATAGTGGTTTATTTAATGGACAAAAAACTGATTGATCTATAGGATTAATTTACTATTTTTATAATTGTAGGTTTGCCTATTAGTTTATATTTTTTCCTTCTTTCTAGTCTTGATCTTATTAGGTTGCACACCACTTTTTACTCTTTTAGAGTCGGCTGAATACTCACTTGTCTTTCACTTCTTTTTTATCCAAATAGCGACAAGTTACTTCTGATTATGCTAGTGTATTGATCTTTGGCTTATAGCTACTTCATAATCTAGAGGAATACATACATTCTTCCTAAAACCTCCTGAATAACTGCAGTATCACTGCCCAATTCCTGCTCAGGAGGCACCTTTCAGCAAGCGTACCGCATACATACCTCACGCTTTGCCCAATAAAATAGAATTCCAAATAATGGAAGTAAACCTCTGCTTAAATTTGATTGGGATTATAAAACCTAATTTGCTGGCGTGGATTTGTAATCTGTTCCTTCTCCATTTTCAATACAATTGCAAAGGTCGGAATAACAGAATTCGTGTTTTTAGCAGAGGGAAGAAAACGCCACTTTTTACCATTTTTTGCCTAATTATTCCTATCTCGACTCAAGAATCACTTAAAGTCAGGAGACTTGGTTTAACATATAAAAAGGCTACAATCCCTTATATAAAAAGGGCTAGGGAGGGTTTGGTAATGGATTTATTCGGGAAGAGTTTTGGAAGGCTTTTGTAGTTGTTCGGAAAACAGGCCCTCTTTCCGAACAATTGCTGGATTCTTCCAAAGCCCTTCCGAAGGAATGGGTGTGTGAAAATGTACAAAACACTGAATTTTAATATATTACATTTTTTAAAAGAGCCCGTTTTAGGCCAAAAGTGGTCTTTTTTGCCCTTTTTAGGTCTTTTTTGCCCAAAAGGGACATTCTCTCAAAAAAAGATATTTAACTATCGTAGTTTTGCAGTGTTGTTAAATATAGTAATAATTTTCAATTACTCAAAGTAGCAAGACTTTGAGGAGGTATTAAAAAAGTAGTTAATGTACTTTTGTAAAGTAATCAGATGAATGTGATAGCCTATTTTTAATCAGAATGGTTATTTTAGTACTATCAAAATAGAGTTTGTAATGAATAATAATATGAGATTGTCTTACCAATATTCTTTTTTAGTTTTTCTAAAAAATGTGTTATTAGGGATTGTGTTTTTAGGTGTTGCTTGGGTACGGTTTTCTAAGTTTGAACCTAAATGGACGTTCTTTGAAATTTTGACTATCATTGTGGTACTGGTATTTAGTATACTAATTGGGAGTCAGGCATTATATCTGTGTAGTGCTTATCTGAGAAATGATAAGATAGTCCTTAAGAAATTGTTAAGGGGAGAGAAGACCTATACTGCTAAGCAGATTGTCTCGATCAAAAAGATTAATATGCGTGGATTGCATTATGTGATGGTCACTATGCGAAATGTAGATGGTACTATGGAGCGATTTATGATTTTGAATATTTATACTTGGTATGCAATGTCTAAATATAATGCTGAGGAAGTGTTGACTGAATTGCAAAAGAATTAGTGAAAGGTTCCTTAAAATTAATTAAAGAAAGGCTTGATAAAGTAAAATGGGATTTAAGATAGTATCTTTGCACTCCAAAATACGATACAGTGAATACAACAATAGCATTTATAACACCTCCGTTTACACAGTTAAACACACCTTATCCGGCTACGGCTTATATTAAGGGGTTTTTAAATACCCTAAATATAGATAGCTATCAGGCAGATTTAGGGATAGAGGTTATATTGAAATTGTTTAGTAAACAAGGGTTAGTAGACCTATTTGACTATGTACACGAGCATATAGAAGAGGTATCTCCTAATATTCATCGTATCCTTGCTTTAGAAGAAGATTATATCTCAACGATAGATGCTGTAATTGCTTTCTTACAAGGGAAGAATGCTACATTAGCACACGCTATCGTACAAGAGGACTACCTGCCTCGTGCGTCACGCTTCGAGCAATTAGAAGAACTTGAGTGGGCATTCGGTAGTATGGGAATACAGGATAAAGCGAAGCACTTGTCAACGCTTTATTTAGAAGACTTGTCAGATCTTATCGTAGAGACTGTAGATACTAACTTTGGGTTCAGTAGATATGCAGAACGCCTTGGTCGTTCAGCACATAGTTTTGACGAGTTGTATAATGCGTTACAACAGCCATTGACTTATATCGATGAGATTACTATAGATTTATTACAACAGCTGATAGACAAGACTAATCCTAAGATAATGGGTTTCTCTGTACCTTTTCCGGGTAATTTATACAGCAGTTTTAGATGTGCTCAACACATCAAGAATAACCACCCACATATTAAGATAACAATGGGAGGAGGATTCCCGAATACTGAGTTGCGTTCGTTAAAGGATGTACGTGTATTTGAGTTCTTTGATTTCATTACCCTTGATGATGGAGAGGCTCCGTTAGAGAACTTAATTCTATACGTAGAAGGAAAAATAGCACAAGAAGAGCTTAAACGCACACTAATCGCTAAAGATGGAGAGGTAGTCTATATCAATAATCCACTGAAGCGCGATTATAAACAGGCTGATGTAGGTACACCTGATTATTCAGACTTACCACTTACTTCGTATATCTCTGTGATAGAGGTAGTGAATCCGATGCACCGTATGTGGAGTGATGGACGATGGAATAAGTTGACGATGGCACATGGGTGTTATTGGGGGAAATGTACCTTCTGTGATATTAGCTTAGACTATATCAAGGTGTATGAACCGATAGCAGCTAAGCAGATCGTGGATCGTATGCAGACGTTAATTGAGCAGACGGGAGAGACAGGGTTTCACTTTGTGGATGAGGCTGCACCACCTGCATTAATGCGTGAGGTGGCGTTAGAGATTATCAGACGCAAGCTGACTGTGTCGTGGTGGACGAATATCCGCTTTGAGAAGAGTTTTACAAAAGACTTGTGCTTACTACTAAAAGCATCGGGATGTGTTGCAGTCTCTGGAGGATTAGAAGTAGCATCAGATAGATTATTAAAATTAATAGATAAAGGAGTTACTGTAGAACAAGTAGCTCGTGTAAATAGAAACTTTACAGAAGCGGGTATCTTAGTACACGCTTATCTAATGTATGGCTTCCCAACGCAAACGGCTCAAGAGACGATAGACAGCCTTGAGATGGTACGTCAGTTATTTGAAGCAGGAGTAATGCAGTCGGGCTTTTGGCATCAGTTTGCGATGACGGCTCACTCACCTGTGGGGATGAACCCTGAGGAGTATAAAGTAGAGCGTATCAATGCTGATATGGGGACATTCGCTAATAACGATGTGCCACACGTAGAGAAGAATGGTGCTATACACGATAAGTTCTCTTACGGACTAAAGAAGTCACTGTTTAACTTTATGCACGGGATGTGTTTTGATATGCCATTAGGGGAGTGGTTTGACTTTAAAGTTCCTCGTACAAGCATTCCTTCGGATTATATATATACTTGTCTAAATGATGAACCATTAACGGTATGTAAACCAAATCAAAAGGTAGTATGGTTAGGGACATTCCCTTATATCGAATACTTTGAGAAGAAGAAAAAGAATAGAGTTTTTGAAATGGCTCAGTTAGTGTTTTATACTAAGAAGGAGACAATAGCAGTGGATGTGGATAAGGCAGTAGGAGATTGGTTTGTACACTTTGTAGAGACCTTAAAAGAGAAAGCCTCTCAGACGATGACTTACCAAGATATGAAGAAGGACTTTGAGGAATTTACCAATGAAGACTTCGAACCGTTCTGGTATTCTAAACCTGCACAGACTTTAAGAGAGATGGCACTGTTGGTTTTATAATATATCAGGTTATGAGAAAAGAATCATCCACTAATTTTAGCAATGAGAACACATTAAATGAGTTTTGTGCAGCACATCGTGTATTAACACAGATTAGTGGACGATGGAAGATGTCTTTACTTTTTGCTTTGGCAGAGCGCACTTTGCGTTACAAGGAATTTATCGTTGTACTGCCAAATCTATCAGAGCGTATTCTAACGAAGCAATTGAGTGAGTTGCAACGCGATAATTTGATTAGCAAGACCAAGGATAAAACATCTTCGGAATATTCATTAACAGTGAAGGGAAAGAGGTTTATTGATTTACTGAAATCTTTTCAATCGTTAGATAATTTATCATCAGTGTCCGATAAAAACTTTTATCGGAGCTTTTCATATCTATAATATGCTTTAAATCATCCTCTTAACTCGGATAACCGATCTTTACACCTGTAAATAGGTTATCCGAAGA
>NZ_NSGJ01000072.1 GCF_002286775.1 Myroides sp. N17-2
CTTTTTACTGCTTTTTACCTCATTACCAAAAAATCATAAAACGGCTGTAAAGTCTTTATTTACAGCCGTTTTGCCTGTTATTAATCTTTGATGTATTTTTACTGAAACTTTATTTTAAAGTGGCTTAGTTAGCTACCATTTCTAATTCGAAAACTAGATCTGTATTAGGAGGAATAACTCCACCAGCTCCAGCTTCTCCATAAGCTAAATGAGAAGGGATAAAGATAACTGCTTTATCTCCAATTTTCATTTGCTCTATTCCTTCAATGAATCCTGGTATTAAACCTGTTTTAGTACCATATTTAAAAGGAATAGGAATGTATTGTTGTGCATCAGCTCTTCTTTGATCAAATGTTCCAAATACTTTAGATAACTCTGCATTACTTGAATCAAACATTAGTCCGTTTTCAAAGAAACCAGCGTAGTCAATCATTACTTCTTGACCTACATTTGGTTTTTTACCTTGAGCATCTTTTACGATAACATAAGAAAGACCAGAGTGAGTTTTAGTAGCTTTTGCTTTAAGTTCCATAAACTTAGTAGCATATTCTTTTTGAGCATTTGCTACTTTATCACTTAGTTCTTTTTTTGATTTATCTTCTTGTTCAAAGTATTGTTTGAATACTTTTACAGCATTAAAGGCTTTAGCTTCTTTACCAACTCTGATAATCTTTACAGATTCCATTTTGTCTCCTTTTTCAATAGCATTTACTATATCTAAACCTTTTACAGTGTATCCAAAAACAGAATGACGACCATCTAAGAAAGGTGTTGCTTTATGTGTAATGAAGAATTGACTCCCATTAGTAAAAGGTCCACTGTTAGCCATAGATAATGTACCAGCTTTATCGTGAGTTATAGAAGGGTCGAATTCATCTTTGAAAACATAACCAGGACCTCCAGAACCTGTTCCTGTAGGGTCACCTCCTTGGATGACGAAGTCTTTTTCAACTCTGTGGAAAGTTATTCCATCGTAATAAGGTTTATCTTTAAATTGTTTATCTACGAAAGGGTTATTTCCTTCAGCAAGAGAAACAAAGTTAGCTACTGTTACAGGTGCTTTTTTGTATTCAAGTTCTACAATGATATTTCCTTTGTTTGTTTTAATATCTGCGTATAGACCATCAGGAAGGTCAGTTTTTGGTGAAGCACAAGATGTAACTAATGCTACCACACTTAGGATTAAACTTGTCATTTTTTTCATATTATTTAGTTATTTTTCTCTATTGATTTTAGGTTCAATGTAAATATTAGTGGCTGGTTTTTGTCTATTTTATTTCTGTCTCCTAGGTAACTATAAGCTAAAGATGAAGGAGTAATAATTTTAATAGACTCATTGTTCTTCATTAATTTTACAGCGTGTCTAAGCACAGGTAGTATATCTTCTTTATCAACAATATAAGATAGGACGCCAATATCGTTTTTAGAATATAGTAAGCTATCTTGCAAAGTTGTTATTTCGTATGTATACATAACCGTATTACCTTCTTGAGGTCTAATAGAGTCGTGTATTTTACGTTCTTGATAAGCATACCAAAATCCGTTCTTTGAATTGATATATGTTGTTTCTTTATCAGTTTCAATATATTTAGAAATTATTTCTTCTTCACTTTTGACCATATCCATATTCTTTATAGCAGAACTATGTATAATACTCTCTTTCGATTTAGAAACAGGTTTTCGAGCATCAGTATTGTTGTTGCAACTACTAATAGTCGCAACCAATAAGGTTAAACTAAGAAACTGAATAAGTTTAGACATAGAATTCGTTTTTATGCTTTTTAATTATATCGATAAATCGTGTGATAGTATCCTCAAGAGGAATAGTTGATTTTCCACCAGCAGCATTGACATGGCCACCACCTTCAAAGTACTTGCGAGCAAGAAGATTTACGTCCATATTACCTTGAGATCTTAGGGAAATTTTTACAATTCCTTCATCTTTACGTTCTATAAAGAAGAATGTTAAGTCAATACCTTTAATAGAAAGTCCATAATTGACAAAGCCATCTGTATCTCCTTTTTGATGTTGGAATTCATTCAATTCTTCGTCTTTTAGGAATATATATGAAGTATTGTGTTCAGGTATTAATACCATATTCTGCAAGGCTCTACCTAATAATTGTAATCTGTTATAATTACTATTGTCAAATAAGGCGTTGTGGATTGATGGATTGTCAATTCCTTTGTCAATTAGATCTGCGATTACTCTGTGAGTATTTGCATTTGTCTTAGGGAATCTAAAAGAACCAGAATCAGTAACTATACCTGTATAAATACAAGTAGCAGCTTCTTTACTGATTTTATCAGTTAAGTTTAGCTTTTGAAATAAAGTGTAAAGTAATTCACAAGTAGAACCGAATTCAGGATTAGAGAATGTTAATTCTGCATAGTTTCCTGGCATTTGATGATGGTCAATCATAACAAATGGAGCTTTCATTTTTTCAAGAACTTTTTCCATATCATCTCCTGTTCTCAATAGAATGTTGAAGTCTAATGTGAAGATGTAGTCACTACTAGCTAATAGTTGTGTAGCATAGTCTCTTTTGCGGTCAAAGATAACGATGTCTTGGGTGCCAGGCATCCAAGCTAGGAAATGAGGGAAGTCATTAGGAGAAATTACATAAGGATCATGTCCTAATGCTTTTAATACATGATATAGTCCTAATGTAGAGCCTATAGCATCTCCATCAGGATTTCTATGAGGTATAATACTTATCTTTTTAGGAGCGCTTAAAATAGATTGTAGCTGCTCTATGTTTTTTTCATTCATCATGTTGCGAAAATACATTATTTTAGAATATTAAATAATGATACTTTGGTTTAAATGATAAAAAGATACGTTAGTTCATATGTTTAATCTTACTGAGCTAAAGCTTTTAGTTCATTTTTGTCTTTTAGAATAATTTTCTTACCAGATAATTCGATAATACCATCTTTTTTAAGTTCAGAGAGTAAACGAATACAGCTTTCAGTTGCAGTACCTACCATATTAGCTAAGTCCTCTCTAGATAGTTGAATGTTTAAAGCATTATTTTCTTTGTTAATACCTCCAGTTTCTTCTAATTTTAATAGGATGATAGCAAGTCTTTCTTTTACTGTTTTATGAGTGTGATCTGCAAGGCCTTTATCTGCATCTTTTAAGTGATTACAGATATCTCTGGTAACTAGTAAAGAAAATTTGTTGTTATCGGTGAAGTAGTCCATCATCTCCTTTTTAGGAATAAAACAGATTTGCATATCATCGATAGCAGTAGCGGTAAGATTAGAAGTTTCTTCGTTAATGATAGAGCGTTGACCTAGTAAATCCCCGTTCTTAGCAAGCTTAACGATGGTATCTTTACCATTAGAGTTTAGTTTAGTTAATTTACAAAAGCCATCTTTAATACAATAGACACCATTAAGATTATCACCTTCTGTAAAGATAGTTTCTCCTTTTTTTACGATAAAGTGAGTTTTAGTTTCTGAGATTGTTAAAAGTTCTTCTCTTGTTAAAGCTTTTAAAGAACTAAACTCTCTAATAATACACTGTTCACATCTGCCCATTGCCAAGTATTTTTTGTTAAAATAACTGCACAAAGATAGTGTTTTTTTATGATAAATGTCATATATTCTGCATTATTAAACGAAGACCTTTGGTATAGGTAAAATGAGCAAATATTTATGAGTAAAAGTACGTGTTATCACTGTGGTAATGAGGTGACAACCTTTAACCGCATTGAGTTCGATAATAAGGAGTTTTGTTGCAACGGATGTAAGACAGTTTATGAGATATTTAGCGATAATGATTTAAGCTGTTATTACGATATGGAGGTCACTCCTGGGGCAAGTCCTGAAGAAGCAAATGGTAAATATGATTTTTTAGATAAGACGGACATTATTAACAAATTACTTGAATTTAATGAAGGGACTACGGGTATAGTTTCTTTTTATATCCCACATATTCATTGTAGTTCTTGTATTTGGATTTTAGAGAATCTTCATAGACTTAATGAAGGTGTGATTCGTGTATTAGTTAATTTCCCTGAGAAAAAAGCAACGATTACATATAATTCAGATAAAGTAACATTAAAGGACCTTGCTTTATTACTTACTAAAATAGGGTATGAGCCTTATATCAGCCTTAAGAATTACGAAGATAAACCACAAGCTGTAGATCGCAGCTTAATATATAAGATAGGTATTGCGTTTTTTAGTTTTGGAAACGTTATGATGTTGTCATTTCCAGAATACTTTAATATAGATGATATCTGGATGAGACAATATAAAGATTTCTTTAGATGGCTTATTTTATTTATGTCACTTCCTGTATTCTTTTATTCTGCTTCACCTTATTATTTGGCTGCCTGGAAAGGAATTAAGACAAAGAATTATACGATAGATATTCCTATGGCACTTGGTATTATAGTTATGTTTATTAGAAGTACTATCGATATTGTCTTTGATTTAGGCCCTGGTTTTTTTGACAGTATGACCATGTTGGTGTTCTTTATGCTATTAGGAAAGTTATTCCAACAGCGTACTTATAACTTCCTTTCTTTTGAGAGAGACTATAAATCTTATTTTCCTATTGCTATTACTAAGATAGGAGAGAATGGGGTAGAAGAACCTATTCAGGTTTATGAAGTAGTAAAAGGAGATCGTTTATTAATACGCAATCAAGAATTAGTGCCTGTAGATTCTATACTTATATCAGAATCTGCGTTTATAGATTATAGTTTCGTTACTGGTGAGGCTGTTCCTGTTGAGAAGAAATCAGGAGATAAGGTTTTTGCTGGAGGTAAACAAGTAGGTGATGTGGTTGAGATAGAGGCCGTAAATACAGTTTCTCAAAGTTATCTAACTCAGCTATGGAGTAATGATGTCTTCCAAAAAAAGGTAGATATGAAGTATAAAACAATTACAGATACGATTAGTCATTATTTTACACCTGTACTTCTTATCGTTTCTATTCTTACATTTATAGGTTGGTCATTTATTGATTTAAATGCTGCTTTTAATGTGTTTACTGCTATTCTTATTGTTGCCTGCCCTTGTGCTTTAGCGTTAACAGCTCCTTTTACGCTTGGTAATGCTATACGTATATATGGTAGAAAAAGGTTTTACTTAAAAAACGTTACTGTGGTAGAGCAAATGGCTAAAGTAAACACTATAGTATTTGATAAGACAGGAACGATTACTACTAATGCAAGTTCTACTATTTCATATATAGGGGAGGAGTTGAGTAGAGAAGAGCAAAATGATATTAGAAATATAATACGAGCATCTAATCATCCACTAAGTCGAAAGTTATATAATTTTCTATCAACAAAGGTTGTTGTGAAGCCTGATTTCTTTGAGGAAATAACTGGACAAGGATTAGTTGGTATTATAAAAGAAACTAAATATTTAATTGGGTCACCAAAGTTATTAGGTATTGACACAGAAAGAGTATTGAATGAAACCTCTGTTCATATTAAAATAGGAGAGGTGTATAAAGGCAGATTTGTTTTTGCGAATCATTATAGAGAAGGACTTAAGGAATTATTTGATAATTTAACAATATCAGGATATAAAGTAGTTATTCTGTCAGGTGATAATGATGGTGAAAAGGTGATGCTTGAAGAATTATTGCCAAAGTCTACTTCTTTAGTCTTTAACCAAAAACCCGAGGAAAAACTTGACTATATTAAAGGATTGCAAGAAAAAGGAGGGAATGTAATGATGGTAGGAGATGGACTTAATGATGCTGGTGCTTTAGCGCAAAGTAATGTAGGAGTATCTGTTTCTGAGAATGTTAATGTCTTTACTCCTGCAAGTGATGCAATACTAGATGCGAAAATGTTTGAATACTTAAATTCGTTCTTAAAATATTCAAAGAAATCTGTTAAAATTATTAAATTAAGTTATATCTTAGCTTTGAGCTACAACGTAGTGGGAATCACTGTCTCTATAATGAATCAGATGTCTCCATTAGTAGCAGCTATATTAATGCCGATAAGTACTATATCTATTATAAGTTTCGTCACAGTAATGAGTAATTACTTTGCAAAGAAGATTATAAAGAAAGATTAAGACAAAAAAACAGAAATATGATAGTTATCATATTTTTAGGAGCGACAGAATGTTAATTTTGACAAGTAAATATAAGGTATGAGTGTTATATATTTCTTAATAAGTATCAGTGTAGTAGTAGCTGGTATTTTTCTGTACTTATTTATTAAGTCAGTTAAAAGCGGGCAGTTCGATGATGCTTACACACCCTCAGTACGTATGCTATTCGATGACGAAGTTAAAGTTAGTCCTAGAAAATCAGAAGACAAAAAAAACAATAATAAACAAAAAGAAAATCAAATATAAACAACTATGGAAGTGCAACAATTTTATTATGACAACAAAATTGTAAAGAAATTTCTTTATGCTTCAATATTCTTTGGAGCTGTCGGAATGCTAGTAGGATTACTTTTAGCAGTGATGTTTATATTTCCCAACTTAACAGATGGAATATCTTGGTTAAGTTTCGGGAGATTACGTCCATTGCATACAAATGCCGTGATTTTTGCGTTCGTTGGTAACGCGATCTTCGGTGGTATTTACTACTCTTTACAAAGGTTATGTAAAGCCAGAATGTACAGTGACTTTTTAAGTAAACTTCACTTTTACGGATGGCAATTAATTTTAATCGGTGCTGTAATTACCTTACCATTAGGGTATACAACATCAAAAGAGTATGCTGAATTAGAATGGCCTATCGATATCGCTATTGCGTTAATTTGGGTGACATTTGGTGTTAACATGATTATGACTATCATCAAAAGAAGAGAGCGTCATATTTATGTAGCTATTTGGTTCTATTTAGCAACTTTCGTTACTGTAGCTGTGCTACATATCTTTAACTCATTAGAGTTACCTGTAAATGCTCTTAAATCTTACTCTGTATATGCAGGGGTGCAAGATGCATTAGTACAGTGGTGGTATGGACACAATGCTGTGGCATTCTTCTTAACAACACCTTTCCTAGGTTTAATGTACTATTATTTACCGAAAGCGGCTAATAGACCTGTTTATTCATATAGACTTTCTATTATTCACTTCTGGTCATTAATTTTCTTATACATCTGGGCAGGTCCTCACCACTTATTGTATTCAGCATTACCAGAATGGGCTCAAAACTTAGGAGTTGTATTCTCAGTTATGTTGATTGCTCCATCTTGGGGAGGTATGATCAATGGTCTTTTAACTCTTCGTGGAGTTTGGGATAAAGTTAGAGTTGATCCTGTATTAAAATTCTTCGTAGTAGGTATTACTGGTTATGGTATGGCTACATTCGAAGGGCCAATGTTATCGTTAAAGAACGTAAATGCTATTGCTCACTATACTGACTGGATCGTAGCTCACGTACACGTTGGTGCATTAGCATGGAATGGATTTATGACATTTGGTATGGTATATTGGTTAATACCTAGAATGGTAAAAACAGAATTATACTCTAAGGCGGCAGCTAACTTCCACTTCTGGATTGGTACTTTAGGTATTATTTTATATACTATTCCTTTATATGTAGCTGGTTTCTCTCAACACTTAATGTGGAAAGATTTTAACCCAGACGGTACATTAAAATATGGTAACTTCTTAGAAACTGTAACTGCTATTATGCCGATGTATGCAATGCGTGCTATCGGAGGTACATTATACTTAGCTGGAGTATTAGTGTTAATCTATAACATTTATAAAACAGTTAGAGCTGGTCAACCTGTTGAAGACGAATTAGCTGAAGCACCTGCATTACAAAGAATTTCTGCTGGTAGATTAAAAGGTGAAGGATGGCATACTCATTTAGAGAGAAGACCTATCCAGTTTACTATCTTAACTACAGTAGCTATTTTAATAGGTGGTTTAGTTCAAATTGTTCCTACAATATTTGTGAAATCAAATATTCCTACAATTACAAGTGTGAAACCATATACTCCATTAGAGTTAGAAGGTAGAGACCTTTATATTAGAGAAGGATGTGTTGGATGTCACTCACAAATGATTCGTCCATTCCGTTCTGAAGTTGAAAGATATGGGGAGTATTCTAAATCAGGAGAATATGTTTATGATCACCCATTCTTATGGGGGTCTAAGAGAACAGGCCCAGATTTATTTAGAGTTGGTGGAAAATATTCAGATAGTTGGCATTATAACCACATGTATGATCCACAATCAACATCTCCAAACTCAATTATGCCAGGTTATAAATGGTTGTTTGCAAATAAAAATGCTAACTATACTGAGATTGAGACTAAAATGAGTGTGATGAGAACTTTAGGAGTTCCATATACTGATGAAGATATTGCTGGTGCACAAGCTTCTATTAAAAAACAATCTGAAGAAATTGCTATGAACCTAGAAGGGGATCCTGACTACGTTAAATCTTATGAAGATAGCAAAAAACGTTCTGCAGAAAGAGGTGAAGAGTTTGTACCAATGAGTAATCGTGAGATTGTAGCTGTTATTGCTTATCTACAACGTTTAGGTACTGACATTAAAAAGGTAGAAGAATAATATTTTAAAATGAATCAATATGCTAAAATTCATTAAACATAATATGGAAACGATTGGTGGAGTTGAGATATTCCCAATTATATCACTTATCATTTTCTTTACATTCTTTATGGGTCTGTTTATTTGGGTAGCTACTTATAAGAAAGAGACGATTGAAGAATTGAGCAATATGCCATTCATGGATGATGAAGCGCACAATGTTGATAGTAATTCAGAAAAATTATGAAAAAGTTTTTTCCAGTATATGTAAGAGTTCCTCTGCTATTTGCCATATTCTTTTTTGCGATCGAGTGGTTAGTAAGAGGAGACAGTGATAAGCCTGCCTTTGTAGAGCATCCTGTTGTACTTATTTTATTAGGTTTGTTTTTATTCGCTTTGATAGCTGTAGAAATTGTAGCTTCAGCAACGAGTAAAATTATGGATCGTTTAATGACTCCAGAAGAAAGAGCTCTTAAGAATAAAGAAGCTAGTCTTCCGTTTTCTGAGACTCCTTGGGTAAAACGTTTAATGCAAAAATTAACTAGCACTAAAACTATTGCTCAAGAATCAGACATCATGATGGATCATGATTATGATGGTATTAAAGAGTTAGATAATGAATTACCACCATGGTGGGTTGGACTATTCTATGTAACTGCAATATTTGCTGTTATTTATCTACTTCGTTACCATGTGTTTGAAGGTGATAACCAGATAGCTGAGTTCGAGAAAGAAATGATTGCAGCTAAAGAACAAGTTGAAGAGTATAAGAAAACTGCTCCAGATATGTTAACAGCTGATCAAGCTGTGTTCTCTGATGACCCAGCTGTTTTATCAGCAGGTAAAGCTCTTTTTGACACAAACTGTGCAGTTTGTCACAAACCGGATGGTGGTGGAGCAATTGGACCTAACTTGACTGATGATCACTGGATCTTAGGTGGTGGTATGAAGAATATCTTTAATACTATATCTGAAGGTGGACGTGCAGGTAAAGGAATGGTGCCTTGGAAAACAAACTTTAAACCTGCTGAAATTGAGAAAATTGCTTCTTATATTATTTCATTAAATGGTACTACACCTGCTGAACCAAAAGCGGCAGAAGGAGATATCATTTGGTCTAAAGCAGAATTAAGTGGTGATAAAGCTGCTGAAGCAGCTCCTGCAACTGATGCGACTGAAGTAGCACCTGCAACTGAGGAAGCAGCTCCAGAAGCGGCAAAATAATAATAGACTAGTATAGGTGCTATAGTTAGTAAAAGTACTTTTATTAGGTACACACACATACTGGTTCAAAAGATAAGAGGGCTAATTTTATATATTTTAGCCCTCTTTTATACAATAATTTTAAAATAGCTTTTTAAAGCTAAAAATTGTAAAATACGTTAGATTCTTTCTTTAGTTCGAATCTTTAGCTTTATAAGTACCAAGGTTTGACTTATTTAGTTTGTTTATGTTAATAAAACGTGGTAGTAGCGCTTTTTTAAGGCTTTGGATGCTTTTTTTAGTTGTGTTTTTCGTAACTTTATAGTGTTGTTATTTAGGTCTTACAAAACTATTTTCTCTAAGCAGGAGACAGTTTTGATAGAATCAAAATAACTGATGATATTATAATTTACAAGGCAAGTTACTTTAATAGGTATGAGTAAAATCCTTTTTTAAAACGTTTACTTTCAGTTGTTAATTGACATATTTATTTAGTCAATTTAATAGGTATTGAAGGGACAATTATTTACTTGTTTTATGGTTTTGTATGTAAACTTTAACCAAGTAGTTATTGAAGTTTGAAAGTATAAGAAATCTAGTAAGCGACAATATTATTGGGTTTCTTTAGTAGCATTATAATGCTAAATTTTTTGTGCTAATCAGCACGGTAATAAACTAACATAATAAGAATTGAATTATGGGGAGTAAAGACCTATAGTTCACAAGAAAAAACATTTACTATGGCTACAATACATGATGAGAGTTTTCGTGACTCCATAGGTACAATTGACAAAGATGGTAAGAGAGCTTGGATTTATCCAAAGAAACCTTCTGGGCCTTTTTATAATAAGCGTAAAATAGTTAGTTACGTTTTAATCTTCTTTCTTTTCGTTGCGCCATTTATTAAATTAAATGGGAATCAGTTTTTACTGTTTAATGTTATCGATAGAAAGTTTAATATTCTTGGTTTTCCTTTCTGGCCTCAGGATTTTTATCTTATCGTTATATCTATTATTATAGGTGTTGTATTCGTTACTTTATTTACAGTTTCCTTTGGACGTATTTTCTGTGGATGGATTTGTCCTCAGACTATTTTTATGGAAATGGTATTTAGACGTATAGAGTACTGGATAGATGGTGATAGAGGAGCTCAAGTGCGCTTAGATAAACAAGCTTGGAACTCTGAAAAAATTAGAAAGAGACTATTAAAATGGTTTATATTCTTTTTTATCTCGTTCTTGATTGCTAATGTTTTCTTAGCTTATATTATTGGAGGTGATGTTGTTATTCAGATGATGGTTGATGGCCCTGCTAATCATATGGGACGTTTTGTTGGGTTGATTATATTTACAGCAGTATTTTACTTTGTGTTTACTTGGTTTAGAGAGCAAGTATGTATTATAGCTTGTCCTTATGGTAGACTACAAGGAGTTCTTTTAGATAATAAATCTATTATTGTTGCTTATGACCACGTTAGAGGTGAGGCAGAGAATGGTAGAGCTAAATTTAAAAAAGGAATTGATAGAGCAGCTGAGGGAATAGGTGATTGTATTGACTGTAAACAGTGTGTGAACGTTTGTCCAACAGGTATAGATATTCGTAATGGTACTCAGTTAGAGTGTGTGAATTGTACAGCTTGTATAGATGAATGTGATCATATGATGGATAGTGTAGGAATGCCTAGAGGGTTAATTCGTTATGCTTCTGAATCTGAAATATCTGAAGGGACTAAGTTTAAGTTCAGTTTACGTCAAAAAGGTTATGTTGTTGTTTTATGTGTTTTGAGTACTATTCTAGTTGGATTGTTATTCTTAAGAACAGATATTGAAGCAACTGTATTACGTGTAGCAGGGCAAACATATTCTCATGTTACGATAGATGATAAAGAAAATATAAGAAACGTCTATACTTTTAAAGTTGTTAATAAAACAATGAAAGATTTTGATGATATTACTTTTAAATTAAGTTCTCCAGAAAGTGGTGTGATTACTATGATTGGAAAACCTATTATTAAAGTGGAGAAAGAAGGTTACGCTGAAGGTACTATGTTTATTGACGTTCCTAAATATGTTTTAGAAAGTCATAGAACAAAAGTTAAGATAGAGGTTTATAATAGTGGTAAGTTGATTCAAACTACTTCTACTAATTTCTTAGGCCCTAGAACATTGGATTAATATTAAAATTTGTTAGGTATGAAATTTAATTTTGGAACAGGAATCGTTATTGCAATGGGATTATTTATGATCTTTATTTTGCAGTATGTGATTAGAGTGCAGGTAGATAGTAAATTTGATAATGAGTTAGTTACTGAAAATTACTATCAACAAGAAATAGAAGTGGATGGTAAGCACGATAGAGAAGTAGCTGCTTTAAAACTTAATGAGAAGTTATCTATTGAAAGTAATAGAAATGGTGATATTACTATTGCCTTTCCTACTAATTTTGATGTAAAAAATATTACAGGTAAAATATTCCTATATAGACCGTCTAACCAGAAATTAGACTTTGATATGCCTATATCACTGTCTTCTTCCAATTTGCTCATACCTAACAATACGCTGGTAGACGGTCGTTGGGATATTGCTGTGGAATGGTCTTATGAAGGGACTGATTACAGAAACAAACAAAGTTTAACTGTAAAAAAAGATTAAACAGTGATCACGGCTCTTATTTTTGGACTGATTAGTAGTCTTCACTGCATCGGTATGTGTGGACCTATTGCTATGATGTTACCTGTATCTAAGAGTAATGGTACTAAAAAAGCTATGCAGATATTTTCCTATCATTTAGGGAGAATATCTGCATATTCTATTTTAGGACTTGTTTTTGGTCTATTTGGAAAAGGCTTATTCTTAGCCGGATTACAACAACAGATGTCAATTGTAGTTGGTATACTGATGATTGTATTTGTATTAGTACCACAAAACAAACTTGGAAGTTTTGGTTTCTTAAAGCCCTTTTATTTTGTTGTTAGTAAAGTTAAAAACAAATTAGGAAGTCAGTTTAAGAAACAAAATAAAGGTACTTTATTTACAATAGGTTTCTTTAATGGTTTTTTACCATGTGGAATGGTATATGTAGCATTGTTTGGAGCATTAGCTACGCAGAATGTTTATTTAGGAATGATGTATATGATGTTGTTTGGAGTAGGAACTATTCCTTTGATGAGCACCATTGTCTATGTTAGAGATATGTTCTCGGTGAAGGTTAGAAATAATATTATGAAGTATTATCCCTATGTGATTGTACTGTTCGGAATGTTGTTTATAGTTAGAGGGCTTGGTCTAGATATTCCTTTTTTATCTCCTGATAATCTTAATCTTTTTGTTAGAGGAGAGGCTGATTGTTAGTGGGTTATTTTTTTTAGTGATTTTATTTAAAAAAATATGTGACTTTTTGTACTAATAGTGTCTAAAGTATATAACAGTAGAGATATCAACGTTTATGATGCTATGAAAAAGAATAATATAATGTTGATTGTTTGTTACTTATAATCTATTGTTATTTATTACTTATACTTGATTAAGTATTAAAAGCGCTATGAGAAAATAAAAAAAGCTGACCGTAAGGGAGGGCACTGAAAAAGTCTTCTTTTTCAACATAGAGGTAAAATAGAAAGCTTAAGCTTTCTATTTTACCTCTATGTTTTTTTAGCTTTGTAGTGATCAAATAAGAAGCAATGGTAAGTC
>NZ_NSGJ01000073.1 GCF_002286775.1 Myroides sp. N17-2
TACTCAGCTTACGAATAAAGAAGAGTTTATAAATAACATCATCAATAAGCTTCAAGGTAAATACGGAAACGTAGGATACGATATAGTTAAGAAAGAATTCTTCTACTATGATGCAGATGATAAACCAGTAACGATAAATTGGTCTGATCTTGATACAACCAACTTCAGCTTTACCATTGGTAAAGACGATACAGGTGTAGAAAGCTTAATCGTTACAGACTCTAAGGATGGTAAGGTATACTTAGCGGTAGCTGATATTGCTAATAACTCTACCTTTATATCGAACCTTACTCAGAACGATGAGTTTATTACTCAGCTTACGAATAAAGAAGAGTTTATAAATAACATCATCAATAAGCTTCAAGGTAAATACGGAAACGTAGGATACGATATAGACAAGAATGAGTTCTTCTACTATGATAAAGCTGGTAGACCTGTAAAAATAGAATGGGAAACTATCGTATCGGAAGCAGAAACATTAACTTCTTTAAAACCATCTAATAAAGACGACAAAGCTTTGTTAGTTTATACAGATGAGGATAAAATAGAGAATTCTGTTGACTTAACTGAAGTTTTAAAGAACAGTACTGTTTTTGAAGATTACTTAAAAAACTATATCTCTAGTATTTCTATTGAAGAAACGATTACTAAGCTTGATAAAATCAAACCTGGTCTGTATGAGTACTTTAATGAAGACGCTATTATTAAAGGTACTGCAGGTATACAAATAACGGTAACACAAGATGTAATTGACACATTCGAAGAGATTACTAAAGATCCAAATGTATTAACTATCATAACTGATATTATCAATAAAACTGCTGGAGATGTAGCTTTGACGAAAGAAGGAGATGATATCATTATCAAAAACAAAGCAGGATTAAAAGTTAACTTAACAAATGAGATCCAGGATAAAGAAACAAAAACTTGGTTAGAACACATCAAAGACAAAAAAGTTGAACAAACACCTAGTGGAGATGTTGAGTACTATGTACACTCTTTAAAATACCATGGTGAAGACTCTACAGACCAGCGAAACAATGAGATTTTAATCTCTGAGTTAATTCAAGGTTCTGAGACAATCACAGAACTAGACTATAATTTACAGACTGGACAATTAATCTATACTGATGAAACTAATACAAAAACTATCATCCCTCTAGATCAATTAGTGAAACAGTTTGAAACAAAAACTGATATAACTATTGATCAAGATGCCAAGAAGCTTATATACAACGCTGAAGGAGGTAGTAAAGAAATTGACTTAGCCCCTATCGTTCAAGAGCCTTGGTTACAATCAGGAACACAGTCTGGTGCTACTAATAGCAATCAAGATATGTACGTTAATGGCTGGGTTGGTATCGGTTATGACAAACCATCTGGAGCTATCAATGAAAAACTAAGAGTTAATGGTAGTATTACTGCTACTAACAGTTACTATGCCGATTACGTATTTGAGAAATATTTCACAGGAGAATCAGCTTTAAAGTATGACTATACATTTAAGGATTTAGCTTCAGTAGAATCTTATATCAAAACAAATAGACACTTACCTGGTATTACTCCCATTTCAGAATTAAGTAAAGTAGAATCTGGTTATAGTTTTAATGTGTCTGAATTATCAATTCAATTATTAGAAAAAACAGAAGAGTTATATCTACACGTAATAGAACAAGCGAATAAGATAGCCGAACTGGAACAACAAAACAGAGAGCTAACCCTTGTACAACAAGAACTAGATCAAGTCAAAAAAGATTCTGATAACAGAAATGAAACATTATTACTTCTATTACAAAAAATAGAAGAATTAGAAACAACAGTAATAGAATTAAAAAAATAGAGATATGAATTTGATATATAAAATAAGTAAACATCTCCTAACAGTAGTGTGTTTAGTTTTTATAACACTGTTGAGTTATGGACAGCGTCCAATGACCAAAATTAAAGACAACTCAATGATAGGTACACCTGAGGTTCCTGAAAGTTCAGTAATTTTGGAACTTGAATCTGCTAATAAAGGATTCTTAGCTCCGAGAATGTCAACTGCACAACGTGACGCTATACCACAAAATCAATTACCTGATGGTCTTCTTATATTTAATACCACAACAGGATGTATTAACTATTGGACTGGACTTCAAGCGACTTGGTTAAGTCTTTGTGGTACACCTCCTCCTGCAGTAGTGGCAATTACTGATTTGCAATGTAATTCTATAAAGACAGAAAAACTTAAACAAGGTACTGCATTAGATTCATCTAATAAATTATTAATTCCCGTGACGGTATCTCAAGCAGGAACGTATGATATATTAGTCAAAACAGATAATGGATACTACTATCACAGTGCTGGGATTTTCCCAAGTACTGGTAATTATGACCTAATTCTTCAAGGAGTCGGATCTCCGATTATAGGGTATAATACTGGTGAACAAGGAGACCCGATGACAGTCACTCTTAATGGTCATAATAGCAGCTGTAAACCATATACTTTCGTTGAGAAAGCAGATGTAGCTTATGAACTAAACTGTGCATCTGTCACTTTAGAGGGAGATTTATTCATTGGTGTGTTATTATCTGATAAGAACAAATTATCTATCGAACTAGATGTTAAAAACACAGGAAACTGGAATATCAGAACAAATACTGTTAATGGAATATCATATTCAGGTAGTGGATCTTTTACTACTACAGGAACTCAAACAATAGAACTAACAGGTAAAGGTACTCCTATTCAAGCTGGGGCAATACAACTCGTGTTAACATCAAACTCAGCAAGTGGCAATACTAACTGTCCAGGAATAGAAGTCATTGTTAAGGATGTTTCTTTAACTATGAACTGTGCAGATATTACTCTTACAGGAACTTATAGAGAAGGAGTTGCTCTAAATGACACAAATTATATTGTCGTTCCCGTTAAAGTACTTGCTCCAGGTAAAACTACTATTTCTACAGATATTGTAAACGGTATGCAATTTACTTCAGGTGAAGTAGTATTAGAATTCAATACAGCTGCAAATAACATCCAGAATGTAGTACTTAAATCAACCTCAATGACTCCTAATGTTGTTGGTGAATATAAGTTTACTATTACAGCTACTAAAGGAGCTCAGGCGACTTGTAATGTAAATGTAAACGTAGTTGCACAAGATGTAGCATATACCTTTATTTGTAATAATATTACTGTTAATGGTAAGTATGCTCCTAAGATAGCAATGGATGCTTCTAATTACGTACAAGTAAGAGTGAACGTTCAATACAAAGGTGATTATGAAATAAAAACTAATGAAGTTAACGGAATATCATTTGAGGCAAAAGGAACATTCACAACAACTGGAGAACAAACAGTTATTCTAAAAGCTAGTGGTACCCCAATCTCTGGAGGAGGACAGAATTTTAAGATAACATCTAACTCCAATTCTGCTACAGGAAATACCACTTGTACTTTCCCTATAACATTCGTTTATAGAACAATGAATGTACTGGTTATTCCTGGTGTTAATGATTATTCTATTATGAGTGGTAATGGTAAACCAGGAGGTGTCTTAATGCGTAACACAGGCAACTTCGGAAACACTGATAACTCAGTAGTTAAAATAGAAAAGTTTAATATGATTGCTAGTGGACTAGGTGATGCAAACTATTTAAGAAACACCATTAATACTCAAAAAATTGATATTGTATGGATCAGTATTAGTGGTGTTAGTAGGGCTCATGAGGATGTATTAACTGAATTTGTCAATGACAAAAAAGGAGTCCTAATTCTTAGCCAAGAAGCAAACTTAGCAGATGTCAGTCACTTAATCGACCGTATAGGTAGCGCTGTTAACAGTTCGACTGCTACAGGTATCACACAAGGGTCAACAGTTTATACACAGTCTAACCTAATCCCTAACACAGATGATATCATCTTGAATGGATCTTTTGGAGACATTAGAAACAAATATCTAGGTAATGATGCTACTAATGGATTCTATTGGTCTCAATTCCCTGCAGATAAATATACTGTATTAGCAACTAAATCTGACAATACAAGTTGGGCATGGTCTTTAAAACATAAAACAAAAGGATTTGTGGTTGTAGGTGACGGTGGTTGGCTACAAGGTTCAGTAGGAACAGTTAGTACCTATACAAATATTCTTCCTACTTTCTGTAGTAGTGCAGGAGTACCACTTACAAGACCTGGTTATATTAAAGCAAATAATGCCAATGAAAAAGTGAATAGTGAAAATGCCTTTTTCTTAGTTAATATGTTTGAATGGGCTATTATGTATTCACAAGAGAATACGAACCAATCATACATAATGACGGGTACACCAAAAACCAATTAAATTAAATTAGATTATAAAACAACTTTAAAAGCGAGGCAGAACTAAGTTCTGTCTCGCTTTTTTTATACCCCCTTTGCAAATTCAGTAAGATAGGTATAAAAAAAATGCTCCCTAATCAGAATTGGAAGCCTGACTAGGGAGCGAGTTATCAAATAACAGATCTTGACAACGGTGCAATATTACTACTTTTACAGTATCTATGCAATGTTTTATGCAAAAAAATCACATATAAATCGAACAAAATATATAAACACCTATAAACGTTTGGTTTAAACTCAATGAATCTCTAAAAAATAATTACTAAAACTGCTATTAAGACTAGCAAAACAGTCTATTATTATGCCAATATTACTGCCATCACATATAGAAAAAGCAAAGACTACCTCTAGAATACAATCTAAACCAATAAAAAAGATCCAAAAACAAAGAAATATGAAGTAACAATAACTACGCTATTCTTTCCCAATAGGAATTGATCAGATTATATAATTACAAAATGATCGCTTATAGAAGTAACCAACTAAAGATGGTGAATTAAGAATACTCCAGCAGATAATAAGGAGCCATTATCACGCCTAAAAAAAGTAGGTATAAAAAAAATGCTCCCTAATCAGAATTGGAAGCCTGACTAGGGAGCGAGTTATCAAATAACAGATCTTGACAACAGTGCAATATTACTACTTTTACAGTAAACATGCACTATCTAAGCAATATTTTTTACAAAAAAAGCACAAATAATTTCAAGCGATTAATTACAAGCATTTTACAAAACAAAAAAAGAGCACTAATATCTCTATCAATGCTCTTCTTCTTATATTTTAGACACATTCCCTCCTATCATTAGGACTAAAAACGTCAGGTAAACGTCGTATCCTCTTATTTTATGAAGTAAAACCTAATTGGTATAGGCTATCCTGTTGTACTAATTCTCCATTACTTTTGTACACACTAGTCATATCTGTAGCCTTATCTAACACCTCATAGAAGTCAAGTTTCCCCTCTTTATAGTAATAGAAGTACTCATCCTCTTCTCCTATACAGGTTTTATCCGTTATCAGGCCATCTTGATAAGTAAGTGAGCATCTATATCCTTTCTCACTATAAAACTCTTCTGTTAGCACTCCATTGTTATCAAAGAATTGTGTGCGTTCATTTAATGTATCTTGTATCTTCTGTATATTACCATTGCGGTAATACACCTTGTGTGTAAGATTAATGTTGTCCTCTATGCTTTCTACCGCCTCATTATCATAATAAGTATAAAAGATAGCATTAGCATCTACATCTAGATCAAAGTTAATCACCTGCTTACGCACAAGCTTCCCTTCTTCAAATCCCTCTACTGTAAAAATAGAATCTTCTAAAGAGAACCTAGAGACTACTTCCTCTGCTTCAGTAATCGTTCCATTTACAGCCCTTCCTTTGACAAAGTTAAGATCAAACAAACTATCGTTACCTTTGCTCTTTAATCGACATGCTCCATCTAAGAGTCCTTTTTCTCCTACTAAAAACTCTCCATGAAAAAAACTATTATCAATTACATACCCACCCTTAGCTAGAATTACTTCTTCTGTCTGGGTAGCCTTTTCATAATATTCACAAAGCTCTTGTTGAGTAAAGCTTTTACATTCCTCTGAATGAAGTTTTTGGTACAGATCATAGTGTATTAAACGTTGCACTATAATTTCTGTACCGCAATATACTTCATCGATATCGAAGAAGTATGATTGATCTAAAGTTATATATTGTTGTAGATTTTTATTCATAGTAATAATAAAACAATAAATTTAACAAATTGTTTTACGTTGTCATATTCTGTGTATTTTACGGTTCATTCCTTATTTCATCTTACTTCATATGTAAAACATCTACAGTTCAGACAACTAACATATTAACAAAACTAAAACATTTTATTCAATAAATCATATTTATAAGTGATAAATGTCAAAAAATAGGGGTATTTTCTATTTATGGATCCAAAAAAAACTATAAATACCTGTATTTCACAATAACACTCTTTACTTAAAAGCTTAAAAAACACTATTTATACAATACCTCCTAACTAAAACACCTTGGTACACTAAACACACCTACCTTATAATGGAAAATTCCACTAATTAATTATCACCATGTTACTAGATCTCATTGATAGCCTTATCAAAAAAGAAAGCCTCCGTTATGGAGGCTTTCATTGGCTAATACTGTCGTTTTAGATCAACAGCGGATCGGTCGAAAAAAAATTGATTTGTTGTTTATTGAAAATAGTTACAATAGACTGCTGTTATAGTTCTAAAACAATAAACTCACTTCGTCTATTTAACTGATGTTCCTCAATTGTACAGGGTACTGAGTTGCTACACTTATTTAATAGTCTAGTCTCTCCATAACCATCACCTGTTAATCTATTTCTCTCAATTCCTTGAGTAATCATCCACTCTATTGTAGATTTAGCTCTGCGATCTGAAAGCTTAAGGTTGTAGGCATCATTTCCTCTACTATCAGTATGTGAACGCACATCTATCTTCATTGTAGGATATTCTTTTAATACCTCTACCACTTTAATTAACTCTGCTGCTGCATCAGGGCGTATATTAGATTTGTCAAAGTCAAAGTAGATAGGATTAAGTTTTAACTTCTTAAACAAGTCATCATCCTTCTCAATAGGCTCAAATGTTTTTTCAAGTCCTATATCAACTCGTTTTATTCCTTGTTGGCGTTCTACCACAAATACCACTTCTACAGTATTATAATCCTGTTTCTCAGCCTTAATACGGTACTTCCCTCCACAGTCTAAGTACTCTGATAAATAATACCCCTTAGCATCAGTCATAATCGTATCTGATTTTTGATACAAAGCATCAGAGATTACCACCATTGCATTAACAAGTGGCTCTTTTGTATTCTTATCATACACTATACCTTCAAGAGCTTGCTTACAAGGTTTTTCTTTAAAGAAATAGATATCATCTCCTCCACTTGCCCCTGGTCTATTTGAACTTACAAACCCCTTATGAGATTTGCTATCTATATAAACACTAAAATCATCAAATGGACTATTTATAGGCGTCCCCATATTGGCTACCTGTCCTATAGATCCATCTACATTAATTTTAGCCACAAACATATCTAATCCTCCAAGTCCTGGATGTCCATCTGAGGCGAAGAACAAGAAGTTATCCTCTGAAATAAATGGAAATGTTTCACGTCCTGATGTATTAACTTTACTTCCAATATTCTCAACACTTCCGTACTCTCCTGTAGGATAAATAGCTACTCTAAAGATATCTGACTGTCCAAGAGTCCCTTTTCGATCAGATGAAAAATAAAGCCACTTATTATCAGGCGTTAAACTAGGATGAGCAGTATTAAAATAATCCGAGTTAAACGGAAGTTCTAATACTTGTCCCCACATGCCATCCTCTCCTTTAGTGGCTTTATATATCTTTAATAAAGATGATTTGTCTTTATTGTTTCTTCTTTTTCCTTTTTCACTTGAATTATTACGCGTAAAATACATCGTATTGCCATCATTAGTAAACACAGCTGTTGCATCATTAACTTTAGAGCTTATCTCTTTAGCAAGTTGTACTGGTTCTGAGAATGTTCCATCAGCATTTATGTCTGAGCTATAAAGAGCGGTAAAGCTCTCATTAGTCCACTCGTGTATAGACTTATTTACATCTTGATTTCTTGCAGAAGTAAACACAAGCTTATTGTTTAAAATAGTCGCTCCATAATCCGAAAACGCTGTGTTAATACCCAAAGCTTGTATATCATACAAATCCTTTTTGTCTTCTATCTTTTGCAAATAATCTTTGTCTTGTCCAAATAACTGCGCTCGAGAATCTGTACTTTCTAACCTTGAGAACTCTTGCATCATCTGATCTGATTTATCATAGTTCTCTACAGATTTTAGCGTCTGAGCGTAGCGATAGTAATACTCTGATGGGATAGGTTCTTTGCCTTTATCCTCATAACTTCCTTCAAATAACTCTTGATACCACTTATTAGCATCTATTAGTTTTCCATTAAAGTAATACGCATCTGCGAGCTTCTTTAGCATATCTGCATTCGTATATCCCTTACCTGCGATGCGCTCATAGATTTTAATAGCATCTATATATGCTTTAGTCTGATATTCTTTATCTGCTTTTTTCTCTGCTACCCTCTGTGCCTGAGTATTTACTCCTGCTAGTAATAGCATACCAAATAAGCTTATTTTCAATAACTGTTTTTTCATACCTCTCTTTTTTAGCTCAATCCTTAGAAGAATCGAGGTGCATTAATAGTACTACGACGATTAAAGAGTTCGAATCTCAGTAGTATCTCGTGTGATCCTGAATTGTAATGTTTTAAATTAGTAGTATCAAAATCATAAGAATACCCAATAAACATATTCTCATTCACTTGGAATCCTGCTAATGCACTTACTGCTGCATCCCAACGATATGCTGCCCCTAGAGTCACTTTATCATATAATAGGAAGTTAGCCGTTAAATCAACTTGCAAAGGCGCTCCACTTACTGCCTTCACTAAAGCCGCTGGTTTAAATAACACTTTCTCACTAAGGTCAAATACATATCCCCCCATTAAATAGAAGTGTGCTTTCTGACGCATAGTTGCTACCTCTGTTTCTCTGTCATTGTCTTTATATCTATCTGTCGTTAGAAAGTTAGGTACAGATAGACCTAGATATGCTCTATCAGAATACAGATACAATCCAGCTCCTATATTTGGATTAAACTTGTTATTAATATTCTCTTGTGAATTTGGATCTGTTGGATTGTGGATATTAAGTTTCGTGTAATCTACACTTAATAGATTAGCTGTTCCCTTAAGACCAAAAGCCAATTTATAATCCGCATTTAAATCAATAGCATAAGATAAATCCACAGAGATATTATTCTCATCCATCGCGCCGATACGATCATTCGTGAAGTTAACTCCTAGTCCTAATCCACTCTCTCCTAATGGAGTTGATACTGATACATTAGCAGTCTTTGGCGCTCCATCAAGTCCTACCCACTGGGTTCTGTACATACCAAATACGTTTAACGTTCCACGACTACCTGCATAGGCTGGGTTTATCATATTGGTATTATACATATATTGGGTATACTGCGGATCTTGTTGAGCTTGCATAGTTTGGAAACAACCTATTAATAATAGGCTGATTCCAAGTTTTTTTATGTTTTGTTGAATACTCATAAATTCTCTTACTTATTGCTTTCTAAATGTAGATACCCTGATTTTTTTATCATGCGTGAACCTTTAGCATCCTTATACTCATAATTAACAATATAGAAGTAGGTTCCTGTAGGTAACTTCTCATTTTTACTTATAGTTACACGACCATCTGAATATCCTCTAAACACATTACTGGCACTGTCGTAATTCTTCGTATCATATACTTTTACTCCCCAACGGTTGTAAATCTCTACTGTATTATTTGGAAATCTATTGATATTATCAATAATGAAATAGTCATTCTTACCATCTCCATCTGGAGTCACAAGGTTGTAAATAACGATATCTCCTTCTAATAGCAAGTCCGTCTTAATAGTCGCTAGTGTGAAGAATCCATACCCCTTTACACTTGTAGCTGTTGTAATTTCTTTTGCTCCAAGATTAACTACTCCTCCTTCATCTACCCATAGTTGTTGCTTAGCATCCCAACGTACGATGTGTAATTCTTTCTCTGGATTAGTTAAAAGCTCTGCTGGCGTAGTGCGTTCATCCCAACTTAGTGTTAGCATAATATCACCTTTGCTGTTGTCAGTTCCTTTATCTATTGTCCAGTACTCACGCTTGTCGAGTAAATTTATCACTCCTGATATAGCTGGGCGTGCTCTAAAGAAGTTCTTATCATCTAAGTTATACTTTCCTTGGTAAGCATCTTTTACATTCTCAGGGGCAGTGATTCTAGCATAGCGGTAAAGTCCTTTATCTCCTTTGGGATACTGAAACTCCTCGTTACCTATCTTCTCTACATACCCTTCTGCGTGACTTTTATCTGTTGGTTTTAACGCTTTTGCTCCTTGGTGGAAACTTAATGCCCCATAAGGTAAATTAGTCGCTTTATTAACTACAGAATCTACTTTAATAATTCCATCCTTAAAGTCGACGCTACCATGTATGTTTGCTTCATTCTTTAAGTCAAAGGCTACATTAGACTCTGCATTATCTAGTACTACATTATAGAAATCAGATGGCTTATTTCCTGAGATAGTTTGCTTTCCTTTTTGCTGTTCATACTTCGTAAAAACAGCTTTAGATTTGGTAGCATTATCTTTGTGATAATAAAGATTGTCATTATTAAAATTATTGTAATAATAAACAGAACCGTTATTCTCCACTACTCCAAATTCAGAATTGTTAAAGTCGTATAGCGTGGACATTACCCCACCTTCAGCGATAGATAACTTCCCTTTATTTACTAAGACTTGATCTTGTTTTGCCTGTTGTGCCATAAGTGGCACAACAAACAAAAGGGTTCCTAAACAAATAATATTCTTTTTCATAGCAATTATCTTCTTTTAGTTTTAGTAGGAACCATTGGATTAGTAATAATCTTAGGAGCTTTACAATTATCTTGATCTGTAATCACTTCTACTATCGACGAAGACTCACAATCCCCTGTCTTTATTGTCCATTTAAACTTATAATTTCCTGTTGCATCCATCCCTGCTACTATAGCTCGAGGACTAGTGTCATCACTGAATGTTGGCACCATGCCTGCAGGAGCAGATTCTACAGTCCACTTTCCTTGACCTGCTGCACCTGGATCATTTCCTACTAATACCGTTCTTGCTCTACAAAAAACATCCTCTTGATTACTACCTGCATTTGCCCCTATCTGTTCAGAAACAATAACTTTAAAAGTAGTTTCTCTAGAAGCTCCCGAACACTCATACTCTTGTCTAACAAGCCAATCTACATGACTTCCATAGCCTATCGCTTTAATCTTAAAGACATATTCTCCAGCTTTGTTTAAATTACTTATAACTGTAGAAGTACTTTTAAGCGTTCTTTCATTCCATATATCACTTTCAAATTCAGGTTCAGCTGAACCAGTAGGTATTGAAACTACTTCTAACTCATAGTTTCCATAAAAACCTTGGAAATAAGTTTTATTAATGGTTTCTTGAAAAGGTGTAGGTAATATAACATTTGCATTAATGGTTCCTGTACCAGGATAACATACCACTACATCTTCTACTTTTAAGTCTGAACGATTGCCATCTGACACATGAATATAGTAAGTAATTGAAATATAGCACCCCCCGTTACTTATATTTATACTAATTGGGTATGTCCCTGCTTTCCAACCTCCCACAGGTGGAGTAACTGTAAAAAATCTAACTTTTTTACCCGCCTCAAACATTTGTACATTAGGTACAATTCCACCTGGTGTATTCTCACTTCCAACAGATGTAGTCGTTATTGTTGTTAAGGGATCATCTTTTTCATTAAGTGAAAAATACACGTTAATAGGACTATTATCTCCTACTTTTCCACAAAGAAGCTCTCCTCCTGTTCCTCCTCCAGCATAATTCATATATTGTTCAGGATGATCTGCTAATACAAAATTAATTTCACCAGGCTTTACTCCTGTTTTATTAAAAGTAATTATAGGGGTAGTATACTCTCCAATCGCATTTTTTATAGTTAAAGTGAATTTATACACTCCTACATTATCCATTCTAAAATACATTCTTCTCAAGTCTAATAACTTATACTCAAATACACCTGTTCCAGGTTTTTCAATCGTATTTAAAGTTATAGTAGTACCTGATGTAGGACTACCAGCTGCATTTGGTTTATCTGTTGCAAAGGCAGGAGAATTAGTAGGTAAATCAAAAAACATAGTATCATCAACAATACTTTCTCCACACTGTGAGATTTGTTCAGGAACAATTATATGAGGATTAGGAATAAAACGTACTACTATCTCTTTTTCACTTACACAATAAGCATTGTATATAGAAGTAATTTTTAGAATTAATTTATATGCTGGATCAGCGTCATGATCTGATTTTTTAATTAAACTAAAAGTCGGATTAGCAATGTTCTTGTTACTAATATTTGTATTGATATCTGTAGTAGTTGAATATTTCTCATATTGTAAAATATTTACTGCTCTCCATTCTCCTGTAAATCCTTCGGGTATTACACCATTCAAATTAACTGTTCCTACAGATGCAGGAATAGTTAAAATATTGCTCCCTGCACTAAATGATGATATATCTCCAGATGAAGTAATTTGTACCTCAGAATGAGCTGAACCACTGGGATTTACTTTTGTTAACCTAAAAGTATAAACTCCAGGTTTATTCATACCTGTAACACTAGGTTTTAAAATACTTGGATTACTAATCACAGGGTCTGTAGCACCACTAGGTTTACCAACTACTGACCAAGTTAAACCTTTAGTATCTCCCCCTTCTGTACTTCCTTGTAAGGTATATGATGTTCCACAAGTAGTTGAACTTCCTCCTGCATTAACAGATTGACCATAACTAAAAACTGTAGTAATTACTGTAAATACTAGGATGTATAGATACTTATTTATATTTTTTATATAATTCATCATCAGTGTCCGATAAAAACTTTTATCGGAGCTTTTCATATCTATAATATGCTTTAAATCATCCTCTTAACTCGGATAACCGATCTTTACACCTGTAAATAGGTTATCCGAAGAAGG
>NZ_NSGJ01000074.1 GCF_002286775.1 Myroides sp. N17-2
TCATTTAATGCCAAAATTAAAGCATTCAGGGCTCAATTTAGAGGAGTAAGAGATATTGACTTCTTCTTATACAGATTGACTAAACTTTATGCATAAACACAACTTTTGAGATTGATCCGATATTGGCTTCTTCTTATACAGATTGACTAAACTTTATGCATAAACACAACTTTTGAGATTGATCCGGAATGCCTCGGGTTCTTCTTGATTATATATTGGTGAATGGATCCCCTAAATTCTCTATCATTACTAAAGATTCTACTTGGCATTATACTATTATCACAAATGAATTATATTGTGGTTAAAAACACAGACTTATATAAAAGCGAAAAGCGATACCTAATGATATCGCTTTTCAATCCCCTTAAAAAGTAAATTTCTCTACTTGTATTCTTGTTTTTAAAATTCCATAACCTAAAGGTTATAAGAAAAAAGCCAGTCAATGACTGGCTTCTCTGCTCCCTCTCTTGGGCTCGAACCAAGGACCCTCTGATTAACAGTCAGATGCTCTAACCAACTGAGCTAAGAAGGAAGGTGATATATTACCTTTATTGCGATGCAAATATAAAACGTTTTTTCATTCTTGCAAACACAACAAGCTTTTTTTTATTATTTTTTTACTTACCGAAGATGGCTTTATAAATATCGTTACCATTAGCGAACAGCAACAAACCTATAAGTATAAAGAAACCAATCATTTGTGCTTTCTCTAAGAACTTATCACTTGGTTTACGTCCCGAGATCATCTCATATAATAAAAACATTACATGCCCACCATCTAGTGCAGGGATAGGCAACAAGTTCATTACACCAAGCATAATAGATAGCATCGCTGTAATTCCCCAGAAAACTTGCCAACTCCAGAACTGTGGGAAAATATCATAGATAGCTTTAAACCCACCTACTCCTTTATAAGCACCTGTTTCAGGCTGTATAATTTTCTTTAACTGTCCGAAGTAACTAACTACTCTATCTTTACCCATATGCAATCCTGCAGGAATAGCTTCTACTAAAGAATACTCTTCTCTACTGATCTCATACAGTCCAAGTTTTTGTAAATTATCAAATGGTAATGCAGGAGCATAGTATGTCTCCATCTTACCTTCTGCATTTACATTAACATTAACTGTCATGTCTTTTCCATCACGGTTAACAACTACAGGAATAGTCTTTCCTTTATTCTCTTCTAGAACAGGAGCTACCATATCAAAAAATGGAGTATCAATTCCATTAATTGACTTTACTATATCCTTTAGGGCTAATGTCTTTTCATTAATAGAATTCTCACCGAATCCAGAAACTACAAAAGGTATACGCAATCCAATAAAACCATTCCCTTTATTTTCAGTAATTTGTCCTAGAAAGTTAACAGGTAGCTTTATGTGTTCTACTACACCATTGCGTTCAACTTCTATATCATCCCCCATAAGAATAGCTTCAGGAAGACTATTAAACTTCACAATCTCCTTGCCATCCACAGTTAAAACCTTATCACCTGTCTTAAGACCTGCCTCCTCTAATATTGGGTTTTGTACCCAAATACCATGATTAATATCTTTATTAGCAATATATGATTCACCATAAGTATAAGCCATACCTATATATATAAGGAAAGCTAGAATAAAGTTAACTGTAACTCCACCAAGCATAATAATCAAACGTTGCCAAGCTGGTTTAGATCTAAACTCCCATGGTTGAGGCTCACCTGCTAGTTGATCAGTATCCATACTTTCATCCACCATACCAGATATCTTTACATATCCTCCTAAAGGTAGCCAACCAATTCCGTAAACTGTATCTCCAATCTTCTTTTTAAAGAGTGAAAACTTAACATCAAAAAACAAGTAAAACTTCTCTACACGTGTTTTAAAAAGTTTAGCAGGAATAAAATGCCCTAACTCGTGTAAGATAATTAACAAAGACAAACTCAATAAGAATTGAGATAATTTAATAAGTATATCCATTTTTATTTTTTACAAACTGTAATATTATTAAGACAAAAGTAAAATTTTACTTTAACTAATCTTACATTTTTTTAATTCAAGGCTTAAATTATCAATTCTTTCACATAAATCAAGAGAAGCACCTCGATATAAACCCATAAAAGGAACCTAAATACAAGGTACACAGAATAACCACTACTACACAATATTGATTTAAAAAAACCAAAAAACTACCCAATAAAATGCATATTGTTAGATAAAAGGCACAAAGAGGTAGGTAAAATAGCTGTTAATAGAAAACTATTTTCTAACTTTGCTTTACAATTAATATTTTATAATATGTTACAGATAGGTTTTATTAGAGAAAATCAAGATCAGGTAGTGAAAGGACTTGCCAAAAGAAATCTTGATGTTGCTGATTTGCTAAAAGAAGTGCTTGAATTAGATGAGAAAAGAAGAAGCACACAGGTGGAGTTAGACAATGTATTAGCAGAATCTAATAAACTATCCAAAAGTATCGGTGAGTTAATGAAGAGTGGTGAGAAAGCGAAAGCAGAACTTATCAAAGAAAAAACTTCTAACCTACGTGATCAAAGCAAACAATTAAATGAAGAACTTAATAGTGTATCTGCATTATTAACAGAGAAACTATATACTATACCTAACGTACCTACAGATATCGTACCTGCAGGTAAAGATGCTGATGATAACTTAAATGTATTCGAAGCTGGTGAAGTACCAACATTACATGAAGGAGCAATGCCTCACTGGGAACTTGCTAAAAAGTACGACATTATCGACTTCGAACTAGGTAATAAAATCACTGGAGCAGGATTTCCCGTATATAAAGGTAAAGGAGCTCGCTTACAGAGAGCATTAATCTCTTACTTCTTAGATAAAAATACAGGAGCAGGATATAATGAATACCAAGTGCCTCACTTGATTAATGAAGCATCAGGATTCGGTACAGGACAGTTGCCAGATAAAGAAGGACAAATGTATCACTCTACAGTTGATGATTTATACTTAATCCCAACGGCAGAGGTACCGGTAACAAATATCTTTAGAGATGTAATCTTACAGGAAAGCGAACTACCAGTTATGTGTACTGCTTATACACCATGTTTCCGTAGAGAGGCTGGATCATATGGAGCACACGTAAGAGGTCTTAACCGTCTTCACCAATTTGACAAAGTAGAGATCGTACGTATCGAACACCCAGATAATTCTTATAAAGCTTTAGATGGAATGGTAGAACATATTAAAGGTCTATTAAACGAGTTAAAACTGCCATACAGAATCTTGAGATTATGTGGTGGAGATATGGGATTCACATCTGCACTGACTTATGACTTCGAAGTATTCTCTACAGCACAAGACAGATGGTTAGAAATAAGCTCTGTATCAAACTTCGAGACATTCCAAGCGAATAGACTGAAACTAAGATTTAGAGATAAAGACGGAAAGAACCAACTAGCTCACACATTAAACGGTAGCTCACTAGCGTTACCACGTGTTCTAGCAGGTATCTTAGAAAACTACCAAACTCCAAAAGGAATCGTAATACCAGAAGTACTACGTCCTTATACAGGATTTGATATCATAGACTAATTACTAAGTCAATTTAAAAATATAATCTTATAACTAAAAGCACCAAATACTAGTAAACAGAGTTTTGGTGCTTTTTTTATCTTTGCACAATTAAAATAATTCCGCTTATCTAAATTATGATTATTTATAACGTTACAATTAATATACATGAGACTGCCCACGACACGTGGATGCAATGGACAAAGAATGCTTATATACCTGCGATGCTTGCTACTGGTAAGTTTGATAAAGCACGTATCATAAAAGTATTAATTGAAGAAGAAATGGGAGGTAAAACTTATTCTCTTCAATTTGAAACAACAAATAAAGAAAGACTTGACCAATTCTACAAAGAAGACTTTGATCGTTTTGAGAACGAAGCGAAGAAGTTATTTGGAGAACTAATGTTGACATTTAAGACAGAGCTAGAATTAATTAGCGAACACTAATAAAATACCAATGGATAAAGTAAAAGCAAAAAAGCATTTAGGACAACACTTCCTAACTGATGAGAGTGTAGCAAAGAATATCGCTGATACCCTAACCTTAGAAGGTTATAAGAAAGTATTAGAGATAGGTCCAGGTATGGGAGTACTGACTAAATATATCTTAGATAAACCAATAGAGACATTCGTAGTAGAGATAGATACTGAATCTGTAGACTATTTAGGGGCACACTATCCTAAACTTCACGATCACATCTTCGCCCAGGATTTCTTAAAATTCGATATTGTACGTGCTTTTAACCAAGAGCCGTTCGCTGTTATCGGTAACTTTCCTTATAACATCTCAACACAGATCGTGTTTAGAGCATTAGAATTAAGAGATTATATCCCTGAGTTCTCAGGAATGTTCCAAAAAGAAGTAGCACAACGTATCTGTGAGAAAAAAGGAACTAAAGCTTATGGTATTCTATCTGTATTAACACAAGCATTTTTTGAAACTGAATATCTATTCACTGTAGACGAGCATGTGTTTAACCCACCTCCGAAAGTTAAATCTGGAGTACTGCGTATGCGTAGAAAAGAAGACTATAGCTTACCATGTAACGAGAGACTGTTCTTCACTGTAGTAAAAACAGCTTTTAATCAACGAAGAAAAACACTTCGTAATAGCTTAAAAACCTATAATCTACCTGAAGAAATCAGAGCACAAGAAGTATTTAATCTAAGACCAGAACAATTAGACTATAAACAATTTATAGAACTAACTAAGATAATAGAAGCCTATGGAGTTTAAAATCAGTAAAGAATCTTTACAACAATTCGAAGAATTAATAGCTGAAAACAATGAACAAGGATTATTAGAAATCCTTAAAGACATACACTATGCCGATATAGCGGAGATTATGAATGAGCTTTCTGTAGAGGAAGCCATATACTTATTCGATATATTAGATAGTGAAGTCACAGCCGAAATACTTCTAGAATTAGATGAAGACGTCCGTGAAAAGATCTTAAAGAATCTGTCCCCTAAAGAAATTGCGGAGGAGTTAGATGAATTAGACACGGATGATGCTGCTGATATTATCTCCGAATTACCTGAAGACAAAAAAGAAGAAGTTCTTTCTGAGCTAGAAGATTTAGAACACGCGAAAGACATTGTTGAGCTTTTGCGCTATGACGAAGACACAGCAGGGGGACTTATGGCGAAAGAGTTTGTATCTGTCAATGAGAATTGGTCAATACTAACTTGTGTAAAAGAAATGCGTAAACAAGCAGAGAATGTATCACGCGTTCACTCTATTTATGTATTAGATGACGATGGTCGTCTAAAAGGAAGGCTATCACTTAAAGATTTACTTACATCTTCAACTACTACACATATTAGTGACGTATATATACGTAACGTAGATTATGTAAAAGTAGACACTAAAGATGTAGAGGTAGCCCGTATAATGCAGAAGTATGACTTAGAGGCTATCCCTGTAGTAGATGAGATGGGACGCTTAGTTGGTCGTATTACGATAGATGATATCGTAGACGTTATTAAGGAAGAAGCTGATAAAGATTATCAGTTAGCTGCGGGTATCTCACAAGATGTAGAGGCTAATGATAGTATCTTAATGCTTACGCGTGCGAGATTGCCATGGTTAGTATTAGCTATGATCGGAGGATTCGTCGCTGTTAATGTTTCAAGAAGTTTTGAAGGAGCGATGGAGAAGTTCGGAGTATTATTCTTCTTTACTCCCCTTATTGCAGCGATGGCAGGGAATGTAGGAGTACAATCTTCTGCTATTATCGTACAGGGATTAGCGAATAACACCATCACTGGTTCGATATGGAAACGTTTAGGAAAGGAAGTAACACTTAGTTTACTAAATGGTTTCTTACTAGCTATCTTGATGATGTTAGGTAGTCATTTCTTATTAGGAGTGGACTACATCATCGGTATTACCGTTTCTATTGCTTTAATAAGTGTTATTATTATCGCCAGTCTTATCGGTACTTTCGTGCCTATTTTTCTAAATAAATACGGTATAGACCCCGCATTAGCTACTGGTCCATTTATAACAACAAGTAATGACATCTTTGGTATCTTGATATATTTCTCTATTGCCAAGGCTATTTTAGGGTTTTAAGTTCCTAATTTACACAACTAGATTATTAAAATGAATACTAAGAAAGTACTACATATCGACAGTAACCATCCTTTAATGATTACTCAGTTAGCTGCGCTAGGTTATACTAACGTAGAAAACTATACGACTACAAAAGCGGAGATAGAGGATATTATCCATGAATATGAAGGAATCATCATTCGAAGTCGCTTCTCTATAGACCAATCATTCCTAGAAAAAGCAACTAATCTAAAGTTCATCGGCCGTGTCGGTGCAGGACTAGAGAATATAGACTGTATGTATGCAGAAAGCAAAGGCATCGCACTTATCGCAGCTCCCGAAGGCAATAGATCAGCTGTAGGAGAACATGCTTTAGGGATGTTATTAAGTCTAATGAACAAGCTCAATCTAGTAGATCAAGAAGTAAGACAGGGTATCTGGATACGTGAGGGAAATAGAGGATTCGAGATTGAAGGTAAGACAGTAGGTATTATAGGATATGGCAATATGGGTAATGCTTTCGCTAAACGTCTTCAAGGATTCGACTGCGAAGTCATCTTTTATGACCTAAAAGATGGTCTTGAAAATCAATATGCGAAACAAGTATCCCTACAAGAGCTACAAGAGAAAGCTGATATATTAAGTCTACACACCCCTCAGACATCTGAGACAATGTACTTAATTAATGAATCATTTATTAACAGCTTTGCTAAACCTTTTTGGTTTGTTAATACCGCTAGAGGAAAATCTGTTAATACAACTGACTTAGTCAATGCTTTAAAATCAGGAAAAGTAAGAGGTGCTGCACTAGATGTACTAGAATACGAGAAGTCTTCATTTGAGAATATGTTCTCTGACAATAGTCTACCTGAACCTATGCAATACTTAATCCAAGCAAAGAATGTACTGTTATCTCCACATATAGCGGGATGGACATTCGAAAGCAAAGAGAAACTAGCACAAGTAATTATCGATAAGATCAAATTACTCTAATATTAAATAACAAAATATCATATCAAAAGGCTTTATTCTGTGGAATAAAGCCTTTTTTATTTTCCAATCAGTATTTTATAATCTTCACTTACTCTACCAACAAAAAAGAGCCCCTTTATGGAGCTCTCTATTATATATAATTTCTTATTTTTTGTTTTGTTCTTCTTGGATTTTGCGTTCTAGCTCAGCTTCGAACTCCTCCATTACAGGTTTTACTGTACTTTCAGGTAAGTCTGAAATCTTGATATACATCAGACCATCGATAGCATTATTAAACAGTGGATCCACATTAAATGCAATAACCTTAGCATTTTGTTTAATGTATTTCTTGATTAATACTGGCACTCTCAACTTCCCTGGCTCAACATCCTCAATGATTTTATCAAATTTGTTTAGATCCGCCTCAGCATCTCCGAATATTAGATCCTTCTCACTATCCTTCAAGTTTACCTTATACTCCATCTTCGGTGTTACATACTGTGCGATGTACGGATCGAAGTAGTGAGATCTCATAAACTCTATCATTAACGATTTAGAGAAATCAGAGAACTGATTACTAATACTCACCCCTCCTATTAGGAACTTATGTTCTGGATATCTCAGCGTAGTATGTATGATCCCCTTCCATAATAAGAACAGAGGCATAGGCTTCTGCTGATACTCTTTAATGATAAATGCACGTCCCATCTCTATAGACTGCGCCATCATAGGGTATAACTCAGACTCAAATCGGAACAACTCATTAAGGTAAAACCCGTTAATCCCGTACTTCTTATATATCTCAGCACCTAATCCCATACGGTAAGCTCCACAGATCTTCTCTGTCTCACTGTCCCATAAGAACATATGATGATAATACTTATCGTATTTATCAAGATCAAGTTCATTATTCGTTCCCTCGCCTACTTCTCTAAAAGTAATCTCTCTAAGACGACCTAGTTCAGTAAGGATATGAGGTATCTTATCAGACTTACACAAGAAAATCTCGTAGTTCTTAGTTTGTAGTAAGCGATGATCACCCTCTCTAAGCGCATTAACCTCTTCTAATATCTTTTCTTTTGGTTGTGGTTCGATGATATCTTTCACACTCTTTGGAAATTTGAAATTAAATGAAGGTACTTTAATCCACTTACGGGTATCTTCATCTTTATAAGCGTTTGATAAAAGATATGTTTTAAAACGCAAGAAGTTACCATAATCATTGATATCGTAGTGCTCATTCTGTTCTTCTACAGATATAGATCTACCGATTCTTACTTTGATTACACGGTTTTTCTGTGTTAATAATTCAGAAGGCAACTTTGCTGTACGCAACGTAGGATTTATCTTTGACAAGAAATAGAATAACTTACTATTTGTTGCATGAAAATAAATAGGCACTACAGGTACATTTGCTTTCTTTATTAACTTAATAGCACCTTCTTCCCAAGGTTTATCTACTACAAGTTTATCATCTTGATAAGTAGAAACCTCTCCTGCTGGAAAAATACCTAAAGGTTTGCCATCACTTAAGTGTCTTAATGTATCTTTTAACCCTATAACGCTAGATTTAGCATCCTTATTGTTTTCGAATGGATTCACTGGCATAATATAAGGCTTCAGTGGCTCAATTCTATGCAATAAGAAATTAGCGATTATCTTAAAGTCAGGGTCATGCTCTAACATTAATTTTAATAACAAAATACCATCTATTCCTCCTAATGGATGATTAGAAATGGTAACATATGGCCCTTTTTTAGGCAGTCTTTTAAGTTCTTCTGGATCTATTTCAAATTCAATTTGAAACTCTTCTAAGATAGCATTTAAGAAATCTAAGTTTGTCAAATGCTTATTGCGGTCGTAAATTTTGTTTAACGTAGTGATTTTTAGCGTTTTCATCAACAACCATCCTGAGAAAGTTCCTAATACGCCGTATTTATCTAAGTTAATTGCTTTTGCTACTTCCTTCGCCGTTACTAACCCCATTAAAATTCAAAATTAAGTAATACAAATATACTAAAATCTTTAGCTATTCCATTTTATTTTATCAGACATGACATATTAAAGCTAAAAAAGCGTTTATAAAATATATAAATATCTGATTAAAACAAAGATAAGACATTTAATCAAAACATATATTTTTTCTATTTTTGATTTTTCAAATTACTTAAATATTATACATGAAAGTTATCTCATATAATGTCAACGGCATTCGCGCTGCAATAAACAAAGGTTTTATAGACTGGATACAAGAAGAAAACCCAGATGTCATCTGTCTTCAAGAAATAAAAGCAAAAGAAGATCAAGTACCTGTGGCGGATATCGCAGCAGCTGGATACCCATATCAGTACTACTATCCTGCTCAGAAACCTGGATATAGCGGTGTAGCTATCTTGTGTAAAAAAGAACCTAATAACGTCGTATTCGGAACAGGAATAGACTATATGGACTTTGAAGGACGCAACGTTAGAGTAGACTTTGATACAGTCTCAGTAATGTCTCTATATCTACCTTCTGCTTCTAATATAGAGAGACTAGATTTTAAATATAAGTATATGGATGATTTCTTTACTTATATAGATGCTCTTAAAAAAGAAATTCCAAATCTTATCATCTGTGGTGACTATAACATCTGTCACGAGGCTATCGATATTCACGATCCTATCCGCAATGCTAAAGTTTCAGGATTCTTACCAGAAGAACGTGCATGGTTAGACAAGTTTATCAATAATGGCTTTATAGACAGCTTCCGTATGTTTAATACAGAACCTCATAACTATAGCTGGTGGACATACAGAGCTAATGCACGTAATAATAACAAAGGATGGAGAATAGACTACCACTTAGTAACTGAGCCATTAAGAGCGAAGATTAAACATGCGACTATTCTGCCAGACGTTAAGCACTCTGATCACTGCCCTATCTTAGTTGAAATAGATGCTTAAATATACCCACTAAAAAAAAACAAATATGATAGCTATAAAACGTATTGGTTTAGGATTACTAGCCGTTGCAATGTTCTCTTCTTGTGTAACTAGAAAGCTTTATAACGAATTAGATCAACAATATAAAGATGCTCTAGCAGAAAACGAAAGAGTTAATGGTGAACTAGATCTAATGAATAGTTCAAACACAGATTTAGAGAATATTAAACGCAAACTAGCTGACCAACTAAAAGAGCTTCAGCAAGAGCGAAGTAATCTAAATGCTGAGATTTCAGCTGCTCAAAACAAATTAAAGGACTTAGAAAGCTCATATAATAATCTTGAACAACACAGTACAGAGACGCTAAAAGCTGAGGCAGCACGCCTAGCAAAAGCAAAAACTGAACTTGAAGCTAAATCAAAACGAGTAGCAGAGCTAGAGAGTATCTTGGCTGCTAATGATAAACAAATGCGTACTTTAAAAGACAATTTGTCTAGCGCACTTAATGCTTTTGAAGGAAGAGGATTAACCATCGAACAGAAGAACGGAAAAGTCTATGTTTCTATGGAGAACAAACTACTGTTCAAATCTGGTAGCTGGACTATCAGTGATGAGGGTAAAGGTGCTGTAGTCGAACTAGGAAAGGTATTAGCGGATAATCCGGACATCACTGTACTAATAGAAGGACATACTGATAACGATAAGATACTAGGTAATCTAGGTGAGGGAATAAAGACCAATTGGGATCTATCTACTAAACGTGCTTTAACTATCGTATCTATACTAGAACAAACTCCAAGTATAGATAAACGCAATCTTACTGCCGCAGGTAGAAGTGAATTCGCTCCTCTAATGAGTAACAATACTCCTGAGGGAAAAGCAAAAAACAGACGTATAGAAGTAATCCTAACGCCTAACTTAGATAAAATCAACTCAATGTTGAATCAATTGTAATCTGATTACAAGTTAATATATCAAGTCCTCTGAAGGGTATTCAGGGGACTTTTGTATTTAGATAAGTCTACCTTATTTCTATTAAATGAAGATTCTTTTACATACATAATAGTTTTTTAGCAATATATAGAGGCTCTTCTATGGACAACTTCATTACGATTCATTGTCAGCATATACATTGTAATCTTCATCAATACTAACGAAAAACCAAGCATTAAACATTCCCCAAAAATGAACATCTAGTTTAGGAGCTCTATCTTTAAACCAAAAAAATCCAAATGTTTTATCTACTTCATAAGCATCAATTGCTAGATAAGAACCTGCTCCATTATGAAAAACACCAATACTTTGATTAAGTTTAGTTTGTAATACATCAGCATTCTCTAGTTCTTCTAACACACCCCACTCATCCTCTCCTAAGATAGTCAAATTCACTATCGGAGAAAGCCCATTTGATTGTGAAGGGTAATAAACCCACCCATCGTGTAGTTCTTCATAAATAACTTTAACGTCATCAGGTAATGCTGCCCATAACTCAACTATACCACTATTATTCATCATATTCTTAATAGGTAATCTCCCTTGATAATAAGAAGTTTCTCCTTTTGAATTTGACATTATATACAATAGTGAATACTCCTCCCTATCTTCAATTAACAAAACATCCAAAAGGTTTTTATATAAGAACCTATTAACTTCTCTCAACTGTCCATTATACTTACTCCACTCATTTAAAATCACCTTTAGCTTATCCTCCTTTGTCGTAGAATTAAAAGCTTCTTTCCAATAAGTAGGTAATTCTTCATTATCAATAAATATTTGCTGAGGCTCTAAAATAATAGTAACCTCTTTATTAAACCTCCATAAAAAACTTAAAACTTCTTCCATAAATAATTTATTACAGCACTCTAAAATACGAAATAAGTGCTTAAAACGTATAAAAATCATTCCTTTTTAGAACAACTCTACAATAATATTACAAATATAATTTCTCAGAAACATCCAAAACAGAACTCCTCTTAACCCTATATTTATCAGTACTTACAAGCATGAAAAAACAGTGACCCGTCCTGAAAAAACTGTACAGTTTTAAATACCCATAAGAAATGGAAAAGTCAATAGAAAAAAAAGTAAAACAGCGCTATCATCAGGAATTCATTAAAAAGGTAGTGAAGGAA
>NZ_NSGJ01000075.1 GCF_002286775.1 Myroides sp. N17-2
ACTGCCTTTGAGTAATGGGATATCATAAGCTCCTTTATTATCAGCCGTTTTACCATTTGTAATATTAATATAAGCTGGTAAATTCCCATCAAAATCAAGGAGTGTATGCATTTTAACAGCACCTTTATTGGTCTTGTATTTTGCCCAATCAAAAATGCTCAAACACAGAGATATTGTTGTGGAGTCTAATAACAGGATTTTTGACTTGATTCGGAACTTCACCTGCTTAAACTTGGGATGCTGTCCTAAACTTTCGAGCAAAGCAAAATAGTACTCTTTAAAGAGCTCATGGGATCTATTTTTATTCTGATAACTTACTGATGATTTAGATGGTGCTTTGTCTATACCAAGGTGGTTTAGATTTCCGGTAGCAGAACGAAGTCCATTACTAATATCACGAACAGATTTACTTCGAGCAAAATGACAAAATAACATAGAGATTAAATGACTCCAACTATCAAAACCTTTGTTGTGTTTATCTGTTTGCCTTTCTTTTACTATTTTCTTAAACTTTGAACGATCTAGTTTTTGGATTATTTGAGAAAATAAAGTTACATTTGTCATAGAGAGAGTGTTTTTTGGTGTGCAACTCAAAGATAATTTGAGATCCTTAATTTACTCTCTTTTTTTGTGCCTTTTTTTAAACGTTTAGGACGCTATTGATATTCCTGCTATAAATATCCAGAACTCATCCAAACCTATTTGAATTTTTATTTTAACTCTTGAACTTCGGTAATATCTTCGGTATGTACTTTGTGTGTGGTAACTAAAAAACACAATAAAATGAACTACCCCGAGGCAGAGCCTCGAGGTATCGCGTTACTCGAAAGATAACAGCAACTGATTTTTATTGAACGATTTATAAACAGTTTCTTCTCCTCCTTGATTTTGAATGTATTTCTGAATCACATCCACATTACCATACTGACCAACTGTATTAACATAATATCCACTAGTCCAAAAATTACCACCCCACAATTGACTTTTGACCTCGGGATGCAAGCGAAAAATCTCTTTAGCTGTAATACTCTTTACTGTTCTAACAATAACTTCAACAGAGATTTTTGGTACACTTTGAATCAAAAAATGCACATGATTGTCATCTGCTCCTATTTCAACAAAATGAATTTCATATCGGTCTGAAATATTACGACAAACTTCAACCAAACTAATTTCAACCTCCTCTGATAAAACATTTCTTCGATATTTTATAGGACAAACCAAATGATAAAGTAACAAGCTTTTATTATGCCGTTTGAAAATATGTTCACTCATCTAACAAATATAATCTTTACCAATGAACCCCGAGGCAGAGCCTCGAGGAATTCTTTTGATTAAAAAGCCTTTACTAATCTAGACAATATGTCTATAAAGTAAAGGCTTTTAATTCTTATTATTCTCTTGGAAAATCAGGACGTTGCATTCTAAAGCGAGTTCCAGATAGTGCTTCTAAAAATGAAACAATAGCTGCATTATCCTCTCTACTTAACCCCAGTGGTTTCATTAATGAATCTGTAACTGGATACATCGGATCGGCTAGTTTTTTCTCAGCACTTGGATCTATCATATGCATTCCGCTATTATAGATATTTACAATACCCGTTAGATTATCAAACAGGCCATTGTGCATCCATGGTCTGGTGTTAAGCAAATCTCTTAAAGAAGGAGTTCTAAACTGCCCCACATGATCAGGATCCTTTGTTATCTCATACCTTCCTAAATCTTGATATTGACGCTTGTAATAAGTTAGACCTATATTGTGGAACTTATCATCTGTAAGATCTACTCCATAGTGGCAGTTCATACATCTACCTTTAGTTCTAAAAAGATGCATTCCGTAAATCTCTTGATCTGTTAACGCTTTATAGTTACCTTCCATAAAAGCATCTACTCGACTACGTTGACTTTTGATTGTTTTTTGAAAAGCAGCAAGCGATTCTACAATTCGATTATAAGTAATCTTACTTTCTCCAAATGCCTCCTTAAAATAGGTAGCATACCCTTTTATATCACTTAGCTTTGGGGGCAAAACAGCAATATCCATAGCCATTTCATTATGAGCTGATAAAGGCCCTTTAGCTTGTTCTTCTAAAGTAATAGCCCTTCCATCCCAAAAAAATGTTTTGCGATTAGCAATATTGTATAAAGAAGGCGTATTTCTCATCCCTTGCAAATGATCATGTCCCAGGGCTACTCTACGCTTATCTGTCCATCCTATTTCTGGATCGTGACACGTACTACATGATATCTGGTTTGACTTTGAAAGTTTAGGGTCAAAAAACAACATCTTTCCAAGGATTACTATAGGTTTTCTTTGAGTTTCTACAAAAAGAGAATCCCTTTTAATACTCTCAAACTCTTGCCATCCTACTCCCTTGTCTATTGTTGGTGTTGGCCAAGAGGAAATTGGCATTTTATAACTCTCCACTATGGCTGTATACTCTGGCGAATCAGGATTAAACAGATTTGTCTAATCCCTGGTAAATCCCAAAAAACAAAATATATACACTAGTGGTAAAATACTTCTTTTAATTATCTGCATATTAAAAATTCACACCAACCGATACTCCTATATAATGATTGGTTTTCTTATTAGAAAAATTGACTTGATTTGCTTTTAAAGCAATGAAAATTGGAGGTAACTGTTCGTATTTATATGAGTATTTTACAGCTAACTCATTTTGAATATAGTTTTGTTTTAAATACTCCAAATCATTCTCCATCCAAGTATTTATACTCTCTTTACCTTGATCTGTTTTTAGATCAACTCTAGAGGTAAGTGTGTTTCTAAACACAAGGTCATAATTAAGTTCTAAAGTACTCCTATCATTTACCCTGGTCAGAAAACTAGTTTTCAACCCAAAGTAATTATAAGTAAGGTCTTGTTTTTTATTTACCTCTTTGATAGATACTTTTACAGACTGATACATCCAAAAAGGTTGTAATGTTAGCTGGCTTTTATTGTATTGTTTTCTATAAAAAGCTTCTACTAGGTGACTCGTCTGGGTATAACTATACAGCTCTTTTTGCATCAGTTTCTTTAAAAATGTATCATTATTAGTATAATAAATATCTGTTCCACGTTTCTTTTCAGACTGAGTTTGGTACTTCAAGGCTATCTTAGAAGTAGAATCTAGAGTGAAAAATTTAGTAGCCATAAGGCTATAATAGTTATTCTTTAGTTGGTTTATTTCATAACCATCACTACTAGAACCTAATGCAGCTAGTACATCTTTGCTCATATTATCATTGCCCAATTTAAAAGCAACTAAGAAATCATCTTTTCTAGCTAGTCCTACTCCAAGGTTATAACCAAAGGTTTCATAAACAGCCTTAGTCGTTTTACCACTAAAGTAATTATTCCAAGTTCCCAATCCTTGCATCTGGTAAAGACCAGCTTGCTGGGTTTGATTGGCAAAAGTCACAGAGGTATTTTGAGTATATTTATGTACCCCAGCTGAAAGATCAACCTTCCACAAACTACTTAGTGCATAGCCCACTCCTCCTTTTAGTCTCATATCCGAAGAAACACTCTTAGGCCTGGGATCTCTTTTTTTATAGCCCATAGTAGCCATATAACCTAGTTCTACTCCTAATGACCACCTATTAATCTCTTTGGCGTATCCTCCTTTGAACTCATACGATTCGCTTTTGAAATCATTGGCAACAGAATCTGCCATAGCATAAGGGCCTATTAAATCAATATCAACGTTGTTACTCCAAAGTACTCCTTTCTGTACTTGATTCTTATAACTTGCCGACCCCCAGATTGTTCTGTTGTTACTCAGTTTTTTATAAGAATTAATATCAATGCTTACTTGGTTGTTTGACTTTCCTTTTTGAAACAGGAATAAATCCTTTTGCTCTTTATTGTAATTCAAAGAAAACTCCGAAGTAGAATAATCATTATAATCCCCCATAGTTGAGGGATTATAGTAATAAGAACTTTTATAAGTTTGTTCTAGTTTATCGTGCTGTTTCATCGTCTCTATCAGCTCTTGACTCTTTTGAGCCTGAAGTGCAAGGGTTGAAACAAAAGATAGAAAACAAGAGACATAAATGTAATTTTTCAATCTAATCACTTATTAATGAACAATACCTGATGCCAGACTTACTTCAGAATCACGCATAAAGTCAACAGTTGAGTTGTTGGTGTCTTTATACATATTCTTTCCATTTTGCATCTTACCCACAACTTTACGACGGATAGATTTTCCATATCTAGATGGATCTGAATCAATGGTTCCTACTCCAGTCCAACCAGCATCAAGTGACGCGCCTAAAGTGTTGTGTACCCATTTTTCTGTTGGAGAAGAATTAACTCCGTCTAAGATCCAAGAATTTGGGATTCTGTACGTTTTCTTTTTAGTGATATTTCCTGCTTTATTTAAGTACTCATAATCATAGGTATACTCGGTAAGCCACGTCTGAACAGTTACGTTCTCAGGGAATCTAGCCAAAGCGTAACTCTCAGCTCCTCTATCATTAAGAAAAAACATGTTAAAATTCATTGTACTATAGATAACTTTTGCATTAGGAACAGCAGGATTGTCAACCTGTCCTAATTTTGGGTTATCTAAGTTTGGAAACTCATAATCTGCTTTGCTTAAATCAAAAGCAGGGATATTTGCTTTTTTGTGATTAGTAGCCATATCAGCAACAACAATAAAATCTCCTGGCTCAACATCTTTTGAATGTTCTTTAGGAATCATAAGTACAGCTTGTACCCCAAAATCACTATTTACGATATTTGGTGTTACATTGTGGTTAACAGTATTGAAAAATTCTGATTGACAAATAAGAAGTCCACCTGTTTTTAATACTTTGTCAGTATTGTTAGTTAACTTAAAGTATCTTCCTCCTGTATAAAGCTTCCCTTCTAGAGTTCTTACCCCAGTGAAAAAAACCTCTTCTATAATAAAGTCTTCACTAAAGACTTTTAAGATCAAATCAATTGATAAACTCTGTGTCTCTTGTATTAAATCAATAGAAGAGTTTCCTCCAATTTCCATTTGCTCCCCAGAGGTAAGGGTTACTTTTCCATTAATTGAGATTTTATATGACCCTTTGTCTATTGGAAACTCTAATGTGTTTTGAGTTACTATTTTGGTAGTTTTCACTCCTGAGTTTGTTTCTACAAGCTCCAAAACTACATTATCATAAGATTTGATGTTTTCTGCTTTAAAAGATAGTTTTAACACGCTTGATTTACTTTGTACAATTTCAGATGAATTGTCATCGCTACTACAAGAAATACTAGTCGTGGCTAAAAGCCCAAGGGCTAAAAATAGGGTAAGTAAGTTTTTTTTCATTTTTATTATATTACGTTTTTTAAAATTTATAAGTCAGTTCCATTCCGAAGTATGGTTCTGACACTTCTTTGCGTTCTACTTTAACTCCGTTAAAGGTATAAGGGGTATAATATGTAAATAGCTTATTTACAAACAGTGACATTTTAAAGGCATCAAATATTTTCTTGGTTACTTTCAAATTCACCCTAAGGTCAAAATTGTAATGATTGGCAAAGTTGTCTGTCAAACTTACACTTCTAACAAGCCACTGCTTATACATATCCTGCTTGTCAGCATCTGTAAAAGGGTGAATAATTTGATCATAACCAAAGTAAGACTCGGGAGCGTCTTTGCGATGTTGACGAGTTTCATCCCTAAAGAGTACTCCTTGAAAAGAACCCGAAATATTCATTCCCAATGCAGGTAAATAGGTATCAACAATTAGGTTATAATTCATTCCTGAATATACAAATCCATTATCACTTTTATAAATCCCGATATAAGGAATACTTTGTCCATTAATAGACTTACTAGAGGTCTCTTGTACCGCCTCACTATTGATATAAGTATTTTTAAAATAAGCGCCACTAAGAGTAAACTTCGTGTTTAAAGACTTAAATCTAGGTGTGGTATAACCAAACTCAATTCCGCTTTTGGTAGTACTACTACCATTGGTATCGAAAACCAAGTCCTGAAACGTTTGTCTTGTCTCAAAAGGCAATTCATCAATATTAGGTTTACTTGTCATATTGGCTATATCTAAACCTGAGGCATTGTAACGGTTATATGTCAGCACTTTATATTGACTTGCTCTTCTAAAGCCCGAGGGCATCTTCTCATGGAAATAAGTCATAAAAAACTCATGTTTCCCAACACTTAAGTCTAATCTTATTTCTTTTTTTATGTTCCTAGCTGCCAGTAAATCTCTGTTAGTGACATCCTCTACATAGGTCATAAAGTTTACATAGTGCAAAGCTGGATTTTCAGGTCTAAAGTTTAACTGTTGATAATCTCTATAGCGAAGATTGGGATAAAGCATATTTTGGGTAGGTTGTTTATACAGCTCCCCGTACCCTAGAGTCAAATCAATACCAATAGGCATATTCGCAATTTCAAAACGCGGTAAACTCCACTGGCTAATAAACCTTGGCTCTATATACACTTTATCGCTTAAAGCGTAGCTTTTATCCATACCCAGCATTGTTGATGCTCTAATACCTGCGTAAAAGCTAACTTTATTCTCCTGTATATTCCAATTTAATTTATCCCCTATAAAAAAAGCGATATTCTGATACCCTGGTATATCTCTAAAAGATCTAGGACGAGTGGTCATAGCAACAGAAGGTGGTTTTAAAACATCATAAATCTGTCCTCTCCCATTATTTTTTGCAAACTTATAGTCAAGTCCAAATTCTAAATTATGAGTAGCTCTTAAAGTTATAAATTCAGTCGTAGCCTCAAGTTTACTATTTATATCTAAAGGTCTTCCCTCTGTTTTTGCATCAGATATAAAACTTAGCTCAGGAAAATATCCATCATTAACCCCTTGCTCCCTAGCTATAGACACAGCTGTTGGTCCGCTATACTGAACAAAAACACGCTGTTTAATATCCTCAAAGCCCTGTCTTATGCTACTGGTGAATTTTATTTTCTTGAAAAAAGAAGAGCTATTAAACTTGTACTCCAAATTATTAGAAACAGCAAATAACTTTTTATTATTCTCATAAGAATCTACTTTGTCATAACCTGTATCAGGATCTACTTTATTCTTGTCTACGTTGAAATTAAAGTCAACATAAGATTTCCAAACTAGTTGATCTACGTCAAACTTAAAAGTCTTAGTTGATCTAATCGAGGTTGCAAAACGATTATAAGTCTCATAGATATTTCTAGGGTCTGCTTTGGCATTTAAATAATCAAGACTCATATTTAAATTCCAACTTGGTGATAAGCTCACTCCCTTACCTAGGTAATAAGACTTGCTAAAGCCATCCGCTTTTATTCTTCCTTGCAAAGCAGTTGCACCACTTTTGCGATTGATTAAAATAAGTCCTGAGGTTAAATCTCCATAAGACACCCCTGGTATTCCTCTTATAATTTCGATACTCTCGATGTCGTTAGTGGGTATAGTACGCATATCTACTCCAATGCTAGAAGTTTCTTTACTACTAGCTTGGGGACCACTTTTACCAACCATCTGACTTCCAAAAACACTAAGCTGCATATCTGCGTTAGAGTTCATTACATTGCCATCCATAACAAATTGCACTCCTAAAGAACTAGTATTATATCCACTCCCCCCGTGACCAAACTCACGAATTAAAACTCTATTAACCGAGTTTAAACTTGGTGCTTTAGATAAGCCTCCTGGTAATAATTCCATCACATCTGCAAAACTAGAAGGTTGTAAATGCTCCATAGCTTGCCTGTTGATAACTGACTTAGAGAAAAGTCCTTTACCTTCCTGAGCCGTTATAACAACCTCATTTAATTGATTAAATGAAAGTTTAAGTTCTTGATTAATAAGAGTTGGTTTAACAACAGAAACTTTTTTTTCTACTGTTAGATAAGATAAATGGAAATAGGAAATGGTATAACTACCTGAAAGTACACCAACAGAAAAATATCCATTTTTATTAGTTAGACCAAAATAAGAAGCACTAGTAGATTCGATTGAAATAGAAACATCAGATATTCCATTTCCTTTACTATCAACTACACTAAATTCAACATCAACTTTCTTAGTCTGTGAATAAGTTATATTACAAAATAAAAACACAATAGCACAACAAAGATATCCTGCTATAATTGAACGACCTTTTACTGTTAGGGACATCAAAAAACGATTAAAACTTTCCCCGCAAAAGTATCTTAAAAAACAATACTAATCTATTTATTAAGTCTAAATAAAGACAGTGATTAGTATAAAAAAACAATAAACAACACAAAATCAACATCTTAATACATAATATTATTTAGAATATATATAAATAATATTACTAAACAGATATATAAAATGCCTTATTCTGTCAATTTAAGTTTACATAAATTGACATATCAAATCGTGTTTAGATTAATTTTAACTGTATACTAGCTATTAATAGGATCTTTAAAAATGGTTATTTTAATGTTCAAAAACTACTAACCTTTACTATTGTGACAAGTAAGTATAACTCCCTTTTTACAAAATTATAAAACATAAAAAAACGATTCTATATTTAGATATTATTTGTAAGTAGATCTTCTAAAAAGCGCAGAAATTAAAATAATTGAATAAGCAAACATTAACCATGAACCAAATGTTTTACTATCACCCTCTGACATATTAGGAAATACTTCTGTAAAGAATTTTACGCATATAGTATCAAGTAACATACCAGGTAAGACCATTATTACAGCAGACTTCAAACTTTCAAGTTGCCCTAGGTTAAATCGTTTAAAGACTCGAGTTGAGATAAGACCTAAAGCAGGAATCAATCCTAGATACAAAATAAGCATAATAGGTAGACTATCAGTTATAAAAAAGTACTGCCCAGCAATACGAAATAGAATTGTAGCCAAAAGCCAAACGGTGAAGCCTACAATAAAACTTGTGGTAATATACTTCTTGTTTTTCATCTTTATGGTTTTTTTAAGGGTATTCTATTTTACTTAAACAAAATCGTTTACTAAGATAAGTTTATTTAAAATAACTACCTAACTGCAATCTATACCAGACCTTATTGCCACATAAGCTTGTAAACTAACAAAATCACTAACATTAAGTTGTGTAGATATCTTAAACGATTTTTATGTTAACCCACAAAAAAAGTTTAAGATATCTTACTACACTTAAATTTTTCTACAAAAACTATTCTCACACCTAAACGTTCTATATCTTAGGTCCTTTTGATTTTTGAGACTGCTCACTTTGTTTTTCTGCTTGTGATTGAACATTCGATTGTTCTACTTTATCAGGACTTCTAAAATAAAATTTAACCTCATTAAATTCTTTTTTAAATCTAACAAAGCCCTCATATGCATTGCCTTTTTTATCAATTATATCCTTTACTAGAACAAGTTTTCCTGCCAACAAATCTGCTTGCTGTTTCTGATCAAGCTCTTTACCTCTAAAGGTTTTAAAGTCATCTGATAGTTGTGAGTAACTTTGTTTTTGATTCTGGGTCTGGCCTTGATTTTGACTTTGTTTATTGGTATTGTCAAACAAAAACTCAATATGTCCTTTAGCAGCATTATACTGAATCTCGGCGTTAAACAAACTACCTTTGGCTGAAGTCATCCCTTCTACTAAAAGTGGTTTACCATCTTTTAAAGTTTGAAGCTGTTCTTGACTTAACACAATACCTTTTACCTGTTTTGGCAATTGCATCCTTTCTACCCTTGTTACAATAAGGTTATTGGTTAGTCTATCCACACTCACAACCGATGGAATCTTCTCTTTAGTAGTTGGATGAGTAAGCTCCACTACCCTACCCATATTACCTGTTTTTAAAAGGTTGTGCTTGTCTTCTTTAGAAAAGTCGTGACCATATAGCGGTACGTTAAGATTAGGATATTTCTTTACCCCTTCAAGAGCCATAACTACCTTACCATGTTCGCTTTTTTCAAGGGATAATCTTGCATCAAGGGAGAACACAGCAGATCCTAAATCTAAATTTATAGCCACTAAGTCTTTTGTTTTATAGCCCTTTAAAAGCGAGTCTAACAAATCCATTTCTTGCAGTTTTTCTTTTGAAAGCCCAAGTCTTGATAAAGAATCCCAATCAATGTCCTTTATGTCAAATTTGTAAGCCTTATATTGCTCCTGTTCTTTTACGGGTTCAGCTACCTTGTTTTCTTTTGAAAGTTCTCCTTGTCTTTCTGTGTTTTTTGTACTCATAATACATAGTTTTAAATGATTAAAAATTAAAACTATAGTAAAGAGCCCTTGTAAGTGTAATAATGTAACTACAAGGTTGACTTTGGCCTTTAGTTACTACTTGTGAGTATAGCAGCTCAAATTGAACTTGTTTATTTTCAAAGAAAGATTACTAAAGTCAAAAAAGGTTTAGAGATTCAATACTCTTTTTGACTTAGTTTCACTTACAGCCTAGAGACATAAACACTTTAAAGTACTAAAAATCATACTCTTAGAATACTTTAACACTCTAGAGTACTTTAAATCACTAATTTAATAAGCCAAATAATAATGTCTTCCCACAATAATTTATTAAGTAAATGATTAACCTTTAAAAACCAAAATAAATTATGACAAAACTCAATTACGCCGCAACTCACAATTGTATCTTACAAGAAGAACAAAAACTTACTCTGCAGCCTGGTTTAATTATCGAAGAAGCCAAACACATGATTAGCTATTTAAGTAATATCTTATTTACACTTAAAAATGTTATACTTAAAGACGGGTTTAATTCAATTGAAGAAGAAATATATTTCTTCAAACACATAAAACCACAAATACTAGCCAAAGTAATCTATTACAATAAAATTTATCGTATTGAGACCACCTCTCCCACTTATCCAAATGTGCTATTAGAGGACTACTATCAAAAGAAAATAGATGAACTTATGACAGAGTTTAAAATCCATGCGAACAAAACAGATTTCTATAGATACTATAAAAGTGATAGAACTGATAGGGACTTACAGTACTTTACACTGGGCAACATTAACTTTCTAAATGGTATTAATAGTTTTATTTTTGAAATAGACCCTCTATTTTCTACCTACTATGACTACAAAATAGCTAGAATACTTTCATCAGAGATGCTCTATAACTACTTCCTAGTTAGATTATGTGACATACAAAACATAACTAACTGTAAAACAAACAACATGGCTTTAGATAACGCATTACAATGGTCAGAATCCCAAAATGCTTTAATAGAGCTTATCTATGCTTTATATGCTAGTAAAGCTATTAATAATGGTAACCTAGAAATACGTAAAATAGCGGTTCTATTTCAAGGCCTTTTTGGTATTAATCTTATAGATATACACCACGCTTTTCACAGGATGAAAACAAGAGCCAAATCAAGAACAAGTTATCTTGATAAGCTTAAAACAAATCTAGAAAAGTACATGGATAGAGAATAACAGTAAAAGGCTGCCTCATTGCAAAATAAGGCAGCCTTTTATTGTTAAACTGTTTTAAAATCTGTTTTAAAACATGAGTTATATTAATAATTATGCATAAAAAAATATAAAAATCCGTATATTTAAGTATCTTAAATCAATAGCGTCCTAAATAAATTTCAGGCATAAAATATCCTCCCACTTCAGTAGGATACAAGATATATTTCCGTAAAATCTAAAATAGAACCCCTTGTTGGAGTTTTGGTGGCGGTT
>NZ_NSGJ01000076.1 GCF_002286775.1 Myroides sp. N17-2
TTCAATCACGCAGATTTGCTGTCGGGATTTATGCTGTTTAGTTACTTCATTAAGGATATAACCAATCAGCTAGCTAGCCATATACAAAGGAAATAAAAGCAGTCCCAATCTGCCTTAAGATGGAATTCAGTGGCATCATTTGGCGTTCATTGTCATTGTTGTAAATAGCTGTTATTCAAATAGTCTTACCGAAATTTGTAATGGAAGCTATGGGTTTTCCCTGCTAACTACAATCCGTTTGCAAAACGGATTTTTCTGAACCCCTGTTCAGAGCAAGTTATCTTTTGAGGTACTCGAAATAAATTTCGGCACCTCAAAAGCACTTGCCCTTGCAGGGGGCTGGAAACGGCTCCGAAGTCGCACGTTTATTAAAAATTAAAAATGGATTATTATGGAAGAGAAAAACAGAAAACAGATTAGAAAAACAGGAAGAAAACCGAAGACCGACCCTGCGGTCAATCGGTATTCCATTAACCTGAATGCAGAAGACAATGCCAAGTTTCTTGCCCTTTTTGACCAATCAGAAATGAAAGTAATTGCTCATTTTATTACAGCCTGTATCTTTCAAAAGACAGTAAAGACCGTTAAAATTGATATGGATGCAATAGAATATCATGAAAAGTTGACCCGATTTTTTAGTCAGTTCCGAGCAATCGGAACAAATTACAATCAGATTGTGAAGATATTGTACCGCAATTTTTCGGAGAAAAAAGCAGGAACATACCTATTTAAATTGGAAAAAGAAACTATAGAATTGGTACAAGTTACTAAAGAAGTCATCCGTTTGACACAGGAATTTGAAAAGAAATACCTGAATAAAGAGTAAAAATATGATTGCAAAAATCGGAAAGGGAAGCAATATGTACGGAGCAATTTTGTACAATCAGCAGAAAGTGGACAAGAAAAACGGAGCGGCTCTGCTCTTGAACAAGATACCCGACACCGTGGACTGCAGATATTCTGTAGCATATTTCAATAAATGCTTTGAACCTTACCTTTCGGCAAACATCAAAACGGAAAAGACTGTACGGCATATTTCGCTGAATCCAGATCCTTCAGATAAAGTCAGCGATGAACAGTTTATGCAAATGGCACAGGAGTATATGGAACGTATGGGATATGGCAATCAACCTTACATCGTTTTCAAGCATACGGATATTGACAGAACGCATATACACATCGTTTCAACTTGTGTGGGCATTGACGGAAAGAAAATTCCCGATGATTACGACCATCCACGCTCAATGGCTATCTGTCGGGATTTGGAAACGAAATATAACCTTAACAAAGCCACCGAGCAGGAGAAGAAACAAGCCGATAAGATTTTCAAGCCTGTAAATCATAAAAATGGAGACATCAAAAGTCAGATTGCTTCGGCAGTACGGCATCTACCAAAGTATTATAACTTTTCTACTATGGGTAGTTACAGTGCTTTGCTGTCGCTATTCAACATCACAGCGGAAGAAGTCAAAGGCGAGCGGAACGGTCAGACGGTAAATGGATTAGTTTATGTGGCATTGGACGAAAACGGAAACAAGGTAAGCAATCCGTTCAAGGCATCGTTTTTCGGAAAAGATGCAGGCGTTCCACAACTGCAAAAACACTTTGAGCAGTCCAAAGAGAAAATGAAAACCACACCTGTAAGGTCAGTTCTGAAAAATACGGTGGAGCTTGCCATACATACCACAAGTAATGAAACGGATTTTAAAAAGCAGTTGACCGAACAGGGTATTAATACAGTTGTAAGACGTAATAGTGAAGGACGAATTTACGGTATGACCTTTATTGACCACGAAAGTAGAAGCGTTTGGAACGGCTCACAATTAGACAGAAATTTGTCGGCAAAAGTATTCAACGATTGGTGGAATAATGGAAATAAACCCGAATTGAAGATACAGGATAACCCTGTTTCTAAAACAAATGAAATAGACAACGTACCGACAAAAGACCTTTTTGAGTTTCTCTCACAGGAACATTCGCCTAATACCGATTTGGGATTGTTTAGCTTGTTATCCGATGCACAAGGCGAGGATTACGAAGAAGAGCAGTTTGCTAATCGGATCAAGAAAAAGAAGAAAGGGAGAAAATTGTAGAATAGACTTTGAAATGCCCTACAGAAGAAATCCTAGATGTATTTTTCATATATTTGCAGGAGAACAAAAGAAGTTTCAATGAGTTAGAACAAAAGAAAAATAGATATATAATTATAGCGTTTCGCTTTATAAATTTCCTTGACTGAAAAGGTCGAAAATTTTCAATGACACAAGGGAAGTAAAAGTGGAAACGCCTACGGTAAAGCGTGGGCGTTCCTTTTTGCTTTGTGTCAGGGTATTCGACCACCTTCAGTCAGAGCTTGGGGAATTAGCTCACGTTATTTTTTGCTCTTTACGGAAACCCGTAAGGAAACCAAATAGAACCAATGTAAATTGCCAGACCGTAGAAATTATAATGAAATCAATACTAAATAATCCCTATAGAATTGCAGGAATTTTTGCAGATGCTTCTGCAAGAGAGATTCAAAGCAGAAAAGGGAAAATATCTGCTTATGCGAAAGTAGGAAAGTCAATTTCTTCTGAATATGATTTTCCTTTTCTATCATCACTACAAAGGAGTAGTACCATTATTGACAAAGCTTTTTCTGACATCGAACAAAATCAGAATAAAGTTTTCTATTCCCTATTTTGGTTTCTCAATCTCAATCCCATTGATAATACGGCAATTCAGCATCTGATAAGCGGAAACAAAGAAAAAGCGTCTGAAATTTGGGGAAAATTAATCAATGAGAAAGAGGTTAACTCAAAAAATTATTCAGCTTTCAATAATATTAGTACGCTTTATTTGTTGGGAGACTCCAAAGAAGATTTAAAACGAGGAATTACTACCAAAATAAAACTAATTGAATCGGAAAATTTTAAAGATTTTGTTCATACAGTTGCTGACGAGACTTTTTCTATTGATACACCAAAACAAATTGAACTATTGATTGCTGAATTACTAACGCAATTCAAAGACAAATATTCAGCTTCAGAAACAATGGAGTTGTTCAGCAATTGTAACGGAACTACTCAAAAATATCTTTCCAAAAAGTTTACCGAAGAACCTGTTCATAAAATTGAAACGCAAATTGAACAATGCAATAAAAAACGCATAAATAACAGAAGCAATGCTCATAAGTTTGGAACAGATTTATACCGTAACACCAAAGGGGAATTAGCACTATTAAAATCTATTGTAGGTAATGCTACCCTACAATATAAAATGTTGGCTGATAATATTGCGAAAGAGATGTTGCAGTGTTCTGTTGATTATTTCAACGAAAGCCAGGAACAGGAAAAAAGCGGTAATTATCTTGAAGAAGCTATGAAGCTGGCAAAATTAGCCGAAAGCGTAGCGGTAAATGATGCTACGAAAAACAAAGTAAAAGAAAATATTAGTACGCTTGAAGGAATGAAAGACAAAGAGCTTTCTCAAATTGTAGAAGTTTTAAAGTCTGTTAAACTAATGTATGAAGATAATGAGAGGAAAATTAATCAAGAAGTCAGAGACCTTGAGAAAAATGACGTATTAATTAAGCTAGGACACAAATCTATAAATTGGGGTGCAGTAAAGGATAATATCAGAAACTCAATAAATTGGGGAAATGTAAATGATTTATTATCTGGAATTTTAACAGATACGAATTTAAAGAAAATTAAAGAAAGTGATAAGTCCGAAACTAAAAAAGAGTTTTGGGAATTAATCAATTGGACAGAAAATAACTCATTAAAATCTGCTACTATTACACGCATAATTGAGAACTATAAAAAAATTGTTCCAAGCTTATGTTTCGAAATTCTTTCAGTAGAAATTACAAATACTGACTCTAATTCAAAAATTATTGAAAAACCCTTTCATATAGAAGACATAAGGTATATCGGACTAAAATTAAAAGTAAATTCTACTGGAAAACAAAGAGTTACCATTTACAAAAAATATATTAATCCCGAAGGGAAATATAGTAATAGCTCTAAAACTTCTCCTAAAGGATATACCAGTTCTAATGAAATAACAATAACGCCTGAAAGCAAGATAATTGACCTCGGTGGTTATGGAAATGCTAAAGAATGTACATATATGGCTGGAGAACACAAAATTGAAATATATGTAGAGCATTACAAGGTTTACACTAAAACTTTTAAAGTTGATTGGTCACCAAAGAAGAAAGCCGAATTAACAAAAAGTATTCAATTATTGGAAAACGAATTGAGAGAGGTTGAAAAATTCCAATGGTTTAGGGCTTCTGAAACTAAACAGAGAGAAGTGAAAACTGTTCAGGATAAAATTAAAAAAGTTAAGCAAACATTAATGAATAAATAAATGAAAAAAACTCTACTCATTCCAATACTATTTTGTGCAACAACACTTTTTGCACAAGAACAAAATACAGAACTCCAAAAGCAACGGCAGGAAATTTTTGTTTTAAAACAAAAATTAAACAATCAACAATCTGTAATCAATCAGCAAAAAACAGAATTGGAAAATCTTTCTTCAAAAACCGAAAATCAGGAAAAAAAGATTGATAGTCTGACATTGAGAACAGATGAAAATGTGAAAAATATTCATAGCATTGCGGAGAATTTGGGTGCCAAAATCCAACAAACTGAAAACGCTTCAAAAGATAGCATTTCCAAGTTGGATAAAGATGTAAGTACAAATCTGTTGTATTGGATAATTGCCACATTAGTTACATTAATTCTAGGTGGAGTTATTTATTGGCTTTTAGGCAAACGTATTGCAAATAGCAAAACCGATGTGGAAACTCAAATAAAAAACACAAAAACTGCTTTGGAAGAAGAAAGCATCAAGTTAGACAGTAAACTGATGGAAGTTTTAGAATCACAGTTGAAGTTAAAACAAGAGGAAAAAGCTCCAACCAAAGAAGCGGACGAAAAAGACCATTCTTTAGTGCTTAAAGTAGCTGATGAAGTAACTCGAATTTTAATGAATCTGGAGGTAATGGATAAAGAAATAAGAGGTTATAAACATCTAAAAAAATATTCTGAATCCATTTTGGACAATTTAAAAGCGTATGGATACGAAATTCCTGTTTTGATAGGTCAACCTTATAGTCAAGGGCTTAATATGGTTGCAACTTTAGAATTTGATGAAAATATTGAACAAGGAAAACAAGTCATAAAACGCATTATAAAACCCCAAGTTAATTATAACCACAAAATGATACAAGCAGCAAAAGTAATTGTTGCCTTTAACGAATAAAACTGATTAAAAAATGGCAAGATTAAAAATAGATTTCGGCATTGACTTGGGAACTACCAATTCAGCAATTGCTGTAATAGATAATGGTAAACCTAAAATGTTTAGAACAGATACACAAAGAGACACATTGCCTTCTTGTGTACTTGTGACACATAAGAGCAGGCTCATTGGCGATAAGGCTTATGGTCAACTTCCTAAAGACAGAAAAAAAGCATTTAACGAATCGGATTTCACATCTAATATATTCATAGAATTTAAAAGAACTATGGGTAATTCAGAAGTGTATAAAACAGATAAAGGCATAGAATTGTCATCAGAAGAACTATCCTCAGAAGTGCTTAAAACATTGAAATCTTTTGTAGATACGGAAAATGTAAAATCGGCAATTATAACAATTCCAGCGGCATTTGAAATGAATCAAATTAACGCCACGAAAAAAGCTGCTGAATTAGCAGGAATTGAATATGTAGAATTGGTGCAAGAGCCTTACGCAGCTGCTATTGCTTATGGTGTCTCATCTTCAAACAAAAATGGCTATTGGTTAGTGTTCGATTTTGGAGGAGGTACATTTGATTCCGCATTAGTAAAAGTCTCTGATGGAATCATCAAAGTAATAGATACAGAAGGAGATAATTTTTTAGGTGGAAAAAATCTAGATGAAGCCATCGTGAACGAAATATTTATTCCATACCTAAAAAATAAATATACAATTGATTCTATTTTAGAAGTTACAGCGAGATTCAATGCTTTCAAAGAAATGTGGAAGCCTTTAGCAGAGGATGCTAAAAATCAATTATCCTACAAAGAAGAATATTCAATACTTACAAATCTTTATGATGAATATGGAGAAGATGATAAAGGAGAAGAATTTGAAATCGAATTGAGTATTACCCGAGCAAAGCTCAAAGAAATAATAAGTCCATTTATCCAAAAAGCTATTGATTACTGTAAGACATTATTACAAAGAAACAACTTGGATGGAGGTAAATTAGATGAACTGATTTTAGTTGGAGGACCTACTCTTTCGCCTATTGTAAGAGAAATGATTGCCGAGCAAATCAAAACGCCAAACACAAGTATTGACCCGATGACTGTTGTTGCACAAGGTGCTGCAATTTATGCTTCTTCAATTAACAATCCTGTAGAAAGCGACAATAATAGCATTGATAATTCTGTGGTGCAATTGAAAGTTGATTATGAATCAATGGTTGTAGGAACAGAAACTTATGTTACGTTGAAATTAAAAGAAAATCAAAAAGACAAAACAGTTTTTATTGAAATTTCAAGAACAGATGAAGCTTTCAAGAGTGAAAGAGTTGAGCTAAATGAGATAGGAGAAGTCATAGAATTACAATTGGTTGAGGGAAATAATAACGGTTTTGAAATTATTGCTTACGATGAAAAAGGAAACAGATTAGATTGTGAACCTAAGTTATTTGATATAAGAGAAGGATCCGTACCAGGTGGAGCACCATTACCTCACGCTATTTGTATAGAAGTAATGGACAAAGTAACAGGAAAGAATATTATAAAACCACTGATTGGTTTAGAGAAGAATAAAACTTTACCATCATTTGGAATTTACAACGATTTGAAAACACAAAAACAAATCAGACCAGGAATGGATGATACTATTGAAATACCGATATATCAAGGCGAACCCAACACTAAGCCTGTAATAAATAATCACGTTTCTACAATCAAAATTTCTGGAAATGATTTACCAGCACTATTGCCCGAAGGAAGTATTATGAATCTTAAAATTGATATTGACAGGTCAAATATAATGACAGGTGTAGCAAGTTTTATTGATATAGATTTTGAATTTCCATTTGAAGTTGGATCAAATGAATCTGATGTAAAACCAGAATGGTTAGAAAGACAGATTCAAGAAGTAAAAGCCAATTATAGAGAAGTATCTGATACGATTGATGAAAATAAAAGAAACGAAATAAATGATGATTTAGAAAGAGTTGAAAAAATATTTGAATCGAAAAAAACAGAATCAGGCAGATTGGAGGCAAGGTCTGAACTACAAAAAGTAGCTCAAACTATTGATAAATTGGAGAGCGAGGCAGAATGGCCAAAATTAGAAGAAGAGCTTAAAGAGGAATTTTATAGATTAGAGAAAGCCAATAAAGATTTAGGAAACGACCGTTCAACACAAGTTGTTAATCAGTTGCGAAATCAATTAGAAGAGGTTTTGAAATCACAAGACATCAAATTAGGTAAGACATTGGCAGAAGAAATCCATTCAGTATTTTTCCAAATGACATTAGTATATCAACTTATTAATTTCATCAGACAGCATAATCAGAATTTTTCACAATTCCATTGGACGGATAGTCACAGGGCAAGACAATTATTGAACGAAGGTTTACAACAAATCGGAGAAAACCCAAATACGGATGATTTGCATCCAATTGTAATTGAGTTAATTAATTTATTACCAGTTACAGAAAGACCTAGTGATTACGATGGTATTTTGGTGGGCTAAGATTCTAACTATGAAAAAACTATTAACTACCTTTTTAATTGTTGCTCTTTTAACTTCTTGCGAATCGAAACAAGCAAGAAAAGAGCGTATTGAATTAGAGCAAAAGCAAAATGAAACAGAAAAAGCGGAAGCTATTCGTTTAGAAAAAGTACGCATTGAACAAGAAGAAACCGACCGTATAGAAAGAGAGGCTCAACTAGAAAAAGAACGAAAAGAAAAAGAACTTTACGATATGTATATTTCTAATTCTTTGCTTACTGGTTCAACTCCTTATTCCAAATATTATGGAAGTAACTCTTCCTGTAGCGATTATGGATGTTCGCAAATAAAGGTACGAACAAGCAATTCAGATGTTTTAGTAATTATCAAGAAAAATGACAAAGTTGTAAGGCACGCTTTTATTCAAGGAGGTGACGGTTATACTTTTTCTTTCCCAAATGGTACTTATCAAGCTTTTTTCTATTATGGAAAAGGTTGGAATCCTGAAAAGGAAATGAAAGGTGGCAAAATAAAAGGTGGTTTCATTACAAATGAAGATTTTGGGAAAGACGAACCACAATCGCTTTATAATAATGTGTTAGAATACGAATTGATTTTACAACAAAATGGAAATTTCAGTACTCGCCCAAGCAATCCCGAAGAAGCATTATAGAATGGAAAAAATCATAAAAATAGGCTTAGCGGTTTTAATGTTTGGTTGCCTTTTGGATATGCCTTATGGTTATTATCAACTGGTGCGTTTTATAGCGTTAATTGGTTTTGGCGTGTTGGCTTATCAAGCTAATCAACAAAGTAGGCAAACTGAAATGTTTATCTATGGAGCATTAGCATTGCTATTTCAACCATTTTTCAAAATTGCATTAGGACGAGAATTGTGGAATATTGTAGATGTGATTGTTGGCGTTGGATTGTTGGTAAGTTTGGCGAAAAAAAATAAAAAATGAGTAAATCCGTATTATCCAAAGGTCAAACTATTGACAATAAATATTCAGTTAGCTTCTTTCTGAAAAAAGGAAGTTATGCCGAGACCTATCGTGCACAAAATGAAGCGAAAGCAACCAAATTTCTAAAACTTTTTGACTTCGCAAAATTGCATCGTACACAGTTTACGGAAAGTGGGGAGATTTTGGAAATCGAAATGCTAAAACAAATCAAGCATCCCAATTTGGTAAAGTACAACGATAGCGGAAATGCTATTATTGACAGCCATAAATATGCTTATGTGGTTTTGGATTTTGTAAGTGGAGAAACTTTAGCCGACAGAATGAAACGTGAAAATACACTCAATCCGTATGAAGCAAAAAGTATCATTTTGAGTGTTTTAAATGGTTTGAATTATCTGCACAACAAACAAATCATTCATAACGATATTACCAACCAAAATATAATGCTGGATTTATCAGGTAAGATCGCCATTCCTAAAATCATAGATTTTGGTTATGCTCGTTTTCTGCAACAATCTAACAAAGATTTTTTGAAAGATGGTTTGAATTTGTTTTACACAGCTACTGAAACGTTTAATAAAGTATTTTCTGCTCAAAGCGATATTTATTCGGTCGGTGCTTTATATTTCCATTTATTGACAGGTTTACCGCCTTACTTTGTAGAAATATCCAAATACAAATCTGACAAAATACAATTAGAGGAAGTTATTTTAGACGAACGCAAAAAACCTTTAAAATTTTCGGATAAAATAGACGAAGAAACGCAGAGCATAATCCGAAAAGCATTGCAATCAAAAGCGGGGAATCGTTTCAAGTCTGTAAAAGAATTTATTCAAACATTAAACGGAGAATTAGAAGTTGAATTTTCAATTCCAGAAGAAAAAACCACAAAAATTCAGCCCAAAGAAAAGAAAAAAGGCAAAGGATTTTCAGCAATTGCAGGAATGCAAGAATTGAAAGACACTATACAATTAGACGTAATAGACGCCTTGAACGATAAAGAACGATATGCAGAATATGGTTTAACTATTCCTAACGGAATGTTATTGTATGGTCCGCCTGGTTGCGGTAAAACTTTTTTTGCTGAGAAAATGTCAGAAGAAATTGGATTTAATTTTTACCAGATAAAACCGTCAGACATTCAAAGTAAATTCGTCAATGCTTCACAGGAAAACATCAAGAATTTATTTGATGAAGCAAGGCAGAACGCACCGAGTATAATTTTTATAGACGAATTGGATGCACTTGTACCTAGTCGGGACACATCCAACATCAGTCATATGAACACAAGTGCAGTCAATGAATTTTTAGCACAGATGAATAATTGCGGAGAAGACGGAATTTTTATTGTTGGTGCTACTAATAGACCAAATGCTATTGACCCAGCAATTTTGCGTTCAGGGAGATTGGATAAACATATTTACTTGCCACCACCTGATTTTGAAGCCCGTAAATTGATGTTTGAATTGTACTTAAAAAAGCGTCCGACAGAAATTGGTTTGAATTACGAAGAATTAGCCAAAGCAACCGAAAACTATGTCTCAAGTGATATCAAATTTCTATGCGATGAAGCATCACGAAAAGCATTGAAAGAAAATACACGGATTACAAAAACCGTTGTTTTGGAGACAATCCGAAACAATAAACCATCAATCTCTTTGCAGGAGTTAAACAGCTATTTAGTAATTAAAGCAAAAATGGAAGGAGAAAGTAATAACACTAATGATAGACCGAGTATTGGATTTAGGACGTAGTTTCTAAAATTTTGTATATTTGCTATGAGCTAACGGAAACACGTTGAAAAACAAAGCAGTAAGCACCGTTACCAAATCGTTACCTGACTTCTTTGATTATCTCTATAAAAGCTTAGTATTCAATCGATACAGCTTTTTCCTGAAAACTTTAAAATATAAA
>NZ_NSGJ01000077.1 GCF_002286775.1 Myroides sp. N17-2
TACTAAAAACTCAGGTAAAATCATTTTTATAAACTCAATATAGTTTTCCACGTTTATTATTTATCATTACAAAGATCTGTAGTTTTTAATTCACACACAACTTTTGAGATTGATCCAAAGTCTCCCGACTTTGAGGTATTATACACTTAATAATATTCTTTATGGTTAATACATCTGACTAGGGCAACGTTATGAAAACATCTAATGATATTTTTTATGGATGTATGTGATACATCCCTACGATTGTGTGCCGATAGGGCGTGATATATATTGAGGAGATAAAATATTGATCTCTCTATTCGCTCCGCAAAGTCTCCCGACTTTGAGGTATTATATGGTTATTACATCTGACTAGGGCAACGTTATGAAAATATTAATGATATTTTTTAAATTCTTAATTAAAGCGCAGCGACTACGTGTATTCTAAACACATTACTGCTTTCTTAAGTTCTTTATTATAGAATAAATATGCACTATCTGCTCCATACTGCTGGAATAAGTATCCCGTAAATCTTCCTATATACGTAAAGATATTCCCATCCTTATCATAAGGTAGCTCGGTTAGATTAGTAGAGTCATCAAACTGCATTGCTTCTTCAAAGGTAATCTCACATTCTTCTAAACAATCTCTATCTTCTTTGCTTTGGAATTGGATATCATCTAGGATCCCTCCTATCTCAGGATATTGGATGTATTGTATATTATCTTCAACGCCTTTCTCTAAACTTTCCATCGTTTCGATTTTAGATGAATAGTTGCCTATAGTCATTGGATATATCTTACCATGTTTCTGATAATACTGCTTAGCTAGCTCGTATGTCTTCATATTTAACTCGTAAGCACCTAATACCGTTCCATAATCAGATTCACTAGCTTCAGACTCAAAACGGTCTAAAAGGCTCTCTACAAGTCCTTGATCCGAATCAGGCTTTATAAAGTAGGCATGCTTACTCTTTAGCTTATTTCTATAATCGGGATAAGAAGTTGATTCAAATTGTACTAACCATGTATCTAACTCTTCAGCTGTTTGAATATTAATTCTATCGGCCCTGTACTGTTTAATCATATTTTGATTATTAATACTATTGCCTTCTACTATCTGCTTCTCATAGATAAAATAGTTCCAATCCGCTTCGAATTGATACTTATCCCCCACTATATCAAAACCGATCATATCTGGTCTACAATAAGCCATGTGGTACTCCTCAGTCTCTTCTCCTACGCAGCCTTCATAGATCTCTTTAACCGACACAAAGTGTAACCACTGATCCTCCTCCGGGTAAAGACATTGCAAATTAATAGAGCATATCGGCAAAAAGTGCTTCTTATATTGCTCCAAATCTCCTGTAAAAACTTGGTCATACTCAGGAAAGTATTTAATAAAATCAGGATTAATAGTCATATTTTGTTTGTATTATATAGTGGTTATCTAATCTTTTGGAGAGATGATTACACATTTATTGTAAAGGATATCTCTACCCCATATCCTTTCTCTGAATATATCACAAGTCTAGAACCTATAGATTGTGCACGCTGATGTATACTCGCGAGACCTATACCATCACTTTTTATATTTAAGTCAAAGCCAATACCATTGTCCTTAACCTTGATTATGATACCCTCGTTATCTGCCGTAAAGCTAATAACACAGTGAGTAGCTTCAGAATATTTATTCACATTGTGAATAGCCTCCCTAATAATTAAATAGATATTAACTTTCTCAACTGCTGAGAGCGCATCTAAGTCTAAATCATCATCATACTCTAGGGAGAAAACAGTATGCCATGCATTCTTTTGAAGCAATACCAATTCTTCTATTAATCGAACGAAATTAGTATTTACATATAATTTACTATCCAATAAAGAATGGGAAATATCTCTAGTACTCCACTCTAAATGCTGTAACTCCTCTATCAGTTTATTCTTGAGTTCTTCTTCATTTGCATTGAGCTGTTGAAGATGAAATCTAATAGTAAATATACCATTGACCACACCATCGTGTATGTCCTTTGCTATTTTATTCTGCACAGCGACTTTAACCTCTGTCGCAATGGTTCCTTTTTCTAAGATCAACTCATAGATACTCTCATTAATCTCTTGTTGGTTTTTGATTAATCTGATTTCTCTATTCTTATTTCTAAACCTAAAGATATACACACCTAACAACAACACTATAATGATTAGAATACTGCTAATAACTAGTACTGTAATCAACTTCTTTAATGCTACATTTTCGGTCTCTATCTTCTCTGTTTCATACGCTATACGAGCAAATCGATTGCGAGCAGAATAGTCCATTTCTTCTAGGATATGGGTTAGTCTAATCATTTCCCTTACCTGCTCATTATTCTTATACGCTTTATGAGTAACCAAAAACTCTAAGGCAATCCTCTGATCGACTTTAATATCCCTACTCTTAGACAAATCATATGACTGCTCCGCCCATTTAAACGCATTAACCGTATCTTTCGCTTCTAGATATAATTCGGCCATTATCATAGCCTGATGGTTAGCAAATAACAAATTATTAATCTCTAATGCCTTCGTATAAACTAATTCGATATCAGCCATATAAGAGTCGATATCAGTAGTGCGCTTCGCTAGTATATCTAAAGACATATTAACCATAGCGATATTCCCCTGTAATGCCATACTTAGAAGTGCAGGCGTATCACTATCAATATAAGTCAGTCCTTTTAGAGCATACTCTTTAGCTTGCTTATAGTCTTTTAGTAGATATGTTACATCTGAGAGATTTAAGTATAGCATCATAATGGCCAATCTCAATGTCTCTTGGTCTAAGATCTGATTGGTATTAAAATCTTTTTGCATTAAGGCTAATGCACGACTAAAATATACTTTTGCTTCCCTGTAATCATTGCGTTCTATCATACAGATCGCCATCAGTTGATTTGCTTCAAAAGGGATAGGATTAAGCGGATAATCCTTTAGCAGATGTAATACCTTAGACACCTTTACCTCACTCTCCATATGCAGACCTTTCTCAAAGAGTAGACGGGCTTGATAAAACTCCATCTCTGCTATTTTCTGCGGATCATCTAGCGTTTTATAAACATTCTCTGCTTTTATGTAATAATAATACGTACTATCTAAAACGTTCAAGTCGTGATAATACATCCCAATATCACTATAAATATTCGCAAGCATATACTCATCTGACTTGCTCTTTGCATACTTTATCGCCTTAGCACTCAGTTTAAAAAAAGAAACAGAATCGCGTGTCCATCGAAGTTGCGATAAGACACTATCGATATAGACCCGATTACCTGAGGTATTTTTTAAAGCTAGCGCTTTCTGTACAGCAGGTTTTAGCGTTAACGCTAAACTGTCTTTATAATTATCATCTTGCCACACAGCATATAGCTGATCATAATCAGTCTCACTTGCAAACTTAGACCGAGTACAATTCACTAACAACAATGTGATTACAACCAACAAAAAGCTAATTTGCCCAAATCTCTTCATAAGAATTAATATCAATACACTGATAAATGCCTATATTTTATACACTTATTTTAAACAAAACTTCCACTCCACACCCTTTCTCTGAATACATAACTAGTTTAGAATGTAATGATAGTGCACGCTCACTCATATTAGCAAGCCCTATACCATCCGCTTTACTATGTAGTTCAAATCCTACTCCATTGTCCTTTATCTTAATCTCAACACTGTCTACATCTTTAACAAAGCTAATCGTACACTGTGATGCCTCAGAATACTTATTCACATTGTGAATAGCCTCCCTGATGATAAAATAAGTATTAACTTTCTCAATAGCCGTTAGATTATCCAATGCTAAATCTTCTTCATATTCTAAGGTGAAATTAGTATTCCACTGATTCTTTTGAAGCATCACTAATTCTTCTACTAAACTCAAGAATTTAGTATCCTTAAACAGTTCGTTATCTATCAACGAGTGAGAGATATCCCTCGTACTTTTCTCCAATTGCAGAAGCTCGGTAATCAAGATACTTTTAAGCGATTCATTCTCTGTTTGTAGTTGTTGTAGGTTAAAGCGAATAGTGAAGATTCCATTGACCACGCCATCGTGGATATCACGCGCTATTTTATTACGCACAGCAGTTTTAACCTCCGTAGCGATCATTCCTCTCTCTAAGATTAGCTGATAGATACTCTCATTAGCTTCCTGCTGACCTTTAATCAATCTTATCTCTCTGTTCTTATTCTTTAGCCTATAAACATACACCCCTAGCAGTAGTGCTAGGATAATAGAAAGACTAGTGATAAATAGCATCATAATCACCTCTTTTAACTCTACATTCTCCGTCTCTATCTTCTCTGTCTCATACGCTATACGAGCAAATTTATTTCGCGTTGCATAATCTATCTCATCAAGATCATGAGTCAGCTTTATAATTTCCTTTACTTGCTCATTATTCTCATAGTCTTTATGAGTAACTATAAACTCCAAAGCTTTGCGCTGCGCTACTTTGATATCTCTATCCTTTGATAGTTGATACGACTTTTCTGCCCATTCAAATGCCTTTACATTATCGTGAATAGCAAAGTATAACTCCGCTGTACTAATAGCCATTTCATTTGCAGAAAAATAATTATTGATGTCTAAAGAATGCTCATATGTTTTTTCAAGTTTAGTAATGTATGACTTTTCTTTTGCTCCTATTTCTTTGTTGTCTTTTACAGCAAGCATCAAATCAGCTTTGGCTATATTACTCTCTAAGAAGCTCACTATAATAGAAAGACTATTAGGTGTGCGATGAGTTAATCCCAAAGCTGCGTACTCCGAAGCCTTCATATAATCACCTAGATAATAAGAGACCTCAGATAAATTATAATATAACATCATCAGAGCCGTTGAAAGCTCTTTCTTACCAAGTATCTTATTTTTATTCAAATCCTTTTGCATCAAGGTCAATGCTGTAAGTAGATAACTCTTTGCATTCACATAATCATTGCGTTCAAGTAAACACAAAGCCATCAATTGATTTGCTTCAAAAGGCACAGGATTTAGAGGATATTTCTGAAGAAGATGAAGAGCATTAGACACCTTCACTTCACTTTCCATAGTCAATCCTTTTTCAAAGAGTAAACGAGCTTGATAAAACTCCATCTCTCCTATTTTCATCGAATCACCTATAGTTTTATATACATTCTCTGCTTTAATATAGTAATAATAGGTACTGTCTAAGACATTCGAGTCGTGATAATACATCCCGATATCATTGTAGATATTCGCAAGCATATACTCATCTGACTTGTTCTTCGCATATTCTACAGCCTTATCACTCAATTTAAAAAAAGAAACAGAATCGCGTGTCCATCGAAGTTGTGATAACACACTATCTATATAGAATCTGTTGTCTACAGTGTTTTTTAAAGTTAGCGCTTTCTCTACAGCAGGTTTTAGCGCTAAAGCTAAACTGTCTTTATAATCATTATCATGCCATACAGCATATAGCTGATCATAATCAGTCTCATGTACAATCTTCGATCGAGTACAATTAACCAATAACAATGCAATTACAACTAAAAAAAAGTTAATATGGCGAAGTCTTTTCATAAGAATTAATATCAATACAATGATAAATATACATACTTGATTTTATAAAATCACATAGAAGAAGTCTATACTTTATATCTCTGCTTATTTAGATACTTTTACTTTAAAAAATACTTCTACCCCATGTTCTTTTTCTGAAAAAATAATAAGTTTAGAATGTAATGACAGCGCACGCTCATTCATATTAGCAAGCCCCATACCATCCGCTTTAGCACGTAGATCAAATCCCACTCCATTGTCCTTTATATTAATCATAACACCATTTATATCTTTAACAAAGCTAATCGTACACTGTGATGCCTCAGAGTACTTATTCACATTGTGAATAGCCTCTCTGATGATAAAATAAGTATTTACTTTCTCAATAGCCGACAAATTATCTAACGCTAAATCATCTTCATATTCCAAAACAAATTTAGTATTCCACTGATTCTTTTGGAGTATCACTAATTCTTCTACTAAACTCAAGAATTTAGTATCATTAAACAGTTCGTTATCTATCAACGAATGGGAGATATCCCTAGTACTTTTCTCTAATTGCAGAAGCTCAGTAATCAAGGTGTTTTTAAGTGATTCGTTCTCTGTATGCAGTTGTTGTAGATTAAATCGGATGGTGAATATCCCATTGACCACGCCATCGTGGATATCGCGTGCTATTTTATTATGCACAGCAGTTTTGACTTCCGTAGCGATCATTCCTCTCTCTAAGATTAACTCATAGATACTCTCATTAGCTTCTTGCTGACCTTTAATCAATCTTATCTCCCTGTTCTTATTTTTAAGTCTATAGACATAAACCCCTAGTATCAATGCCAAAATAATAGAAAGACTAGTGATAAACAGGATAGTGATTACCCCTTTTAACTCTAAATTCTCTGTCTCTATCTTCTCTGTCTCATACGCTATACGAGCAAATCTATTTCGCGTAGTATAATCAATCTCATCTAAGATATGAGTTAACCGAATAACCTCTTTTACTTGCTCATTATTCTCATATTCTTTATGCGTCACTAAGAACTCTAAAGCTTCGCGCTGAAGAGGTTTCATATCATATTGTAATGCAATATTATATGCCTTTTCGGCCCAACTAAATGCATTATCAAAATCCTTAGCTTCAAAAAACATATCTGCTACAATCATAGCGATGGAATTAGCTATATAGTAATTTCTTACACTCAAAGCTTCATCAAATGTATTTTCAAGGATTCTTGCATACTTCTCTACTTCGAAAGTCCCCTTATGCTGCAACTCTAACATAAAATCAGCTCTTGCTTTAGAAGACAAGGCATAACTAAGCACTAAAGGAGAGAGATTAGCATCCACATACGTCAAGGCTACATTAGCATAGTCAGAAGACTCTTTAAACTGCCCTACATAAAAAGCAACTTCGGACAAATTAATGTACACAGCAGAATTCGCCTGCTGCAACCTTTCTTTACTAAGTATTTTATTAACATTAGAATCCTTTTGTAACAACTCTAAAGCACGAAGTAAATAAACTTTAGCCTCACTGTAATCCTTGCGTTCGATTAAACAAAGCGCAACTAACTGATTTGCCTCAATAGGAATAGGATTATGGGGGTATTTCTGAAGTAAATGAAGTGCATTAGATGCTTTGACTTCACTTTCCATATACAGACCTTTTTCAAATAGTAAACGAGCTTGATAAAACTCCATCTCTCCTATTTTTACAGAGTCCTCTATGGCTTTATAGACATTCTCCGCTTTTATGTAATAATAGAAGGTACTATCTAACACATTAGAATCATGGTAATACATCCCAATATCATTATAGATATTAGCAAGCATATACTCATCCGACTTGTTTTTAGCAAACTTTATAGCCTTATTACTAAGGGAAAAGAAAGAAACAGAATCACGTGTCCATCGAAGTTGTGATAACACACTATCTATATAGAATCTGTTCTCAGTAGTATTATTTAAAGTTAGCGCTTTTTCCACTGCTGGCTTCAGGGTCAAGGCTAAACTATCTTTATAATCATAATCATGCCATACAGCATATAACTGGTCATAATCAGTCTCAGGTACAATCCTTGATTGGGTACAATTAACTAATAACAATGCAATTACAACTAATAGAAAATTAATTTGGCGAAGTCTTTTCATATAAGTTTGTATCAATACATCGCAAATGTAAACAATGATATTTGATTTTCTATAGTTGTTTATAAAAGGTGAAGTGTTTTTGGATTAAAAATCACATGTATAAGGTTATAGCTATCTAGAATACACTGTCGTAGATGGAATATACGATGGTTAAACCCAGATTACCGATAGACATATAAACGAAAAGTAGTTATACAAAATAGGTCTGAATTAGTGATCTCATCATACTATAGCATGATGAAATAGCTATGAAGCAGAATTGCTTTGTAGCATTTGGCTAATGCTAATCTGGGTTAAAAGCAGATTCAATATAGTAAAAAGACATTTAATTATATAATTACCAATAACTACAGAATTAATATGCTTTTGTTCTATACAAACTCATTCCTTCGCTTTAAATATCAAGTATTTAATATTTTAGAACTAAAACTTCTATTATTCCATCGAATAAATCTCATTTTTTATAGTTCAACCATTTGTTCACCATTAGTGATATCTCCATTCCTTTATCTGTAGTATAAACTCTATAATCACTAAATGATCTTGAGGACCTAAAATTACTCACAAAACGCCATTATTCGCAACAACATCAATTTAACACAAAACAACCAAAACAAATACAAAACAAACAAATGTGCTGTATTTTTGATTAAAAAATATCAATACACCAAAAAAACAAATCAAAAACAAACAATCAATCATTATCATTATCTTTATAATAATTAAAGAAAAGCTAAAAATACAGATTATGATAAAAAGAATTATTCCATTATTTGCATTATTTGTAAGTGGATATGCTTCTGCCCAAGTTGGAATAGGAACCATCAAACCTAATTCTGCATCAATATTAGATCTAGTTTCTGAGAATAAAGGTGTTTTACTACCTCGAGTTAAATTAACCAGCGATATAGATCAAAATACAATTCAAGGTGTTGTTGAAAGTTTACTTGTATATAATACAGGAAGTTCTCAATTACCTACTGGATTCTATTATTGGGAAAAAACAAAATGGATTCCTTTAATATCCGGAGCAACTTTAACAGATACTAAAAATAGAACTTTTACTATTGGTAAAGATAACAAGGGGACAGAATCTTTAGTAATAACAGATTCAGAAGGAGGAAAAGTGTACTTAGCGGTAGCTGATATTGCGAATAACTCTACCTTTATATCGAACCTTACTCAGAACGATGAATTCATTACTAAACTAGGTGATAACATCAAGTTTATTAATGAGATAACAAACAACGAAGAGTTTATCAATAACATCATCAACAAACTTGAGGGTACTTACGGGAATGTAGGGTTTGATACTACTACTAACTCGTTCTTCTACTATGATGCAGATGGTAAACCTGTAACGATAAAATGGTCTGATCTTGATACGACCAACTTCAGCTTTACCATCGGTAAAGACGCTACAGGTGTAGATAGTCTAATCGTTACAGACTCTAAGGATGGTAAGGTTTACTTAGCAGTAGCTGATATTGCGAATAACTCTACCTTTATATCGAACCTTACTCAGAACGATGAGTTCATTACTAAACTAGGTGATAACATCAAGTTTATTAATGAGATAACAAATAACGAAGAGTTTATCAATAACATCATCAACAAACTTGAGGGTACTTACGGGAATGTAGGGTTTGATACTACTACTAACTCGTTCTTCTACTATGATGCAGATGGTAAACCAGTAACTATAAAATGGTCTGATCTTGATACAACCAACTTCAGCTTTACTATTGGTAAAGACGATACAGGTGTAGAAAGCTTAATCGTTACAGACTCTAAGGATGGTAAGGTGTACTTAGCAGTAGCTGATATTGCTAATAACTCTACCTTTATATCTAACCTTACTCAGAACGATGAGTTTATTACTAAACTAGGTGATAACATCAAGTTTATTAATGAGATAACGAACAACGAAGAGTTTATAAATAACATCATCAATAAGCTTGAAGGTACTTATGGGAATGTAGGGTTTGATACTACTACTAACTCGTTCTTCTACTATGATGCAGATGGTAAACCTGTAACTATAAAATGGTCTGATCTTGATACAACCAACTTCAGCTTTACCATTGGTAAAGACGATACAGGTGTAGAAAGCTTAATCGTTACAGACTCTAAGGATGGTAAGGTGTACTTAGCGGTAGCTGATATTGCAAATAACTCTACCTTTATATCGAACCTTACTCAGAACGATGAGTTCATTACTAAACTAGGTGATAACATCAAGTTTATTAATGAGATAACGAACAACGAAGAGTTTATAAATAACATCATCAATAAGCTTGAAGGTACTTATGGGAATGTAGGGTTTGATACTAC
>NZ_NSGJ01000078.1 GCF_002286775.1 Myroides sp. N17-2
AGCCACCTCCTAAATTACAACAGGGGATTCTGTTTTAAAAATTATCAAATATATACTCGTATCCTACTAAAGTGGGAGGATATTCTATGTGCTAAATTTATTTAGGACGCTATTGATTTAGTATCATTAATAGGACCTGAGATTAACAGTTCATTTTTTATAGGTAATACAGCTTTATTATTTAATAATGTAACATATTGAATGTTAGATGTAGAAGAAACATCTTTTAATTCTAAAGAAATATTGTTTGCAGAGAAAGATACACCACCACTATCAAGCTTAAAATTTGCTTTGCCTGGCTTCTTTACATTCACAGCAATAACTAATGTTTGATCTGTCAAGGTACTTCCTTGCATATATTCTCCTTTATGAAGAGATTTAGACAAATCAACACTATAATCCACACCTGCTATAGTCAACCCTACTTTACAAGAACTAGTAGAGTTAGTGTTAGAATTCGTTTCTAGTGATAATGAAGACACTCCAGCTGCAGTAGGTACTCCCTCCGCATAGAGCCTTACAGTCTTATTATTCTCAATCTTATCTAACCTACCTGAACCATTAAAAGTAACACCATTATAAGATGTCGTCTTAATCCTATATGCACCAGGCTGAGTAACATTAAGTTGTATATCCACATAATTCTCCGTCTGATTTACAGGTACACCTATCAAATACTGCCCTTGTGCAGTAAAAACATTACTACATTCAATAGTATATTCAATAGCCGCTTTTTTGACAAAAGCTTTGAATCCACATTGATTGACGGCTTTTTTACCATTAATATAAAAAGTTACAACATCACCAATATTGGCTGTTGAACCACCTGCTCCAGGATCATACCCCTTAATTGGCGTTCCTACTCCTGTCAATGCTATTCTCATACTACCTGTATTCATAAAGGTACCGGCAGCAGAAAAATAATATCCGTTTTCCGTAGTTGCTGATATATCATAAGTTCCTATTGCACTGACATACACATCTACAAACAAAATATCTTGAGGTGTTAAGAATCGTCCTTGAAGAAGTGTACTTCCTTCAGATGGCGAGATTTTAATACTATTACATTGTACTGGATCTATTTCAACAACTGCTGGTGATAGAGATCCACATAAACTTAACCATTCATTTTTTAATGTACTCCAATAATTAATACAATCAGTCGTTGTATTATAAATTGTCAACCCATTACCTTCTGCTGTTAATTTGCTCTTCAACAAATCTCTTTGATTATCAGTCATCCTAGGTAGTAAAAAACCTTTCTCTGTACTTTCTAACTCTAAAATAGCATTAGAACTTGGTATAGATGCAGTATTACTTACACTTCCGTCTTTTATTTTAGTATTATGTGTTTGTTGCGCAAAAACACTTCCAAAGCTAAATAAAAGAGTAAATAATATATAGTATTTAATATTCTTCATAATATATGCTCTTTATTATTTAACTAATTTTTCTTTTAATAACTCTTCTATACGCTGTAAGTGTATTTTCAACTCAACATTCTCTAATTTTATTTTTTCAATCTCAGAGTTCACTTGTTTTAACTCCTTTATTTCTTTTGATTGTTCTATTATATGCAAATACAATTCCTCTATTTTTTCTAACAATTGAATAGAAAGTTCAGAAATATTAAAAGAATAACCGTCCTCAGATTTACTTAACTCAGTAATTGGAGTAATACCAGGTAAGTGATTATTTTTCTTTATAAATGATTCTATTACATTTAAATCATTAAACTTATAATCATACTTCAATGTTGAAGCTCCAGTAAAATACGATTCAAAAACATAATCTGCATAATAACTATTCACAGCAGTAATACTTCCATTAACTCGAAGCTTCTCATTTGGTTCAGCAGAAGGTTTATCAAAACCAATTCCCACCCATCCATTAGTATAAATTAAATCTCCATTAACAGGAAGATCAGCACTTGCTACTTTTTTCCAAGGTTGCTTAATAAGTGGCTTAATATCAATAGTATTCTTTTTGGAATTTTCATCTACATACACTAGACCTGATAAATCATCTGCTATAGATAAGCTTGTCAATGTCTCTATATTCTCTTGATCCATAAAAAAAACAATATCCTTAGTACCATCTTCTTTAGTATAAACTAAGGCAGGTTTCATAACACCATCTTTAGGCAACTCTTCCATTGCTAAAGTGGTGATTGTTTCTGTTCCTCCCACTAAATCGTTCATAACAAGTGTAAATAATTTACCTGTCTCATCTTTGTAATTAAAACTAGTTTCCTTAAATGTATTGACATAAACATATTCTTCTCCAGGTCTTACACCCGAATCCTCTATTGATGTTACTACAACATACTCATAGGTTATCTGGGCTCCTTCACCCTTCTGATACTTAGCCAAAAAACGGCTAGTTGTACTTAACTCAGTAAGTGATTCCATAAAATTAGCATCTACAGTTACACTAGTACCGTCGATTCTAAAATCAAATGCTTGTGTATTTCCCCCTTCTACTTTAGGGGTAACTACTAAAGATGGTTTTGTTTCGAATTCTTTAATAATTACACTTATATCTTTTTTATTCTCTACCCCTCCTTCTTTCCATACAAAAGTAAAATCATCACCTTTTTTAATAATCTGAACAGAATTAGGGTCTGCCTTCTCCTCAATATATTTATATAAAGTATTATTACTTATTAAAGCATTCCATTTACCTTTTCCCCAAAAATAAAAACCTGCTTCGAAATTAGTAGTACCTGTATTAAACACTGTTAGTCCATCTGTATAATTACCTCCTGGTATAGTACTAATATCTCCTTCTCCAGTCAATTTCATTCGAGGTATAAGTATACCTTTATCCGTAGACGAGACATCTAATATGGCATTCCTATCAGGTAGTACCGTTCCTATCCCTGTTTGGGCATAAATACTTACTGTTCCAAATAGTACAATAAATTGTATTATATTCTTTCTCATAACAAGTGTATTTTATTTAACATCAAAATTAACATAAAATAGCTATATAGTATACAACTTATTGATAAAAAAATAAACATAATCTCTTCATTATCACAATAACAGATTATCTAAAAAACAAATCATTATTCAAACAATAATTCAATACACCTGTAAACCAACAATATGCCATCAACTTATAAAAATTAGAGAGAATTATATTTTTAATAAAATAAAAAAGAGCTCTTTTGATTCAAAAGAGCTCTTTTTTTATTTAAAAATACAATATAACCAACATTACCCTGACAACATACACTTATAATTATCACAATATTTAACTAAATAATTAAAATTACACGACTAGCTATTTGCATAAAAATTTTTTATTTATTCAAATTTGATTATTCACTTGCCCAAAATGCCCACTCCTTACCATTAAATACACAAATCATATTAGACTTAGTATCATAGACAATAGTTCCTGTTGCAGGAGAAAGCATTTTTAAATGTGGGCTTTCTACTCTTGGTAATACCATAGCTTTACTTGCGCTATCTAATACCAATACCCCCTCCACAGAGATGGAAGAATCATTACCTATTAGAGCTCTAGCTCCAACAACTTCTTTTAAATTATCTTGTTCAGATGTATTTACTAGTCCTTCATTTATTGATAAATCAACCCAGTTCGTTCCACCTGTAGAATATTTAATTTTTTTATCAACTGAATCATAGATTAAGGTTCCGCCTGTAGCATTAGTAACTAATGTACTATTAACTTTAGGTAATACCATACCTCTTGTATCATTATCAGGAAACTCTAAAATAGAGCTGGTTGATGAAAACTGCTGTTTTGTGCCTATGATAACTTGTTGACCAAATATATCACTGGAAAAAAAGCATACACAAAACCATATACTTATAACAAAAATGTTCTTTCTCATCGCATATTTATTTTAATTATCTGGACATGATTGTACTATACATGACCATAACTTACCATTATAAAGCTTCATACACTTATTTGTAGTATCATAAACCATCATCCCTGCTATTGGATTAGCTAATGTATTAATCTGATTCTCACTTAAACGTGTAGGTACAAAACCTTTGGTCTTAGACTCTAGATATAAAATAGCATTAATATTTTCTGATGTAACAGTAACGCCTCCACTGCGATCTAATGTAGTCATAAGTACAAAATCAGAATTCTTCTTAACTACCTTACCTGGCAAACCAGGATAATAGCAAGATAAACTTCTACCACAGAAAGGTATTGTAGGATCTAATACAGCATAAACATCCTCTAAACTTTCATTAATGCACACATCTTCTGAGTTTCCAATGATTTCTATAACAGCACCAAAATTTGCAATCATAGCTATATCAGCATCAGTAACGTCTCTTGGATTAGTATACTTCTTGCCAGTAATGGCTTCAATCAATGATAAGAACTCCAAAGCTTGTATTTCATATGTTAATTCTAGAGTACCACCTCCTTTTACATTCAAACCATCTACATTATAAATACCATCATCTTTAGTTGCTGTTCCTTGTCCTCCCGTAGATTTAAAAGATTTAAATATAAACTCTTCATTATATGTTAAAGAGGCACTTACATTAGTAAAGTCAACTGTTGAATTTGGATTCTTAATTTTTGCCTTAAGAGTTATAACTCCTGTTTCTCTATAGCAGCGTATAATATCTGCCTCAATAGTTACTTGTGGTGATAGCACACGTGGCTGATAAGTCATTTCCGTTTTAGTAGAGACACAAGTGTCAAAACTGTTATAATCACAACTTTCTATCGTAATAACCTTTCCTTCATTTACACTAGAATAAGTAAGTTTTCCTCTATTTTCATAAACTTTAGATACAGCATCATCTTTAAAACGTACTCTTGCTGTAATAGTAGTATAACTTCCAGGTAGCAATTTAACTTTATCAATACTCAAAACTCTTGTGTTTTTATAATTATTAAACACCGCATCTTTAAGTGCAAACTCAGAAGAAGACACTCCTTCTTCTACCCAAAATATTCCTTCTGGTAATTCATCTTCAATCTTCACATAACGAGCGTCACATGCATAATTCCAAATTTTTAATGTATAATAAAAATCGGCACAAGAGACAACTTTAGGAGGTGCTTGTACGGTAAATTCTATACCATCAGGATTCGGATTAGCAGGTCTTGGGCAATTCAACTCAAAATCACCAATCGCGATATTCTGATATCCACGAGAATTAGTTCGATATTGTATTTTATGTTTTATAACGATCCTTGTAACTTCGTGAGGAAACTCAATTATTGCAGCTCCACTTCTATTTGTAATACTTGAGGTCTTTGTTCCATTTATAATTTTCCCTCCTATTGTAAATGTCTTCTTTTTATCATCATTAGTGTTATAAGAAACAGTTGCTGCATAAGGTACATTGCCACAATAGCCTGTTATCTCAACTTCATCAGCTGCATTAGAATTCTTATCAATTCCGAAAATTTTAAATTTAGCGAAAGTTGCACCATCATTAAAAGTTATGTTCGTTTCAGAATAACTATTATTACTACCTTTAACTCCCTTAAATTTTGATTCTAATAAAGTACCATTAGAGACTCTAGGATATCCATTCAATTGCATTGATGAAGTTTCAACATTATTATTATATGTTTTATAACCAACGTTAAACTTAATCCCATTACTAGCTACTAAGTTATTAACATTCTTAGTCCCATTACTCCAAGTCCTAGAACTAAACTTATACTCTCCAGCAATATTTGTTTTACAAGTAGGACAAGAACCTAAACTAAGTTTAGCCCCAAATGTAATATACAGCTCACTTTGATCAATAGGCAGTTTAAATAAATGTTCATTCAATTCTCCTCCAACATATTGTCCTGGTATAACTGCCATCCAATTATTAGCATATGCATCAGCCTCTGTCTTTGCAACAAGCATTCTAACTTCATAACCTGGTCCGGAATAAGCAAAGTCCTCTCCACCTGCACGTACCTCTACTGTAGTATTTCCAAGATTAGTCTTTTGAAATTTCCACAATTTATCTCTTAATAGAAAACTATAATCACAACCTTGTGTATTCGCTGGACTAGATATACCACTTCCTGTATTACTTCCCCAATAAATAGCTGCGTTATCATTAGGTAAAGGAACACTTGTCCCTACTCCATAACCTGGAGCAAAGTATGTCCCGATAGTATTAACTGTTAAGGCTGCACCGGCAGCTGTTGATCTTGAAACAGAGATATTTGTACTCCCTGAATCTCTAAAAATACCCGCTACATTATTATGGTATCCAATACCTGTTCTACCAAAAGGCCAAAATTGAGTCCCTCTAGAAGATGTATACGCTGCCCCATCAAGAGTAATTCCATATTTAGTTGCCAAATAACTTTCTATCTTAGTAATCTCAAAAAAAGACAAGGCTCTGTTGTAAACTATATATTCAGCTAATTGCCCCCCAAAAGGACCTCCATTAGCATCTTTTATACTCGCTCCTCCTAACGTTATTCCATCAGCAACTTTGAAATATCCTGCTGTAGGTCCTTTAATATCTTTATCTTTACTATTCGAAGAAAAGTCTGCCCCATTAAACCTAAACTTTGTATAAGAAACATTTGACGCACCAGACTGAATAGTTGTTACTTGCAGTGCAGTAGTATTCTTCACATATCCACCATCACCATCATAATCAGCACCTCCACGTACACGACCTCCACTAAATCTTGGGCTAAAACCTACAGCTGGTTTTCTCGAATCAGCATTAGTTGTAGTTACACCTCCAAAACCTGTATAATACATACGATAAGCTCCTGTTTCCTTTTCTGCTATATAAATAGCAATAACTGTGATGGCTCCTGTAGACCCCTCTACCCCTCTTGCACTTGCTAAATAGTGATCATTACCAAAAAACAAAGCATCATTAAAATTCATTTTATAGCTTCCTTTTATTAATGTAGGTCTAAGTTTTTTATACGCACTAGCTGATGTCTTAGCAACATCATAACTAAAAACCACACTCCTTCCTGTTGCGTAAGGATCATTATCCCATCTATCTACCTGATTAGATCCTTGACTAAGAGTCTTGATTGTATTATTATCAGGCTTTAACCACACTTGTACATTTCCAACTCCTCCAGGAAATTCTCTTTGAGCAAAAAGAGTTGTTGGGCTAATAACTACCAGTAAAAGTGCTAAAAATCTATATATATATTTATACATTTTCAAAATATTAAGGTATTAATAAAAATACTTTTGATTCTTATTTTTTTACGTATTCCACTATCACACAATAGTCTCCGGCAGGGTTATTCGTAATAATAGTACCTACAGTTCCTATTCCTAAAGTAGTTTTATTTCCACTTATCTGTTTACTCATTACTCCTCTAACAATAGAGTTTGTTCCTTTATTTATTAAAATTGCCTCTAATATCATCCCATCAATAGCCTTTGGTAATTCAATTGCTGTAAAAGAAGCCCCTTGTGTTAAATTCACCACATATCTCATAATATCTTTATCATCAAACTTACCAGATACAGTTTCTTTAACTGTTGAATATAGATTACTCCCTTTCGAAATATTTTCAATCGTAGTTTTATTATCTCCTTGATTAACTATTGTATTAAAGTCATTACTAACATCTTGAGAAATCGTAATATTCTTCGCTACCCCTGTCTCATCTTTATAAATATAATAAGTAAGATCAGCATTTGGTATTGTGATTGCAGGGCTTCCTGCAGGAGCTTTACGCTCCATAGGTGTAAGTGTTTCTGCAAATGGTATATTTACTGATCCAACTTTACCATCATTAAATATAAAACCTCCTTTTACATCTGCTATATTTCCCGTAGTTTTAACTATAAGAGAAGCTACTATAGAATTATTTTTTATTATTTGTTCGATATTGATAATCTCATCCTTATAAGTATCCCCATCTTTAACTGTATAATAAAAATCCCCATTCTTATAAGTCACATTACCGATTACTTTATCATTAAAGTATTTATTAAGTATTTTTTTTACATCCTCATTATTTATTATAGATTCAAAATTATTTTGCACATCAGATACTACAGTAATCTTGACAGGTTCATAACCTGGGGTTGCTAATTTTTCATTGTAATAATTATACACACCGCTATTCTTATTATCCTTGTTTTTCTCTGCATCTATATGAGTTATTGTCTCGTCAACTTTTATAGTTTTAAAATGTTCTGTCATAAAATTCTTAAATACAGTACTTCCTTCTAATAAAGCAGTAAGATCTATATCATTCTTGCCTTCACGTTCACGATTATAGACTAACATCGCCTTTCCTTCTTGGTTGTTACTTTCTAAAGTTGTCAGTGTCTCAAAATCCTTAATTAAAGCACTTATATCCTTCTCCTTCTCTATATCTGATTCCTTCCATACGAAAGTAAAATCATCACCTTTCTTAATTACTTTCACAGAATTAGGGTCTGCTTTCTCTTCTATATACTTATATAAAGTATTATTACTTATTAAAGCATTCCATTCATTATCCTGCCAAAAATAAAAACCGGCTAACATTTTTTTGGTGCCCGTATGGTACACTACTAAGCTAATAGGATACTCAGTTCCCATAATAGTCGTTTTATCCGTATTACTCTTTAATTCAATACGTGGAATCAATACTCCCTTATTCTCAGAATAAACCTCTAGTTCTGCTGAATAATTCGGCAAAGGAGTACCGATACTTGTCTGTCCATAAGTTATACCGACAAAAGACAAAAATATCAGAATTAGTAAATCTCTTTTTTTCATTGCATTGTGTTTTTTATTATTACATATCCAAACTACTATAACAAAAGTACGAATACTATTCGTAATTAATAAAAAAACAACATCATCTGTGTTTTTTTTAAATAAAAAACAACAAAATAAACACATAATTAACAATAAAAAACATCTTCAAAAGAAAATATAAAATTCAGCACATTCAAATAAGGAAATAATTATCAAAAATTCTTATACCTTTTAGGTATAAAACACTAATTTAATACCTAAAACTACTAAAAACTGCATTTTCAATAATTAAAAAACATAAAAAACACTTAACTAATTGTGATTTTTAGAAATAATAAATTACTATTTTAACTTTTATTGCTTATACAATTTTCTAAAAGAACTATAAACTGATGATTTTATCTATACCAAAAACTACTTTATAGCAAAAAAAGTAGATCGCTAGGCTTGAATGAGTATTAGTAGACTGCTATGTCAACTACACTTTTGTGTCCCTTATAATTTTTAAAATAGAATAGGTACTTTTATAAGCTATTTATTCTGATGTGTATAGTTAAGTCATAGATCATACATTGTATAGGTTGGTTATTATTTATCTTTTTGTTCATTTGTTTTAGCTCTAATGTAAAAGTCATATTGCTCTTATAGCCAATACTATATTGTTGAACTAAAATTAATTTAAGTTTAAAAACTAGGTTTTAGATAGCCTTAAGTCAAATAATTCTTATATTTTTCCACAGTAATGCAATACACAGTAAATAAAAATGTTGAGTAAATGAATAACTTATATTTTTTTAAAACATAAACATTTATTTCAAGCTAGTCGTCAAAAAATAAAATAACTATCCTATAAATAAACCACTATGGACTGAAAGTCCATAGTTTGTTAAAGCAGACTAAAGTCTGCCTGGGTGGAGTTACTTACTCAAGTATAAAGTTACTCCCATTATCATTAGGTTTACGGTGATGC
>NZ_NSGJ01000079.1 GCF_002286775.1 Myroides sp. N17-2
GATATAGATGCTTTATTTGAGGCGTTTGAAGATGATTATCAAGGACATTATGATAGTGAAGAAGACTTCGCTTATCAGATAATTAAAGACTGTTATGATCTATCAGATTTTGTCAAATCTTACTTTGATTATGAAAGCTTTGCTAGAGATCTTTTTATGGGTGATTATACTTATGAAAGTGGTTATGTATTTAGAAATAGTTGATTACTAAGTAGAATTAATATTTAACAAAAAGAAGTTATCTGAATCAGATAACTTCCTTACTTTGTTTACATGTGACTACTTATTTTTAAATTCAAAACCTGTTGTATAATCTTTTTTTAAGACGATAAAGGCATCAAAACTCTTCCCTACTTTACTTACTAACCCTTTAAGGAGTTTAGTCTTTCTTAGCTCTAATAAGTCTATTATATCATCTATTGAAAGTTTAATTCCGCATACCTCTCTAAACAATATCCAATCGCACTCAGGTTCTAAACATTTAACCACCTTTTCTCTAAGCTGAAGCGAATGCTGTTTACACTTAGGACAAGATAGGTGATCTGTTTCACTGCTTTGTTTGATTGACAGAAGCTCTGCTGTAATCTCTGTGGTATAATCTTCTATCTGCCTATGGAAGTCTTCCATATTGGTTTTATTCTCTTCAATGGCTTTAAAAGCAGATTCCCATTTAGCCGTTAAAAGCACATCTGAGATAAGTTTGTCTTTGACTATCTGATATACTTTAAGTCCTTTCTCTGTAGGAACAAGCAACTTTGCTTTTCTTGTGATGTACTCTCTTTTTAAAAGAGTTTCAATAATAGAAGCTCTTGTTGCTGCTGTTCCGATACCTGTATCTTTTATAACACTTTGAAGCGATTTATCCTCTACTTCCTTAGAGGCATTTTCCATAGCTGATAACAGTGTACTTTCTGTATATAATGCTTTAGGTCTTGTGGATTTTTCAAGGGCTGTAGCTTCTTTTATTTTTAACTTATCGCCTTGTTTTAAATAAGGTAAATCAGCAAGGATCTCTTCGTCATTATTTACTAACTCTTTTCTTACCTCTCTCCATCCAAGCTCAATAATCGTAGTAGATCTAAAACTAAACTCAAACTCAGATACGCTTAAACTCACTTCTGTTTGTTGTTTGTAACAAGGTTCAGACACCGACTCCCATACTCTTTGAGCAATCAAATGATAAATGCTCTCTTCTTTGTTGCTAATAGCTGAAGGAAGTCTGTCTGTGGTTAATAGTCCGTGATGATCAGTAACCTTTACATCATTAACAATCTTCTTATTTAGCCTTGTCATTTTTAATTTTAAAAGGTTATTACTATACCTTTTATCTTCAGAGAGTACTTGTAAGAGTTTTGGTATTTCAATCCATAAATCCTCAGGGATATATTTACTTGAGGTTCTTGGATAAGTAATAAACTTCTTTTCATACAAACTCTGAGCAATACTTAAGGTTTCATCCGCTGAAAAACCAAACAGCTCATTGGCTCTTTTTTGAAGTGAAGTCAAATCAAAAAGTAATGGGGACTCTTCTTTGATTGTTTTGGTTTCTGCTTTTGTAATTATAGCTTCACTTTGTTTTTCAATAAGTTTGAGTGCTTGTTCTGCCTTTTGTTTGTCTTCCCACTTTTCATTTGAGTGTGATTTAAATACGAAACCTTCTTTTTGATGTTGAAGTTCTATTTGATAGAACAGTTTCTTTTTAAAAGAAGTATTCTCTAAATACCGCTTACAAATGAGACTAAGCGTTGGTGTTTGAACTCTACCGAGTGAATACACAGAGTCATTCATTGAAACGGTAAGCGCCTGTGACGCGTTTATACCTACAAGCCAATCAGCTCTACTTCTACTATGACCAGCTCTAAAGAGTCCATCAAACTCGCTTCCTTCTTTAAGGTTTTGAAGTCCAACTCTTATAGCTGTTTCAGTAAGAGAGCTTATCCAAAGCCTTTTAAAAGGCTTTGTGCAGTTTAGGTATTGAAGAATGTATCTAGCGATGAGCTCTCCTTCCCTACCTGCATCAGTGGCTACAATAATTTCTTTACACGCTTTAAAGAGCGTATCAATAACTTTAAGCTGTTTTAGAGCTCCTGGATCAGAAGTGTATTTGTTCCCTTTCTTGATCTTTCTTGGAAGTAACAAATAAGATCTTGGTAAGATGGGTAGGGCTTCTCTTTTAAAGCCCTGAAACCCATAATCCTCAGGCATAGCCAGAGAAACTAAATGACCAATAGCCCAAGTAACACAGTAGCCACTTCCTTCTATATAACCGTCCTTTTTTGTTTTAGCTCCAACAAGTGTAGCTATCTCCCTAGCTACACTTGGTTTTTCTGCAAGAATTACAACCATAACATTCCTTTTTACATTTTACGTCCTTTTGATTTTTTAGACTCATCTGTTTGTTTATCTGTTTGTGACTGAGATTGCGCTTTTGCTTCTTCTTCTTTGTTTGGGTTTTTAAAAGAAAAATCAGCTTGCTTGGTCTCTTTGTTATAAGTCACGAACCCTTGATATGGATTACCTCTTTTATCTATAAGGTCTTTGATGTAAACAGGTTTACCTTCTTGTAAGTCTTTTTGTTGTTTATCAGTAAGCTCTTTTCCTCTAAAGGTTTTTAAATCATCTGATAACTGTGACTGAGTTTGATTCTGCGCCATACTTTGTTTATTGGTATTGTCAAACAAAAACTCAATATGTCCTTTAGCAGCGTTATACTGTATCTCTGCATTAAAAAGATTTCCTTTAACCGAGGTCATACCCTCTACTAAAAGTGGCTTGCCATCTTTTAAGGTCTGAAGCTGATCTTCACTAAGTACAATACCTTTTATTTCTTGTGGCAGTTGCATCTTCTCGACTCTAGTTACAATAAGGTTATTGGTTAGTCTATCTACACTCACCACCGATGGAATCTTTTCCTTTGTCGTTGGGTGGACAAGATCCACTACCCTCCCCATATTACCAGTTTTTAAAAGATTGTGTTTGTCCTCTTTAGAAAAGTCGTGACCATACAGCGGTACATTAAGATTTGGGTATTTCTTTACTCCTTCAAGAGCCATAACCACTTTTCCATCTTCCATTTTTTCAAGTGATAATCTCGCATCTAAAGAAAACACCGCAGCTCCTAAATCTAAATTTACAGCCACTAAGTCTTTTGTTTTATAGCCTTGTAAAAGTGGTTCTAACAAATCCATCTCTTGTAGCTTCTCCTTCGATAGCCCAAGTCTTGACAGTGAGTCCCAATCAATGTCTTTTATGTCAAACTTATTAGCCTTGTACTGTTCCTGTTCTTTTGCAGGTTCAGCAACTTTATTTTCTTTTGAAGGTTCTACTTGTTCAGTAACTTTGTTGTCAGTCTTTACTGTGTTACCAATCTCCTGAATGGAATACTTTAAAAACAGTTCATGATTAGGTCCCGATTGATTGAGTTCTTTTTGCATTTGATTGGCCATCTTGATGGTCAAAAGCTCCGGAACTCTAAAAAAAGTAAACTGCGTTGGGTTTTTAAGTTGGCTGAAAAAGTTAGAGAAGAAATTGGAAAAGAAATCTCCCTGTTTATCAACTTTTAAAAATTGATTTTGATTCTTTTTAGTAGCTGGGACTGTTTCTAAGTTACCGTCTTTGTCAAGACCTTTAACTGCCTGAATCTTATTTTTTGTTTTGTCGTTAACAAGAAGCACATCATGCTCTACTTGTCTTTCTGTGTTTTCTGTACTCATAATACATAGTTTTAAATGATTAAAAACTTAAAACTAAAGCCAAGAACCCTTGATCAGTAAATAGCGCGCTTTAAAGGTTACTCTTGGCCTTTAGCTGCTATTTACTTTTTCTAACAGGATGTTTAAAGCATTCTCTAATGAACTGATTTACATCTGAGCGTTTATAGTAGAGCTTTCCGCTAATTGTATAATAAGGGAGTTTACCGTCTGAGCGGTAACGTTGTAATGAGCGTGGGCTTATTTTAAAAAGACTCATTACATCTTGGCTGTCTAAAAGCTCTTCTCCATCTATAGTTTGAGATTTTATAGGGAGGTCTTTTATATGTTCTGACAGATGGTCAAAGCGTGTCATAATGCGCTCCATCCATAAAAGGAATTCTGTGCGATTTACATTCATAATGTTAGAATTTAATGGGTTAATTAAATTTGTTAGCTAACATTACAAATGTGCAGAGCTTGGCAAGATAAATCTGCCAAGCTCTGCCAGTGGACTATTTTTGCTAATAATATTCGCAACTAATAATTTAAAATCTTAATATAATTAACTAAATTAGTGATAATTAACCTCCTTAAAAATTCAATATATTATGGGATTAAAACCAGGGCCTAAAAGAACAGCAAAATCAACAGGAGAGCCTGATAAACGCCAAAGAGACAATAAAAACACTCCAGGTAACACGCCTTCGCTTAAACCACCTAAACGTAGTAAATAAGATGACTACAATTAATTAAAAGCACTGTTTTTCAAAACAGTGCTTTTTTAATATTACTTTTGTCTGTATTAACTCTAATCAAAACTAAATAATACTTTATGGAGGAAGTTATAAGGAAAATACATGGAGTAATTGAAGATTATAGAAATCATGATGGTGTATATATTACTCCAGAACATATAGCTAATTGGGCAAATCAATTTGGAGATAATAATGAGTTTATTCTAAATGAAATACTTGAAATCTTACCTAAAGTGTATATCTCAAGAAACAAAGCAAAAGAATATATAAAAGAACATATTAGTGCCTATTTAAACCTCTACCAATATCCAAGTATTTCTACGTTCCTTAGTGATACTGAATTTCTAAATATGCAACTACCTCATAAAAGTCAATCAGCTATTTTAGAATTACTAGAAGAGGTACTTCATGAAGTATATGGCGAGTCTTATTTGAGATACACTACCTATCCTAAAATAAATTACATTTATTTTGATGATATTTTAGCCTCAGGAAGCACTGTAGGAAATCATATTCTTACTTGGCTACACCAACAAGATGAAAATGGTAAACCAAATCATGAAAAAATCAGCAATAACGAAATTAGGCTTTCAATTAGTTTATTCTGTAAACATGTTTGGGGATTTTCATTTCAGAAATATAGAATTCTAAAAGAATTTGGCGATAAAACAGTAAAGAAAATTAATTGGTTCTGGAACTACGAAATTCAGAATCATGCTAAATTTAATAATCAACAACTAAATATAGCAAAACCAGTTAAGGGAGACAATGTTACTATTAATACTTATTTTGCAACATTAGCTGCTACAAAATATGAGGATTATGCTTTTCGGGAAGTTAACACTCCTATTAATGAACAGTTTTTTACAAATAAAGAAAATCGAATTAAATTTGAAAATATCTTAGTAGAAAAGGGAATTGAAATCATAGGTATGATTAGAGGTGAAGTAAAGCCAAATATACGCCCACTTGGACTAATAAATCCAAATTATAAGATTTTAGGATTGGGTACACATTTTTTTACTTGGCGTAATATTCCTAACAATAGTCCGTTAGTATATTGGTGGGAAGTTGCAGGACATAACTGGAAACCATTATTTCCAGTTGCAAATAGAGGTTAGTTTTTATTAATTTTATATCTTCGTATTATGAATTTAAAAGTGAGAGAATACAAGACTGACGAAGTTATCACATTTGCTAAAACAAGTGGTAAATTTGGTGGGCTATCTAACATGGCTCCTGGTTATTCTTTGTTTGTAAATGAAGTAAATATCCAAAGTTCTGAACTATTATATCAAGCATTCCGTTTTTCATTATTTCCCTTAATACAAGAAGAGATTTTTAGAGCAGAAAATCCGATGGATGCTAAAAAAATTAGTCGAAAATATAATAACTATTCAAGACAAGATTGGGATCAAGTGAAATTCAAGATTATGAAATGGACTCTTGAAGTAAAACTAATCCAAAACTACAAGAAGTTTTCGGAGCTTTTATTAAGCACAGGAAACCTTCCAATTGTGGAGTATTCAGTTAAAGATAATATTTGGGGGGCTATGCCTGCAAATGAAAATACTTTAATCGGAGTAAATGCACTTGGTAGATTACTAATGGAATTAAGAGAGAAAATCCTAACTGGTCAAATACACGCAGATAGTGTAATATACCCTCTTGATATCCCTGCCTTTTTATTATTCAATAAACCTGTTGGAGAAGTTTATAACGATTCTTATTTCATAGAAGATCTAGATGATATTTATGCTTATTAGGATTTAGATATTTATCAGTAAAACATATGATATGTTTCATAAAAAGCGATGCCTGATTACAAGTAATCAGGCATCGCTTTTTTAAATAAACTCATAGCACTTCAGTTACTAGGATTCTTTATAATTATTTATAATCAAAATATAAACTTTTATATTTACTTCTTAGGAGGATTTTTTACTACGTCTATTGTTAAACTCCTTTGTCTCTTCTTTGTTTAAAATTCGTTTCTTAATTTTTGTATAGTTTTTAATTACTTGATTATTTTCATCAAAATCTACTCTATCATTACTTCCCTTGACCTCAATTGTTAATTGTAACAAATCATTCCAAAATATCTGATTGTTCACACATGCCTCCCAATTCTTCATTATTCTCTTTTTTATGAACAATTTTTTGAATACCTGCTGACTTCATATAATCATTGAAATCAAACTTAAAGTTAAAAATATCAGTAGGAGTAAATCCAGCAGCTAACACTATTCTAAGAAAAGTTGTAAGTTCAGGAACATTTTCTCTATTTATAAACCTATACACTTGTTTACGATCTAAGTTAGCTGCTGCTGCAATAGTAGCAACATCAATTTTTTCATACGTTATTAACTCAATAAATCTATTGATAATAGCTTCTAAATATTTATCTTCTGTATCTTTCATATATCAAAAATGACATATTTGTCATTTTTAACATTGACATATTTGTCACATTGTGTTTTTTGTTCTATATTTGAATTACTAATAATGTACTTACACATTTTTAGTACTAAATGAGTCTTAATGACATATTTTATATAAGCTAAAGCTTACTTATTTCTTGCATTAGAAAACTACCAAATTTTTATTAGCAACAAGAAATATTAAGTACTTTAGCTCACGACCTAGGCGTGAGCTTAATATCACTTAGTATTTTGTTGCAAGGTATTGGTAGTACCTCTATTGCATTTACTAAAGTGTGAGAGCTTACGTCTTATTTTTTAAGGTTTGATATTTACTTCTCACTTTATTGAAATTCTTAAGTTTCGCTTTATATTAAACATACTACACCCTCTATTCATACCGTCTCCCAATTAGGTATATAGAGGTTTTAAAACAAACAAGGTGGATTTGTTTAGTGTTCGTTTTTGAATGCTTGCAATACCTTATCTATCCTTAATGGACTTATCGAATGTTCTATTCGAGATTTTTTCAATTATTACATTTTATTATTTATTACAAACAACAACCAATTAGTCACTAAACTTACATTTAGCCTATGATTACATTTTAGTTTAACTAAATCTTATCGATGTAGATTGATTTGACATTACTTGTTTAATGTTGGATGGCTACCCTATTACCTATTTAGTTAGAGTTATAATACATTTTACGCTAGGTCTAAAAACAGTTTTTAGATGCGTACAGGATATCTATTGCCTTTTAGTTTCTGAATCTGCTTTGTCATCTGTAGGTTCTTCTACTGGGCGATATTGATTAGTTAGTAATTCAAAAAAAATGCTGTGTAGAACAGATTAACCACTGTGCTATTTATTAATCAAATTTTAAAAACACTTTTAATTATGAATGAAACCGCTTGCTAAAGAGCTTGAGCCTAGGTTGGTTAATGTAGGTTTAGTCCTTAGTAAGTATTAAAAACACAAAAAAACAGTATGACTTAAAGGGAGATTTAAGCATACTAAAGTCCATGGCTATCTCCTTTCTCTTGTTTGCATTTTGGGAGACATGCTATAGAGCTAAGGAGATAGTTTTTTATCAAAATCAAATCATTAAAAATATAACTAACCCTTGATATAGTTGGCTTAACTAAGTACTACGGCAATAAGAATCTTGATGATTTAAAGCCCTTTTATCAAATCAATTATAAATATTATGAAAACTCAAATTTTAATCACTCGTGGTTATAAAATAGCACTGCTAGTAAGCTTTTTAGCAAGTTGTCCTATCTATGCTATAACCTATGATAATAACCTAATTGTTCTTGTACCTAATTCGTTACAAGATACAAAACAAACGGTAAAGCTTACAGGAACTGTAAAAGATGCCCTTGGAGCGCTTAGTGGTGTAATTATTACTACTAATAGTAATAAAGTCGTTACAACTGATTTAAATGGGAAATACACCATTGATATTAGCGCAGGAGAAGTACTAAACTTCTCAATGATTGGGTATAAACAACAAGCCATTGTTTATACGAGTAATCACGGTTCTGTTTTGAACATTACACTATTAGAAGATAGTAGTACCCTTGATGAGATTGTAGTCAACGCAGGATACTATAGCGTTAAAGATCGTGAGCGAACAGGTAGTATAGCGCGAGTAACAGCCAAAGACATCGAGTTTCAGCCAGTGGTGAATCCCTTGCAAGCTATTCAAGGAAGAGTTGCGGGTGTGGATATCACTCAAAATACAGGAGTTGCGGGTGGAGGAATGAATATAGAAATACGAGGACGTAACTTTTTAGACAACTCTAATAAGGGAAGGAATAATCCATTATATATCATTGATGGTGTACCTTTTCTATCAGACGCTCTTGGGAAAAATGATGGTAATTATTCTTTGCAGATATTACAGACCAATATTTCCCCTTTAAATGCAATCAATCCAGAAGATATTCAAAGTATAGAAATCTTAAAAGATGCTGATGCTACAGCTATATACGGATCACGTGGAGCTAATGGTGTGGTTTTAATTACAACTAAAAAAGGGAAATCAGGGGCTACACGTTTTACCTTCTCTTCTTCTATTGCATTTAGTAAAGTGCCAAAATTTATGGATTTAATGAATACTCAGCAGTATGTACAAATGCGTGAAGAGGCTTTTGCAAATAGTGGCGTTACAACATATCCTGTTAATGCATATGATGTCAATGGAACATGGGATAAAAATCGTTATACAAATTGGCAAAAGGAATTAATTGGCAATACATCTATTGGTCAAAATATAGCATTAGGCATACAAGGAGGAAATGAACAGACAAGTTACAATGTAAATCTTAATCATAATGAAAGTACCACTGTGTTTCCAACGGATAAGGGGTATAAACGAAACTCTCTACTCCTAAATTTTAATCATAGAAGCAATGACAATAGATTACAAATCAATAGCGTCCTAAATAAATTTCAGGCATAAAATATCCTCCCACTTCAGTAGGATACAAGATATATTTCCGTAAAATCTAAAATAGAACCCCTTGTTGGAGTTTTGGTGGCGGTT
>NZ_NSGJ01000008.1 GCF_002286775.1 Myroides sp. N17-2
AAGTTACATTTGTCATAGAGAGAGTGTTTTTTGGTGTGCAACTCAAAGATAATTTGAGATCCTTAATTTACTCTCTTTTTTTTTGCCTTTTTTTAAGCGTTTAGGACGCTATTGATTCAAAATATCTTCATTACTTCTTTCTTTAGCATTAAATCTCAAAACTCTCTCGTATTCATCTTTAGAAATGAAAAGCTCCTTTATATCTAACCTATGTAGATTCTCTAAATACAAATAAAGTACTCTGTAGATAATAGGATCAACGTTACTACCATTTAAGAAGTCAAACATCATTTTATTGAATAACGCTTCGTTATTTTGATTAACGTTTAATGGCTTCTTAGATTCTATATGAACAGAAAATATTGCTGTCGTCAATAACACATCATTTTCAACTATGATTTTGATGATATCGGCTTTTTGCTGTTGTGTTATTGACTCCAAAAACTGATGAATACACTGGTAGAAGTGTTTACTTTGTTTTGCTTGAGCATACTCTTCCATAGATAAAAAGTACCCTTCAGATAATTTGATCCATTCATCTTCAATGACGACTTCTTTACTACTTGTTAAAATCAAGTTGATTAGTGGAACTATAACTGAATAATATTCTTTTGTTTTCATCAGCAATTAGATTTTAAAGTTTCTATTGAACATATCCTTATCAGTCTAATTCTTCCTTTCTTGACGTGTCGAATCTTTCTCTTGTTTAAATGCATCTTGAAAGATCTGTAGATCACTACGATGAGTTGAATCTTGCTCTCTTGCATTTAGATTAGCATTAAAGATACTGTCTTGTTTGTTTCTTTCTTTATAGAAAGCCTCTATACGCTGTTGCATACGTTTTAGACTTTCTTCCGCTAATTGCTTTTTTGTTTTCTCTTGTGCTATTGATGTAATAGAGAATAGAATTGATAATAAGAATACTGATTTTTTCATAGTGCCTTGATTTGTAGTTAATAAAAAAGCGTGGAACTAAAATCAATCGGAAACGGAGGTACTAGGATACCTTACACCACGACGACTCAGCCCACGCCAATATAAGGCACGGGCGTAAGTCTGTCGCTTTTTGGTGTATTGAGAAGATTCCTAGTTTTCCGTTACCAAAACGACAGCTCACGCTTGTTTGTAATATTTTCTAACGCAAATGTAGGAAATTATAGGTAATACTGAAAATGGTCTTTTTCTTTTCACAAGCTTTAATAATTTCATAGTTTTTCGTTACCATAAGTTTCTTAAATAAGAAACTTATGGTTAATTTAGTACTTATTAATTTATCCAAAAATGAAAACATATCCATTAGATCAAATTATTCAAGAACAAATAGGTTCTATTGGCACGAAGAAGAGAGATTTATTCGAATCTAAGATTCAATTTGAATTGATAGGTTCAAAAATTAAAGCTATCCGAAAAGAGAAAGGACTTACTCAAACTCAACTTGGTGAGCTCGTTGGAGTTCAAAAAGCTCAGATTTCAAAAATTGAGAATAATACATCTAATGTAAAGATTACGACATTATTAAAAGTATTGAATACTTTGGATGCTAAGCTGACTTGGGAGATTGAAGAAGAGCGTATAAAGTAAGTAACTTCTCTCAATTTTATAATAGTCTTACTCTTTTCTTTTAGTTTCTTATTTTTATAAATGCTATTTTAGCACTAAAATCTTATTTTATGAAAACTTTTAAAATTCTTTCAATAGACGGAGGTGGAATAAAAGGTTTATACTCAGCAAGAATACTTGAAAAATTTGAACAAAAATTCAAATGCAAAACATCAGATCATTTTGATATGATTTGTGGTACTTCAACAGGTGGTCTTATTGCTCTTGCTTTAACTAGTTTAATTACTGCTGAAAATATTTGCAAATTCTATGAAGATAAAGGAGAAATTATATTTCCTAGTTCTAAAGAATTCAAAATTCCATTTTTAGGAAAAACTAGCAAACGAGGAATTAAACAAATATTATGGAAAGGAAAATTTGAAAATGAAGGCTTAAAAAAATCATTAGATGAGATATTTGGTGATAAAATAATTGGTAATGCAAATAATCTATTATGCATACCTAGCTACTCCGTGACAGAAGCGAAACCTAAAGTGTTTAAATATGATCATAAAGAAGGTAACTTGTCTCGTGACAATAGAGCTAAGATGGTTGATATAGCTTTGGCTACATCTGCAGCTCCAACATACTTCCCAATGGCTGAGTTACCATATTATAATAATGAACAATTTATTGATGGAGGTGTTTGGGCTAACAACCCAACATTAGTTGGTCTCTTAGAAGCCTTAAATAATTTTGTTGGAAAAGATAAAGAGTATAAAAACATTAAAATACTATCATTAAGTAGCTTGAGCATTACTGGTGGAAATGCCACAGGATTAAAGAATGAAAGGTCTTTTAAAGATTGGGGAGCCAATTTATTTGAAACATCCATGAATGGTCAATCTTTTTTTACCGATTTTTTTCTTTCAAAAGTTAAAGAAATATCTGATATAGACATTGAATACACGCGTATACCATCTGCTGCCATTTCGAAAGAACAAGAAAGTATAGTCCAATTAGATGTAGCTAATAAAGAAGCATACAATTTAATGAAAATTAAAGCAGATGATCAAGCTTTAATATATGAAAAAACACCAGAAATAAAATATTTTTTCACAACTCCAAAAACCTATATAACTAATGGCTAATTTACATGATACATTTATAGAATTTAATGATATCGTTAAACTGAATTCTACTAAAAAAACCTCACTTAGAAAATCCAGAAATTCAATTCGAGATGATATAAAAAAATATTTTAACGATAAAAGAGAAAAACATTCCGTAAGTTTTAAAGGACAAGGTTCTTTTATGATGAACACTACAATCAAACCAATATCTAATGAATTTGATCTAGACGATGGTGTTTATATTTTCGGAAAAAAAGAAGATAGACCGACACCTCAAACTGCTCATAATTGGATTTTTGAAGCAGTTAAAAATAGAACAAGCTCCGAAAGTTTAGATAAGAACACTTGCGTGAGAGTAATCTATAAAAGTGATTATCACGTTGATTTACCAATTTATTATAAAGTAGATAAATCGGATGATGAATTTACTTTAGATGATGAAGTTCCTGAATTAGCACATTTATCGAAAGGATGGATTCAAAGTGATCCTTACGCTTTTAAGAAATGGTTTGATGAGCAAGCTAATGGTAAGCCACAGTTGAAAAGAATAGTTAGATATCTAAAAGCTTGGTCAGATAAGAAACAAGATGATAACGCAAAATTGAGATTTCCTAGTGGAATGATATTTACAATATTAGCTTCAAATAATTTTGTACAAGATGAAAGAGATGATATCTCTTTACTAGAAACAATGAAAGCTATCCAAAAAGAAATTGATGACACTAGATTTGATTATGCTTATTACGACTGTTATAGGCCAACTATAGATGAGAATGAGAATCTTTTAGATAAATATAATGCTAAAACTACTAAAGAAAATTTTCTAAATGCTTTAGATTCATTTATAAAATCTGGTGACCAAGCGATTGAGCTAGAATCTAAAAAAGATGCTTGCGCCAAATGGCAAAAACATTTAGGTGATCGTTTTCCATGTTCTTCTATTAAAGAAGAAGATTCAAAATCATCTGCAAAAATTTTCTCTAGCCCAGATCAAATTGGATTTGATAATAAATCTGCATAACTTATGATTGATAAGGTACGTGAATTAATTTCTAAAACTGAGAATACTAAGATTATAAACACAAAAGATATTGTAGGAAACAATACTATTAAAAAATATAATCAAGTTATATTAGTTGAAACTGAATTGTCTTTAAATAATGGTTTAAAGATAATTCAGTTATACATTGCCTTTAAAGAACCTTATTCTGTTTATTTACCTAAAATATATATTGATGAAAAATCATACGAAGAAATAAAATATCTTCCACATATAAATGGTGATTTAAGTATTTGTATTACTGAAGAAAGTGATAGTTTCTATTTTAATGTAGAAGAGTTACCTCAAATTGTTGTACAATTAATTTCTAATGCAAAAAAGATTCTGCGAGGTGCTGATGATGAAAATTATTTAAATGGTGAATTTGAAAAAGAGTTTCAAGCTTACTGGGATATTCAATATTCTAGTAAAGATAAATCACAAGAAATAGGGCTCGCTTTAATCGATTCTGATAATTTTGAAAACTTAAAAGGAATTAAGTTTGTTCAGGAATTTGGTATTTATAAATACTTGGTATATAATGAAAGTGACGAATTTACCTTGTTTAAAGATTATTTAAAATTTAGAAACATTAAATATCTTGAACTCCAAGTTTATTCAGCAAAATTTGACGACTTTAAACCACCCTATGATTCATCTATTCATAAATCATTAGATTTCCTAGATGGCAATAGTGATTTTAAAAATGAAATTAATAAGTTAAAAGCACATGATTTTCTAGTTGTTTTTAAAAACAATCATAATGAGCTATTTGGATGGTCTTATCCAATTATTAATAAAGCAATTAAAGGATTTAGACCTTTATCAAATTGGCAGTTTTTAAATTTAAAATTGTCAGAGCAATATTATATTGAACGAATCAGTTTTGCTAATATCTCTCCTAAGAGATTAGATGTTAGAACTAGTGGAATAGAAATTAATAGAAATCTAAAGGTAGCAATAATAGGTTTAGGTAGCGTTGGCTCGAATCTTTTACATTATTTAACTAAGTTTTCAATTTCGGAATACTGTATTATAGACCCCGATATTCTGAAAGTTGAAAATGTATTTAGAAATAAATTTGGTTTTAATTATTTAAATAAATTTAAAGCTTCTATTAGTAAAAACGAAATCTTGTCAAAAAATCCATTTACCAAAGTATTAAGTTTTAATAAAAACATTATAGAGATTTTAAATAACTCTTCTACAGCTTTAGAACAATATGATTACCGTTTTATTATTTTAGGAATTTCAAGAATTGAAAAATATCTAATTGAACATTTTATTAATATAACATCTAATAAACCTGTAATTCTAATCTGGGTTGAACCATACATGGCAAGTGGTCAATTAATCTATTTACGTCCTGATGATTTTCAAAAAGGAATAGATTTAATCAATGAATATCCTTATCATGTTTTAAAAAAGAATCAAAACTTATCAAAAAGAGAAGGTTCCTGTCAAACAGGATATATGCCATATTCTGATATGCACTTAAATTTATTTTTGAGTAGTATAAATGTGATACTCTATAATCTTATGATTGAAAAAAATAACAATACTTCTAAAATATTTTCTTGGATTGGAAATATTGATGAATTAGAAAATTTAGGTTTTGAATTTGAAGGAATATATAAAAATAAAAAATTTACAATTATAGAAAATGAATTTTAAAAATTATAAAACAAGTACATTAGTTTCCTTTATTGTAATTTTAGCAATATTTTGTAATTTTATTTATTTACAGCTAGACGATTTCTTAATGCAATTTCCTAAATTAAAAGAGATCTCAAATTATATTGAGTTCTTATCAATTTTAGGTTTAATGACATTAGTAATTAAATTAATTGATTCACATTTTTGGGCATTTGAAATAACAAATCTCATTATTGAAATTCCTGATTTAAATGGAAGATATGAAGGTATTATGACTTCATCTTATATTGATTCTGAGACACAAGAACCAACACAATTAGAGTGTGTTATGGAAATAATCCAAAATGCCTCTAGTATACATGTTTTTACTTATATCGGAAAAAAAGGTATTCTAACATCAAGCTCTGAGACTATTTGTGAAGTTTTAAAGAAGAAAGAAAATGGTTTTTACACACTCTATTACAATTATGGAAATAACTCAAATTTAAATGTAGAATTTAATGATCATAAAGGAACAGCTTATTTAGAATTCTTTCCTGATATAGTATCATTACGAGGTAATTATTTTAATGAGAGAAAAAATAACGGTACAATAGATGTGAAGTTAGTATCTAAAAAAATAATTGGACGATTCAATGAAAAATAATAAACTAATAAAGATAATTGATTTAATAATTAGTTCTAATAAATCTGACTTCACTGGATTAGGAATTATTATTTATGAAGATAAATTAGACTTACCTATTGAATCAATGAATGATAATTGTTGTTTAAAAAATTTAATCGATGAATCAGAAAATATTTCTAGCTTTTTAACAAAAATCAGTAACAAAAACAATGATTGTCATGATGGTTTTCATTTGATAAATAGTGATTTTCAGCTTACTGATATTTCATTTTATTTTTCAACACCTATAATATCTAATATAAAACCTAAGAAAAAAAAAGGAAGCAGATATAGAACTGCCTTTTATGGTTCGATGCTCAAAAACATTGTTTGTACAATTTCAATTAGTTCTAATATGGAAGCTTATATATTTATTAATGGAAAAGAATATACTATAGATGAATATAGAATGCTATAATTTTACTCTATCTTTATCGGATATAGTTCTGAATATCTTTAAAAAGCATGTTCAATATGATGTCCATTTACCTGAGTCTGGAGGTATTCTTACTGGTAAATTATACGAAGACTTAGTTGAAATATTAAACTGTTCAGAACCTACAGTTTCAGATAAACAATCTAGATATAATTTTAATAGATCATATAAAGCAGCTCAAATTTTTATTAATGAAAAGTTTGAGAAATCTAAAGGCAAGGAAATATATTTAGGAGAGTGGCATACTCACCCAGAAGATAATCCAACCCCTTCAGTAACTGACATTAAGAACTTTACAAAAACTATTTCTAAGAATAAACTAAACTCCAATACTCATTTTATGATTATAATAGGGATAAAAAGTATATATATAGGAATATACACAGAACGTAAATTAATTGAAAATAAAAACTTTATTATTGAATAATAATATAAATTATACTAAAAATGAGACTTATAAAATCTACTTTCAATAACTTCAGATGTTTCGAAAATTATAGTTTAGAATATGCTAAAGAATGTACTGTACTCATTGGTAAAAATGGCTCAGGAAAATCGAGTATATTATCAGCTATTCGAAGAGGAATGAGTTTTATGTTTGCTCAACCTAAAAATTTTGATCTATATCTTTCTACATCTAATAATTCAAAAGCAAAAGCATTCTATGCTTTAGAAGCTAATTTTGATCCGATAATAAGAACTTATAAATATCCTATTAAAAATACTTTTTCTGCTATTTATAAAGAAAGTGAACTTAATTGGTCTATGGCAATAAATGGTGAAGGAAAAGGTTTACTGTCTTCAAATTATTCAAATAGTTTAAATACTATACTATCTGACTATAATAAAAATCCAACTAGTAACTTGCCCTTGTTAGCTGTTTTTTCTGACTCATATCCACACCAGTTAATTAACTTGGGCGCAAAAGTAAAGAAGATTATCAATAATAATATATTACCAAGAGATTTTGGATATTATGGTTGGGATGATAGAACAAATTGTATTGAAATATGGATTGAACGATTTAATAAGATTTTTTTTGAAGAAAAAAATCTTTTGAATGAACTTGATAAACTTGAAAATTCAAAAAAATCTTTTGAAGAAAATGGTAATAGTGAAGAAACAGTTAAAGCTAAAGATACAATTCAAAAATTAGAGGAAACAATTTCTACACTTAAAAACACTATAGTGTTTAAAGAATTCCCTGAAGAAAGAAAATTTGTGCAAGATATATTGATTAATTTTACAAAAAAGACAAATTCCTATTCAGAATATGCAGGATATGATATAGAATTAATTAAAGTAGACGCGCATAAAATAGGGAATAAAAAAACTTTAGAATTTACATTTTCAGATGGAAGGATAATGAATTTTGATACTTTACCAATGGGGTACAAAAGGCTTATTTCAATTGTTTTTGATATTGCGTATCGTTCTTATACATTAAATAAAAATACTAATACAGAAGGAATAGTATTAATTGATGAATTAGAATTACACCTTCATCCTGCATTACAACAAGATGTCTTACAGAGATTTAAGACAACTTTCCCTTCCCTGCAGTTTATTATCACAACACACTCGCCTATAGTCATCACTAATTTAGAATTAAACGATAAGAATAAAATTATAAAATTAAAACAAGAGAAAAACAAGTATTCATCTGAAGAAGTTGTAAACACTTTTGGTCTTGACTATAATGATGGAGTTAGTGAAATTATGGGAGCGAATTATAGACAGGTTGAAATTGATAAACTAATTGACACTATTGTGATTCTTAAAAAATATGACAAATCAGATCAAGCTGAAAAACTATTAAATAAATTATATGATATAGTAGGATCTGAGAATCTTCATATCAATAAGGAAATTAATAAAAGAGTAAATCAAAATAAATAAAATTAATTATGATTTATTTAGATAAAACAAACACTTCGGCCATAAAATATGTAGAAGACTTTATTAATAATAATTGGCTTCCTTATAATGATAACGATGATTGTAAATATATAAATATTGATTTTCGTGATATAAAAAATCCTGTATCAACTTTTAAAGCTTTCTTTGTTGAAGAACAAGAGAATATATGTTGTTACTGTAGTAGAAAAATCTTAAATGATAACAATACAGAATTAGAACATATTATTCCTTACGCTTTATCTGATATACTAGAATTTCAACTTTATTATGACCTGAGTCCTATTTTAGAAAACAATGTAATGCCTCAGGATACTTTCATAAATACGCTTACAAAACGTATACTTCCTAAGTATCCTCATCGTATTGCATATCATAACATAGTCGCTTCATGTAATGGACAAACATTTAAAGGAAGTGAAGGTTTTACTTGTTGTAATCGAGAGAGAGGCAATGAATTCATTCCGCCTTTTAATTTAATACATAATAGTATTTCTTATCTTAAAGATGGAACAATTGTTTATTTAGAGGATTTAGAAAACCAAAATGGCATTAATATTTTAAATCTTAATAAACCCTTATTACAACATATTAGAAGATTATGGTATTTATTTTCTTTATCGGATTTAACTATTAATGAAATTTTTCAATACGAACTTCCTTTAGATGAACATATAGTTATCAATGCTATAAATCATTCACCACAAATTGAAAAAGATACAAACCTATTAAAAGTATTTACAAATGGACTATGGGATATTTTCACGCAATATTCTTTCTTTTTCAATTATTATAGAATAAATTATCCTTCTAATTAAACACCACATCCGCATCATATAATCCATACAAAACCCTGTAAATCAAAGTATATAAGATATTTTATCGAAAAAATTAAAATAAGTACATCTAAAAGTATCTTATATTACTAAATGTACTTATTCTGTACTAATTAGAGTAGCTAATTGACTGTATATTAGTATAGTATTACTTTCTGTATCGGTAAATAAAACAACAAAAACCCTCTACATGGGAGATGTAGAGGGTTTTTTTGTGCAACTGTATTTCCTTAATCAAGTTATAGTAAAGAGAGAGATAAACAATAATTGTGCGCGATTGTTTATTTAGTAAATTGGCTACTATCTCACTTGGGAATTGTAGCATACAGTTACTTTTAAGTTTTGTAGCCTAGGCTACTATATTTATATTACGTAAAGTCTAGTTAAAAAAAGCAGGAGTATTAATCACCTTAGCGCTATAGTTAAGCATGGGGATGTACTCTTGACTTTTGAGCAAATGTTCATATAAAGCTGTCGCTTTTTACAACAAATAGTAGTATTTGTTGTCCGTCTTATACTTATACAATCTTGTTTTTGGGGGAAGAAGTACCGTATCTTTTAATTATGGTACAAAATACGAAATTTATACGGATAAAGAATATGATTTAAAGCAGTTATTCTTAATTTAAATTGTTGTATATTAAGGAGTTTGGTAAAATCACCATACGTGATGGGTATTTCGGTCTGACCGTGCCACTCATTTCGGTCAAATGGTGCCACTTTGAAAAGTCTTACAATAATACAAAAAAAGTTACATCAAACTTTAAAAGTTTGTCTTTCTCATAGAATCACCGTTAAGTTCAATTCTATGAGAAGAGTTTACGATACGATCTAAAACTGCGTCGGCTATGGTGTTCTCGCCAATTAGTGGATACCATGCAGATACTGGTATTTGAGAAGATAGAACAATTGAGGCTTGATTATACCTTTGATCAACGATATCGAAGAGTACTTCCCTAATAAGATTATCAAAGGGTTGTAATCCAAAATCATCAAGAATAAGTAAGTCACATTTGAGTATTTTCTTCATTTCTCTTTGGTAAGTGCCATCTATTTTACTTGATTTAAGTAGATTAAAAAGGTTAGCTGTATTAAAATACAGGACTTTGTGTTCCATTAAACAAGCTTGATATCCCAGTGCTTGTGCTAAATAGCTCTTACCAACACCACTAGCTCCTGTTATGATAATGTTTTGTTTTTTAAGCATAAAATCTAATGTTGCTAATCGGCTAAACATATTCTTATCTAAACCTCTGTGATGGGTGTAGTTGATATCAGCTATACTGGCATTTTGCCTAAAATTAGCTTGTTTGATTAGTCTTTCTACTTTTCTATTCTGTCTGTTTTCATATTCGTGATCAGTTAATAATGCAATGTATTCATCTATAGTAAAGGATGTTGTAGTACTGTCCTTTAGGTGTCTGCTGTGCAGTGTAGCCATATCGTTTAATCGCATAGCTTTTAGTTTTTCGATCGTTTGATTGTTATCCATATAATTGATTATTAAAGTTTATTGATAAGAAGAAGCTCCTCTGATGTTATTATGTGAAGGGATGTGAGGAGTATCGGCATTGAGTTCTTGTATCGTTTCTTGGTTTAGATCCATCTTGTTCTTAAGGATGTTTTGAATATGGTTATAAGTAGCAATATTCTCTTTCAAAGCAAGTTCGCAAGCTTTGTCAAGTCTATGTGAACCATAGCCGCGATGTAGTTGTATAATCCCTAAAACTCGCTTATAACCTATCTCTGGATATTCAACATTATCCAGTGTTTTTTCAACGCACTTAACCACATTCTCACCATGTGCTTTAGCTTGTTTTTTAAAGTACTCAGGGCTCCAACTAGAATAAAACTGATGTGTACTAGATAGATGTTCCTTATCTGTGGTATAAATTCCTTTTGCAAAACTTCTTTTATGTGATGCTATGCGCAAATGATTGTAATAAATTTCTACCGTAGTATTGGTGTAATGAATAGTGGTTTGATTCCCTATATAGCGATATGGGACACTGTAGTAGCTCTTATCAGGTGAAAAATATACATAGCCTATCTTTTGGACTTTAGCTGTCTTATAATCCTTGATTTGATAATTAGTACTTGGTAAAGGTTTAAGGTATTGTCTTTCTATGGATTGATAAAGCTCTACACGACTTGCTTCTTTGCGTTGAAACAGAAGTTGATTATAATAAGTTAGTCTATTTCGTATCTCTGCGTTTAGTTCTTCTAAGCTAAAGAATGTCATTTCTCTAATGGGATAAGATATTCTTTGATACACTAGGTGAACTGCATTCTCTACAAGGGCTTTATCTTGTGGAGAGTAGGCTCTAGTTGGATTTACAACACATCCATAATGAGAAGCAAAGTCTTTAAAACTTCTATTTATTTCAGCCTCATATTTACTAGAACGAGAAACAGCCGATTTTAAATTGTCTGATACAATAGCAAGAGGAACTCCTCCATAAAAACTAAGTGCGTTAGCACAACATATTATCAAATCCTCTTTTTTCTGACTCTGACAGACTTGCACATAGGTGTATTGACTATGAGGTAGAATAGCTACAAATACTTCTACAGGTATTATTTCACCAGTACTTTTGTCAACATAAGAAAGTTTTTTACCTGCAAAGTCGATATACATTTCTTTTCCAGGTTCATGTTCTAATTTCATAGAACCTTTTATCTCTTTATACTTTCGATTATAGTGTTCCATAAACTGAGTATAACTATAGGGATTTACAACTGTATCAGCGTATTGACTATAATGATATAAAAAGGTAAAACCTGGGTGATTACGAGCTTTATTAACTGTTTCGAAGTACAGCATCAACTGGTTATGACGTTGTGTATCAACAGTTGTAAAACTTGAGAAAAGCTCTGATAATTGAGGTGTTTCAAACGATAACAATTGCTCTAATGAATAATCACTAGCAGCAAATAATTGCATATAGGTATTAATGGTGTTGCGGGAAATACCTAATGTATTGGCTATTTTTCGGTTGCTATAGCCATCTAAATGCAAGGTAATAATTTGTTTTAAGTCCATTGGATCAAGTTTATTAGCCATCTCTTATCGTTTTATAAACAACAAGATAGATGTAATTAACTTTCCAAAGTGGCACGGTTTGAACCGAAATAACTTTAAGAGTTATTTTTAGTGGCACAAATCAAACCGGAAATTGGCACCATTCGAAACGGAATAATGGCACGGTTTGACCGAAATAGGTGGCACAAGTACTCCGAAATCACTGGCACTAATCGAACCGTAATATCCACGTGAAGAGCGTGACGGTTTTATCACCAAATATCATATTACTTAGTCGTACTTGAGGCTTTTGGAACCTGTTTATTTATCCCAAAATAGGCAATAGACTAATTAGCTTGTAGTATTTAGTCTTTGCCTATTTTGGGTGTATATGAAGCTATGCGTTTTTTAGCATTGTCTCTGCTACAGTATCATAATCCAAGATAAGTGTATTCTCTGGTTTATATGTTTGTTGCCAAGGGAAGTTTACAATAGAAATCTTTTGAGTAGCGCTTTCATCCCATTCGGTATGAAGGCCGTTTTTATTTAGTATCTCTATTATTTTTTTACCCACAGCGATAGAGTCCTCATCTTTCTCTGAATTCATATCTTGGAATGCAAGTGTTAAGAAAGGATCTTTCTCTCTAAACGCACGTTGTAAGTCTTGTTCGTGGTAGAAGCATATCCCTGCTGACTTTTTACCTTTAGCCACTAGTTTTGTCTCTACTTGTTCTACTTCATAATATCCATCATCTACTGTATATCCTGTATAGTGAAGCGCTATGATATTGTGTTCGACTAATTGATCAAATGCCTTGATTAACTTTTGTGTAGTAGTAGGAACGTGCCAGTTTTTACTAGCTTTAAGAAGTTGTCTCTGTTCCTTTTGGATCATTTCTTGTATCCATTTGTCACTTACTGTACCTTCCAATTCATTATCGCGAATCTCTTCAGCGATAAATTCTGCTATCTCTTCAGTATCCCAAAACCCAGATTTAACTAAATAGCTTATAGAGTCAGCTATAAATTTTTGTTCTTCTGTCATATATGTTATTTTTTTAAATTTTTAAATGGGTGGTTATCCTCTGTCCACAGTGGTGTGAAGTGACTATCTACCCATTGTGAAGTAACTTGATTAAAGTTCTCAGGAGACCACTTCGGAGACTGATCTTTATCGATTAACAGTGCTCTAACTCCTTCAGAAAAGTCTGGATGTATAGTAAATTGACAAGTTAGGTTAAGCTCAGATCTAAATACTTCTTCTAAACTGTAGTTTTTACTCTCACTAAGTTGTCTAAATATTACTTGAGTAGAAGTAGGTGAGCCTTTAGTGAAGAAGGCATATCCTGCCGCAACCCATTCATCAGTCTTGGCTAGAGGCTCCACGATAGTGATGAACTCCTGTACTGAAGTGATCCCTTCTAATGCAGTTATTAGAGGCTGGTGCTCCATTGCTTGTGATAGAGGTAAGTCAGTCGTAGCTGTGCTTGCTTGTTCTAATAAAGCATTGATCTTTTCTGTAAGGTTATCACTACTACTTATTTGTATTAAATCATTTACAAGTGTTTCTTTTGCAGTAGAAGGTAGGCAATAGTCCGCTATACCTAGATATAAGGCGTCTGCTGCCGTAAATCTAGTTCCTGTTAGCCCAAAGTACATTCCATAGGCTGATGGCATCTTATTTAGGAAATAGGAAGCTCCTACGTCGGGATATAATCCTATGCTGATCTCAGGCATCGCTAATAAGCTGCGTTCTGTAACGATGCGGTGTGAACCACCTGCTAATAGACCTAGTCCACCACCCATCACGATACCGTCTCCCCATATAATTATAGGTTTAGCATACGTATGGATTAGATAATCGACACTGTATTCTGTAATAAAGTATTCCACACATAATGGAGGTACTTGTGTAGGATCTATTAAACGCTGCTCTTCTATAGCACCGCGTACTTGGCGAATATCTCCACCGGCACAAAAGGCTTTCGGTCCCGCACCTTGCAAGAATACACAGGTAATGGCATCGTTATGCAGCCAATCTTCTAGTGTTTGCTTTAGTGCGGTGACTATTTCTAAAGACAATGCATTAAGTGATTTCTCAGAATTAATAGTTATAATCCCTAAGTTGTTTTTTATATCTGTAAGTACTACACTCATAGTCTAAATGTTTTGTTTATAGGTTTTACCCTAGCTATATCAAAGTAACAAAGATAATCATACCAAACTGAACTTGTAAAGTAGAATCACTTTTATATGATAAGGTGTTGTGGCTTATGAGGTAATGTAAGCGAATACCTCTTATACACAGGGCTGTCATAACCTATTTACCTCATTCTTTCTGTTCCACTCTGATATCTGAAATTTCTAAAATAGAACGTGCGCCATCAATTATTCCAAAAGGTGAAGTGGGTGTATATTCTTTTTTATCTCCTTTTTCTTTTACCTCTTTAGGGTGTTTTATTATTTGTTTATTTATTCGACGTGTATAGCCTGGTGGGGTCCACTTTTTTAATTCCCCTTCATTGAAGGGGTGCCTAACAGGCGGGGTAGTCTCTCCTTCTTTTAAAGGTAGAGAACTTTCTGCTTCGGTAGTCGAAACCACCTCTTCTAGATACTGTTTTAAAGCTATTTCTTGTACTTGTTCAAGAGGCATAACCTCTGTTATTTCTTGTTGTCTGTTACCAGTTTCCTGCTCCCCGTTCCCCGTTTCCTGCTCTCCGTTCCCTGTTTCCTGTTCCCCGATAAGCTCTATCATCCCATGAAAACAGCTGGTACTATGTATGCTACCATCAGCAGACTTCCACATACTCCAAAAGTAAACTTTCCCTTTATTCCATTCTTGAGGTAGGCTGAAGTGAGCATATTTATCCCCACGATTTCCTATGTTAGGAATCGCAGTGAACAGATCCAAATCTTCGTTATACAGCATCATTGTAAGGGAATCGGTATCTAGTGTCAAGGCATTAACCAAGCTATTATCCCATTGCACTTTGAATTTGCCTGTTTTGAGGATATTGATTTTTCTAATCACAGCAGGAGCAAGGTTTCCGATAGATAAGATCGTTTTTTCTATAACGATATGTTGTAAGCCATCGATTATCGTAATGCCTTGCTTCATCAGTCTTGAGATCATTTGTTCTTTTCCATTCATCCATTTTTCACCATTGTGAACAGCAGGACAATGCGCATTGACAAAGTCTCTAAACTTGCTAGCATAGGTAGATACTAAACTCATCTTGTCCCACTGAAGTAATTGTTTCGGGGTTGCCTTTTTACTTGATTTTCGAGGTTTAGTGCGCAAATAATTTACTCCTCTCCAAATACATCCTACTACTGGACCTATTTTTCCTCTTACTGCACCTAGTATTCCTTGTTTAATTTCTGCCATGATCTATGTTTTTTTTGTGATGTTGTGATTTTGTTTTTTCGTGATGCTGTGATGTTGTTTTTCGTATTTGTAATATATAAAAATCAGCATACCAAGCACATAACTAATGAAAAATATTTATAGAGCATTCAGCCCAGTCATACTCTAGCTTGATCTTGATTAGCAGATAAATAGATCGGAATAAAAAGAGAAAAATGTACATCCATTTAGTCAAATACCGCTAATCTTACCCTCATTTTACTTCAAGAAAGTCTTAGTGTAGTTGTCCCACTAAAGGACAGTAAAAGATGAATAACAAGAGGATAGACGGGCAAAAATTTCTCAGCCCCTGTATAGTCCTAGTATTCTCCTATAAATGTCCTACAATTGTGTATCTGTACCCTAATTTACTAGGATTAAAGGGTGTTTTAGATAATAGAGGTAATTGGTGGTTATGAGTTAATGTGTTGTTTATTAGTTCATTGTGTTTAATGCTGTTTGAAAAAAATGTGCAAAAAAGCATGAGGGCATTATGCCAGATCGTCTGTAGAGCAGGTAGGTGAAAAAAAGTGATGTTTTAGAAAGGTGAAAAAGTGCTTTTATACTAAAAAACAGAAACTAATCTAAGAAAAGTGCGTGAAATAATGAGAGATGTAATTTAGGACTAACCCCAATTGCATTAGCTAAATATAACAATGCAATACTACTTTATAGCTCTTTCATTAGCTCTGGAGCTATACTATAATATGCTTGTATTGCTAATTCAAACCTATCTTGTAGTTTATATGTCTATCGAGTATTTCGGTTTTAAGGTAGTTCTATTGCTTATTTACGTCAATTAGAAATTACCATATGTCAAAATATTTTTACCACATGCTGATTCTATTGTTTGTTTGCACCAAAATGAATTAAATGAAAGCAATAAAGTATTTAGTAGTCGCTATAACATTGTGTTTAGGGATACTATCTGTGCAAGGGCAGAGCAAGTTTTTAGGAGAGTTTAAGATGGATTACGTACCGATGTCTAATTACATCAGACCGATTGATAGTGTGAAGACCGATTCTAAGAGTGATTTTAAACGAGCTGAATTAGCGATAGAGATTCCTATTTCGACTACTACAGATCACAGGGGAAAACCTAAAGTGTGGTCTATTGTGGGATATGGGGCATATGCTAGGATGGGGCATAAGGATTATGAAGAGCCACTATTTCCATCAGAGTTATTAAATGCTAGTATAGGAGTGAAGCACATCCGATCTATTGGTGATAGTTGGTCTTTAATGATTATGGGGTCTGTAGGGGTGTATACTGATATGGAACAGATTAATAAGGATGCTATATTAGGACAAGGGGGAGTCTTTTTTATTAAACACTTCCGACCTAATTTTGCACTTGGAGGAGGACCTGTTCTGACAAATAGCTTTGGGGTGCCGATGGTGCTACCGGGGATATATATTAACTGGGAGACGATGGGAGATTTTTACGTGAAGGTAGCTTTCCCAAAAGGAGTAGAGGCAGGGTATAAGTTCTCAGAGATGCTTAAGCTCAGCGCTGCTATTGATCTTCAAGGGATGACTGCTATCGTCAAACAAGACGGGGAGACAAAATTGCTAGGATTTCAACAGATAGTAGCAGGGTTAAGACCTGAGATCAAGTTTAGTGATAAGATGACTTTATCACTTACAGCAGGAACTACTTTAGTGAGATCATTCTCTTTTAATGAGAGAAAGATTAAAAATATCTTTAAAGAGAAGAAAGAAGCTGACCCTAAGTTCTCAACGACTTTATATGCGGCAGTATCCTTTAAATGGAGTTTATAATTTGCCCTTAAATCTGCAACTACCATTTACTGCGAATAAATTTTACTTTACATAGCTTCAATTAGCTCTTAAACCACACTACAGTGTGCTTTACTCACTAATTTTGCTCTGTTTTGTACAATATATTCTCGTTTAAATGTTTTCTGCAGATTTAAGTGTCAACAAGGGGTTGTCTATTAAGACAACCCCTTGTTGATTTATAATATTAGCAAAGGTTACTTACTCAATAAGTTTTTATAAACTACTTCATTCAGTAGGCTTTCTTTTCTCATTCTAGAGATTGGTAGCTCGATATCCTTGATGATGACTCTACCTCCTGATATAGAGTCGATGTGGTTGATATTGATCAGATATGATTTGTGAATTCTAAAGAAGTGATCTTTAGGGAGTAGTTCTTCTATCGCTATCATTGTTTGGTGGATGATTAGGCAGCGATCTTTAAGGTGTAGCTTTAGGTAGTTTTGCATTGCTTCGATATACATTATCTCTGTCCATTCTATTTTTACATAACTATCATCGTGCTTGACATAGACTGAGTTATCAGTGGTTGCAGGTGCCTCAGCTTTACTGCTAGTGGTTAAGCAGTATAGATCTTTTGCTTTAACTACCGCTTGGTAAAAACGCTTAAATGCAATCGGTTTAAGCAAATAGTCTACTACTTGTAATCTAAAACCCTCTAAGGCGTATTCAGAATAGGCAGTAGTAAAGATAACCATAGGAGGTTGCTTAACAGATTCTAAAAAATCTATACCGGATAGATAAGGCATATTGATATCTAGGAACATCAAGTCGTATTTGTTTTGTTCTATTAGTTCTAATGCCTCTATAGCAGAGGAGCATGAGTCTGTCACTTCTAAGAACTCTACTTTAGCGATATAATCTATTATAGCTCTTCTCGCTAGAGGTTCATCATCTACCACAAGGCATTTCAGTGATACTATTTTTTTATCTATTGACATTTTAGTTCTCTTTTAAGTTGACAGTAAGTTCTACTATGTGTTTTTCATCACTGTGACTGATGTTTAAAGTATGTGCAGTAGGATATTGCATTTGCAAGCGTTCTTGTACATTAATTACGCCTATACCTCCTTCTTTTTTATTGAGTTTATACTTATCACTGTATGAGTTTTCTATGTATAGGTTAAGTGTATCATTCTTTTCAGTAAAGTTAATGATGATATACCCTTTCGTATTAGGGAGCCTAGATACGTGCTTAAATGCGTTCTCTATTAAGGGTACTAAAAGTAGAGGAGCTATGACTAGGTCTCTGTTAGAGATATTCCACTGGCAGTCTACGTCTAACTCATCTCCCCATCTAATCTGTTCTATCGCTACTAGATCTTGTAGATACTGAATCTCTCTGTGAAGTAGCACCATCTTATGATTGCATTCATAGAGTTGATATCTCAGAATATCTGAGAATTTTAGCAGTACAGTAGAGGCTAGTTCTACATCACTCTGCATAAGCGTATGGATGTGATTTAAGACGTTAAACATCAGGTGAGGATTTATCTGATCCTGAAGTAGTTTTAAATGAGCCTCTAAGTGTTCTTGTTTTAGTTTAGCATTGACCTTTTCTATTTTATGGTGTTCCTCGTAGAATCTAATACCACAAGTAGTAGTGATAATAGCCATCGCAGAAGGGAATGCTTTATATAACTCAGATAAAAATTGTGCTTGTTGAGATAGGTGTATCTGTTGCATAAGCATCTTTTGCTGACTAAAGGAACTCGGAAAGAAGCTAAAGTTTAGGGCTAAGGTAAGTGATAAAAGCAAAGTGAAGAGTAACGCTTTTACAATAAACTTTTTTAGCTCCCCTTTTTTAAGTGCTTTAGGTAGTTCGTAATCACTTACATAGTGAGAGATGCTTATGGCTAAAATTATAAAAATAAATGTGGGTAATAAGGCTTTAAGAGGATTATTTGGATCTAGTATTTGAAACCCTACTGAGATAAATAGGGTTGTCCAAAATATAAAGTAGAATATCTTCTTTGGTGAGATGTTGTATTTTTTCACAAGATAATAAGTTTAGATCACAGTAAGCCTAGAATGAGTGTTAGCTATGTACTACAAAGGAATTTTACGTTGTCGCTCTTTCATTAGCTTTATTCTGTATAATTACTTTTCATTTATCTGTTTAATGTGTATTCAGGGTTAAAGTTAGAATATACAGTAGACAAATTGGTTTGTAGCATTTGACTATCACTTATCTAGTGATTAAAAGTTACCCTAAGGTATGATTAATAATAATGAGCAAGGTATGATTTCTTACTAAATTTAAAATGGGTGTTTGACTAATGGTAGTTTCTTTTTGACCAATGACATATACGGTGAATAGGTATAAATAAAAAATCCGAGCATGGAGTACTCGGATTTAAAAGCGCTAGTAAGAAAATTAAAATACTCTTTATTGTTTTGATAGTTCTTCGCTATATGTATGGATAGCGAAAATTCTATACTACTTTTAAAATTGTGTGCAACAACAAATAACTACAATAATTAATCAAATATAATGATTTTAATAGTAGCTTTCTTGTTGTGTTGCATATTTTTAGCACTTTTACTCGAAGTATCCATAATAAAGTAATTGCATAAATGTTAAATAAATTAAAAAAAAGTGTCAAAATAAGAATAAATGACACTGTTTGGCAGATATTGCTGTTTGAAGAAAGGGAAAAATATAATAATATAGGGTGAAGATATTTTCTAGATATTAGAAAAAAAAGGGGGGGATAAGTAGTGATAACGCGTTGTATTGAGTAATATTATAAAAAGTAAGGTAAGTTTAAAAGAGTATATTTTGTATGAATACAGTGCATATTAGAGCTGATTAGGTAGGTTTAGGGCACTTGATATAAGATACTCTACTAAATTAGAATAAGTATGAATGTTAACTTTTAAGTAATAAATGTAAACAAAAAGGATGTGTATATGTCTGTTTTTGTCGTAATTGTTAAAAAACAGGATAATACTATAATATTATCAAAAAAATAAGTAGACTTGTTGGGAGGAATGGAATTTGTTGTACTTTTATTACTCCAAATAATAAAAAAAATATCAAAATGAAAGGAAAAAAAATGTTAGCATTAGCTGTATTAGTTACAGGTATTGCATTCGTAGGATGTAAAGAAGAGAAAAAAGAAGAAACTGCTGCTCCAACTGAGCAAGTAGCTACTCCTGAAGTAGAAACTACTCCAACAGCGGATACATCTGAAACTTCTTTAGACTGGGCTGGTACTTATGAAGGTACTCTTCCTGGAGCTAACAGTGACATTAAAACTACTGTAGTATTAAACCAAGACAAAACTTTCGCTAAAACTTCTATCTACGTTGATAAGAAAGCAGGTGAGAAATTTGAAGAGAAAGGTACTTTCACTTGGAATGCAGAAGGAACTATCGTTACTTTAAAAGCTGAAGGTGGAGAAGCTGTTCAGTACAAAGTACAAGAAGGAAGTCTTTTACAGTTAGATCAAGAAGGTAAAGAAATTACTGGAGATATGGCTAAGCTTTATGAATTAAAGAAAAAATAATATATACACTTTAGTGTAAATAGAAAAACCTTTCGAAAGAAAGGTTTTTTTTGTTATCTATTGTTTGTAATTAGGACCACTTGTTTGGTTGACCTAGATTATAAGGTTTTACTTCATTCTTTTATACGAGTTGATCTTAAAAACATAGTTGATCCTATAACAAGCATTAAATTGCTAATTAAGATCTCCTTATCTAGTTCAGATGTGTTTAGTTGCTGTATAGCATCTATGTTGTCATTATAAAAATAGAGTTGAAACCCTAGTATAACTAGAGATGCAATTATGATAATGCAACTGGTGATTTTCAATTTTCTTTTCATACTACCTCTTTTTTATTATAAATTGAATATACTGAAAATATGTTAATTTCCAATACTTTTTGTTTTAATTTGTTTCTTACAGTATGTTTAGTGTTTAATTAGGTAACTGTTATTTATGTGTTTGCAAATTTCAGGCCAAAAAAAAACTCCCAATAAAAGGAGTTTTTATGTAATCAATATTATTTAAAAATATGTGGTGTTTTATTGCCGTAGCTATGATTATTTTATAGATATCATTTCTACAGTCGTTATGTCATTGTGATTTAAGGCAGTTAGGTTTGCTTCGTTATGAGTAAGCTTTTCAATTTTGAATTGTATCGTTTCTTTCGAAACACTAGAAGTAAGGATCAGTAGATTTTTATCTAGACTGTATGACCCCTTATCAGTTTTCTCACTATATCTATCATAGATACTGTAAGTGCCATTATCTAAACTAACTTCTACTGAAGATACCTGATAAGCCGTTTTAGTAGCTTGACTAACATTAGGTGTAAATTCGTAGAAAGTAGTGAGCCATTTTTTCTCAATATTACTATGAGTGATAGTTACAGTTTGTGGTTCTTGTAACTGGTTATTATCATCTGTTGAAGAACAGCTTTGTAGCAATGTAATCGTCAATATCGATAATAAGGAAACGGAAAGAGCAATTAATTTCTTCATAGTTTGTAAGTTTTATTATAGTATTATGTGGTGTCTTTCTTTATTAATTGTAATTAAAATTATTATAAAATTTTAACAAAAACAAATAATTTTTAGATAAATACTAATAAAAATAAAAAATAGTTATAACGCTATTCCTTCCTCGTTTCGCTAGTTCGGTATTTTATAAGAGCTTACGGTGTCAATATTTGACGTATAAAGATAAAAAAAGGTTTTTAGAAATACTAAAAACCTTTTAATTAAAATCGAGCAATGTGATTTTTTACAACAAAATAATCACATTTACACTATTCGATACACGGTATATTATCTATGAAAAAGTTCGTTGGCTGTGTTTTTACGTCAACTATTGTAGATTTAAGTTCGTTGTGGATATTAAATAATTCTGTTGTTCCTGCAAATCTTATTTGTATAATTGAAATCGGAGACTCCTTTAATAATTTTAGATGTTCTTTCTTGATGTAGAAGTTAGCATCTAGTATGCGGATATTCTTTTTGCCTACATTATCATAAGTGTAGGTGTCACATACATCCTGATCTATATAATGACCTGAGATAGTAGTACCGTTAACAAGTTTAATAGATATAATACTTTTCTTAGCTAAACAGTTAATTGGAATAAAGTCAGGACTCTTCTGTAAGTATTGAATATTTAAGAAGGGTACTCCATTGTTAGAGATAAGTGAGAAGAATAATGAACTAGTTGCAGAGACTCTGTCAAATTCATAAACTAGTACGTTGTTTGTCTTTTTAAAGTTAATCGAGTCATTGACTTCTTCATAGTCAATAGAGCATTTTTTAGTCTGTGCCGTAACAACAGATGTAAAACTTAATAGCATTAATAGTAAGAGTGCTGTTTTTTTCATTTGTATTTTGGTTTGGGGACAAATTATAATTTATTTTCTGAATAATCACCATAGTAATTAAAATACTACTGTATTCTTTAGATTTAAGTGTGTATGTAATAAAAGTAGGGAAATAAAAAAAGTCAAACTACATTATTATAATTTGACTTTGGATAGTTATGCTTTACTGCATACGATTATAATGCGTTCATTCTTGATATTGGTGGTAAAGAAAAGATAGCTATCTCCACCATCTTTCATTTTCCATTTCTTTCTTATTTCTTCTACCTTGATCGGGAAGTTACGTGTGGTAACATTTGCCTTGAGATTCGTTAAGTATTCTTTACCGACCTGTTTGTTATAAGGGAGTACTTGCTCTATCTTAAAACTTCTACCTGAGAAGACTATTAGGCTATCACTAGTGTAGAGATGGCTATGAGGATGAAGTTTAGCTAGGTCAAAATATTGACTTACTGCATCAAATTTACCCGTCTTTAAGATAGCTGCATTAGGTTCATATAGGTAGGCAAGTGGCTCGCGAAAAGTAGAGATAGATTCCTGCTCTAAAGGAGTAGAGAATACTTGTGTGTCTTCTTTTGTAATATTGACAGCTACTAAGTCTATACTTCCTGTGTATCCTTTCTCTAATACCCACAGTAGCTCTTTCACTTCATTCTGAAGAGCGACGATATGAATAGCTTTTACATTTCTCAGTTCACCTAATCCTGCTTGTATATCTAATAGGGGAGAGGTCTTGATAAGGATGTTATTACTTCTAGAGAATAGAAGATCTAGATGTTCTGGTACATTAGGCGCACAGTCGCTTAAGAAGAATACTTTCTCTTTCGCATCATTACGTCTATGTGGATCTACATAGATATAATCCCAAGACTGCGGATGCTCAGTTAGGTATGCTAAACTATCTCCTGTATGACAGTCAATATTAGATACTCCTAGTGCTGTAAAGTTAAGAGCGACTGTTTCACTTAGGTCTTGCTGCATCTCACAGTGTAGTACCTGTTTAATACTTTTGCTAAAATAATAACAGTCTATGCCGAAGCCCCCTGTTAGGTCTATCAGACTATCTCCTGATACTAATGATGCTTTATATGCTGCACACGCTTCAGAAGAGGTCTGTTCTATAGATAGCTTCTTAGGAAATAAGATGTTATCCGTCTTAAACCAAGTAGGAAGCTTGTCTTTTGATTTCTTTTTAGATTCTATTTGTGTCAAGAGGTCACTCATTTCTATGTGTTCAAAAGGGCTTTTCTTAAAAGCAATTTGAGACAGATTTGCGTCTAAGTGATCTTGTATATATTGTTGTACTTCTTGTGATAAGAATAGATTCGTTTTCAATATAGTTTTTTTGTAAGTAGTTGTACGAATTGGTTATTAGGTAAGAATTCTTTACCAATCACTTTAAGACAAGTATAAATAGGTATCGCTGCTATCATTCCGAATATTCCTCCGAACATACCACTCGCTAATATTACGATAAATATCTCTAAAGGATGAGACTTCACACTATTAGAGAATATTAAGGGTTGATTTACAACATTATCGATAAGCTGAATAGCTAAGAACCCAATCATTACTGTTATCGCTTTAGGTAGTGTTACTTCACTAAAGTTATCTCCTATAAAGCTAAGCATAGTAAATACTACAGATAGTATATTACCAATTAGCGGACCTATATAGGGTATGATGTTTAGGATAGCGACTAAGAAAGCAATCATCAGACTTCCTTTAACTCCAACTACTGCTAGTAGAATAAATGAAAGAACAAATATAATAGACATCTGAGCTACCAAGCCTAAGAAATAACGAGATAAAAGGTTGTTAATCTTATCGATAGAGTTTAGTACTTTATTCTCGTGTTTTAGTGGGAAGATCTTTTTAAACTGGTATTCTAGTAATACTTGGTCTTTTAAAAAGAAGAAAGTAATGAATAGTATAGCAAAAACGCCCATTCCGAACTCACTAAGTAAACCTAGAATAGTATTAAACAAATTAGGTACAAAGTCAAGCTTAAGATGTGAACGTACATTAGCTCCCTCAATAATCTTGTCTAGGCTAAATCCTTTAGTATCTAGGTAAAAGTCTATCTTCTGAATTAATCCATTAAAATCTTCTTGTAAATGAGATGTGTTTAATACAGAAAGGTTTTGCGCCTGAGTAGTAAACAAAGGAATAAACATAAAGATAAACCCTAAGAAAAAGGTTAAGAATACGAAGATAGTTAGCGTAACTGCGATTACTTTAGATAGACGTAATTTCTTTCTAAGGAATTCGACAATAGGTTTGCCTATTAATGCTAAAACAAAAGAGAATCCCATATAAACGAAGATTGAGCTTATTTGTAAAAGCATTGCACCTAATACTGTAAGGGCAAATAAAATCAAAACTGCGCGTACTATTCCATTAGAAATCGTCTTAGCATCTATCATAATGTGAGTTTTATTCGTTTGTAAATACGAAACTATGTACAGCTACTAGCGCTGCTGTTTCCGTTCTTAATCTTGTGTGTCCTAATGATACTGGACGATATCCTTTCTCTAGTGCTAAGTTTATTTCTGCTGTAGAGAAGTCTCCTTCTGGACCTACTAAAAGTAAGTAATTTTTATGAGTGTCTATACAGTCCTTTAATAATACTTTCTCTGTTTCTTCACAATGAGCAATATATAATTCCCCTTCGTGGTTTTGATTTAGAAATTCTTTTAATGTAATAGGTTCATTAAGAATAGGTAAATGATACTGTAACGACTGCTTCATAGCAGACTGTAGTATCTTCTCGAAGCGTTCTGTCTTTACTATTTTTCGCTCAGAGTGATCACAGATAATAGGTGTGATCTCGTGAATCCCTATTTCTGTTGCTTTTTCTAAGAACCATTCATAGCGCTCATTCATTTTAGTAGGCGCTACTGCTAGGTGTAGACGAAAGGGTGTAGGAGTCTGATCTTCTGAAGATACTATCTCTGTTACACATTTCTTATCTGAGTCTAGAGTTATTTTAGTTGTAAACAAGGTACCCTTGCCATTAGTAACGTGTAGGGTATCACCCATTTTACGTCTAAGAACTTTGATGATATGTTTGCTTTCATCTTTATCAAAAGTGAAAGTAGTTTGACCTTTTTCTATTTCAGGAGAATAAAATAATTGCATAGTGATAGATTAAAATTCAATACGAGCTTTAGATACAACAGATGAATCAGCAAAAAGAGATTCTTTATATTTATAATACCCTACAATACCTATCATAGCAGCATTATCAGTTGTGTATTCAAACTTAGGAACAAATGCCTTCCATTTGTACTTCTGTTCGCCATCTTTCAGGGCTTGTCTGATCCCTGAGTTAGCGGATACACCACCACCGATAACTATCTGTTTAATCCCTGTCTCTTTAACAGCAAGTTTAAGCTTGTCTAATAAGATTTGGATAATAGTGTATTGGATAGAAGCACATATATCTGCTCTATTTTCTTCAATGAAGTTAGGGTTTATCGCTACATTCTTCTGGATGAAATATAATATTTGTGTTTTAAGTCCACTGAAGCTAAAGTTAAGCCCATCCACTTTAGGTTTGGTAAAAGGGAATGCTTTAGGGTTTCCTTCTTTCGCATACTTGTCAATTAATGGACCTCCAGGATAAGGAAAGCCTAGTACTTTCGCTGACTTGTCAAAAGCCTCACCTACGGCATCATCAGTAGTCTCTCCTAAGATTTCTAAGTCAAAGAAGCTCTTTACTTTTACGATTTGCGTATGACCACCAGATATCGTCATTGCTAAGAAAGGAAACTCTGGTTTATCATAACCATCTTCTTCTATAAAGTGACATAAGATATGAGCATGCATGTGATTAACCGCTACAAGAGGAATGTCAAGTGCTAGAGATAAACTCTTAGCAAAAGAACCACCTACTAATAGAGATCCCATAAGCCCAGGGCCTTGCGTAAATGCGATGGCATCTAGGTCATCTTTAGAGATACCAGCTTTTTTAAGAGCGACATCTACTACTGGTACGATGTTCTGTTGGTGAGCACGAGAAGCTAGTTCTGGTACCACACCACCATATTCTTCGTGTATTTCTTGTCTAGCTACGATGTTAGACAATACTTTGTTGTCAGCCATAATAGCTGCGGAAGTATCATCACAAGAACTTTCTATGGCTAAAATATAGGTAGGTTTTGAAGACATTTTTTTATTCTATCTTTAGATAATTTATAAGGCTAAATCTACCCAACCCTATGGAAAATTATATAAATTTGCTAATTGTTGAGTTTCTTAAAGAAACGAAGGGTAGATTGGGGCAAATTTAAAACATTAAACGTTATCAAAAAATTTAATAAAATACTTTTTCGCCTGATATTAGGTGTGTTTGGCTTGATCATAATCATTGCGGGAGCATTGGCTTTACCTATGGTTCAAACCTTTCTAGCTCAGCAAGCTATGGACAAGATCAATAGTGAGTTTGGGACAAGATTAGAAATTGAAAAGCTATATATAAACATATTTGGGCAAGTAACGTTAAAAGAGGTTACAGCGAAAGATAATCACGATACCAACTTCATAGAGATAGAGGCTTTCTCTACTAATATACTAGATTTTAATGAGCTAATACAGGGGCGACTTTACTTTGGTAAGGCATCTGTAGATGGATTATATCTAAGAATTCATAAATATAAAGGAGAAGAACTGACTACATTAGACCATTTTATCAATGCTTTTGACGATGGTAAAGAGGGGCAAGGTAAGTTTAGATTAAAGTCTTCTAAAGTCAGTATAAAAAATACACATTTGATCATATCAGATGATACAGCAGCTACTCCTGTAGCTATAGATTTTAAAGATATTAATGGAGATGTTGAGGACTTCTTTATTAAAGGGCCTAATATCTATGCGACTATCTTAAAGTCTAGTTTTAAAGATAATTGGGGGTTAGGTGTAAAGAATCTGTCAGGTAAGTTTACACATACCAAGACTAGTATCTCTATGGAGAAGTTAGATCTTAAAACAAAAAAATCTGCTATAGAAGGGGATCTAGAGTTTACATATGCTTTAGGGGATATGAAGTATTTCGTAGATAAAGTAAAGTGGAATTTCGAGATACGTAAGGCTGCACTTAATTCTTCTGATATCAACGCCTTCACAGGAATATTCTCACAAAACAAAATGGTCTATGTAAGTGGGCATATTGATGGTGTGATGAATGATTTCTATATGAAGAATGTAAATCTAGTGGATCAGAATATGTCTAATGTCAGAGGATTGTTTCACTTTAAGAATGTGTTTGATAAAGACAAGCCTTTCTGGATGAATGCTAATGTCGATAGACTGTTTATCACAAGAGATAATATAGTAGGGCTAATGCCTGAAATATTAGCAGATAAACTACCTGCTGAGTTGTCAACTCTAGGAAGTGTAGATCTTCACGGTGAGATCGAGATGACTAAGCGTACCTTAAAGACTAATGTGGAAATGTTAACTGGTATCGGTAAAGGTAAAGCAGTAGTCGAAATAGAGAATTTAGATAACCCAGATCTGGCAAAGTATAAGGGTAATGTAGTATTAGAACAGTTTGACCTAGGAGGGTTTATTAAAGATAATAATTTCGGTGTTACTTCATTGGATTTAGAGATAGACGGTGTTGGTTTTAATCAAAAATCACTAAATACTTCTATTAAAGGAGATGTATTCTCATTTGTATTTGCTAAGTATAAGTATACTAATATTGCGATAGATGGGTTGATGAAAATGCCATACTACCGAGGGCTTGTACACAGTGAGGATCCTAATTTAAAACTTGATTTTAATGGGATGATTGACCTTAGTTCAAAGATTAAGAATTACGATTTTATTGCTCAGGTAGATTATGCTGACTTACACGCACTGCGCCTTGTGAATGATACGCTGTCTAAGTTTAAGGGAGAGTTTGAGTTTAAAGCTACAGGTAATACATTAGATGATCTAGCAGGAACATTTACAATGAAGAATACTGAGTATACCAATAGTAAGGATACTTATATATTCGAACACTTTACTTTGAATTCTGCTTTTAATGAACAAACTGAACGTCATATTTCTTTTAGTTCAGAAGAAGCTATTGATGGTTATGTAAAAGGTAAGTTCTTGTTTAAAGATCTAAGAGCATTATTTACGAATGCATTAGGTAGTTTGTATACAAACTATTCGCCTTATAAAATTAAAGAAGAACAATATTTAGACTTTGATATTACTGTACATAATAGATTAATAGAGGTTTTCTTACCTCAATTAACAGTAAGTGCTTCTACACACGTGGAAGGAAATATTGATAATGATAATAATGTATTTAAGCTAAACTTCTCTTCACCAAGTATAGGTATTGACGATTTTAACTTCTATAATATATTATTAGATGTTAATAATTCTAACCCATTGTATAATGCCTTTGTATCAGTGGATAGTATGAAGTCTAAGTTTTATAAAATATCAGACTTTAACTTACTTAATGTAACGCATAATGATACTTTATTTGTTCGTTCAGAGTTTAAAGGAGGTGCACATGGTAAGGATAAATTTAATCTGAACTTATATCATACTATTAATGAGGAGAATCTTTCTGTAGTAGGGTTTAAAAAATCAGATGTATTCTTAAAAGACTTTTTATGGAGTATTAACGAGAAGGATAATAAAGAGAACAAGATTGTCTTTAATAAGAAGCTAGAGGACTTTACGATAGATAACCTATCGTTATCTCATAATGGGCAAGAGGTTAATTTGAATGGGTCAGTGAAAGACTCTACTTATAAGCACTTTGATTTAGATTTTAGAAAAGTTGACTTGGCTAAGATTATGCCTGATTTAAGTAATCTTGAGTTTGCAGGTAATATAGATGGTGAAGTACATTTCTCTCAAATAAAAGATGTGTTCCATCCTAAAGTTAATATTGGTATCGAGAATCTAGCGATTAATAAAGTTAGGTTAGGTGATTTAGCTTTGAATGTAGATGGAGATGACCGATTAAAGAAATTTACAGTCAAATCTACTATTGTAGATAATGAAAAAGAGAAGTTCTATTTGAATGGAGATTTGGATATTGTCAATAAACAAATGCAGTTAAACTTAGAGTCTGGATTTAAAGATTTTGCAGTGAAGCCAATAGAGCCTCTATTAGCGTCTATTGTATCTAATGTTAGAGGAACGACTTCTGGTAAGATAAATATTCAAGGAACAGCTAAAAAACCTGAAGTTAATGGTCGTCTTCACTTGAATAATGCAGGTATGAAATCTAAGTTTACAGGTGTAGATTATAACTTCGAAGAGGATGCGGCATTAGACTTAACAGAGAGACAATTTATCCTACGCAAAGTCCGCATCATTGATAGTAAGTATAAAACAGAAGGTATTATAGATGGGGATATTTCTCATAAGATGTTTAATGAATGGGCATTAAACCTGTCACTATCTTCACCTAATTTATTCGCTTTAGATACGAAATATGAAGAGGGTAGTATTTATTACGGAACTGCTTTTATAAATGGTCTAGCTAAACTAAGTGGACCTGTTGAGATGTTGGCTATTTCTATTAATGCAACATCTAATAAGGGAACGGCAATTAAGATACCGCTGAAAGAAGCGCAAGGAACAGGAGAGAATAATTTTATCTACTTCTTATCTCCTGAAGAGAAAGCACTTCGATTAAAAGGAAAAGAAACTGATAATTATAGATACAGAAATAGTGGTATAGAGCTTGATTTTGAGTTTGTACTTACGCCAGATGCTCAGATAGAGATTATATTAGATAGAGAGTCTGGACACGCTATGCGTGGTAAGGGAGCTGGATTTATCACGATGGAGATAAACACACTAGGTAAGTTTAATATGTGGGGAGATTTCCAAGCGTATGAAGGAGAGTATAACTTTAGATATGGAGGACTTATAGATAAGAAGTTTATCGTTAAGAAGTATGGTACTATCCGTTGGGATGGGGATCCGATGAATGCGATACTAGACTTACAAGCGATTTATCATACTGATGCAAATCCAAGTGTGATTATCGACAACTCTATTATTAATAGAAAAGTACCTACGGATGTAGCTATTGTGTTGAACGGAAGTTTAAGTAGTCCAGAGGTTGACTTTGAGATTAACTTCCCGACAGTTAGTTCGGTTGTGAAGTCAGAGTTAGATTATAAATTAAGTGATCGAGACACTCGTGAGCGTCAAGCGATGGCTTTATTGGCTACGGGTGCTTTCTTCTCATCAGATAATTCTTCATCTACATTAGCAGGAAGTTTATTTGAGCGTGCAAGTAGTATTTTTGATGACTTGTTCTCTGATGAAGATGATAAGTTTAGAGTAGGATTAAACTATGCTCAAGGAGAGCGTAATCCTTATACACAAAGTGAAGGACGTGTAGGGGTGACATTCTCTACGAAGGTTAATGATCGCATCTCTGTCAATGGTAAACTAGGGGTACCTGTAGGTGGTGTAGAACAGTCTGTAATCGTTGGGGATGTCGAGGTAATGCTTCGTCTTAATGAATCAGGATCGCTAAGTGCTAGAGTGTTTAACCGTGAGAATGATATTAACTACATAGGAGAGGGAATCGGATATACGCAAGGTGTAGGATTATCATATGAGGTAGATTTTGACACTTTTAAGGAGTTACTTTCAAAAATCTTAAATAAAGCGGACGAAAAGGAAAAGGATAAAGGAGGTAAGACTAAGAAAGAAAATAGCAGATCAGAAGAATTGCCTGACTCTGATTTTAATAGAGACTTTATCAAGTTTTACGAGAATAGAAGAAAGAGTTCAGGGCCGTCAACAGAGAGTTATAATTTAACAAATTAGTAGTGTAATAAAGACAATCTAATTTTGTTAAAATGGTCTATTATTCGTAAATTTACTCAAAACGATAAAATATGAGTAAGGCGATTAAAAAGATCGGTGTCTTAACTTCTGGAGGAGATGCTCCAGGAATGAATGCAGCAATTAGGGCAATTGTTCGTACTTGTTCTTTTCACGATGTAATGTGTGTGGGAATATTTAGAGGGTTTCAAGGTTTGGTAGAAGGTGACTTTGAGGTACTTGGGCCCCGCGATGTAAATTATATCATAAATAAAGGAGGTACTATTTTAAAGACTGCACGTTGTGTAGCTTTCCGTACAGAAGAAGGACGTAAAGCTGCCTACGATAATTTAAAGAATGCAGAGATAGATGCACTTATAGTTATAGGTGGTGATGGTAGCTTTACAGGAGCGATGATTCTTAGTAAAGAGTACGATATCCCGGTAATGGGGATCCCAGGAACTATAGATAACGACATTCACGGTACAAGCCACACTATTGGGTTTGATACTGCATTAAATACAGTGGTAGATGCTGTAGATAAAATTAGAGATACTGCCAGTTCTCATAAGCGTCTATTCTTTGTAGAGGTTATGGGAAGAGATGCTGGACATATCGCGTTAAATGCTGGTATAGGAGCGGGAGCAGAAGAGATTCTTATTCCTGAGGAAAATATGGGTATGGAGCGTTTACTTGAATCACTTAAGAAGAGTAAAAAATCAGGAAAATCATCTAGTATTGTTATTGTAGCGGAAGGTGAGAAGTTAGGGAAAAACGTATTCGAAATAGGAGAGTATGTGGAGACTAATTTGCCAGAATACGAAGTGCGTGTGTCGGTTTTAGGACATATGCAACGTGGAGGTGCACCATCTTGTTTTGACAGGGTATTAGCAAGTAGATTAAGTGTTAAGGCTGTAGAGACACTGTTAGAGGGAGGTAGTAACTATATGGTTGGTTTAATCAACGATCAGGTAGCACTTACTCCATTAGAGCAGGCCGTTAAAGGACATTCACCTATCGATCAGGAATTATTAAGAGTTTCTGATATCATTACAATTTAAAGAAATAATAAAACATAAAGATTATGAAAACAAGAATTGGTATTAACGGTTTTGGACGTATTGGGCGTCTAATGTTAAGAGAAGCTGCTAAAAACCCTAACGTTGAGGTAGTGGCTGTAAATGATTTAATGGCAGTAGAGCACTTAGCTTATTTGATTAAATTTGACTCTGTACATGGGCGTTTTGACGGAACTGTTGAAGTAAAAGATGGTCATTTAGTAGTTAATGGGCAAACTATCCGCGTAACAGCAGAGAAAGATCCATCATTATTAAAATGGAATGAAGTAAATGTAGATATAGTAGCTGACTGTACTGGTATTTTTACAACATTAGAAGGTGCGCAAAAACACATCGATGCTGGCGCTAAAAAGGTATTGATTTCTGCTCCTTCTGCTGATGCTCCTATGTTTGTAATGGGGGTTAATGATAAACAATTAAAAGCGACAGATACAATAATCTCTAATGCTTCTTGTACGACAAACTGTTTAGCTCCGTTAGCGAAAGTTATCAATGATAACTTCGGAATTGTTGAAGCTCTAATGACAACTATTCACGCAACTACAGCAACTCAATTTACTGTAGATGGACCTTCTAAGAAAGATTATAGAGGTGGACGTTCTGCTTTAACTAATATTATCCCTGCTTCTACAGGTGCTGCAAAGGCTGTTGGTAAAGTTATTCCTGAATTAAAAGGTAAACTTACAGGTATGTCTATGCGTGTTCCTACAGCTGACGTATCAGTAGTAGATTTAACTGTAAAAGTGGCAAAAGAGACGTCTTATGAAGATATTTTAGCTGTACTTAAGAAAGCAAGTGAGAACGAGCTTAAAGGAGTTATGGCGTATACAGAAGATGCTGTAGTGTCTCAAGACTTCGTATCTGATACACATACTTGTATTATAGATGCTAAAGCAGGTATTGGATTAAACAGTACTTTCTTTAAATTTGTAGCTTGGTATGATAACGAATATGGTTATTCAGCTAAGATGGTAGAAATGGCTGTTTTAATGAATAGCTTAAAATAATTAATTTTTTTGAATGAAGATAATCGTCGATAGTGGTTCCACTAAGGCAGATTGGATTTTCTTTGACCAAAATAATAATGTTATAACTTCGGTGACTAGTCTTGGGCTAAATCCCGAAGTTATTACTTTAGATGAGTTCTTTACCCGTGTTAATACAGTGCCTGATATCTGTAAAAACAAAAACGAGGTTAAAGAACTTTATTTTTATGGTTCAGGGTGTGGATCTGATCGCACAAAGAATATAGTAAAGAATTTTGCAGAAGATTATTTTATCAACTGTACTAATATCAATATCCACGAGGATACTTATGCAGCTATTTATGCTACAGTAGGTAGAGGTGAATCTGGTATTGTTTGTATTAATGGTACGGGATCTAATGTCTCATATTTCGATGGCATGAAAGTACATCAACGTGTACAATCTCTTGGGTTTATGGCTATGGATGACTGTAGTGGTAGTTCATTAGGTAGGATAATGCTTAAGAGTTTGTTTTTAAATATGATGCCTGCTGATTTAGCTTCTGCTTTTAAAAGCAAATATGATCTGGATGCAGATGTGGTAAAGTATAACTTCTATAAAAAAGAGAATCCGAATGCTTATATGGCATCTTTTCTTCCTTTTTTGATAGAACATAGGCAAACTCCATTTTTTAAAGAGATGATTAGAAAAGAGATTACATTCTTTGCTAATCACTATATTAAAAATCATCCTGAGTATAAAGAGGTGCCAGTTCACTTTGTTGGTTCTGTCGCTTATTTTTTGCAAGATGACTTTAGGGAAGTTATGGCGGAGCAGAATATTGAAGTAGGTAAAATAATTCAGAAACCATTAGATGGTTTAATAGAATATCACAAATAAGATAAATTATGGAAATAGCTATTGTAGCACACGATGCTAAGAAGAAAGAAATGCTGGAGTTTATCAAAAAAAATAGAGCAATCTTATCGGCAGATGGAATTCAGTTAATTGCAACTGGAACAACAGGAAGCATGGCTCAAGACGTAGGTTTTGAAGTGAGAAGAATGCTTTCAGGACCTTTAGGAGGGGATGCTCAGATAGCTGGTCGTGTGGCAGAGGGAAAAACAGAAATGGTTTTGTTCTTTAAAGACCCACTAGGAAAACACGCTCACGAACCAGATATTAATATGTTACTTCGCGTTTGTGACGTTCACAACGTTCCTTTAGCGACAAATGAAGCATCAGCTCAACTGTTGTTAAATGCGATAAGTATGAAGAATGTAACTACGGAGTAGATTATTATTATAGCAAATAGATAAGGTGCATGGTGTTGCACCTTTTTTTATTGGCTTTAATTGGTATTGTTTTTGATTTGTAAGTATTAATCGTTCGAATAAAAAGATTAAATTAGTAGAAACAAAACTTGGTAAGTATGAATAGAATAAAAAGAGTATTAATGAGTGCTTTTGTATTTGGAGCATTCATATTTGGCTTATCTGAAGCTGAAGCCTGTACACGTGTTGTTTATAAGGGACCGAATAATACAGTAATTACTGCACGTTCGATGGACTGGAAAGAAGAGATTATGCCGAATATTTGGGTATTTCCTAGAGGTATGGAACGTACTGGTGAGGTAGGGAAGGCTTCTGTTAAGTGGAAATCTAAGTATGGTAGTGTGATTACATCTGCATTTGACATAGCTACAACTGATGGAATGAATGAAAAAGGAGTGGTGGCTAATATTCTATGGTTAGTAGAGTCTCAGTATCCTGATTATAATCCAGAAGGTAGTAATAAAGGGATTAGTTTAGCTGCTTGGGCTCAGTATGTATTAGATAATTATGCTAGTGTAGATGAAGCTGTAAGCGACTTACAGAAGAATCCATTAGTAGTCGTAACTGCAAACACGCCAGGTCGTACTACATTAGCTACTGTGCATTTAACAATATCTGATGCTAAAGGGGATAATGCTGTTTTAGAATATATAGATGGGAAATTAAAGGTATATCACGATGCTTCATATACAGTAGTGACAAATTCTCCAACATTTGATAAACAATTAGCGATAAGAGATTATTGGAACTATTTGCCTGGAAATAAAGTATTACCAGGTACAGGTAGATCAGAAGATCGATTTGCACGTGCTTCTTATTATGCAACGGCTGTAGAGCAAAGTGCTGATGAACGCGTATCTGTAGGTGCTGCTTTCAGTATTATAAGAAATGTATCTGTGCCTTATGGTGTGCATATCGATGGCGAGCCTAACTTGTCTTCTACTAAGTGGAGAACGGTCTCTGATCAAAAGAATTTAGTGTATTACTATGAAGATCCGATTGCATTAACGCCTATGTGGCTAGATTTAAAAGCAATTGACTTTAGTGCTAAAGGAGGTGTTAGAAAATTAGATGTATCTAAGAAACAACAACACGCAGGTTTAGTAAATAACAAATTAGAAGTAACGAAACCATTCCAGTTCTTAGGAATTTAATCGTTTCTATAGATATAAAAAGAGGCTATTTTAAGTAATTAAAATAGCCTCTTTCTTATGTTGTAAAGGATCCTTATTTAGAAGCGATCATTGATATTTCCACATTTACGTTTCTAGGTAGTTTTACTACTTGGATGCATTCTCTTGCAGGTGCTGTAGCTGCTGTAAAGAAGCTTCCGTATATCTCATTAACTTTAGCGAAGTCATTCATATCAGTTAAGAAGATAGTTGCTTTAACTACATTTTCGAAAGTCATATTAGCTGCTTCTAGTATAGCATTTAAGTTAGCCATTACTTGTTTTGCTTCATCCTCTATTCCTGTTGTTATAAGAGTCTCTGTAGCTTGGTTAAATGGGATTTGTCCAGAGATGAATAATAAGTCACCAGTCATAACTGAGTGATTATACGGTCCGATAGGAGCAGGTGCTTTGTCTGAATTGATTATTTTTTTCATAAGTTATCATTTAGATAAGAAGAGGAGGAGTATATAATACGCCTCCTCTTAAAAAGTTATTTTATCTATATAATTTGTCTGGAGCTTTTCGTTTCTCCCACTTGATATCACTTAACATTGAAGAGCGAATACCGATGAAGAATCCCCAGCTAGTATACGTTCCGATAGGTACCCAAGAGAAGTCCATTCTCCAACTCTTTAAATCACGTTCAAAACGCAACTGCGTAAAAGTAACCCCTTTTTGAACAAAATCATAACCGGTAGAAAAACCTACTTTCCAGTTAGGTGTGACTTCTATGTTACCAGACATCATGACTGAGTTATTGACTATCTCGTTTTGCCTTGATGAGTTATTATATGTCATGGAGTAAGCAAATGTCAAGTCCCAAGGGAGTTTTGCATTAAAGAATCCACCAAATGGTTTGTCATCATTCTCATCACCTAGTGTACTTTTGCGCTGATTACCTAGGTCTACCGCTCTACCAAATAAGTCATCTGCACGTCCACCATTATCTACCGAGTTCTGGTTCTTTTTGTCTTCAGCTCCACCGAACATTGCATCTTTACTAGACATTGACCAGTTTATGGTCATATTAGCACTTGTTAGACGAAATAAACTACCACCATTATTGATGTTATAAGTATCTATACGGCGGTTGTTGTTGTCTAATGCATACGGGTCAAGCGTAGCACCAAAGTTAATCTGCATCTTGTCTTTAAATATTGCTGTTCCTGCACTTAAACGCATTGGAGCCCATTTAAGAGAGTCAGCAGACATATTATAGCTTGTAGAAAGGTTAAGGCTATTTAAAAGCATTACCTTCTTTGGTTCTCCTTTTTCATTTTGATCATCACGAACTTTAGCTTCAAAAGTGTTGCTTAAGTTGAACGACATCATATTAGAGTTATATCTACCTGGTGCTCCGAATATACCTCCTTGGAATCGGGTATAGTCTTGCATTGTTTGTCCAGTAGCATCTATTGCATAGGTGTCGTAGTATTGCTCAAAACTAGGTGTGTATGAATACCCAACACTAGGACGCATTACGTGACGAATAGCTTGAATCCTTTTGTCTTCTCCAAAGTTGAAAGTACCATAGATAGTGGTACCAACACTTGCATTTGCACTATATGTTCTAAAACTATCAAATCCATTTACACGAATGTCATCTACTTTATTAGATTGAGCATTGTATTTTTTCTCTATTGTGTTAAAGTACCATACCTCGTTATAAGAAGCTCCTGCTGTAACTGAGAAGTGTTTAAACACTTTAAAGTTAGTAGCAATAGGAATACTGTGTTGGAATGCAGTGTTTAAACTGTCAAACATTTCTCTTTTAAAGAAATAGTCTTCATGTGTCTTAACACGGTTCTCTCCACGAACAGAGTATGAGAAGTTTAAGTTTTTGATGATTCCTTTTTTAGAACCAAATTTAGGAGCAAAAGGGAATACACGGTCTACGTTCACTTGTAGTGTAGGTAGAGTCATATTGATCTCTTTTGTATTTGTCGATTGAGAGTGTGTTGCTGTAAGTGACATATTCACTTGAGGTACACTTTCGAAGGTACGTTGGTAACTAACAGATGAACTCATCGTGTTGTTCATTGAAGCACCTACGTTATATGTGTTATTTGATTGTCTAAAGTATTGGCTACTACCTAAGTTAACAGAAGCAGAGAATCTTGAGTTAGGATTAGCTTTACCATCTTGACTGTGATTCCACTGGATGTTATAAAGCTTACTAGACATATAGTCTGGTAGACCTCTCTCTGAAAAGATATTATTCTCGTATCTAATTAATACTCTACCGTTATACTTATATCGCTGTGCGTATGAACTGTTTAAGCGTATTCCCCAACTTCCATTGGTATAGTAGTCTCCTAATACATTTAAGTCCATCTTATCGCTAATGGCAAAATAGTATCCACCATTTTGGATATAATAACCTTGTTGGTTTGTATCTCCGAAACTTGGGAATATAAATCCAGACTCCGCTTTCTCAGACATAGGGAAAAAAGCAAAAGGAAGTCCTAGTGGAGTAGGTACATCAGCGATAACCATATTAGTCACCCCTGTCACTACTTTTTTACCAGGTACTAGTTTTACTTTATTTGTACGGAAGTAGTATTCAGGATCATCTAAATCTTTAGCAGTAGTAAAGATTACATCTTTCATAAAGTAAACAGAGTCATTCTCTTTTTTACTTACTTGAGCTTTGATTCTGAATTCACCTTGAGAAGTACGAGATTTAAATACAAGGGCTTTTTTCGTTTTTGTATTAAAACGAATAGAATCAGGTTCTACAACTTGACCTCCTTGTTTAAATACTGGATATTGAGACATTTTACCAACACTATCTTTAATACCACCAGCATATATTTCGTTTTTCTCATAGTTGAAAACGATTTTACCAGCAGTAAGTTCATAATCTTGATATTTTATCTCAGCCTCATTATATAATGTAATTTCTTTTTTGGCTAAGTTTAGAGATTCATAGTCTTTAGCTTTTCTATAGACCATATCTTCAAGTAGCGCTTTTTTCTTAGGAGCTAATGTGTCTTTTGGGGTTTTAGTAATGTCTTTTTTAGACACAACAGGTTGTTCCATAGTATCTTTGATAGTTACTATAGAGTCTTTTTTGATTGTAGTATTTACAGTTGTAAATTTTTTATTGTAGTCTTGTGCAATACTTTTTTGAGTTAAAGTTGCTCCGAAAACAGATAAAATGAAAACGATATTAAAAATATTTGTTCGCAAACCTATATATATGCTATTTTTGTAAAATTAAGCGCGTTGTTTTTAACGTGTCAAACTTACATATATTTTTTTTGAAAAATGTATTTTTATTTAAATTATAAAACACTATAAATATCCATTATATGAATTACAGTCGTTTTAAGCTGTTTGCTTTATTAGCCGTTGTATTATTAAGTTTTTCTGTAAGTGCACAGAATGGTAAGAAGTTTAAGGTTGTTTTGGATCCTGGACACGGAGGAAAAGACACTGGTACTAACCATAAAAAGAATGTTGAAAAAGATATTGTACTTGCTGTTGCGTTAGAAGTAGGGAGAATATTAGAGAGACAATCTGATATTGATGTATATTATACACGTAAGACTGATGTATTCGTTCCTGTGAAAGAACGATCTGTACTTGCTAATAATAATAACGGTAATGTCTTTGTATCTATTCACTGTAACGGTGTGAATTCTGAAGCTGCATCAGGTACTGAAACTTACGTAATGGGTCTTAGTAAGAACAAATCTAATTTAGATGTTGCCAAAACGGAGAACTCGGTAATTATGATGGAGGACGATTATAAGACTAAGTATGCTGGATTTGATCCGTCATCACCAGAGTCTATTATAGGTCTAACATTAATTCAAGAAGATTACGTACATCAGAGTATTGATCTTGCGAGTAGAGTTCAAGATGGCTTTACTAATGATTTAAGAAGAAAGAATAGGGGAGTGAAGCAAGGACCTTTCTGGGTATTGCATGGTGCTTTTATGCCTAGTATTCTTATAGAGCTTGGATTTGTATCTAATACAGAAGAGGGAAGCTATTTGACATCAAGTAGAGGACAGAAAGAGTTAGCTACTTCTATCGCTCAAGGAATTATTAATTATAAAGCAGCATACTACGGGGGAAGTAAAACTTTAGTAGTGGCTGATTCGTCAAGTAAGACTGTTGCTAAAGATTCTAGTGCAACTAAAAATAATACTAGAGAAGTGAAAAACACTTCAAAAGAAGTAGCAAAAGAAAATACAACGCCGCGAAAAGAAAGTAGTTCAAAGAATAATGGTATCATTTTTAAAGTGCAAATTGCAGCTGGATCTAAAGAATTATCACTTAGACCAGAAAATTTTAAAGGACTAAGAGGAGTTACTACAATGAGAGCGGGTAATCTAAGTAGATACTACTATGGGGAGACAAGTGACTATGATACAGCGAAAGAGAATTTGAAAGTAGCGAAGAATAGTGGACATAGTTCTGCTTTTATCGTTGCATTTAAAAATGGTAACTCAATCACAGTAGAGGAAGCAATAAAATAATATCAAGCGCTTTAGAAATAAAAGTTTATTTTTGTGTGTTATAAAAATGGAAAGTTTTGAAAATATCAAGAGAAATTAAAACAGCAATTTTAGTATTAGGAGCAATTGGTTTGTTCATTTGGGGATACTCATTTTTAAAAGGAAGAAACCTATTTGATAATAGTACTAGATATTATGTAGAATATGATAACGTGGAGGGACTGACAATGTCTTCAACAGTTACTATTAATGGTCTAGTAGTAGGAAAAGTATCAAAAATAGAATTGGATAATGTTAGCGGGAAATTAAAAGTAGAGCTTTTAATGACTCAAAACGTTGATATCTCTAAGAACAGTATTGCTAAAATATATTCTCCTGGTTTGTTAGGAGGGAAGAGTATTATGATTGATCCTATTTTTGGTGAGACTACTTATGCTGAATCTGGACAAACTTTAAAAGGTGAAGTAGTACAAGATATGACTGAGAAATTAGCTGGTCAGATCGCACCATTACAACAAAAGGTAGAAGAGGCTTTAGCTAATTTGAATACCATGTTAGCATCTGTTAACAATATAATGGATGAGAATACACAAGCTAGTCTTAAAAGTGCCGTTAATCAATTAGATGGTACCTTAACAGGAGCAAATACTTTAATGGCTACTACCAATAAATTAGTTGCGTCTACACAACCTAAGTTAGATGGTACTTTATCTAACTTAAACACGATGAGTAGTAACTTCGCTTCTCTGTCTACTGATTTAAAAACTTTGGATATCAAATCTACTTTTGCTAACTTAGATAACGCTACAGCTAGCATGGATAAAATCATGGGTGATATTCAAAATGGTAAAGGATCTGTTGGTAAATTATTAAAAGATGAACAGCTTTATAGTAATTTAGAAGGAGCGAGTAAAGAGCTAGAAGGCTTATTACGAGATTTAAAAGAAAATCCTAAGCGTTATGTTCACTTCTCTTTATTTGGTAAAAAGGCGACACCTTACCAAGAAACAAAAGAAGAGGCGGCACCTGCTGTGGAGAAATAGATTACAAACAAGAACTAACCAACTAACAAAAAACTAACAATTTACTGAAACAATTATTACGACTATGGAGTATTTAGGCCAAGTATTATTTTTACTTCTTTTAGTTGTTGGGTTTGGATTCTTTATTAAAAATATAAAGAAGCTAATACGCAACATCAAATTAGGAAGGAATATTGACAGAACTGACAATTCTTCTGCTCGCTGGAGAAATATGATTCGCGTGGCATTAGGACAATCAAAAATGGTGAAAAGACCTATTCCTGCTATTTTGCATATTTTCGTTTATGCAGGGTTTGTGATTATTAATATTGAGATGCTAGAGATCATTGTAGATGGTTTGTTTGGTACTCATCGTGCTTTTAGCTTTTTAGGTACAGCATATAATGCTTTAATAGGAATCTTTGAAGTACTTGCTTTCTTGGTAATCTTTGGAGTAGTAGTATTTTGGATTCGTAGAAATGTACTTAAGTTAAAGCGTCTTAATCAACCTGAGTTAGAAGGATGGGCTAAACGTGATGCGAATAACATTATTTACATCGAAACGATATTGATGTGTTTCTTTTTAATCATGAATGCTGCTGATTATTACTTACAGAGTATTGGTTATACACATTATACTGCAGTGGGATCTTTTCCTATATCAGGTTTAATCAGTCCTATCTTTGATGGTATTAATCCTGCTACTGTTGCATTTATAGAGCGTTTTTGTTGGTGGGCACACATTGCGGGTGTAATGGTGTTTATGAACTACTTATACTATTCTAAGCACTTACACATTTTCTTAGCTTTCCCAAACACATATTTTGCAAACTTACAACCGAAAGGGGAGTTTGATAATCTTGAAGCAGTTAAAAAAGAGGTTTCTCTAATGATGGATCCTAATGCTGATCCGTATGCGGCGCCTGCTGAACCAGTAGGAGAACCAGAAAAGTTCGGAGCACAAGATGTTATGGATTTAAATTGGGTTCAGTTATTAAATGCGTATTCATGTACTGAATGTGGTCGTTGTACTTCTTCTTGTCCACAGAATATCACAGGTAAAAAACTATCTCCACGTAAGATTATGATGTCTACACGTGATCGTTTAGAAGACGTTAGTAAGATAATGGATGCTAATAATGGTCAGTTCGTAGATGATGGTAAGACATTATTAAATGATTATATTACTCCAGAAGAGTTATGGGCTTGTAATACATGTAATGCATGTGTGGAAGAATGTCCTATCGATATTAGTCCTCTTTCTATTATTATGGATATGCGTCGTTTCCTTGTTATGGAACAAAGTGCTGCTCCAATAGAGTTGAACAACATGATGCAGAATGTCGAGAACAATGCAGCTCCATGGCAGTATAGCCAAATGGATCGCTTAAACTGGAAAGACGAGAATTAAACATTAACTATCATAATCCCTAGTGGATTATCTCAATACATACAATATTATGTCAGCAAATTTAGTAGTGTCTACAATGGCAGAGATGATGGCAAGAGGAGAACAACCAGAAGTACTTTTTTGGGTTGGTTGTGCAGGAAGTTTTGACGATAGAGCAAAAAAGATTACAAAAGCATTCGTAAAGATATTAAATAAAGCTAATGTGTCATTCGCTGTACTTGGTACAGAAGAAGGATGTACTGGTGATCCAGCAAAAAGAGCTGGTAATGAGTTTGCTTTTCAAATGGCAGCTATGATGAATATCCAAGTATTAGATGGATATGAAATAAAGAAGATAGTAACGGCATGCCCTCACTGTTTTAATACAATCAAAAATGAATACCCTGATTTAGGAGGAAAATATGAAGTAGTTCACCATACACAATTTCTAAAATCTTTACTTGATGAAGGAAGATTAACGATAGAAGGTGGACAATTCAAAGGAAAGAGAATTACTTTCCACGATCCATGTTATTTAGGGAGAGCTAACCAAGTGTATGAAGCACCTCGTCAACTAATCGAGAAGTTAGATGCTGAGTTAGTGGAAATGAAGCGTTCTAAACAGAATGGATTATGTTGTGGAGCTGGTGGAGCACAGCTTTTTAAAGAGCCAGAACACGGAACGAAAGAAGTACACGTAGAACGTACTGAAGAAGCTATAGATACAAATGCAGAGATTATCGCTGCAGGATGTCCATTCTGTAACACAATGCTTACAGATGGAGTTAAGTTTAAAGATAAAGAAACCTCAGTGAAAGTATTAGACGTAGCTGAGTTAATCGCTAACGCAGAAGATTTATAATATTATGTACAAACCATTTGAAGAGATGCCTGATCATTCGAGAGTTTGGATTTACCAATCTAATCGTAAATTCTCAGATGAAGAGGTTCAAGATATAGATAAAGACTTAGCGGCATTCGTAGCTGAGTGGGCAGCACATGCTACGCCTTTAGAAGCTTCTTATAAGATATTCTATAATCGTTTTATCGTTTTAGCAGTAGATCAAGAAGTTCATCCTGCTTCAGGATGCTCTATCGATGCATCTGTACGCGTGATACAAGACCTTGAGCAGAAGTATAGTGTAGATTTATTAGATAAGATGAATGTAACCTATAAAACAGGTGAATTTATCGCTTTTAAAACTTTAATTGAATTTAAAAGCCTTGTAAAATCAAAAGCAGTTTCTGCTAATACGATTGTATTCAATAATTTAGTTAATAATTTAGGAGAATTTAGAGAATTTTGGGAGGTTCCGGCAGAGGAAAGTTGGCATTCACGCTTTTTTAAATAGAATCTAATAATTATATTTACGATATCAAAATCATCATCAAATAGACTTTTGGTGATGATTTTTTTTTGACTTAAAAAAGAACTGATGAAAAGACTGACTGTAATACTACTTTTAGTAGCGTCTAGTGCTTTCGGACAAGCGAAAGTGAATACTACTAGACAAACGCAATGGGTAGATAGTGTATATAATAAATTAAGTGTAGAAGAAAGAATAGGTCAGCTCTTTATGATCGCTGCTTATTCAAATAAGAACGAAGCGCATGTGCAGAGTTTGGAGAAACTTGTGCAAGAACAACATGTGGGAGGTTTGATCTTCTTTCAAGGAGGACCAGTGAAGCAAGCTAATATGACTAATCGTTTACAAGCTCTTAGTCGTATACCTATGTTAGTAGGGATCGATGGTGAATGGGGATTGAGTATGCGTTTAGAAGATACCTATCGCTTTCCCTTTAATATGACTTTAGGAGCTGTTCAAGATCTTGACTTAATTGAGAAAGTGGGGGTGGCTATGGCTATGCAAACAAAGCGTTTAGGTATGCAGTTTAACTTTGGACCTGTATTAGATATTAATATCAACCCTAAAAACCCTATTATTGGTGTTCGTTCATTTGGTGAGACTAGAGAGATAGTTACAGATAGAGCAGCAGCATTTACAAAAGGATATCAAAGTCAAAATATCTTTGCGACAGGGAAACACTTCCCAGGACATGGTGATACATCAACTGATTCTCACCATAAGTTGCCTGTTATTGATTTTGATAAGACACGATTAAATAAAGTTGAGTTATATCCTTATAAGAAGTTATTTGATGAAGGATTGTCAAGTGTAATGATTGCTCATTTAAACTTGCCGGCGATTGAGCCTGATCCTAATGTGCCAAGTTCACTTTCATATAATGTAGTGACTAAACTATTAAAGGAGGAGTTAGGATTTGAAGGATTAGTTTTTACAGATGCTTTAAATATGAAAGCAGCTTCTAACTTTCTTAAACCAGGTGAGGTAGATTTAGCCGCTTTTAAGGCAGGTAACGATTTATTGTTATTTTCAGAGGATGTTCCTACTGCTTTAGCGAAGATATTAGAAGCTTATAATCTAGGAGATATTACAGAGGAGCGTTTAGCCCATTCTGTAAAGAAAGTATTGGCTTATAAGTATAAGTCAGGAATGAATAAATTCACTCCGATCGAAGTGAATAAATTAGTAGAAGATTTAAATGCGCCTATATATGATGATTTAAATCAACAACTTTACCAAGAGGCAATAACGATTGTTAAAAATGATGATAAACTTATTCCTTTTAAACATTTAGAGAAACAAAAGATAGCCTATGTAAAAATAGGTGATGATGATGGACGTGGGTTTTTAGATATGATGCGTAACTATGCAGATGTTACAGAATTAAACATTATAAAACCCGATAGTTTAGGCGATCTTTCAGGATTTAGTACTATCGTTGTAGGATATCATAAAGTAGATAACCCTTGGCGTAAGCATGATATGTCTGATAGTGAGAAAGCTTTAGTACGCAACCTATCTAGTAAAAATAAAACGGTACTAGTGTCTTTTGCTAAACCTTATGCACTATCTAGTGTTCCTACTAACAATGTTAACGCTGTAGTAGTTGGTTATCAAAATAATAAGTTTGCTCAAGATGCAGCTGTACAGATTCTTTTTGGAGCGATAGGTGCAAAAGGAAAGTTACCAGTATCTATCAGTAATCAATTCACAGTGGATACAGGGATTACAACTAAAGCGATTGACCGTTTAGGTTTTTCTACAGCAGCTAATGAGGGAATGGATCCTAAGGTTTTAGCTAGGATAGATGGTATCGCTCAGAGTGCTATTGATAAGAAATATACACCGGGAATTCAAATAGTGGTAGCTAGACATGGTAAGGTAGTTTATCAAAAAGCTTTTGGATACCATACTTATGATAAAGCAACTGCAGTACAAAATACTGATATATACGACTTAGCTTCTCTGACAAAGATATTAGGAACTCTACCAGTATTGGTTAAGATGTATGATGAACACAAGGTTAAGATGGATTCTAAACTTGGAACTTTAGTTCCTGCAATGAAGCATACAGATAAAGAAGATATTACGTTTAAAGATTTATTGACGCACCAGTCTGGTTTAGTAGCGTGGATTCCTTTCTACAAAAGAACATTGGCAGAGAATAATCGTCCTGATCCTAGTTTATATAGTTATTTTTATACACCAGAGTATCCTACGCAAGTGTCAGAAAACCTTTATATTAAAAAGGGGTATACTAATGAGATGCTTAAGCAAATAGGAGAGTCAACATTGAGTTCTAAAAAAGACTATAAGTATAGTGATTTAGGATTTATTATGATGAAAGAGTTTGTAGAGAGTAAGTATCATAAACCTCTAGACCAAGTAGTAGATAGTGAGTTTTACAGCAAGATGGGAGCTTGGCGCTTGACTTATTTGCCATTGCGTAAGTTTGATATTAATGTGATTCCACCTACCGAAGAAGATAATTATTATCGTTATACTACAGTTCAAGGATATGTACATGATATGGGAGCAGCTATGCAAGGCGGAGTAGCAGGTCACGCTGGGCTATTTGGTTCTGCTTTAGATGTTGCTAAGATGATGCAACTATATTTAAACAAAGGAGAATATGGTGGTGAGCGTTTCTTCTCTACGAGTACTTTTGATGCGTTTAATGAATGTGTTTACTGTGCTAAAGGAAGTAGAAGAGGTGTTGGTTTTGATAAACCACAAAAACCAGGTGCTGCTGGACCTACTTGTGGATGTGCTTCAATGTCAAGTTTTGGACACACAGGATTCACAGGAACAATGGCTTGGGCAGATCCAGAGAAAGATTTAGTATATGTATTCTTGTCTAATCGTACTTATCCAGATAGTAATGTAAATAATCTATCTAAGGCAAATACTAGAGAAGATATTCAGAAAGTGATTTACGAGTCGATTAAAGACTAATCAAATAAGAATGGAGCACAGCTTAGGCTGTGCTTTTTTTATGGCTTAAAATGGACGAGTTATTGCCTATTTGCTTATTGGAGATTGTTTATAGTGGGTTCTACGACTACAAAATCCTTGCACTATTCGTGAGGAATTCCTTAGGTATTGCTAGAAAAAGGGCTTTTTTGTCGAAGGATTGTTCTCGTATTCTTCTACTGTCGGGCTTGGAGTTAGAGCAGAGTTAGTTTTAAGTTAAAGGTGTTAATTCTGACAATCAAATGGTTTCCTTATTTTCCTTTGTAAGTAGTCGTTTATAAGAATGTTGTTCTAGGTGAAGGCTACTGTTAATTAGACTCTTTAAAAATAAATACGTATTTCTTTGGTTTTTATTAACAATGCCAATACTTTTGCTATTTATAACAAATTTAAATAATGAGACCGTATAAGAAAGTATTTTTATGTTTCTTGTTACTTGTTTTCCCTTGTGTAATAAGTGCTCAAGGAACTTTAAATAAAGTTCAAGGAATCGTTCTAGATTCACAAAAGACACCGATAATAGGTGTATCTGTAACCATTAAAGGAAGTACAGTAGGGGTTCAAACTGATTTAGATGGTAAGTTTGAATTGCAGTACTCTGCTGGACAGCATACTATATTATTTAGTTATGTTGGTTTTGCTGAGGAGAGCCGAAGCGTACAGTTTAATGCTAGTCCTAAATCTTTAAGTATTACTATGCAGGAGGATTCATCTGTCTTAGATGATGTGGTGGTAAGTGTGAAGGGTAAAGTGGATGCATTAAAAGAGCAAGCCTTTACTGTTAGTGCTGTGGATATGCAGAAGATGGCGAATAGTACTTTTGACTTAAACCAGATACTTAATAAAAGTAGCGGAATTAAGGTTAGACAACAAGGAGGTGTAGGATCAGATTACAACTTCTCAGTTAATGGTATGTCAGGTAAGTCTGTAAAGTTCTTTATAGATGGTGTTCCTTTAGAGATGTTAGGAAAAGGTGTAGATATGAATACGCTACCTATTAATATGGCTAAGCGTGTGGAGATTTATAAAGGTGTGGTACCTGTACACTTAAGTACGGATGCTATGGGAGGTGCTGTTGATATTATCACTAACGGAAGCTCTAAAGATTATTTAGATGCCAGTTATACTACAGGTTCGTTTAATACACATAAAGTGAATCTAAACGGTCAGCTTAAGGATCAAAAGACAGGTATTGTAATGAGGTTAAATACGTTCTATAATTATTCTGATAATGATTATAAGATGCGTGATATGAAGATCTATAACGCTACTGCTGGTAAGTATGAGTATAGAGATGTGAAGCGCTTTAATGATCAATACAAATCAATGTTCGTGATGACCGAATTCGGTATTGAAGATAAGTCTTGGGCTGATATGTTATTTGTAGGGTTATCACATTCTCTTTTTGACAAACAAATTCAAACAGGTTCTAATCAAGAGGTTGTTTATGGTGGAGTAAAGCAAAAAGGTGATGCGAATAACTACTTCTTAAAGTACAAGAAGAAAGACTTAATGAATGGTCGATTTGATATTAATTACTACTTAGGATATTCTAAAAGCCTTGACAAAGGGACTGATACCTTGATGCGCAAGTATAGTTGGGATGGTAGTTACTTACCTTCATCTGCTAGTGAATTAGGTGGATTATCATTAACTAGACAACATACAGAACGCGTATTCTCTCAGTTGACTACGGAGTATCGAATTAATGATTTTCATAAGTTTAATCTAAATTATATGTTAGATTATAACAAGAACACTACTTACAATGCGGTGTATGAAAGTAAAGAAACGACTCCTCCAGCTAAGATGGCAAAGCAAATATTCTCGTTTAACTACCAACAGGATTGGTTTGATAAGCGTTGGACTAATTTGTTCTTTGGGAAATACTATATGGTTGATTTGCAAAAAACAATATGGAATGCATGGACTAAAACTGGTACATCTGTAAAAAATCAAACTGGTAACTGGGGATATGGTGTAGCTTCTACTTTTAAGATAACGAATGAGTGGGGTGTTAAAGCATCTTTCGAGAAAGCGTATCGATTATTAGAGACACAAGAGATATTCGGTGATGGTATATCTATTACAAGTAATATGAATTTACTACCGGAGAATAGTAATAATTATAATTTAGGGACGTATTATAGTCAGAGTTTTGGAGATCACTTTATGCGTGTGGATGTGGCAGGTTATATTAGAGATACGAAAGATTACATCTACACTGTTCCTAACTTATATAGTAGTACTTTTAAATATGAGAACTTGTCTAATATCTTTACTAAAGGGGTAGAAGGGGAGTTTAATTATAAGTATAAGAATATCGTGAATGTAATGGCTAACATTACTTATAATTATGCGTATGATAATACACAGTATGCTAATAAGAGCGATAATGTAGAGTCAGCTACGTATAAAAAAGAAGTACCTAACCAACCTTGGTTATACGGAAATATAGATGTGAGTGTAGGACAGGATGATTTGTTTCAGAAAGACTCTCGTATCGAAGTGTCTTGGGGAGTTAGTATGACAGAGTGGTTCTATAAAAACTGGCAAGCGTATGGAAACAAACGCAATATACCAACTATCCCTCGTCAGACGCTACACGATGTAGGTGTTAGTTACTCTATGGCAAAAGGAAAGTATAACTTTGCTTTAAACTGTACTAATGTTGGCGACGCTCTTGCTTATGACAATTTTAAGTTACAAAAACAAGGTAGAGCCTTTTATTTCAAATTCAGATATTCTTTAAAATAGACATTACAGATGAAACATAAAATATATTCAATCGTCTCTGCTTTATTACTTGTATTAACAGCAGTAGGATGTAGTAAAGAACCTTCGTCAAGTGGAGGATTTGAAGGAGAAGAGACCTATAAGTACTTTTTATTATCTGCACTAGGTAGCTGGCCTAATACTGTACATTATATGACGGGTACTAATGATGTTACTCAAGGAATAATCGACTTAAATAGAGAAGGGGATGAGATTAACTCTAAAGGTACCTATGCCTATATTGTAAAGAATGGGTATATCTATAACTATAAGACTGATCAGGGGGTATTTAAGAAAATGAAGTACACAAAGGATAAGTTAGTGACCGAATTAGAAGTGCCTTTTACCTATATTAATGATGTTTCTTCTTTTACGTGGGTTGATAGTAAGACTTTATTGGTATTGGGATTACCAAATGATTCTGCACAAATTCGTTACGCTGTATTTGATACCACGACATTAAAAGTTATTAAGCAAGGAGTAATAGAGGGATTAGAAACGTTCCCTCAAGGTTATAACCATTATGACATCGGAGCAATAGCTTATATGGACGGAGTGGTGTATATGCAATATGGGTTTAGAGATGATAAATGGCTTACTCCGAAGTTTCATAATTTTGCTACAGTAGCGTATAGCGACTTTAAGGTAATTAAGACTGATAAAGACACACGTAGCCTAGGTATAGGAAGTGGTTCCCCTTATTTTAAAAACTCATTTATTAAAGATAACGCTACGTTTTATTACACTTGCTATCCACGTCCTGAGACAGGTCAAAATGATATATATTTATTTAGAGCGAAGACAGGTGAACAAACTTCAGATCAATCCTATAGTATGAATTTATCTCAAGTATTAGGTGGTATAAGACCAGAGACTGCTTTAGATTATATAGGAGATAATAAGATGATAATTTCTTATAGAGATACTTCTAAAGGCGGAAGTTATAATGCGCGTTATGCTATTATTGATTTAGAAACTAAACGTGTCGTTAGAACATTGACAGAACTACCATTAGACGAACCTTATGAGTTAGGGTTCTTTACGGATGATAATAAAGCTTATATAGCGATTAATAGTGCTGAAGGGGGTAACTATGTTTGGATCTATGATCTGAAGACAGATAAGGTAACTAAAGGGATGTCTATTCCAGATAAGATATCAGGTTTTGCAAGATTTGATAAGTTTTATGACAAATAATACCTCAAAAATGCAACTACCATTTACTGCTAATTAATTCTACTTTACATAGCTTTAATTAGCTCTAAAACCACACTACAGTGTGCTTTAATCTAATCTTGCTCTGTTTTGTACAATTCATTCTCGTTTAAACGTTATCTGCGGATTTAAGGTAATAATAATTTTTTTGTATGGTGATTAGGCATAGGTGTTATATCTATGCCTTTTCTAATAGTATCAAATGGATTTTATACTTTTTCTAGATTTAATTAGAAATATTTATATATTTGATATACTACAGTCTATATTAATGAAAGTTTGCTAATAGATACTCTTATGAATGAGAATATTATTAAAGAGATTATAAACAAAGTACTTAAGTCAATGCAACTTGTACTTACTCTAGCTTATTTAATGGCTATAGGGATAGGAATGCTGTTTAATAATCAGAAGTATGATGCCTTTGGTATTAATATTTTTGATTATGCTTCTATCTTTGATTTTTTGATAGCCCCTTTTGCTGATTTTAAAATTATAGCTTTTACATTTCTGACGATACTAATAACATATTCGCTATTTAAAGTTGATTTATATTGGCAAGAGAAGTTTCCACTTAGTTATAGTAAATCTACTTTTAATCTAGAGCGTTACTCTTGGTATAAAAAGGTAAAAGGGATTATGTATTTTGTTGTTTTTGTATGGTATCTCATTATGGCATCTTATTATTATGGAAAAGTGTCTTATAAACATACATTGATGCAACAATCCATTAAAATAGAATATATAGGAGGAGAAATACTTGAAGGAATATTAATAGGTAAAACGAGTGATATGCTTTTCTTATATGTTGATAACGATGTAAAAGCTGTGCCTATTTCGGCAAACTTAAAAACAATACAAGTTAAGTAAACCTTAAATCTGCAACTACCATTTACTACTAATAAATTCAACTTTACATAGCTTCAATTAGCTCTAAAACCACACTACAGTGTGCTTTAATCACTAATTTTGCTCTGTTTTGTATAATTCATTCTCTTTTAAATGTTATCTGCAGATTTAAGGTAAAACAATAAAGGCTGTCGATTGACAGCCTTATTTATTGATATATAATATACGTTATTTCTTAGCGACGTTGTCTAAGAATAGTTTTTTCACCTTAGCTACATCATAGCTTTTACCTGATTCTAGATCACCAGAAGCGATAACGTTAGTTGTTTTTCCTTGTCCGTTGATTACGATAAAGAAAGGGTATCCTAACTTCTGTCCTTCAGGAGCATATTTTTCAAAAGCCTTAGCATTCTTATTTTTAGCTGTATAGTTTAAGTGATAGTATACGAAGTTCTTATCTACTATCGTTTTGATGTCTTTATCTTTCTGTACGAAGTCGTTAAAACGAAGACACCAGATACACCAGTTTCCTCCAGCTTGTACGAATACGTTCTTACCTTCTTTTTTGGCTTGAGCGATAAGTTTAGTCAGTTTAGCATCAGCATCTTCTAGCTCATCGTATGGCTTAGGTAGTGCTTCTTTCTCTTGTTGAACGGCTTCTTTTACAGCTGTTTTTTCTACTTTGTTACCTGTTTTAGGTAAAGCGAAAGTTAGTGTTGCTGTAAATAATAAGGCTGATAGAATTAGTTTCTTCATAAAATTCAAGTTTATCTATTTGTTGTTTTGTAGTCAAATAATGGCGAAATGTAATAAAAAATAATAAGATATTGTATATATAGAACTACATTTACCATAAAGATGGTATGCCTTATGCTAAATGTGTTTTTTAAACGTTTCGATTTATTCTCTGAACTAGAGATCTCTTCTATAGTTGCTTTATTTGAAAAGCGTACTATAGGTAAAACAGATTATTTGGTAAGAGAAGGAGAGAATTGTGAAGAGATAGCATTTATAGAGTCAGGAGTTTTTAGATCCTTTTATACTAGTGAATCAGGAGAGGAGCTAACCTATTGTTTTCGCTTTCCAGACGATTTGATAGGAGCATATTCTGCATTTATAACAGGTGGCAAAAGTATTGAGAGTATTCAGGCGATAGTTCCTACTGTCGTATGGACTATCAAGAAGAAAGATCTAGATGCTTTAGCGAATACACTTCCACAGTGGAACACCTTTTTAAAAATAATAGCAGAGCAGCAGTATCTAGAGTTAGAACAGCGTGTTATACAGTTTCAGCGTACTACAGCTCAGGAGCGTTATAGAAATCTGCTACTTAATCATCCTACTTTTATTCAGTACATCCCTTTACAGTATCTAGCTTCTTATCTAGGGATCACACAGCGTCACCTTAGCCGTATTAGGAAGGAGATTACTTTTTAGACATTTGTCCAGTATTTGAGGGGAGGTGGTAGAGTAGTTTTGTCTGCAAATAAAATAGTGTAAGACAATGAAGAAAATAACCATAATCAATGGACATCCTAATCAAGAATCACTGTGCTTCGGCATCGTAGAGGCATATAAAAAGGGAGCTCAGTCTAATGGGGCTGAGGTGAGAGAAATCACATTAGCGAAGATGAGCTTTAACGCAAACTTACAATATGGCTATCAGAAGCGCATAGAGCTAGAACCGGATCTATTAAAAGCGATAGAAGATATCAAATGGGCAGATCATCTCGTATGGGTGCATCCCGTGTGGTGGGGCGGTGTACCTGCGTTACTTAAAGGATTTATAGATAGAACTTTCTTACCCAGTATTATGTATCAGTACAGAGAAAATAGTATGTTATGGGACAAACTGCTGAAAGGAAAGACCGCACATATTATCACTACTTTAGATCAGCCAGGATGGTATTATCGCCTGATGTATGGAAGACCTAGTGTGAATCAACTAAAGAAATCAACACTACAGTTCTGTGGGGTATCTCCTGTCAAAGTCACGTATATGGGGATTATCAGAAACTCTACAGATGTACAAAGAGCCAAATGGATAACTAAAGCAGAGCATTTAGGTGCTCAATTAAGTTAGTTATCATAATCTGTACTTTGTCCTATTTTATCTCCCATAAGAGTAAGAAGAAATAATTTGAACGCTATTAGTTTTGTATTGTCAAAATAATAGCGTTTTTTTATGTACTACAACGTTATTATTCAATTTTAAAAAAAGACAAGAACAATGGAAGAGTTTATAGACTTTGACAATTTAAAGCGCCCTGTGTTAGTACAGTTTTATGCGGATTGGTGCTCACCGTGTAAGACATTATCAGGAATAATAGACCATATAGAGGCGGATATAGAAGCTGAAGTAGATTTGATAAGAGCAGATATAGATCAAGCTAAAGAGCTAAAAGAAGAGTTCTTTGTTCGTTCTGTACCTACGATGATTTTATTAAATAAGCAGGGAGATATTTATTGGCGTCAAACAGGTGTGGTTTCTCCTGAAGAGATAATGAAGCACGTGTGGAATGTAGATAAGGAATAGTTTAAATAATTAGAATAATGAATAACGTTGTATTATTAGTGGAGTATGCTTTATTACTAGGTATTGGAGCGACTATATTTATGGATGTGTATGCAGTAGTGATTAAGAAGCTATTTAATATCCCTTCTTTAGACTATGCCTTGTTAGGTAGATGGATAGGTTCATTTCCTAAAGGAGTGTTTAGTCACCCAAATATTATGCAAGCTACCCCTGTGAAGAATGAGCGAGCATTAGGTTGGTTAGCGCATTATACGATTGGTGCAAGTTTTGCTTTTGTATTATTGTTAATTTGGGGGATAGAGTGGCTTTCTGCGCCTACTTTATTGCCTGCCTTAATCATAGGAGTAGGGACTACAGTGTTTCCTTACTTTATGATGCAACCTGCTTTTGGCTTTGGGATAGCAGGATCTAAGACACCCAAACCGAGTACAGTAAGAATAAAAAGTCTTATGACACATACTATATATGGTATCGGACTATATGTAGCAGGAGTAGTCATATCAGTGATAATAGGATAGAAGATAGCAGATGAGTCAAGAGAACAAAGAGATTAAGGATTTAGAGACGATACAGGATTTTAAGAATCACTTCTTAGTATCTGACGACAGTAGTTGTGAAGAATGCAGTACACTCCGTTATAAGGATGGGGCAGGGTATATGGAAGTCTTCTCTTTAGCGGATTTAAAGCAGAGAGGTGACTTGTTTTTAGGAAGCCGTACACGCAAGCGTTTTTACAGTATGGTACTTGTGACTAAAGGCTCAGTGACAGAGACTATAGGGCATAAAGAGTACAAGTTCGGAGAGCAGATGATGTACTTCGTATCAGATAATCAGTTGCATCAAATTAAAGCGTGGACAGAAGATCTAGAGGGGATTATGTGTCTATTTGATTCAGATTACTTCTTATTGTGTATTAAGCATCAGATAAAGCTAAATAGCATTCAATTCTTTCAGATGGATAAGGCACCTTATATAGCGCTTGGAGAAAGAGAGGTAGAGATGATGAGTCACCTATTTTGGAAGCTAAACCAAGAGCAGTGCCAAAAGGAAACCTTCAATGATGATTTATTAGTGAGAATGTTCTTGAACATCATCCTTATTGAAGCGGAGCGTATTTACAACAAACAAGCTACAGCAACTCCCTTTGTATTATCTAGACAAGAACAGTTAGTAGCGAAATATCAACTCTTAGTGACTCAACGTGCGATAGAGTTAAAGCAAGTGTCTCAGTATGCGGAACTGCTCAATGTACACCCTCATTATCTTAATGATCTAGTAAAAGAAGTATCTAGTCAACCTGCTAGTTATTTTATCCATAAATACTTGATAGAAGAATCTAAGAGTAGATTGATACAGACTAATGCTACGGTATCTCAAATCGCTTTAGACTTGAACTTTGCGGAAGAGTCATACTTCGGACGATTCTTTAAGAAGAAGACAGGGCTGACTCCTATGCAGTATAGAAAACAACATAAGCAACATTAATGTTTGTGACTCTTTATAAAATAAAAACAGAGACCACTTGGTCTCTGTTTTTTTGTATGTAATATATTGTATTTATTAGTGTCCTGCACCAGCAATAATCTTACCAGCTCCTTTTTTAATCAATAATAGAATAAACGGAATACAAATAAGAAATAGCACTCCTAAGAACATAAATACGTCCATATAGGTTAGTACAGCCGCCTGCTTCGTCACTCCTAAGTCAAGCAGTGTATATGCTTTTTGTAATGCTTCATCTGTAGTAAATCCCTTTGCCATAAAGCTCTGTTGTAAGGTAGCTACACGAGTCTGCACTTCATATGAAGCCGTGTCTAGATGACTTACTAACCCAAGTCTGTGGTTAACTGTCCATCTAGAGATAAACGTCGTGATTAAGGCGATACCAAATGATCCTCCTAACTGACGCATCATACCTGTAAAGGCTGCTCCTTCACCGATCTCTCTATTTCTCAAGTTAGATAACGACAGTGTCGTAATAGGTACAAATAACAGACCTAATCCCACTCCTCGGACTACTAGTGGCCAGAAGAAATGCTCTGCTCCTGTATCAGGTGTAAGTACATTACGCGCCCAGAAACTGTATAAAAAGAACACTAAGAATCCCGCTGATACTAAGTATTTAGGTGGTACTCCTTTTTGTAACATCCTAGCGATAAACGGCATCATAAATGCGGTCATTAATGAACTAGGTACTAATAGCATCCCTGCATCTGTAGCTGTCCATCCTAAAATAGACTGTGTATAGATCGGAATAATAAAAGTAGAACCATATAGTCCAAATCCTAAGATAAAGGACAGCACAGTACCTATGGCTAAATTAGAATCCTTAAGTACACGTAAGTTCACAATCGGTTTAGCACAGGTGAGCTCTCTCCAAACAAAGAAGAAGAACCCCAATACTGACGATATAGATAAGGTCAGGATAGTTGTGTTCTCAAACCAGTCATCTTGTTGCCCGTGTTCTAATACATACTGTAGAGAACCTACTGCTATGGCTAATAATATAATTCCTAAGAAGTCTATCTCATTTAGTTTGCTCTTCTCAGCGTATTTAGGACTTCTAACATATAATATCGCTAATGTAGTTGCGATAATTCCCAAAGGGACATTGATGTAAAAGATAAATGGCCAAGAATAATTGTCTATAATATATCCACCTAATGGCGGACCTAATGTAGGCCCTACGATTACCCCCATACCGTAAATTGCCTGTGCAACACCTCTTTTCTCTACGGGATAACTCTCCGTAATAATAGTCTGAGAAGTTACTAATAAAGCTCCTCCTCCTAGACCTTGTATAAAACGAAAAAGTATAATCTCCCACAGGGTAGTAGAGTATCCACATAAGAACGAAGCTACGGTAAAGATGATGATGGAAGCTGCAAAGTAATTACGTCTTCCAAATTGTTGTGAGAGCCAGCTAGTCATCGGCACTACGATTACATTGGCTATAGCATAGGCTGTTACTACCCACGCAATATCAGTTAGTGAAACACCGATACTACCTTTCATATCATTCATGGCCACATTGACAATAGTAGTATCTACAATCTCAAGTAACGCACAAAGAATAGCTGTAACTGTAATGATTATTCGACGATAACCATGCTCTACTAAGCTTTCTTCATTCATGGTTTATCGCCCGCTTTTAATGTTTACATCGATATCTACGTTCATCCCTGCCTTAACATGTACTAGCATTTCATCCTTAGGATTAGTGAATAGTATCTTTACAGGTACACGTTGAACTGTTTTTACGAAGTTACCTGATGCATTATCAGGAGGTAGTAACGCGAACTTAGCACCTGTAGCAGGAGACATAGAGTTGATTGTTCCTTCGAACTCGTGTTTAGGGAATGCGTCTACCTTAATCATTACAGATTGTCCTTCGCGCATATACTGCATCTGTGTTTCTTTAAAGTTAGCGACTACCCAAATATTTCCTTTTTGTACAGTATTAAACAGACCTTGACCAGGCTGTATAAGTTGCCCATTTTGCAAGTTTATTTTAGATACTTGTCCATCTTCTTTAGCTGTAATCACAGTATAAGAAAGGTAAAGTTCAGCATTGTCTAGATTTGCTTTCGCTTGATCTACCATTGCTTTCGCAGCGTCTATTTGAGAGGTAGTAGCTACAGCTTGTGACTTGCTAATATTTACTTGTTGAGCGACAGCATTAGCTTGTTTCTCTATTGCTTTTAATTGCTCTTGTAATACGATTACTTGCTTCTCAGCTATTTCTTTAGCCGCTAGCGCTTGCTCATATTGTTGTTTCGTGATAGATTGACTAGCATATAGTTTATTATAACGCTCATAGTCATTCTTCGCTCTCCACAGTTGTGTTTTGGCAGCATCTATATTTGCTCTAGCAGTAGATACATTTGCTAATGCTGAGGTAGCACCCGCTTGAGAAGAGAGTACAGTAGACTCACTTGTGTTCTGTCCTGCTTCAGCTACTTTCACCTGACTTAGAGCCGCTTGATAATTCGCTTTTGCTTGCTCTACTTTGATGACATATTCTGTGTTATCTAAAGTGATAAGTGTATCTCCTTTTTTGACAGCTTGGTTGTCTTGAACATAGATATTTTTAATATATCCAGGTATTTTAGAGATAATAGGAGTGATCTTAGTTTCTACCTGAGCATCATCAGTTGTCTCGTGAGATCTAGAGTGAATGTATTTATTTACACCATATCCCCCCCCTACAAGTACGATAACTGCTAGAGCAGCAATAAACTTCTTGTTAAGCGGTTTTTTATATTCGTTATTAGTCGTAGTATCCATATTATTTCTCGATGTATTCTGTTAGGTTCCCTGTTTTATATGCGTATTGGTATAATGAGAGTGTTTGATCAGCCTCACCTACCACACTATTTATTTGCGCTTGTAGTTGTTGTACATCAGCTTCTAATAACTGATCTGTATCTGCTAAGCCATTGTCATACTTATCTTTTACGATACGGTAGTTCTCATTAGCTTGTGTAAGCGCAGTACTTAGTACACTATTTTTCTGTACAGTAAGGTCATAATTATTATACGCCTCTTGTAGTTCTACATTAGCGTGGTCCTCAGTGATCTGCAATTGATATTCAGCTTCTTGTTTTTTAGCTTTGGCAATGTTTACTTCCGTTCTATTTTTGAAGATAGAAGTTAAGTCGTATTTCACACCTAATCCGATCATCGTAGCATTCGTCATTTCCATAACTTTATCTAAGCGAAACGCCATATATCCACCTGTTAAGGCAATAGAAGGGTAATAGTTAGCACGATTAAGTTGAATATTTCGTTGTGCTAATTCTACACTTTTACTTGCGTATTGAACATCTTTTCGATCAGTTATACCACTTTCTGTATCGGGTAATACATTAATCGTTTTGATTGGTTGGATAACTATTGTTTCTTTTAATGGTAACTCTAATAAAGAGTTTAAACGCATATTGATATTTTTGAAAGCCGTCTGTGTTTCTTGAAGTGATAATTGCACATTAGCTTCTTGTAGTTGTACTCTTAAAAAATCATTTCGCGCAATAAGACCATTGTCTAAGAAGTTTTGCATATCCTTAGTACGTTGTACAGCGCGTTTGTGGTTTTCTTTTAAGATTTCAATAGAACGTTGTGTTTTATAAAGAGCAAAGTACAGGTTGATTGTTTCCCATACGGTGTTCTCTGTTGTTGCTTCTGACCCTAGTTGTGTCATTTCATAAGCTTGTTGACTTTGCTTTACAGCGTTTCTAATTTTGAAACCACTGAATAAAGGCATAGTTGCAGTTGCTTGTGTCATTGCCATATACTCAGGACTTATCGCTGCAGGAGAGTGTGATGGATCTGATGCGGGGATTGGCACTTTGACATCGACATTGGCTCCGCTAAATAAGTGAAGGTAAGTACCTGATAGTTCCACATTGGGGTAGTACAGGTTTTTTGCACTGTTGACCTGTAATCGAGAGGCTTCTTTTACAGCAGACGCTTTTTTGATTTCTTTGCTGTTTTGCAAACTAAGACCTATAGCTTGGTCTAGAGTAAGTATTTTTTTATCAGGCTCCTGAGCCCATAAACTAAAAGCAAAGAACGTAGTAAGTAAGAGGTAATTACTTCTGTTCATTGTAGATTAAAATTGATTGAAAGGATTGTATTAAATAAGGATATATATGTTGTTTGACATGCAAACTATATTCTTCGTGATTATCGATATTCCAATATTGCGTTAATGTGCGCTCGTGGTGTATTAGGTAGCTAATAATGCCTAAAGCAAAAATGACAAAGGTGATCGGATCAGGTGTAGCTTTAAATAATCCTGTGCTATGCCCTTCTTGAATAAACCCATTGATGATCTCTAATATCTCTAGTTGTAAGGTAGTCATAGCATCACAGATCTCAGGGACACGCTCTTTTTTTGATAGTTGGCCCATTAGAATAATATGGAAGTCAGCATTCTGTAGCTGCACATTCATCATGTGCTCTACGAAAGCTAGCAGTTTATCCATAGGGTTTAACTGTGTATCTTTAGTCAGATCAGTTAACTTTTCTCTCGTACGAGTAAGCCTCACTTCAAACAAAGCGGCAACCATCGCACTCTTAGATCCAAAATAATAATTAACCATCGCGACATTAATACCTGCTGCTTTAGAAATATCTCGTATGCTAGTTCCATCTATCCCTTTCTGAGAGAATAGTTCTTCTGCTACTACTAGTATTTCCTTCTGTTTATCACTTAATGCCATTATGCGTCTTTTTATTTGAGAGGGCAAATTTAAACAAACGTTTAATTGGTTTTTACATTTTATTCAATTATTTTTAGTTAAAATGGTTTTAATGTATTTATTTAAGCATATCATTGTGTTTAATGTAATTGTTAACTTTTTGATTTACTGTAAATTAGAAGTGTAGGGTATATCTTGTTCGGTTTGAAATTATTTTTCACAATAGTTTTAAAACAGCAGCAAGAAATGGATTGTAGGAATTGATGAGATTATATTTCTTTGTATACTTGTATAACCTAATGAATGATATGGAAGTAAATAAACAATATGAAACAGCAAGAGAAGCGATAGCCTATATCGTGGCTAATCACTATCGACAGCCTAGTCTATCTGAGATAGCAAGTGCTGTAGGGTTGAGTGATTCTCATTTCCAACGTTTATTTACAGAGTGGGTAGGTAGTAGCCCGAAGCAATTTTTGAGGTATGTCACGCTGAATTACGCTAAATATGTTATCAAAGCGAAGTTAGAAAACACCCTGTTTGACGTAGCAGATGAGGTGGGACTGAGTAGCAGTAGCAGGTTACACGATATGTTTGTATCTATAGAAGGGATGACTCCGAACGAGTATGTTAATGGGGGAGCTACTTTAGTGATTAGCTATAGTTATTGGGATACCTTGTTTGGTAAGATGGTTGTCGCCTCTACTGCGAAGGGGATATGTCATATCGCATTCGTGGTAGATGAGAATGATGGATTAGATCGAGTACGTAAAGACTTTAAGAATGCTACTTTAATAGAAGAACCGAAGGAGATGCATCAGGCAGTTATCGCTATATTAAACAGACAAGGTGATTTACCCCAAGTCAAACTTCACTTAAAGGGAACACCATTCCAATTAAAAGTTTGGGAGGCGTTGTTACAGATTCCTGAGGGAAGACTGAGTACTTATGGATTATTAGCTGAGCAGTTAGAAAACCCTGGAGCTAGTAGGGCAGTGGGTACGGCCATAGGTAAAAATCCAATTGCCGTATTAATTCCCTGTCACAGAGTGATACAGCAGACGGGACTATTAGGTGGATATATGTGGGGACCTGAGAAGAAGAGACTTATCGTGAGTTGGGAACTAACTAAGGCTCAAGACTAAAGTATTCGCTAGTTTAACGATTAAAATATAATATAGAAGAGTGTCCATAGTGGATGCTCTTTTTTATTCGGAGACAAGTGAATAAGGGGTGAAAGCAGGATTATAAGGAATAATAGTACAGTTATAGTAGGATAAAGTTGATTTTATAACAGATGTTATTGTGTTATTAGAGTGGTCGCATAGTGGTCACATACTGGTCGCATAGTTTTGGCTCTTTTTCATGCGACCACTATACGATCAAACTGCTATCATTATTTTATCATTGGCAAACTGATTAAAATAGATTAACCAAAAGTTGTACTTATTATGCTCTCCATAAATACATTAAGGCGAGACTTATCTAGTCTCGCCTTAATGCAATGAAATTAGTGACACCTATTGTTGATTAATGGTTAATGAACTCCAATAAGAAGCTCCTAATAATACTGCTGCCACTACTATAAAACCTAATGAGCTAATAGGTTCTCCCATTGATAAGTGCGCTACTGCTGCAGATATAAGGTTAATGGTAAATCCTGCATAGGCAAATCCTCTTATCTTTGATGATAAGAATGGAAGTAAGATAACGATGGCACCTAAAGCTTTGGCTATGGCTAACTCTATTCTGAAGTAATCAGGAAAACCTAGGTATACGAACGCTTCTTTCATCTCTGGTGATGCGATATAGTTATAAGCGCTAAATAACATAAAAAGAGAAAATAAAGAAGTGGATACCCAAAAGGTAATTTTTGTTGTTTTCATTGTATAATATTTTTAGCAAAGGTCAAACTTATGATTTCGTGCTTACCTATTACTTCCTAAAAGGGAACTACTTTCCTGTAGGATACTACTGTTGAAAGAATTACTTTTATGGTACCTAAAAAGAAATAGAGATGAAGGATAAAACTCCGCTAAATAAGTCTTCCCAATGCCAAACGAGGATAGTCGCAATAAAGGATACAATGAGTTTACTCTCTGGAAAATGGAAGGTGTATATCATCGGAACGCTCTTATATGGAGGGAAGATGCGATATATGGATCTGATGCGTGAAGTAGAGGGAATAGGTACTAAGATGCTGTCTAAAGAACTTCAGGACTTAGAGGCAAATCACCTAATTAGCCGTACTGTGGTAAATACGAAACCCATCACAGTGGAGTATGAATTAACGGAATATGGCAAGACCTTAGAACCCGTTATCAATGAGATTATGGCGTGGGGACAGCATTATCGAAAAACAGTTTTTAATAGTGATAATACACAAGAGTAATTATTTTATCATTTTCTTATAGGTATCCGTATTTTGTATCTAAAAACAGTGTAAATTTAGTATGTATATTGAACAGCTAATAAAGTAAACTATGGGTTACAGTTTATCAGGCATTGTCATTGGTAAAACATATAAGAATTCTCTTGATCTATTTAAAAAACAGATCGGTTTAGAATTAGAATTGGTGAAAGAGATTTCATTCGAAGAAGCGACTTCGGGTAATACCGAGCACGGATACTGTGATGTATGCTTTACAGATCAGGGAACAGTAGTATTTATAGAAGAGAATCTATGTGAGGAGATGTATCTGATTAAGGATGCTAAGGTGATGACCTTTGTGTTATCAGATACGATGAAGATGTCTAGAATTATGTATAGCGATGGGGCAGGTCATAAGCGTGTGTTGATCACTACTAATGACGAAGAGATAGTTAGTGAGGGTACTCCTCTAGCGATAGAAAAAGAAGGTAAAGAAGTGTCTGAATTGATTTGGGATACGCTGACCGATATTATGCAGGAAGACTTCGAACAATTAGAAGAAAGTGCTAATTGTTATAGATATAAGCTAAGTATTACAGAAGTTGATAAGTCTACAGTACGTCAGGCAGTCATAAAAGGCAGAAGCGAATATTGTCACCTTATCTTAGAACCTAGTGAGCGATTAGTGTTTACACACGATGGTAATATCACGTATAAAAAAGCAATTGTGTTAGGACAAGAGGACGGATTCCTGAAGTGGATGAAGTTTATTGTTGTGATTATGATAGCATTATCAGTACTTACCTATGTCTATGTGAGTTGGTATTACGCTCTTATTCCACTGGCTATTATGGGGTATCTTATCTATAGTATATATACGAATAGTGACCTATCTAAGGCTAGTGTAATAGAGAAGAAAGACGTCATAGAAGTAGAATTTGTCAAACGTACGAATATCAATACTATAGGGTTTGATATTCGATTTAAGGATAGTATTGGCAAGCGAAAAGTAAGAAGATTCTTACTGCCTACTAAAGGGGATAATCAAGAGGACTTTTACCAAAAAGCGATTGAGATATTTAAGAGTAATGGCTATATAAAATAAATTAAACCCAGAATCCGCATTCGCCCTATACTACGAATAAATGCTACTTTACATCTCTTTCATTTCTTCTAAAACCATACTATTTGCCGAGCTACAGCTGGCTCTTCGTTTAAAATAGTCCACAGGACTATTTTACACTCAGCCCTTTCATAAATTCAGAGCTGTTTTGTATAATTCATTCTCGTTAATAGGTCTATCGCGTATTCCGGGTTAAAAAGGTATTCGTGAGAATACCTTTTTTAGTTTAAACTGTTCAGTTAAGCTTACTTCCACCAGTAGTAGTAGTTATGTCCACCGTCATATACGAATCCGCATCTAGGGTATAGTGTATTACCGATGTCGTTCGTCTTCTCTGTTTCTAACATCAGTCCACACGCATTCGTCTCGTCACACCACTGCTTCGCTCTGTCGATAATCGCCACTGATAGCCCTATACCTCTGTACTCTGGGTGTACGAATAGATCACTTAACAGCCATTGTTTCTCTAGTTTGATATAGTGAAACAGTTCGTATAACTGTACGAATCCTACTGCCTGTCCATCTACATACGCTAAGAAGATATGTGACTGATCATTTGATAAACGGTCTTTTAAGAATTGTTTTCCTTTCTCATAGTTAGATTCTTGTCTGTAGAATACGCGATACATATCGAATAACATCGCTGCGTCTTCTAAGTGTTCTAAAGTTGCTTTTACTAAAGTTGCCGTTGTGTTTTTAAGAGTTACTTGTAGTTTAGTTACCCCAGTGTTAGTTGTTGTCATAAGTACAATGTTTATTTAAAATATTGAGGCAAATGTCTAGCAAATTAGGTAGGGAAGAATAGACCAGTTTTTAAATAGTTAGGTAGTCCTGTGGGAAGGAGTAAATGTCTTTGTTTATAATGACTTATGGGGTTTGTATTCTCTATATCTCTACTTCAAGATGAAAAGATGTTTTTATATTTTATATTTAAGTAAATTAGCTAAAACAATTTCATAATGATTCTATTAAATAAGAGATGATTACACAAGAAGATATTTATACTTACATATTCAATGAAGATTGGAAAGAAATTCTCAATGTTCTTTATAATGAGAAAGATAAAATTAATACAGACGCTATGTTAGGACATGCTTCAAGAATATTTGAAGAGGTGTTTTTCAAAAAAGTAGAGTTTCATGATGTGGGAGATGACGAAATTACTAATCATTTAGATAGATTGTATTTACTTCATCATGGTAAATTTTATGTTTTAACTGATGAAAACTATAAGAAACTATCACTTGAATTGGCAAAACGGAAACCTCTAAATGAAGCTTATTCATATGCAAAAGACTTTCCGGAAAATGAATTTTGTAAAGGTATAATATCAGAATATAAAATACAGAAGCAAGGAGCAGAACAAAAAGCAAACAATAAAATTGCATTTATAAATATGAATTTGATTGAAATATACAATAGACTTTTTGAACTGATAAATAATCAATCGGATACTGCGACATATTTTTCAGGACCTAGATTTATAGATACTGTTAGAACGTTTTCTCCATATTTTCCTACATACTCTCAATTTATTGAACAAAGAAATAATGAAGGGAAAAGTACAAGTAGAAAGATTTTTTACTATGATATTTTGTTGAGTTTAGATGAAGACATCAGAATGAAGGTGATTAAAAGAGTTTTGGAGATTGTAAAACCATTTGAAGAAGCAAAGACAATTCAAATTGAGAATCTTATTAATAATAAACCAGAATTAAATGTTGTAAAGGAGGTGACAATAAAACAAGAAAATAATAATGATAGTCCAACTGTATTTATATCATATTCTTGGGATGACGAAGCTCATAAATTATGGGTATTAGATCTTTCAGAACGTCTAGTAAAAGATGGTGTTAATGTCATTTTAGATAGATACTATTTAACTCCTGGCACTAATCTTCAATACTTTGTTGAAAATAATTTAGATAAAGTCGATAGAATTATTGTCGTTTTTACACCTAATTATAAATTAAAGGCAGATAAACGAACAGGAGGGGTTGGATATGAATATTCAATTATGAATATCGAATTGTATAAAAATATATCTAGAAATAAAAGAATTATACCACTTTTAAGAAAGGGTGAGATGGAAGACAGTATTCCTACATTTATGCAACAGTTTATACATATTGATGTAAGAAACGATGAGAACTTTGAAAATAGTTATAATGATTTAATTAGAGAGATTTACAATGAACCAGAAATTGTGAAACCAGAGATTGGTCTTAAACCAACTTTTAGATAAATATTGTGGTGGTTTATAGATTTAAACTATAAGCGAATACCTTGTAGAATAACAACAATAATTATACAACAACTAACCAAAATAATATAACAACTCCGTGGGATGAGAGTATTACTTTTGACCCTAAGATTATGAAAAAACTATTCGTCATATTATTCGCATTATTGTACACAGGCTTGGCTTCAGGCTTCAGTACATATCAGCACATCTGCCAAGGATTAGTGCAGCAGACGAGTATGTCTAACTCTCAGACTAATGATTATAACTGTGGATTCTGTGCAAGAACAGGAAAGACAGTAAAGGAACCTAAGAAGTACTGCTGCGAAGAAAAAGTAGAAGTGGTAAAGGTGAAAGCTGAGGTACAGAGTAATTCATTTAAAATCTTAAAAATAAACTTCTTTGCAGATGCGATATTACACCGTTACTTCGGTGCTGTGTATGAGTTCGCAACTACTGTACAAGATAATTTTACTACTTATACTTACTATTTATACAAGGTTAAATCTATCCCTCTGTATATCAAGAATTGCGTTTATAGACTTTGATTAAATACAATGTTTAAACCGTGAATATGTGATAGCCAAATGCTGTAAGCTAATTTGTCTACTATTTATTCTAGGTTTTAATCTATGCCCATTAGTTATGATGTTGACTAGTAATGATACTTTAGAGTAACATTGGTTAGATTACATAATGGTTGATGGTTATAGATACTATATTTATTCACAGGATTCTGTTATAGTATTAGTTTTATTTACTGATCCATCCCCTTTATATACTGATGATTTAGACTATTAGATAGTCTTGTGAATCGCTGTGGTATATATATGGATAGGTAAGAATAGAACTCTATCAATGTAAAAGAATGAAGTGAATAAGTATACAAACAATATTGTATAATTAATCACATCTTTTCATATGAAAATTAATAGGATAGCACTGTTTGTCCTATTGGGTGCGACGTCTATGTCTTATGGACAAAAACTCACGTTAGACGCTGCATTAAAACAGGCTATAGAACGATACGACCTAATTAAGGTCAAAGAAGCAAGACTTCGTGCTTCTGAAGAAAATACTACCAACCAAAAAGGAAATTACTTTCCTGATTTAACATTCGGTGCCCAACAAAGTTACGGTACCATCAATGCGCAGAACGGTCCGATGTATGCATACGGAGGATTAGGATCTGCAGCTACCTCTATGCCCTTAGCAGAGCAGAGTTGGAATGCAGCTTTTGGTTCATTATATTTTGCTAATGTCAATTGGAATATCTTCTCTTTTGGTAAAACTAAAGAAGGGATAACTATGGCAAAGGCTCAACAGTCGGTTAATCTTAAGGATTTAGAACAAGAGATTTTCCAACAACAAGTAAAAGTAAGTGCTACGTACTTGAACCTATTAGCCTCTCAGCGTATTAAATATGTGCAACAAAAGAATTTGGAGCGCGCGAGAGTATTCCACGAAGTTACAGCTGCTAAGGCAAAGAGTGGCTTATTACCACAAGTAGATGAGCGATTAGCAATGGCTGAAGTGGCTAATGCGGAAGCATTACACATCAAATCGTATGATAAAGAGATAGAGTTTAATAAACACTTAGCGGTGTTATTAGATGAACAAACGAAGCTTTATACGTTAGATGATGTATTCGTATTAGACAAGCCTGCGCTATTAGAAGAGCCTACTAAATCAAGAGATCAACACCCTGTACTATTATGGCAAGAGAGCAAAATAGAGCAAAGCGAGTCTATGGAACGCTTAGTGACTAAAGGTAGTCTACCTACGCTGAATGCCTTCGGAGTACTACAAGGTAGAGGATCTGGGTTTGATTATAACTATGTGCAGGATAACAGTGCTTACTCTACAGCTTATGGTAAAGGGGTAGGTATCGATAGAGGGAACTACTTAATAGGGCTTCAATTGACTTGGAATATATCTAATTATTTTAGAACAACATATAAGCGTAAACAACAAGAATACATCACAAAGAGCTATGCGTATGAATTCGATCAAATGGATAAAGAATTGGCTAACCAAATCACTTTAACCAAAGAGAAGTATACTAACGCAGAGGCGATATGGACACAAAGCAAGATACAGTTAGAGGCTGCAGATGTGGCTTTCAAACAACAGAAAGCTTTATACGACAACGGATTGAGCAACTTAGTTGATTTTACTCAAGCGCTGTATACCCTACAACGTGCAGAGATAGACTACGAAATCGCTCAAAACAATGTGTGGCAATCGCTACTGTTACAAGCATCAGCTTATGGTGATATTCAATATTTGTTAAACGCTATTCCCCTAAAATAAGATAGTATGAATTTAATTCGTTTTGCCCTGCGCAAGCCGATATCTATTATGGTATTGGTAATAGGATTGTTGTTCTTCGGAATAAAGTCTTCTAAAGAGATTCCAGTAGATATACTTCCTGAAATGAACTTACCAGTGGTTTACATTGCCCACTCATTTAATGGGTATACACCACAGCAAATGGAAGGTTATTTCACGAAGATGTATGTGAATATGATGCTTTTTGCCAATGGTATTAAGAGTATCGATACCAAGAATACACAAGGGTTGACCCTGATGAAAATAGAGTTTTACGAAGGGACAGATATGGGAGAGGCTATTGCGTCTATCTCTGCACTGTCTAACCGTTCGGTAATCTTCTTGCCACCAGGAGCACCGCCACCATTCATTATCCGTTTTGATGCTTCTTCTCAACCTGTTGGGCAGTTAGTATTCCGTTCAGAAACGAAGACGAATAATGAGCTTCAAGATATTGCCAACTTTGCTGCACGTCCTTTCTTGATTAAGATTCCTGGACTGACTACAGCACCGCCATTTGGAGGGTCGCCTCGTACGATAGAGATTAATATCGACCCAAATAAACTACGCACACACCACATCAGCCCAGAGCAAGTGGTAGAAGCAATTAGTAGACAGAACGTAACAATGCCTTCTGGTAACGTATATGTTGGAGACAAAAACTATTTAACTCCTACTAATAATACGCTTAAGACAGTAGCGGAGTTTGGAGATATTCCTTTGTTTAAAGGACAAGTAGATAACGTGTTTATTCGTGATGTTGCAACGGTAAAAGACGGTGCGGATATCACTACAGGATACGCTTTAGTAGATGGAAAACGATCTGTATATATCAACATTGCTAAATCTGGTAAAGCATCTACATATGATGTAGTAGAGAAGTTAAAAGAGTCATTGCCAATGATTCAGAATAACTTACCTGATGATGTGAAAATCTCTTATGAGTTTGACCAATCAGTGAATGTTATTAATGCGGTAAAGAGTTTAATCGTAGAGGGGATATTAGGAGCATTATTGACAGGGTTAATGGTTATGCTGTTCTTAAGAGATCCACGAGGCGCCTTAATCGTGATTATGACTATTCCGATTGCTATTATTTCGGCAGTATTGTTCTTAAAGATGTTTGGTCAGACGATTAATATTATGACTTTATCTGGGTTGGCCTTAGCGATAGGGATCTTGGTAGATGAGAGTACCGTAACCATAGAGAATATACATCAGCACTTTGCCCTCGGCAAGAATAAGGCACAGGCGATATGGGATGCGTGTAAGGAGATTGCATTCCCTAAGCTGTTAATCTTATTTAGCATCTTGGCGGTATTTGCACCAGCCTTTATGATGACGGGTATTCCTGGAGCATTATTTATGCCATTGGCGATGTCTATTGGATTTGCGATGACAGTATCCTTCTTATTATCTCAGACTTTCGTGCCGATTATGGCTAACTGGCTGATGAAGTATGATCCATCTAAGCACGCTATTCCAGACGAAGCGAAAGGATTTGATAAGTTTAAGAATAGAGTAGTGGCAGGTATCGAGAAAGTGATGCCAATGAAGAAGATGATTGTTGTAGGATCTATTGTATTAGCATTCTTATCAGTGGCATTTATGTACCAAAATATCGGTAAAGACGTATTGCCAACAGTGAACTCAAGCCAAGTACAATTGCGTATTACAGCACCTGAAGGAACGCGTATCGAGCATACGGAAATGAAAGTGAAAAAACTGTTGACAGAGTTAGAAGACTTGTTCGGAAAAGAGAAGATAGCGATATCATCAGCTTTCGTAGGACAGCACCCTTCATCGTTTGCGGTAAGCCCTATTTACTTATATAATGCAGGACCTCACGAAGCTTCTATGCAGATAGCATTTAAAGATTTTGGTGGGAATACAGATGAATTAAAAGATCAAATACGCGAGCGTATTAAAGAGAAAATGCCAGAGCTAAAACTGACATTCGAACCGATCGAATTAACAGAGAAGATCTTGAGTCAAGGTACGAATACGCCTATCGAGATTAGAATATCTGGTATGATGCGTAAGATGAATATGATGACTGCTAATAAGTTGTTAGCGAAGTTAAATGAGATAGACTATATGCGTGATCAGAAGATGCCTATCTCTATGAACTATCCATCATACGAAATCAATATAGATAGAGTACGTGCAGCACAGCTTGGCTTAGACGCTATGGACATCGCCAAATCATTAGTAGCTACTACAGCTTCGTCTCGTTATACGAATCGTAATATGTGGGTAGGTGGTATGATGGGTATCGCGTATGATGTACAAGTACAGATGCCACAAAATCAATTAAACAGCAAGCAGGAATTAGAGAATATTCCGTTGAGTAAGAACTCAGATAGACCTGTGTTAAGTGACGTGGCTACTGTAACAGAGGGCAAAGTACTTGCAGAAAGTTACAATGAGGGAACGATGGGATACATTACTGTGATCGCCAATGTGCATAAAACAGACTTAAATAGAGCAAAAGAAGATGTAGAGAAGGCGATAGCTGAGTTAGGTGAATTGCCAAAAGGAGTAAACGTACAGTTAATGGGTATGGCTCCAGTGTTAGATGATACGATGAATAGCTTGGCAAGTGGATTGTTAATCGCTATTGTAGTAATCTTCTTAATGCTTACAGCTAACTTCCAGTCATTTAAAGTGTCGTTTGTGATTTTGACTACAGTGCCATTCGTTATGTTGGGGTCTTTATTATTACTGAAAGCAACGGGATCTACTGTCAATCTACAGTCTTATATGGGAATCATTATGTCAGTCGGGGTGTCTATTGCCAATGCCGTATTGTTGATTAACAATGCGGAGACATTGAGAAAAACAGGATGGACAGCAACAGCTGCGGCTATAGAAGCAACAAAACTTCGTATTAGACCAATTGCGATGACAACGATAGCAATGATAGCAGGTATGTTACCAATGGCGATAGGACACGGAGAAGGAAGTGAGCAGGTAGCACCACTGGGAAGAGCAGTTATCGGAGGGTTATTAGCCTCTACTGTATCTGTATTAATCATCTTGCCGATGGTATTTGCTTGGGTAATGAATAAAGTGGATAGAACATCTCCATCATTAGACCCAGAAGACGAAGAAAGTACTCATTATTCACCTATTGAAAATAAATAAGAAAATGAAAAGATTATATATAGCACTTGTTAGCCTTGTTGTATTTACGGCGTGTGCAGATAAGAAGACTCCTGAAGTAAAAGACGCAAAAGATGAAAAGGGAGGAATGAATATGACGATGAATAAAATGGAAACAGTAGCGATAGAGAAGATGAATCCTGCTGTTCCCTTACAACTGCCTGGTGAGTTAAGAGCAGACCAGCGTACAGAGATCTTTGCTAAAGTGAACAGTTATGTGACTGACCTAAAAGTAGACATCGGGAGTACAGTAAAGAAAGGGCAGGTAATGATGATACTTGACGCTCCTGAGATACAAGCACAGGTAGCAAATGCACAGTCTAAGTGGAAAGGGCAAGAGGCAATCTATATTGCGACTAAAGCAACGTATGACAGAACATTAAAAGCAAATCAGACGGAGGGAGCGATAGCCCCTGATTATTTAGAGCAAGTAACTGCTAAGATGTTAGCTGATAAAGCACAATTAGCTGCAGCTAAATCAGCGTATGAAGAGATGAGAAATATCGATCAGTACTTAGTGATTAGAGCGCCATTTGATGGGGTAGTTACAGATAGACAGGTAGATAAAGGAGCTTATGTAGGGCCGATGAGTAAGTTGCCACTTCTTATAGTAGAGGATACAGGTAAGTTGCGTTTAAACTTATCTATTTCGGAGGCTAATACACCTTATGTAAAAGAAGGAGATACCGTGAAGTTTAAAGTGCGTACACTACCGCAAAAAGAGTTTACAGGTGTGGTAACACGTAAGGCAGGAAGTTTAGACTTAAAGTTGCGTTCTGAGCAGATCCAAGCTGATATCAGTAATGGTGAGCATTTACTTAAACCGAATATGATAGCTGATGCTACTGTAAACTTAAAAAGTACTGAGCCTACGTTCTTTGTTCCTAAGTCAGCCTTAGTAGATAGCAATCTTGGAATGTATATAATAGAAGTAAAGAATGGTACAGCTTACCATATAAAAGTTGCTAAAGGACGTGTAAACGGAATGATGATAGAGGTATTTGGTGATATAACACCAGGTGCTAAAATCTTAAAGATGGCAACAGAAGAAATAATGAATGAACAAAAATTAATGTAATAAAAATGATGATTATGAGAACATTTGCAATTAGAAGTTTAGCAGTAGTAGGATTAAGTTTACTTACTATCGCTTGTGGAGAGAAAAAAGAAGCTGTAGTAGAAGCAGCTCCTGCACAAGAAAATCATGCGGATCACGCAAACCACGAGATGCATTCAATGCATAAAAACGAAGAACCTGCTGGAGCGATGGCTTCAAATGGTCAGTTTAAAAAAGGTGATGCTGTACCAAGTGATTTAGTGTGTATGGTAAATGATGCTTACATGGGGAACAAACAATTAGAGGTAGAGCACGAAGGAAAAATGTACTACGGATGTTGTGAAATGTGTAAAACAAGAATTCCACAGGATGCAACTGTACGTGCAGCTGTAGATCCTTATTCATTAAAATCAGTGGATAAAGCAGAGGCTTACATCGTTATAATCGGTAACAATGGAGAAGTAGCTTACTTCGAAAATGAAGATAACTACAAGAAATTTGTAGCTGAAGGTAAACTAGGTTAATAATCATACCTTAAATCTGCAGCCACCATTTACTGCGAATAAATTCTACTTTACATAGCGTCAATTAGCTCTAAAACCACACTACAGTGTGCTTTGACCACTAATTTTGCTCTGTTTTGTATAATTCATTCTCGTTTAAATGTTATCTGCAGAGTTAAGATAATAGAATAAAATAGGAGTGTCGATTATATCTCGGCACTCCTTTAAATAAGGAGGAGATATGGAGTATTCAGTTATTTTACACATTAAAAATATGGTTTGCTATCGATGTGTTTTAGTCGTAGAGCAAGAACTTAAAAAGTTAGGAATACTAGAAGCTAAGGTACAGTTAGGTAAAGTAGCACTTATGCACAGTTTAAGTGAACAGACACATAAAGGCTTTGAGGAAAGGTTACAATCTTTAGGTTTTGAGTTGTTAGTTGAGAAGCAAGAGATCGTTATAGAAAGTATTAAACAGTTGATTCTTGATATTGTTCAGAAGGACAGTAGATTGGCTACTAAATTATCTTATTTGATATCAGAGAATCTAGCGATAGATTATAGTTACGCAAGTAAGATGTTTTCGGAGCGTGAGTCTATTACGATAGAGAAGTTTTATATCTATCAGCGTATTGAGCGTGTGAAGGAGTATATATCATATGGTGAAATGACTTTATTAGAGATTGCCAATAAAATGTATTACAACGATTTAAGCCATTTAAGCAAACAGTTTAAAAGTGTAATGGGAGTATCTCCATCTCAATATAAGAAGGAACAGAATTATAATAGGAATTATATTGATAAGATAATTACTTAAATCCGCAACTACCGTTTACTACGAATAAATTCTACTTCACATAGTATCAATTAGCTCTAAAACCACACTACAGTGTACTTTACTCACTAATTTCACTCTGTTTTGTATAATTCATTCTCGTTTAAACGTTATCAGCGAATTTAAGATAATTACTTAGTTTGATGCGCTATGCAGGTGAGAGTGCATAGTATTTTTTTATTTGTACTTGAAAAGAGGACGTCGGGAGATGATCCTCTTTTTTTTTGGTTTAAGTCAAAGTGCAGTAAGCAAAATAGCTTCTGCTATTAGGTATTCACAATTCTATATTTAAGAATAGGTGTATTATAAAAAGATATTGTTTAGAGTAAGTTAATTAGAATGAGATTAATGGCTGAGTATTATATGATTGAGAGTTGAGATATATTCACTGACAATTATTTACAATATGGACTTGTTTTGCAAATAAAAGAGTTGATAAGTCATTTTATAGAGAGATATAGATGAAATAGTAGAAAATGGGGATTGCAAAATGAATAAGGAATTAGCATTTAGTGAATTAGTCACTAAACGAGAATATATATACTGAAATAAAAGTTATAAATGTGATATTCACATTAGGTGATTAAATATTGTAAAAAGCAAGTTTGTATGTGTTTTATTTCAATATTCAAACTATTTTTCTATTGAGTAGAATACGTTAATTAATGAAATTTTATAGCATAAAAAATTACTGTAAGTGGTTTTTGTTGAAAAAATATACACGATGTATGGTGTATTGATGAATATTTTATGTTTGTATAAAGAAAATTATATTCAAACAAAAACAGCTTTTGGTTCCCTTAAGTGCGTTGAAGAATTACTTTTTAATTGCAACAACCAACAGAGTTAACTCCTCTAAATAAGATTATAAGAGAGATGAGTTGAAATTATTAGTTTTAATAGAATACTATTTATTAGAGTTATTGTTCCTAGTTATTATAGTGTAGTAGAAAATAGAAGTGATAATAAAGGAGTACTTGTAACCTTATTATTTGTGAATTTATAATAAGAATTAATTCACTTGAAAGCATTTGTTAGTAGTGAATTATTTGATTAGTGAAAATATGTATTTTATTTCGTGTAAAATGTAATTTGCTGATTTAAAATTATTTATAGTTGTTTTTTGTTTTGGTTTATTGCATTTAATTTATTTTTTTTCGTTGTTTTTGTTTTTGGCACAGTAATTGGTTTATTGTCAATGTGCGATTATCGTAGGGAAAAAAGTTAGTGAATTAATAAATTGTGAAAGTATGAAAAGTAGTGAAAGTGTTATCAAGAAATTAAAACAGTTATTAGGAATTAAAACCGATTTGGAATTAGCTAATATATTAGAAGTAAAACCAAATACTGTTTCATCATGGAAGTCTAGAGAAACGTTACAATATGAAAAGATTATGAACTTGTGTAAAGAACACAAAATAGATTTGAATGAATTGTTTTTCTCTAATACACATAAAGTATTTAATACGGATTTGCAAAAAAGAAAGGTCAAAATGATTTCGGTAGATCACCACTTTGAGTATTTCTTAAATCCTGAAAGAACATGGGCTACATCACCAAGTTTTGTATTCCCAACAGAAGAAGAAGTAGATACAGCATTCCAAATTTCGGCTGAAAATATGTATCCGACAGTGAAAGTATCATCATATGTACTAACGAAAAGAATAGAGCTAGAAGATATAAAACCATGGGGTATATATGTAGTCGTAATCGAAGGTAAAGGAGTACTTTGCTACAGATTTAAACGTTATACAGAGAATGGAGAGTTATCATTTATTAGTGATAATGAGACATACGATAATTTAGTAGTAAGACCTCAAGATGTCAGAGAGATATTCTGTGTACGTGGTGCATTCTTAGGTAATTTAAAGAATTTAGCGTAACTTTTATAGTTGATTATAAAGAAGGGTTTTCACTATGTGGAAGCCCTTTTTTAGTATGTTAACTTTTTGATATCATCTTTATTAACTAAGGATATATTAAGTCTGCAATCTAAAGGAGGTTAGTAATTAAGGCATTAATTGATAACAAAATATAGGGTGTAGTAAAAATAGTTTGTTTTTATTGTGTATATTTGCAAAGCATTGAATATGAGTATTTAATAGTTTTTTCAGACCATTCTTCTAGGTCAATATTAAAAATAATCAAATCATACATTAATAGGATAATCTAGACACATTTTATGCTGTTTTGGTTCGGGTGAGTCCATAGTGAGTCCATAATGAGTCCATAGTGACTCCATTAAAAAGGCTGTTTTAATGGAGTCACTATGCTCTCACAATGCTGTCAGTATACATTCATAAGAAAGGAGATAGGAACAACTCTAAAAGATGCTATTAATAAGGTGGTTTTGGATTTGGATAGGGTAGAATGGCTATAATCCTGATGAGATAGGATCAAATGATTTTTAAAGAAAAAGAATCATCTTAATGATGATACAAAGATACAAATTTAAATGTAATAGATTGGTAAAGAGTGTTTTTTACTTAAAAGAGGTGTTTAAGTGGGGTAGATAGAAGGAATTATATTTACATTCAGATTGTTGAATTTTATTAGGGAATTGCCTTGTATTTGTTTAGAATGTTCTAAATTTGAAGTGATATTTTGAATAATAAAAGAGATTAAGATATGAGTCAAGAAGTTAGAGGATTAGAGCCTAAGAACTTATGGAACAAGTTCGCTGATCTAAATGCAGTGCCACGTCCTTCAAAAAAAGAAGAGCGTGTAATCGAGTTTATGATGAACTTTGGTAAGTCTTTAGGTTTAGAAACTATAAAAGATGAAGTAGGTAATGTTATTATTAAAAAGCCTGCTACTAAAGGAATGGAGAACAGAAAGACTATTGTGATGCAATCACACTTAGATATGGTTCACCAAAAAAATAACGATACAGTATTTGACTTCGACACACAAGGAATAGATATGTATGTAGAAGAAGGATGGGTTAGAGCTAGAGGTACTACATTAGGTGCTGATAACGGTATCGGTGTGGCTTCTATTATGGCTATCTTAGAGAGTAATGAGATTCCTCACCCTGCTATCGAAGCATTATTTACTATCGATGAAGAAACTGGAATGACTGGTGCTAAAGGTCTTAAAGGGGGTATGTTAGAAGGAGAGATTCTTTTAAACTTAGATACTGAAGAGGATGACGAAATAGATATAGGATGTGCTGGTGGTGTGGATGTAACTGCATCTGCTGAATATGATGAAGAAGCTACTCCAGAAGGATCTGTTGGATATAGAATCACTGTGAAAGGTCTTAAAGGAGGTCACTCTGGTATGGATATTCACAAAGGGTTAGGGAATGCAAATAAGATAATGAATAGATTATTATTTGATGCTTTTGATAACTTTGGATTACAGATTGCTAAAATTAAAGGAGGAAGTTTACGTAATGCTATTCCTAGAGAAAGTGTTGCAGAGGTAATTATCGCTAGTACTTTTGACGAGGCATTCGTATTTGATATGATGTCTATCGTAGATGAGATCAAAGCAGAATTACATACTGTAGATCCTGACTTCGAAGTAGTATTTGATAAATTAGATGAAGCAGAGACTCCTAAGTTAGTAATGCCTTCTATGGCACAGTACTTCTTCGTGAGATCAATGTATACAGCTCATAATGGTGTACACCGTATGGCTCCTGACTTTGAAGATCTAGTAGAGGCATCTAATAATATCGCTAAGGTAGAATTAGGAGATGGAAAGTTAGTAGTAAAGTGTTTAACTCGTTCGTCAGTAGAATCATCTAAGTTAGATGTGGCTAATGGATTGCGTTCAGCATTTGAATTAATGGGATGTGAAGTAGAGTTTTCTGGTTCTTACCCAGGATGGACTCCTAACTCTGAATCTGAAATCTTAGATGTATTAGTAGATATCTACGAAAAACAAGTAGGGGAGAAACCAAGTGTAGTAGCTTGTCACGCTGGATTAGAGTGTGGTATCTTAGGAACTAACTATCCTGATATGGATATGATTTCTTTTGGACCTACTATCCGTGGAGCTCACTCTCCTGTAGAGCGTGCTAATATCGCATCTGTACAGAAATATTGGAAATTCTTATTAGAGATTTTAACTCAGATACCTGAGAAGAAATAAGCTAATATGATTAGATATACAAGACGCCTTAATCGGCGTCTTTTTTATTGTTGTTTTTTAACAAGGATAGAGTATGTGAAAAATTAATGTTTAATTAAGAATTAAGTCTAGTGAAATTAGTACTTTAGACGCTATCAAATAAAAACTCAATATTTATGAAAAAATCACTTTTAGCCTTAGCTTTAATCGGAGCTTTCGCAATCTCTTGTGGTGAGAAAAAAGATGCTAATACAACAGAACCAACTACTGAAACTACAATTGAGCAAGTAGAAGCACCTGTAGCAAAAGAGTTGACATATACAATGGAATGGACAGCTTTTAAAACTCCTAAAAAAGTAGGTGTTAAAGGAACTTTTACAGACATTAAACTAAATGATGTGAAAGCTGATGCAGCGACTTTAGAAGAATCTTTAAAAGGAGCTAACTTTGTGATCACTACTTCGTCTGTAAGTACTAATGATGCAGGAAGAGATGAGAAATTAAAAGTAGAGTTCTTCGCTAAGATGATGGGGAATATCAATGGTTTCTTTGGAGAGTTTAAAGACGGTAAAGTATTAGTAAACTTAACAATGAATGGAGTAAGTAAAGAAAAAGAGTTTACTTATACAGTAGAAGGAGATGCACTTAAGTTAAAAGGAGGTATCGATATTATCGCTGACTTTACAGCACAGGCAGCTTTTGATAGTTTACATACAGCTTGTAAAGATCTACACGAAGGTAAAACATTCTCTGAAGTAGAGCTTTCTGCAGAGATTAAAAAATAATTAACTACTTTTGTAGTGTAATTGAAGAGGAGTATGATAAAATATTCCTCTTTTTTTGTACCTTTGCAAACCAAATAAATTATCTATTTTAAGATATGTTAGATAGACTACAAATTATAAAGCAACGTTTTGACGAAGTTTCTGACTTGATTATTCAGCCAGACGTTATTTCTGATCAAAAACGTTACGTACAGTTAAATAAAGAATACAAAGATTTAAAACAGCTTGTTGAGAAACGCGCTGAATATGTAACTCTTAGAGGTAATATGGATGAGGCTAATGAGATATTAGCTGATGGAAGTGATGCTGAGATGGTGGAGATGGCTAAGATGCAGTTAGACGAAGCTAAAGGACGTTTACCAGAATTAGAAGATGAGATTAAGTTCTTATTAATACCTAAGGATCCTGAGGATGCTAAGAACGTAATGGTAGAGGTACGTGCTGGTACAGGTGGTGATGAGGCGAGTATCTTCGCAGGAGATTTATTCAGAATGTATACTAAATACTGTGAAGGTAGAGGATGGAGAACATCTGTAGTAGATGTGAATGAAGGTACTTCAGGAGGATATAAAGAGGTTATTTTTGAGGTAACAGGAGAGGATGTTTATGGTACATTAAAGTATGAAGCTGGAGTACACCGTGTACAACGTGTTCCTCAAACGGAAACACAAGGACGTGTACATACATCAGCAGCTACTGTAATGGTATTGCCAGAAGCAGAAGAGTTCGATGTACAGATAGATATGAACGATGTTCGTGTTGACTTTTTCTGTTCATCAGGACCTGGAGGTCAGTCAGTAAATACAACTAAATCAGCTGTACGTATGACGCACATTCCTACTGGACTAGTAGCTCAATGTCAAGATGAGAAATCTCAACACAAGAATAAGGATAAAGCTTTAACTGTATTGCGTTCTCGTTTATATGAGATGGAATTGGCAAAAAAGCAAGCAGAAGATGCTACTAAGCGTTCTTCTCAAGTAAGTAGTGGTGATAGATCTGCTAAGATTAGAACCTATAACTATCCTCAAGGACGTGTAACTGATCACCGTATAGGTCTTACGCTATATGATCTAGATGGTGTAATGAACGGTAATATTCAAAAAGTTATCGATGAGTTACAATTAGTTAGTAATACTGAGAAATTAAAAGAAGGAGACGTTTATTAATCGTCTTTATTAAATATTATAAACCACACTTGCTTATGTATAGTGTGGTTTTTTTTAAACTACAACTACTAAACAATGACTACACAACAATTAATAGAACAAATCAGAGTAAAAAAATCCTTTCTATGCGTAGGATTAGATGTTGATTTAGATAAAATACCTACTTTTTTATTAAAGGAGGAGGATCCTATATTTAGCTTTAATAAAGCGATTATAGATGCAACACATCAATACGCTGTCGCGTATAAACCAAATATTGCATTCTATGAGGCTTATGGTATTAAAGGGTGGATGTCATTAAAGAAAACGATAGAGTATATTAATGAGTATTATCCTGAACTGTACACTATAGCAGATGCTAAACGTGGAGATATCGGAAATACGGCTTCTATGTATGCGAAGGCATTCTTTGAGGATATGTCTTTTGATAGTGTTACTGTAGCTCCTTATATGGGAAAAGATTCAGTAGAACCTTTCTTGGCTTTTAAAGATAAGCACACGATACTGTTAGCATTAACGTCTAATAAAGGAGCTTTTGATTTTCAAACAAAAGAAGTGGATGGTAAGCCTCTTTATCAGCAAGTATTAGAAACTTCTCAACAGTATGAGCATGCCGAAAACTTGATGTATGTAGTAGGGGCAACAAAAGCGGAGTATTTTGAAGAGATTAGAAAAATAGTTCCAAATAGCTTTTTATTAGTACCTGGAGTAGGAGCGCAAGGTGGAAACTTGCAAGATGTGTGTAAATACGGATTAAATAAAAGTGTAGGATTACTAATCAATTCATCAAGAGGAATTATCTTTGCATCACAGGCGGAAGATTTTGCTGAGAAAGCAGGATTAGAAGCTAAGGCTATCCAGATAGAAATGGAGGAGATATTAAATAAAATGGTATGATAGTATTAAAAGATCAAATAGGGCAAGAGCATCGCTTCGAACAAGCACCAAAAAGGATAATTTCGTTAGTTCCATCACAGACAGAGACATTATGTGATTTAGGATTAGAAGATGAGATTAAAGGAATAACTAAGTTCTGTGTACATCCTTATCACTTAGGTGTGGTTAAAATAAAAGTAGGTGGTACTAAGAAAGTGCATATAGAAAAGATAAAAGCACTTAACCCTGATATTATTATCGCTAATAAAGAGGAGAATACACTTGAGATTGTTGAGAGTCTTAAAGGGATTTGTCCTGTTTGGGTAACTGATGTAGTTACTTTAGAAGATAATAAGCAAATGATCGAAGATTTCGGTGTCTTGTTTAATAAAAGAACAGAAGCCAAAAAATGGAATGACAAGATAGATTTTGCTATTAAGGAATTTATGTCTTTCGTTAGCACAAGAGAGGAGCAGACATCTGCTTACTTTATCTGGAGAGAACCTTATATGGCAGCTGGAGACGATACGTTTATCAATACGCTGTTGACTCTAAATAAGTTTACGAATGTATATGCTAATAGAGAAGGAAGATATCCTGAGATAGAGATTAGAAAAATGAGAATACAGGGTGATCCTGAATTAGTATTTTTGTCTTCTGAGCCTTATCCGTTTAAGGAAGAGCACGCTTTTGAGATAGGAAGATGTTCACATCACGCAAAAACGATATTCGTAGATGGAGAGATGTTCTCGTGGCACGGTACCCATTTACACAATGCTTTTGAGTATTTTAAACAAATACATAAGCGTCTAGAGTAAGTAAAATATATAAAATAAAAAGCCGAGTAGTCATCCTACTCGGCTTTTTTTAACTAACCCTAACTGTTATGAAATCAATCATTATTGATACAGCAAATATCAAAAAAATATTTGGATAGAGCAGTTAATCGAATGTTATAATAATGTTATAGTTGTATTTTTGTTTAAAAAGTAATTTTTAATTCAAAAAATAAGCTATTTTGTTATTTATTCTTTGATTGTTTCTTTGTAGAATTATTTGATGTGTTATTTTTAGAAGGGTTTGTTAGATTATCTTGAATTGCGAACACATCTTTTAGAAGTTTAGTATCTCTAGAGCCTGTAATGTTTTCTCTAATATTCTTTTCTTCTACAGCAATCATTTTAAACACACCGTCCATCGTCTGATTAGTGATATAATCTGTTAGGTTTGTAGGTACAGGAGAAACTAAAGGTAGAGCATTATATGTTGTTGACATCTTTTCCCATATCGCATCAGCACCTACATCAGATAATGAAGATTTGATTACAGGACTAAATTTTTCATAAAGACTCTTCGTTGTACTTTTCTTTAAATAATCCGTTGCAGCTGATTGACCACCGATAAGGATATCTTTTGCATCGTTAAACGTCATATTTTTTACAGCGTCAACAAATATAGGAGTAGCTTCTTTGACTGCATCTTCTGCAGCGCGATTGATTAGTGTTAATCCTTGATCTGCTAAGTTACCCATCCCTAGTTTACGCAAGGTCTTATCTACTTTTTGAAATTCAGCAGGCATCACGATTTTTACAAGTTCATTTTTAAGAAAACCGTCTGGTTTAGCTAGTTTACTTACTTGTTCAGAAATTCCTTTGTCAAGAGCTTCTTTTAATCCTTTAGCCACTTTGTCTTGTGTAATACTGTTGATTAGGTTGCTTGTTTTGTTGTTCTGAGCATTAACGATAGGGGAATTAGCTAAAGCGCAAAATAAGATGGCTGTAGCTATCATTGTCTTTTTCATAGTGAGTTTTATTATTTTGTAATTGTATTTACTTCTAGTTTAATCGCTTGTCTGACAATTTCTAGTTTTTGTTCTATCTGTAGATTTTGGCTAACTAAGGTTTGTCTTAGTTGAGTTGCATTTGTGATATTAGGATTGGCACTAGTAACTTGGATTAGTGCTATAATATCATTTTTAGTTTGTATTAGTATCTGCCAAAGTTCATTGCTTACATAAACCTGTTGAGAGACATTGTAATCAAACTCTTGTTCTAAATGTGTGATAAGATTGATCTGATATAGAGTTTTGTCTTCAGAATTAGGGTTTATTCTCAAAACAAGTTTCTTTAGATCAATGCGTTCAATAAGAATAATTAAACGTTCGAAAGCTTGTAGTTTCAGTGCTTGAAGATCAATAGTGTTTTGTGTTCTAAGTTTTTCTAATAGAAAAAGATCTTTCTTAGATTGATTTACTAATAATTTACTAAAAGACATATAGGCTACAGCTGCAGTAATTAAGGCAGGAATAGTATATGCGATAAGTTGTAAGATAAAATCCATACCCATTGCGATTATTTTTGAACAAAAGTAGGGAATATTATGTTTTATGTGCTAATTTTTATAGCAGTAAAAAACTTGTTATAAAGGTATAGTAATCGTAATTTTGACACTTTCGAGTAAATTAGATATGCAAAATTATATAGATCAGTTAAATGAGGCTCAAAGAGCGCCTGTACTTCAAAAAGAAGGACCAATGATAGTAATCGCTGGAGCAGGATCAGGGAAAACGAGGGTGTTGACTTTACGTATAGCTTATTTAATGCACCAAGGAGTGGATGCATTTAATATTCTATCACTGACCTTTACTAATAAGGCAGCTCGTGAAATGAAAGTGAGGATAGCCCAAATCGTAGGTAGTTCAGAAGCAAAGAACTTGTGGATGGGGACATTCCACTCTGTATTTGCAAAAATACTTAGAGCTGAGGCTGATAAATTAGGGTATCCAAGTAACTTTACTATTTATGATTCTCAAGATAGTCAGCGTTTAATCGGGCAGGTTATTAAGGAGATGCAGTTAGATAGAGATATCTATAAACCGAAAGAAATCTTAAGTAGAATATCGTCTTATAAGAATAGCTTAGTGACTGTAAAGGCTTATTTTAATAATCCTGAATTACAAGAAGCTGATGCGATGAGTAAGAGACCTCGTATAGGGGAGATTTACAATAACTATGTAGAGCGCTGTTTTAAGTCAGGAGCAATGGACTTCGATGATTTGTTATTAAAGACAAATGAGTTGTTGACACGTTTTCCTGATGTGTTATCTAAGTATCAAAATAGATTTAAATATATCTTAGTAGATGAGTACCAAGATACGAATCACTCACAATATCTTATTGTTAAGGCGTTGTCAGATCGTTTTCACAATATCTGTGTGGTAGGTGATGATGCTCAGAGTATCTATGCTTTTAGAGGGGCAAATATTAATAATATATTGAACTTCCAAAAAGATTATGAAGGGGTGCAAACGTATCGACTAGAGCAGAATTATCGTTCTTCTAGAAATATAGTAGAGGCAGCGAACTCTGTTATTGATAATAATAAGGTGAAGTTAGATAAAGTAGTATGGACTGCTAATGATAATGGACCAAAAATAAAAGTACACCGATCTTTAACAGATGGAGAGGAAGGACGTTTCGTAGCGTCAACAATCTTTGAAGAGAGGATGCAGAATCAAAAAAACAATAGTGATTTTGCTATTTTATACAGAACCAATGCGCAGTCACGTGCGATGGAGGATGCCTTGCGTAAAAAGGATATTCCTTATCGTATATATGGAGGGCTGTCATTCTATCAGCGTAAAGAGATTAAAGATGTACTGTGTTACTTAAGATTAGTAATTAACCCTAAGGATGAGGAAGCTTTAGTACGCGTGATAAACTATCCTGCTAGAGGTATTGGTAATACGACATTAGATAAGCTTACTATAGCAGCTAATCACTATAAGAGATCTATATTCGAGGTGATGGAACACATCGATAAGATAGACTTAAAGATTACTGCTGGAACTCGAAATAAGTTGAGTGACTTTAGTAATATGGTTAAGGCGTTTCAAGCATTAGAAACTACAATGGATGCGTATCAGTTAACAGAGCATATCGTTAAGAAAACTGGACTGGTACAAGAGATGCGAAAAGATACTACGCCTGAGGGAATCACTCGTATGGAAAATATAGAGGAACTTTTAAATGGTATTAAAGACTTTATCGATGGGCAAAAAGAAGTAGATGGGGCTAGAGGAGCTTTAAGTGAGTTTATGGAAGATGTGGCATTAGCTACAGATCTAGATAAGGATACAGGTGATGATGATAGAGTGGCGTTAATGACTATTCACTTGGCTAAGGGACTTGAGTTTCCTACAGTATTCTGTGTAGGGATGGAGGAAGATTTGTTTCCAAGTGCGATGAGTATGAATACGAGAAGTGAGTTAGAGGAGGAGAGAAGGTTATTCTATGTGGCGTTAACTCGTGCAGAGCATCAAGCCTATCTTACTTATGCTCAATCTAGATATAGATGGGGTAAATTAGTAGATAGTGATCCTTCTCGCTTTATAGAAGAGATCAAGGATGAATATCTAGAGTATTTGACTCCTGTAGAAACTAATTATAGATATAAGCCAACGATTAATGCGGATATATTCGGTGATGTAGATAAGAGTAAATTAAGGTTGACAAAACCTGTGGGAGGTAATCCTCCTGCTTACATCACAGATAATGAAGAGCCAAAAGAGAATAGAAATATTAGGAAGCTTAAGCCAATGGATTCTTCAAGTGCGAAGGTGACAAGTCTGACAAATGGGAATCAAGATCTAGTGGTCGGTCAGAATGTGATGCACGAACGTTTCGGTAGAGGTACCATTATCGGATTAGAAGGTATGGGAGCAGATAAGAAAGCAGAGATACGATTCGATGTAGGTGGGATTAAAAAACTACTTCTGAGATTTGCTAAGCTTCAAGTTTTATAGTAAATTTAAGTACACTAATAATAGTAATTATGTCACAGTTTATAAAGATCTATCCTGAGAATCCAAGTGAGAAAGAGATAGATAAAGTGGTAAAGGTATTAAGAGATGGAGGATTAGTTATCTATCCAACGGATACTGTGTATGGATTAGGATGTGATATTTCGAATTCAAAGGCATTAGAGAAGATCGCTAAGATAAAAGGAATTAAGTTAGAAAAGGCTAATTTTTCTTTTATATGTCACGACTTGAGTAATATCTCTAATTATGTTAAGCAGATAGATACTTCTACTTTTAAGATACTTAAAAAGGCTTTACCGGGGCCATATACATTCATATTACCTGGAAATAATGACTTGCCTAAGGATTTTAAAAAGAAAAAGACGGTAGGTATCCGTGTTCCGGATAATAATATAGCACGAGAGATAGTGAAGAAACTTGGCAATCCTATAGTGTCTACTTCTATATATGATGAGGATGAGATATTAGAATATACTACAGATCCGGAGTTGATCTTTGAGAAATGGCAAAATATTGTAGATGTGGTTATTGATGGTGGATATGGAACAAATGAAGCCTCTACTGTAATCGATTTGTCAGGAGATGAACCAGAAGTAATCAGGGTAGGTAAAGGGGATACTGATATCTTCTAAAAGAATAGAGTAAAATTAAAGAACAAATAATTAACAAGGTTAATTTACAGTTGCAAAGCATATAAACTTAATTAAATTAGGGTTTTTCAAACTGAATTGTTATTTTTGTAACTGTTTAAATTAAAAGCTAAACGTATCACACTATGAATTTACATGAATTTCAAGGTAAAGAAATATTAGCTAGCTACGGTGTAAGAGTACAACGTGGATTAGTAGCTAACAACGCGGAAGAAGCAGTTGAAAAAGCAAAACAACTTACAGAAGAAACTGGAACAAGTTGGTATGTAATTAAAGCTCAAATCCATGCAGGAGGAAGAGGTAAAGGAGGAGGAGTTAAGTTGGCTAAAAACTTAGACGAAGTAAAAACAATCGCTGGTAACATTATCGGTATGGATTTAATTACTCCGCAAACTCCACCAGAAGGTAAAAAAGTTAATCGCGTATTAGTTGCTGAGGACGTTTACTACCCAGGAGAAAGTGAAGTTAGTGAGTTTTACATGTCTGTATTACTTGATAGAGCTAAAGGACGTAACATGATTATGTATTCTACTGAAGGTGGAATGGATATCGAAGAAGTTGCTGAAAATACTCCACACTTAATCTTTAAAGAAGAAATTGATCCTGCTGTAGGATTACAAGGATTCCAAGCTAGAAGAATTGCTTTTAACTTAGGATTATCTGGAAACGCACACAAAGAAATGGTTAAGTTCGTTGATGCTTTATATAGAGCATATATCGGAAGTGACTCTTCTATGTTTGAGATCAACCCAGTATTAAAAACTTCAGATAATATGATTTTAGCTGTTGATGCAAAAGTTACTCTTGATGATAACGCATTATACAGACAAAAAACATACGCTGAATACAGAGATACAACTGAAGAAAGAGCAATCGAAGTAGAAGCTAAAGAAGCTGGATTAAACTACGTAGATTTAGATGGTACTGTAGGATGTATGGTTAACGGAGCTGGATTAGCGATGGCTACTATGGATTTAATTAAGTATGCTGGTTTCGAACCTGCTAACTTCTTAGACGTAGGAGGAACTGCTGATGCTAAACGTGTTGAAATCGCTTTCCGTATTATCTTAAAAGATCCTAATGTAAAAGCTATTTTGATTAACATCTTCGGAGGAATCGTTCGTTGTGACCGTGTTGCTCAAGGAGTTGTTGATGCTTACAAAAACATGGGTGATGATATCCAGGTGCCAATCATCGTTCGTTTACAAGGAACAAATGCTGAATTAGCAAAAGAAATTATTGATCAATCAGGTATGCCAATCTTATCTGCTATCGCTTTCCAAGAAGCTGCAGACCAAGTTAAAGCTGCTTTATCATAATTGATTATAAAGTTATAGAAAAAGGCGAACTCACTGAGTTCGCCTTTTTTAGTATATCTCCTTTTCTGAAAAGATAGAGGGGAAATAAAAAAAGCTATTCAGTTTAGTGAATAGCTTTTTTTTTATTTTGATTTTTTACCATTGTTGAATTTAATTCCAGCTAATGGATGAGCTAAGTCCTTTTTGTTAAAAGTGCTTTTCTTTTTATTGTCTGCAGCAGATTTGTTAGCAGGCTTAGCGTAAGATTTACCTTTATTCTCAGTTTTCTTCTGTTCTTTAAAGGGCTTTACTTCAGCTTTATTAGATGTAAGTACTTCCGTTGGGTTTTTAGGATCTTCTTTAGTACCTCTTAAGTGGATAACTAATCCGTTTAAGAAGTTTCTAAGGATTTGATCTCCACATTCTACGTATTTAGGATGATCCTCATTTCTAAAAAGGCTTCCAACTTCAGCTTTCGAAATTCTAAAATCAACTAACTCTAGGATCTCTACTATTTGATCGTCGCGTAATTGTAAAGCGACTCTCAGTTTCTTTAATATATCGTTATTGTTCATTCAATGTCTTTTTGCAAAGGTAATTAAAATATCTACAGTTTGTCTTTTAAAGCTTTTATTTCATCTCTTAATCGTGCCGCATTTAAGAAATCTAGATCTTTTGCTGCTTTTTCCATGTCTTTTCTCTTGGTTCTGATGATTTTTTCAATATCAGCTTTAGTTTTATACTTCAGTGTCTCTTCTGCTGCTTGGAGAATAGATTCTTTTTGCAGATCCTCGTAAGATGCTTTTACTAATTCGCTAGAGATTTTTTTGACAATAGCTGTTGGGGTAATATTGTTGTTTTTATTATAGATCATTTGCTTTTCACGTCTGTAGTTTGTTTCGTCTATAGTACGTTGCATACTAGCTGTGATCTTATCTGCATACATAATAGCACGACCATTAACGTTTCTAGCAGCTCTACCGACCGTTTGGGTAAGTGATCTGTGACTTCTTAAGAAACCTTCTTTATCTGCGTCTAATATCGCTACAAGAGATACTTCAGGTAAGTCAAGTCCTTCTCTTAGTAAGTTGACTCCGATTAGTACATCAAATAGCCCTTTACGTAAATCTTGCATGATTTCAACACGTTCTAATGTATCTACATCAGAGTGTATATATCTACATCTAATACCTACACGGGTGAAGTATTTAGCTAATTCTTCAGCCATACGTTTGGTTAAGGTTGTAACTAAGATTCTTTCATCTTTTTCTACTCTTTTGTGTATTTCTTCGATCAAATCATCTATTTGATTTTCTGTAGGTTTTATTTCGATAATTGGATCTAATAGCCCTGTCGGACGTATTAGTTGTTCTACATATACTCCTTCAGATTTTTGTAGTTCATAGTCAGCAGGTGTAGCTGAGACATAAACTACTTGATTTTGCATGGCTTCAAACTCCTCAAATTTAAGTGGCCTATTGTCAAGTGCTGCAGGTAGTCTAAAGCCGTATTCTACTAGATTTTCCTTACGTGATCTATCTCCACCATACATTGCGTGGACTTGAGATACTGTCACGTGACTCTCGTCTATTACCATTAAATAATCATCTGGGAAGTAATCAATTAAACAGAAAGGGCGTGTTCCTTGTTCTCTACCATCTAGATATCTTGAGTAGTTCTCAATTCCTGAACAGTATCCAAGTTCTCTAATCATTTCAAGATCAAAGTTGGTGCGTTCTTCTAAGCGCTTAGCCTCAAGATGTTTTCCTATCTCTTTAAAATAGTCTACCTGCTTGACTAAGTCTTGTTGTATTTCCCATATTGCTGCTTGTAATACATCAGGTGATGTAACAAACATATTGGCAGGGTAGATTGTAAGATTAGTGTATTTTTCTATGACGGCAGATGTACTTGGATTAAAAACCTCAATATCTTCTATCTCATCTCCAAAGAAGTGTATTCTAAAAGGATTGTCTGCATAACTAGGGAACACTTCTACTGTATCACCTTTTATTCTGAATGTACCAGCAGTAAACTCAACTTCTGTTCTGGCATATAAGCTCTGAACTAAGCGGTGAAGTAGTTTAGTTCTGCTTATTTGTTGATCGACCTCTAAAGCGATAACATTTTTTTGAAATTCAACAGGGTTTCCTATACCATACAAACAAGAAACAGAAGCAACTACAATAATATCTCTTCTACCTGAGAGTAGAGCAGAGGTAGTGCTTAGTCGCATCTTTTCAAGCTCTTCGTTGATAGATAAATCTTTTTCGATATAAGTACCTGTAACTGGTAAGAAAGCCTCTGGTTGATAGTAATCGTAGTAAGATACGAAGTACTCTACTGCATTGTTTGGGAAGAAGCTTTTAAATTCTGTGTATAACTGTGCTGCTAAGGTTTTGTTGTGTGCTAGGATTAAAGTAGGTCTGTTTACTTCTTTAATTACATTAGCTATAGTAAATGTTTTTCCAGAACCAGTAACACCAACTAGTGTTTGGTATTTTTCATCAGCATTGATTCCTTCGGCTAGTTTTTTTATAGCTTGGGGTTGGTCACCTGTAGGGCTGTATTCTGAATTTAGATTAAATTTCATAGTTGCTTCAAATAAGTAATGCAAAGTTACTTATTATAAACAAAAAAAGCGCAAGAATAATCTTGCGCTTTAATATGATTAAATTGAATTCTAAAATTAGTTAATTTTGAAAACAACTTTTCTTGCAATTCTACGAGCTGCAGCTGAATCTTTAGATACAGCGTCATCAATTCCATTTCCTTTAGCAGAAACTTTAGATGAAGAAACTCCAGATTTAACTAAGATATCTTTAACTGCGTTAGCACGTCTTTCTGATAACTTGTTGTTGTAAGATTTGTTACCTACTGCATCAGCATATCCAATTACTTCTACAGAAGCATTAGGATTAGCTTTCATATAGTTAACGATGAAGTTGATTCCGTCAACGTTTGATGGTTGAGATTTGTCAAAATCAAAGTAAGCAGCTACATATCCTTTGTTGATTAATTCTTTAATCATGTTAGAATCAGTTCCTGCAACAGCTTGTTCTGGTTGATTACCATATTTCTCAGCGATGAAAGCTTCGATGTTATCAGCAATACCGTTGTTGTTTTTATCGATATTTCTACCTCTAGAATCAACTAAAGCTCCAGCTGGAGTGTTAGGCTCTAAGTCTAAGTAATCTGGCACACCGTCTCCATCAGAGTCAACAAGCATTCCTTCAACTTTAGTTACTCTACCTTCTAATTCAGCTAACATATTGTTTTCTGCTTCAGATTCAACATACCAGTCAGCATGTTGTCCGTTTTTACCTAAATAGATAGAAACTCCAACAGAAGCATTAAACATAGTTCCTTGAGCGATTGAACGCGTTGTAGCGTTTAAACCATCCCAAGTATTGTTTTGTTGTAAACTTTGAATAACTGTAAAGTCAGCGTTTAAAGCTACACGTGGGTGAACTTTAATTTGTCCTGTTAATCCAGCCATTAAGTGACCCATATTGTCTGTTCCAGACATTGCGTCTCCATTCATCCAAGAGTAACCTCCCCCTGCGTGAGCTTGAACGTTTAATACTTTAGTCCAAGATTCGAAGTTTAAAAGTCTTCCAACGTTAACAACTCCTTCTAAGCTTGTTCTGTAGTGGTTTGTGTTTAAATCAGCATCATTAGTCCAATTGTCTAATTTGTCGTATCCGAAAGATGCTTTAATACCAAACTTATTGTTTAAGCTATAACGTACACCTCCATCTAAGTGTAAGTTTTTGAATGTTTCAGCAGTATATCCTGAAGATAATACTCTAGCCGGTTTAGCAAACCCTCCATTTAAGTCAATAGACCATTTGTTGTAAGGACTTTGAGCATGAACAGCACCAAAAGCTAATACAGAAGCCAATAACGGTAATGTTAATTTTTTCATAGTTGTCTTTTTAATTTCCATTAAACGTGATTAAAACAATCACATTTTTTACTAATCGCTTATGAAGCAAATATAAGGCAAAGATTTGTATTAGAAAGAGAAATCGAAGTTTTTTTGTAAAAAGCTATATATTTTTTACATTTGTTTCATTAAAGATATGATATATGGGATATGTTTCAAAGATATTCGTTACTGTTGATGTGGTTTTGTTTAGAAAGTGTTCAAACATTTTGCAATTATTATTAATAAAACGCAAAAATGAACCATTTCGCGATTATTGGGCTCTACCTGGTGGTTTTGTTGACGAAAATGAGGATTTAGTTGTTGCCGCTAGACGTGAATTAGTTGAAGAAACGTCGATTGTTTACGAAGACCTTGTACAAATTAAAGCGTATGGAAAACCTTTTAGAGATCCGAGATCACATATGGTTACTGTTGCTTTCTATGGTGAGGTAGGAGAGGACATTGTTGGCAAGGCTGCTGATGACGCTAAAGAGTTAGCTTGGTTTAGTGTTGATGAATTGCCTGATTTAGCATTTGATCATTTGGATATTATTACAGATGCTATAAGTATCTACAAAAAAAAATAAGTCTATATAGACTTATTTTTTTTATGCTCTATTTTCTAAGAGTTTTTTCTCCATTACAAAAGTTCCAAATGGAATGACTGAAGCGATACAGATAAGCCCATATGTTTTTAAGCTCCATTTTTCATCTCCTTTTAGTACAGTAGCCATAACTATATATAGTATGAATAGCACTCCGTGTCCCATACCTACTATTCTTACCATCTCTGGTTGTTGCCACATATACTTTAATGGCATAGCGATAAATAATAACGCTAGTAATGATAGTCCCTCAAGCAGAGCGACAATTTTAAATAATTTAAGCATTCTTATTGAATTAGAAGTTTTAAGTATGCTAATATACTTTTATTATGATAACAAAAAAAGCCTAACAGCAAATCTGTTAGGCTTTTATATTTTGATTAACATTTACAATTAGAATGTAGATAAACGAGTGTTGTAATCTCTTAAATCTTCTAAGTTGTGTTTGTTATTAATGTCTTTGTATAAAGATAATAAGTACTGTAAGCTTTCTGTGTCATTTTTAGCTTCTTGCTCTGGCTTAGTAGCTCCTTCTTCTTCTTCAACTGGCTCGTCAGATGGAATAGCAATTAAAAATGCATTGTTGTTTTGAATGTGTTCGTATGCTAAACGAATAGACTTAACTAACACTGGTTTCTCTTCTAGTAAAGCAAACTCTCTTAGTTTTTGTAAATCTGCTACAATGTTTTCTACAACAAGACCATCAGCTATTAGATCTGACTGGATCTTTTTAATCAATTTTAAAGCATTTGCGTTTTCCACAGTAAATATCTTTTTAGTATAAAAAATTATGGTGCAAAAGTAATCTTTTTAGATGATTATAGTGAAATAAAAGATGAAATATTTTAATTGTTTTTATATAAATAACTTTAATAGTGTGTGTTATGGTTTGTTTTAGTAGTATAGTTTACTTCAAATTGTAAATAGGTTGTAGTATTTAAACAAAAAACCGCCCTTTTCAGAAGAAAAGTGGCGGTTTTTTTCAAACAAACTAAACCAAATTGTCTGTATCCTATAACTAGAATACGTATTCGTTAGTCTCTACCAATTTAGTTGCAATAGTTTCTCTAAGTGCATTTACATTTGGTAGGTTCACATATTTTGTAAATCTGCGTAGTCCCATTAACATCACACGTTGCTCATCACCTTCAGTGAAAGAAGATATACCCTCTTTTCCTTTTAATGCGATAACATCTACAGCGTGGTATAAGTATAATTGAGCCATAGCGATTTGTTCTTTAATATTTGCTTCTCCTTTAAGTTTAGCTAATTTCTCAGTTCTAAGGATACCACTTTCTGCCATATAGATTTCGATAAGCATATCTGAAGCAGCCATTAATAACGCTTGGTGTTTATCTAGTTCAGGTCCATATTTTTGAACCGCACTACCAGCTACCATTAAGAAAGCTTGTTTTAACTTGCTAATCATTTCTTTTTCTTCAGCGAATAATTCTGAGTAATCAGGTACGTCAAAGCTTGGGATACTCATTAGTTCATCAGCTACTTTCATAGCAGGTCCTAATAAATCTACGTGTCCTTTCATTGCTTTTTTGATCAACATACCTACAGTAAGCATACGGTTAATCTCATTAGTACCTTCATAAATACGAGATATACGTGCATCTCTCCATGCGCTTTCCATTGGTGTGTCTTCTGAGAACCCCATACCTCCGAAGATTTGTACACCTTCGTCTGCACAACTTTGAACGTCTTCAGAAACGGCAACTTTAAGGATAGAACATTCGATAGCGAATTCTTCTACTCCTTTTAATTCTGCCTCTTGGTGTGTATTACCTTCTGCGATACGTTGGTTGATACGCTCTTCTATAGCTGCAGCAGCTCTATATGATGCTGCCTCACCTACATAAGCATTAGTAGCCATTTCAGCTAATTTAGTACGGATAGCACCGAAAGATGAAATAGGTGTTTTAAACTGGATACGATCATTAGCGTATTTTACTGATTGTGTGATTAAACGACGTTGTGAATCTAAACAAGCAGCTGCTAATTTGATACGACCTACGTTTAATGCATTCATCGCTATTTTAAAACCATTTCCTCTTTCAGAAAGCATGTTTTCTACTGGAACTTTTGTTTCGCTAAAGAAAACCTGACGTGTAGAAGAAGCTCTAATACCTAATTTGTGCTCTTCTTCTCCTAAAGTAATTCCGTTGCTTGGATCGTTTTCTACGATAAATCCGGTGATATTTTTATCATCTTCAATACGTGCGAATACGATAAATACACTACAGAACCCTGCGTTAGAGATCCACATTTTTTGTCCTGTGATAGAGTAGTGCTTCCCATCAGCAGATAATACTGCTTTTGTTTTTCCAGAGTTAGCATCTGATCCTGCATCAGGCTCTGTTAAACAGTAAGCACCAAACCATTCTCCTGAAGCTAATTTAGGAACGTATTTTTGTTTTTGTTCTTCATTTCCATATAAGGTAATTGGCATAGTACCAATACCTGTATGAGCACCGAAAGCTGTTGAGAAAGAACCTGTCGCTCCAGAGATATAATCACATACTAACATTGTAGAGATGAATCCCATTTCTAATCCTCCGTAAGCTTCAGGAACTGCAACTCCTAAAAGTCCAAGTTCTCCTGCTTTACGCATAGATGATTCTGTGAATGCGTAGTCTTTTTTCTCAAAACGGTCTTTATTAGGCCATATTTCTTTGTCGATGAATTCTTTTACAGATTCACGCATCATTACTTGCTCTTCAGTGAAGTCCTCAGGAGTGAATATGTCTTCACATTTAGTTTCCTTTACTAAGAATTGACCTCCTCTAATGATATCTTTACTCATAATATATTTCTTTTATTTTGGTTAATAGCAATTTATAATAGTTCATAGATTCCAGCAGCACCTTGACCTGTACCGATACACATCGTTACCATTCCGTATTTAGAACCGCGGCATTTCATCTCGTCAAATAATTGTACTGATAGTTTAGCACCTGTACATCCTAACGGGTGACCTAATGCGATAGCACCACCATTTACGTTTACGATATCTGGATTAATCCCTAATTCTCTCATTACAGCTAATGACTGAGAAGAGAAAGCTTCGTTTAATTCGATTAAGTCGATATCTTTTAGTTGTAATCCTGCTTGTTTTAATGCTTTTGGAATTGCTTTTACAGGTCCGATACCCATAATACGAGGTTCAACACCTGCAGCAGCATAGTTTACCATACGAGCGATAGGCTCAATGTTTAACTCTTTTACCATTTCTTCTGACATTACCATCACGAAGGCAGCACCATCACTCATTTGTGATGAGTTACCCGCTGTTACTGATCCATCAGCTGCGAATACTGGTCTTAACTTATTTAATGCTTCGATAGAAGTACCAGCTCTTGGCCCTTCATCTTTTGTAACTGTATAAGATCTGCTATCTTTTTTACCTTTCTCATTAATGAATACCTCATTAATAGTGATTGGTACGATTTGATTGTCAAATTTACCATCTGCCTGTGCTTTAAGAGCTTTCATGTGTGAGTTATAAGCAAACACATCTTGGTCTTCACGAGAAATACCAAATTGATTAGCTACAGCTTCAGCAGTTAGCCCCATTCCCCAGTAGTAGTCTTCGTGACCTTCTTTTGCTACGCCATAGTCTGGAGTTGGCTTATATCCACCCATTGGGATATAACTCATACTCTCAGCACCACCAGCGATGATACAGTCAGCCATTCCAGCTTGTATCTTAGCTACAGCCATACCGATAGTTTCTATTCCAGAAGCACAGTATCTATTAACAGTTACACCAGGTACATCATCTATTTTTAATCCCATAAGAGAGATAAGACGTCCCATGTTTAACCCTTGTTCTGCCTCAGGCATTGCGTTACCTACCATAACATCATCGATACGAGTTTTGTCAAATTCTGGTAGTTTACTCATTAGATATTCGATCGTCTCAGCAGCCAGTTCATCAGGTCTTTTAAATCTGAACACACCTTTAGGGGCTTTACCTACGGCTGTTCTATATCCTTGTACTATATATGCAGTTTTCATATTTGTCTGTCGTTTTAATTGGTTAAAGATTAGTTTCTTAATGGTTTACCATTTTTCAACATATACTGAACTCTCTCTAAAGTTTTGCGTTCTCCACATAGTGATAAGAAAGCTTCTCTCTCTAGGTCTAATAAGTACTGTTCTGTAACGAAAGTTGGTTCTGATAAATCTCCACCAGCCATAACATACGCTAATTTATTAGCTATCTTACGGTCGTGTTCTGAGATGTATTTACCAGCTAACATACTATCTGTTCCTACTAAGAACATTCCTAATGCTTGACGACCAAGTACTTTAATGTCTTTTCTAAGAGCAGGTTGTGTGTATCCAGCTTGTGCCATTACTAAAGCCTCTCTTTTTGCTTGTGCAATTTGCAAGTCTTTATTTACGACAACTAAATCTTTTCCTTTTTGTAATATATTTAAGTCAAAAGCTTCTTGTGCAGATGTAGCTACTTTAGCCATACCGATCGTTAAGAAGTGCTCTTGTAGTGTATTTAATTCCACATCATTTTTGCGGTATAAATCAGCAGCTCTCACAGTCATCTCTTTAGAACCACCACCACCAGGGATAAGTCCTACACCGAATTCTACTAATCCGATATATGTCTCAGCAGCAGCGACTACTTTATCAGCATGTAAGCTCAACTCACATCCACCACCGAAAGTCATTCCATGAGGAGCAGCTACTACTGGAATACCAGAGTAACGCATTTTCATCATTGTATCTTGGAATGTTTTGATTGCGATGTTTAATTCATCCCAATCTTGCTCTGCAGCCATCATGAAAATCATCATAAGGTTAGCCCCAACAGAGAAGTTACTACCTTGGTTACCTACTACTAATCCTTGGAAGTCTTTCTCAGCGATTTCAACCGCTTTGTTTAATCCAGCTAATACTCCACCACCGATTGTATTCATTTTAGAGTGGAACTCTAAGTTCACAATACCATCTCCTAAGTCGATTAATGAAGCCTCACTATTACCCCATACTTTATTAGTAGCTCTAATATTGTCAAGGATAATGAAAGCATCTTGCCCTGGAATTGGTTCAAAAGCTTTTGTATTTTGGTTGTAGTACAGTTTTTTACCGTTTTCTACTTTATAGAAGCTTTTCGCTCCTGATGCAGCTAATTCTTTAACCCAGTCAGCTACTGTATATCCTTCTTTTTCTACTAAAGCGATACCTTTTTCGATACCTACTAAATCCCAAGTTTGGAATGGTCCATATTTCCAAGCATATCCTGTGCGCATAGCGTCATCGATAGGGAATAGGGTATCTGTGATTTCAGGAACACGTTGAGAAACATAAGCAAATAATGAAGCGAAGTGTTTTCTGATTAATTCACCAGCTTTTGTTTGATCTGCTAATAATAAAGCCAATTTAGCTTTCGTTCCACCAGCTTGTTTAGCTGTTTCTAAAACGGCTATTTTAGCGCGCTCTAATGGACGGTATTCTAATTTTTCTAAGTCTAATGCGTAGCGATTAGTCTTACCATCTTTATCAATCTCTTTATAGTAGAATCCTTTTCTTGATTTATCACCTAAGAATTTGTTCTCTAATAAGAAGTTTAATGGTTTGCTATCTTTCACTTGTTGAATCATTGCATCAGCAGGACAGTTTTGTTTTAGTCCATTTGTTACATTGATTGCTGTGTCAAGACCTACTAAATCTCCAAGTTTAAATGTACCCGTTTTAGGACGACCTAAGATAGATCCAGTTAATGTATCCGCTTCTTCTATAGTTAATCCTATTTCTTGAGCTAATTGCATTACCATAGCCATAGAGTATACTCCTATACGGTTACCGATAAATCCTGGTGTATCTTTACATAATACAGGTGTTTTACCTAAGTATAGGCTACTGTATTTTTGGAAGAATTCAAGTACCTCTGGAGCAGTTTGTGGGCCAGGGATAATCTCAAACAATTGTAAGTATCTTGGAGGGTTGAAGAAGTGCGTTCCACAGAAGTGTTTTTGGAAGTCTTCTGAGCGACCTTCTGCCATTAGTTTCATTGGAATACCTGATGTATTCGAAGTAATTAATGAACCTGGTTTTCTATATTTTTCTATCTGTTCGAAGACAGATTTTTTAATGTCTAATCTTTCGATTACAACTTCGATTACCCAGTCGTAATCTTTTATTTTTACTAAATCATCTTCTATATTTCCAACAGCGATGCGTGAAGCAAAAGCTTGTGAATAAATAGGAGCAGGTTTAGATTTAAGTGCATTAGCTAAGTGAGTACTCGCTATTTTATTTCTTACGACTTTACTTTCTAGTGTAAGTCCCTTTTTTTCCTCTTCAGGAGTTAATTCTCTAGGTACAATGTCAAGAAGCAATACTTCTAGTCCAATATTAGCAAAATGACAAGCAATAGCTGATCCCATTACACCAGATCCTACTACTGCTACCTTTTTAATTATTCTTTTCATATTTTATTGTTCTTTGGTTTCTATACTGTTATAACACTTGGATAAGATACGACAATTATTTGTCTTCAAATATACTTTTGTCGTTGATTAACTGATTGATAACTTCAGTTACTTCCATAAAGTGTTTGATTTTTTCTTCAGATATTTGTGCGTGTATTTTTTCATTAAAGCGTTTTACCTTTGCTTTTGAAAGCTCTCTCTTTTCTAAACCAAGAGGAGTAAGTTTAATGATTACACCACGACCATCATTAGGATTCTTCTCACGCGTGATCAATTTATTCTCTTCCAATTTTTTTAGTGTGCGTGTAAGACTAGTCGCTTCCATTCCCATATTAGGACCTAATAGAGTAGAGGGAGTCCCTTCTTTATCTATACTTAAAAGTGCAAACGCAAGCGACATCGTAGCATCGTATTTTGATGCTTCTTCATTGTACATTCTAGCTACTGCTTGCCATGTTGCTCTTAATACGTAATCGATTGTTGTGTTTTTCATATTGTATTGAATAATCCAAATATAAAAAAAAATAGTATGCACGCATACTATTTTTAAAATATTTATTCGTTAAGTGAGAATTTTTGTAATTAACCTCTATAAATTTTATCGTAAAGGTCTTGGTGTTTCGCTAAAATGATGCGTCTACGTAGTTTTAAAGTAGGTGTTAAGTGTTCGCTATCAATGCTCCAAACGTCCGGAGTAAGTTCAAATTTCTTAACTTGTTCCCATTTACCAAACTTTTTATTGATTTCTTCTACTTCTGCAGCTACACGTTCTATAACCTTAGGGTTTTTGACGATTTCTTCATTTGTAGTACCGATATCATATCTCTTGCGACGTGCCCATTCTTTTACGAAGTCAAAGTCTATCTGGATAAAGGCTGCAGGCATTTTTTCTCCTTCACCGATTACCATTATTTGCTCGATAAAACGAGATTGTTTCATCATATTTTCAATCATCTGTGGAGCTACATATTTACCTCCTGAAGTCTTGAACATTTCTTTTTTACGATCTGTAATGTGTAAGAAACCATCTTCATCTATCTTACCGATATCTTCTGTATGGAAATAACCGTCTTTAATAACGCTATTTGTTTTTTCTTCATCTTTAAAGTAACCTAACATTACATTAGGAGCTTTACATAGTATCTCACCATCTTCTGCTATTTTTACCTCTACATTGCTTAAAGGGCGACCTACTGTTCCGAATCTCAACCCACCATTACGAGCATCATTTACTGAAATAACAGGAGAAGTCTCTGTTAGACCATATCCTTCCATCACAGGAATACCTGCAGCGTTAAATACTCTAGATAAACGAGCTTGAAGTGGAGCACTACCTGAAACGATTATCTTCATTTCTCCTCCTAATCCTTCTTGCCATTTACTAAATACTAGTTTTCTAGCGATTTTTAATTGGAAGTTATAGAAAGCGCCTCTATTGTATGGTTCGTACTTAAACCCAAGCTCTAAAGCCCAGAAGAAAATACGTTTTTTAATCCCTGTTAATGAAGAACCTTTAGCGAATATTTTATCGTATACTTTCTCTAATAGACGAGGTACCACAGTCATTACGTTAGGGTTAACTTCTTTTAAGTTGTCTCCCATTTTATCGATAGACTCTGCGTAGTAAATAGATGTCCCTGAGAATTGGTATAAATAGATAAGCATTCTTTCGAATACGTGACATAGCGGTAGGAAACTAAGTGCTTTATAGTGATCTTCACGACCAAATGGAACGCGTTCCCAACTTCCTAATACGTTAGATAAGATATTGTTATGCGATAACATAACTCCCTTAGGTCTACCTGTAGTTCCTGAAGTATAGATTAGTGTAGCTAAGTGATCAGGAGTGATAGTATCTTTAATACGATCCACTTCTGCTTGAGTAGAAGTGTCGATACCTAAAGCAAGTATTTCATCAAAGTTCTTACATCCTTCGATTTTATCAAATGAACAAATACCTTTTAATTCGGGTAATTGATCTCTAACACTCATTAGTTTGTCATAAATCTCTTGGTCTGACACGACACAGTATTTTGCCTCAGAGTGACTAAGGATAAACTGATAATCTTCAGCTGAGATAGTAGGGTAGATGGGCACGTTCTGAGCGCCGATTTGTAATATACCAATATCTAAAAGATTCCATTTAGTTTGGTTATTAGCAGAGATGACAGCTATTTTATCATTCACTTGAATGCCTATGTTTAGTAAGGCACGTGAGACCATATTAGCTTTGTCTATATATTCCTGTGAAGATGTCTTTTCCCATACTCCGTTTACTTTAGTGACTAAAGCTTCCGCTAGAGGAAAATGTGCATTTTGGAAATAAGGAATATCAAAAAGTCTTGTAGGATTTACCATGTTATCATTAATTAGCTAACGCAAAGTACGAAAAAAATATATGATTTCCTCTATTTAATGTGTACTTGACAAGTTTTAAATATTTTGATTGCTATTCCTTTAGTTGATTTTCTTCTAAATTACATTATTCGTTATTCTAGTAAAATGCAGTTGAATTATATGTTTAGTTGTTAAGGTATTGATATTCAGTTGTTGTTTTTTATTTAAAATATGAAGAGTGAGGAGGTTTCTATATGATACATCGGTTAATTGGGGTAATTTAATTTTGAGAATAATTGCTTTTAGGTAGATAAAATAACCGTTATTGCTATTTAGATGGTGAGGTTATCTTGAAATTGAATTTATTCTATCCAATCTCCTTCATTAATGTTATATTTTAATTCGTAACTTTGTCATTCTAAATGTATCTGTATTTATTTATAAATTATTGATATTCATATAGTTCTGGATTGTATTTCTTTATACTTATCTCAAAACCTCCTTTTTTTTCCAATTATTATTTATGAAGTTGCTATCTTGCTTTGTGTGATTGCATAGTGATAGCATTATATCTGCATAGTGACTCCATTAAAATAACCTTTTTAATGGAGTCACTATGGACTCATTATGGACTCACTATGGACTCACTATGGACTCACTCCAAAGAAAACTGCACAGATACGCTTAAGTTATCTTATTAATTCGTGATTTAATTGTTTTAAAATTTGACCTAGAAGATGGGTCTGAAAAGTAGTGTGAAATTTGGTATTCAGTGTTTTGTAAATATACACAATAAAATGTATTATTTTGTTGTCTTTCAGTGTTTTATTAAACTCGTAAACAGTTTTAGCCAAATACTATAAGGCTATTCTACTTCATAATTCTTTTCGGTTAGATGTTTATCACTTATTCTAGGTAAAATACTGGGCAATAAATCTAAAAAAGCTTTGTTTTTAATAGGATAGATTGTCGAAAGTAGATAATTATACTAATTAGATATAAAATGCCTTATCTACTTCTATAATTCAGAGTAGAAATGATTAAGTTTGTGTTTCTATAAAAATGAATACTTATGATTTCTAATCGTTATCGATTAAATGAACTATTAGTAATGGGGTATAGATTGTTCTTGGCCTTTTTCTTTTATTTCATCGCTCGTACCTTATTTTATTTCTACAATAGTGATTTATTAAATGTGGATTCTTTCGGTCAGTTTATGGAGCTTGCGTACCATGGAATTACATTTGACAGGATGGCTATTTTTTATGTCAATCTACTGTTTATATTACTATCTATACTACCCTTGTTTATCAATACTAAAAAAGGATATCAGAAGGTGGTGTTCTATGCGTATATTATACCAAACTTGATTGCATATTCAACTAATTTTATTGACTTTATTTATTACAGATTTATCTATTCACGTACTACTATAGCGGTGTTCGACAGTTTAGAACACGAGTCTAATAAGGGACAGTTGTTTATGAATTTCTTAGTTAACTACTGGCATGTATTCATTATTTGTATTATATTATGCGTGGCATGGGTATACTTATATAAGCGAGTGAAGTTTACTAGATTTTTAAAAGTAGAGGCTAAAGGTGCTTACTGGATATTGAGTGTTATTATTATTATTTTGACAGGTGTAGGGGTATTAGCAGGTGTACGTGGAGATCTTAAGAAATCAACGCGTCCTCTAAATATCATAGATGCCAATAGATATGTTGAAAAACCTGAGCATGCAGATATTATTTTAAATACTCCATTTGCTATCCTTCGTACGTTAGGAACAACTAGTTTTAAGAAGGTAGAGTATATGGATGAAGCTACCCTTAATAAGTATGTGAGCAGTGTCAAACAGTATAATACAAATGAGGCGAGTACACCTAATATAGTATTGTTTATCACAGAAAGTTACGGTCGTGAGTATATTGGGGCTTTTAATAGGGATATGAATATTAAGGATTATAAGAGTTATACTCCATTTTTAGATTCATTATCGCAGCACAGTTTAATATTTCCTAATGCATTCGCTAATGGGTATAAATCTATACATGGTGTGTCATCTGTGATAGCGGGTATTCCTTCATTTAAAGATGCTTTTACATCATCACCTTATCCTAAACAGAAAATAGAATCATTAGTATCTACTTTAAAATCTAAGGGATATGATACTTCATTTTTCCATGGAGCACCTAATGGGTCTATGGGATTCTTAGGTTTTGGTAATATACTTGGGTATGATCATTATTATGGTAAGACAGAGTATAATAATGATGCAGACTTCGATGGAACTTGGGGGATCTGGGATGAACCATTCTTTAGATACATGAAGCAGACATTAAGTGAGAAAAAAAGACCTTTCTTTGCTACGTTATTTAGTGTGTCGTCACATGAACCATTTAATATTCCTGCAGAATATGAAGGTAAGTTTCCGAAGGGAAACCAACCTATTCATAAAACAGTTGGGTACACAGATTATGCATTTAAAAAGTTCTTCGAAGAGAGCAGTAAAGAGGCTTGGTTTAAAAATACCATCTTTATCATTACTGCAGATCATACTAATCAAATAGATTATGATATATATAAAGAATTAGTGAATCGTACAGCAGTGCCTATTCTAATATATACACCTGATGAACGTGTAAAAGGTGTAGATAAGCGACTAGCACAGCAGATAGATATTTATCCGACTGTATTAGATTTAATAGGGTATGATAAGCCATTTAGAAGTTGGGGACGCAGTCTAGTTAACGACACGATAACTACGCCTTATACAATAAACTATGGTGGTAATGAATATACATACCAAGAAGGAAATTATATCGTACGATTTAATGGAAAAGAGGTAACAGGATTCTACGATATCAATGACAAGGGACTTAAAACGAACCTTATCAGTAAGAAGAATAAAGAGATGGAACGTTTAGAGATGAAGACTAAAGCATTCGTACAAGACTATTTTACCCGTATCATCGATAAGAAATTAGATAAGTAAATAGACATTAATGTTGTAATTAAAAGAGCACCTTCAGTAGAGGTGCTCTTTTATTTTGGGAAACTCGCATTTTAACTGAAATGAGATTAATGAATTTTTAAAGTGAAATGTATTCGGTTAATGAGATGTGGTGATGTCTTTTGTTCATTATTATTCAATCCGTTTAAGAGTTTTTTTTTGTTCATTTTAATTAAAATTTTAATAAAAAATGGAGAATCACAAAGTTGTTCTAGGTTAAGGTTTTAGGGGTGGTTTTTGATTAAATTTGCTAGTGATAATTAACGATTCCCCACTCTAATATATGTTAACTAATAGATTCAGAACCCAAGAAATACTGGTGATGATATACCGATTATTACTAGCTTTTTTCTTTTACTTTATAGCTCGTTTTTTCTTTTATTATTATAATGCCGATTTATTAAACGTTACTTCAGTAGAACAATTTTTAGAACTGTCTTTTTATGCATTATCTTTTGATAGCATGTCTATTTTCTACATGAGTATATTGTTCATTTTGCTATCAATATTACCATTGTTTATAAATACTAAACCAAGCTATCAGAAAGTAGTGTTCTACAGTTATTTTATACCTAATTTACTTGCTTATGCTACTAACTATGTAGATCTTATATATTATCGTTTTATTTTATCTAGAACTACTATCAGTGTTTTTGATAGTTTAGAACATGAGAAGAATAAAGCAGTATTGATTTCTAATTTTTTAATTAATTATTGGTCAGCTTGGGCTTTATTAATTATTACTTCTATTCTTTGGATCTATTTATATAATAGAGTTAAGATTAAGTATTATGTAGTCGAATCTACCAAGCATTATTTATTAACTACTTTAATTATATTGCCTATCGCTGTTTTAGGAGTGGTAAGTGGAATAAGAGGGGGTTTTACAAAAAAAAGTAGACCTATTAATATAGTAGATGCAAATAGATATACAGCTAAACCTGAGCATGGAGATATTGTTTTAAATACACCTTTTGCTATTCTTCGTACCATAGGTAAGACTAGTTATAAGAAAGTGAATTTTATGGAACAGAAGATGCTTAAAAAGTATGTTAGTGGTGTGAAACAGTATGATGTGAATAAATCGAATACACCTAACATTGTTTTGTTTATCACAGAAAGTTACGGTCGTGAGTATATGGGTGCTTTTAATAAGGATATGAATATTAAAGATTATAAGAGTTATACTCCTTTTATAGATTCTCTTGCTCAGCATAGTTTGATTTTTCCTAATGCATTTGCTAATGGCTATAAATCTCTTCATGGAGTGTCCTCTATTATAGCAGGTATTCCTTCATTTGAAGAAGCATTTACATCATCCCCATATCCTAAACAAAAAATAGAGTCTTTAGTATCTACTTTAAAATCTAAGGGATATGATACTTCTTTCTTTCATGGAGCTGCTAATGGGTCTATGGGATTCTTAGGTTTTGGTAATATACTAGGGTATGATCATTATTATGGTATGTCAGAGTATAATAATGATGAGGACTTTGATGGGACTTGGGGTATCTGGGATGAGCCATTCTTTAGATATATGAAGCAGACATTAAGTGAGAAAAAAGGACCTTTCTTTGCTACATTATTTAGTGTGTCTTCACATGAACCATTTAAACTTCCTGCTGAATATGAGGGTAAGTTCCCTATGGGAAATTTACCTATCCATAAGACAATAGGGTATACGGACTATGCGTTTAAGAAGTTCTTCGAAGAGAGTAGTAAAGAGTCCTGGTTTAAAAACACTATCTTTATCATTACCGCAGATCATACTAATCAGATAGATTATGATGTATATAAAGAATTAGTCAATCGTACCGCTGTGCCTATTCTAATATATACACCTGATGAGCGTGTAAAAGGTGTAGATAAGCGACTAGCACAGCAGATAGATATTTATCCGACTGTATTAGATTTAATAGGGTATAATAAACCGTTTAGAAGCTGGGGAAGAAGTTTGATAAATGATAATAAAACTGTGCCTTATACGATAAACTACGGGGGTAATGAATACACTTATCAAGAGGGTAATTATATTGTGAGATTTAACGGAAGTGAAGTAACAGGATTCTATGATATCAATGACAAGGGACTTAAAACGAACCTTATCAGTAAAAAGAATAAAGAAATGGAGTTATTAGAGAAAAAATGTAAAGCCTTTATTCAAGATTATTTTGCCCGTATTATCGATAAGAAATTAGATAAGTAAAGAATAAGTAGAGGCGGAATACTCTTGCATCTTATTACAGTTGGCCTTAATAAAAGTTATGGCGCAGTATAAAACAACGAAGCACCTTATATAAGGTGCTTCGTTGTTTTTATTCGGTTAGGTCATTTTCCTTTAATAAAGCTTTTGCTTTTTCTAGGTTTTCTTCATTGACAAGTACGTTTACAGCTTTGCCGAGTGCGCCATATCCTGCTCCTATAGCTGAATCAATATCATCTCTTATAATATAAGAAATATCGTTCTCTTCTAAAAGATTTCTTACAGCAAGTACCATCATTTCGCTACCTGCAAATAGTTTTTTGTGACTCATAATTGTAATATTTATAACTAAGATATGACTTTTATTAAAAAGTAGTTTTAAGAATAGGTTAAAATTATTTTTAACACTTTTAATGGTTTGCTATTCAATAAAAAAGTATTATCTTAATAAAAGAATTAGAATTCTAAAGTAACATTGATGTATGTTGAAATACGAGATGAATTAAATAAGGATAATTTCATGTCAAAATAAAACATAGCATTTATGATGTATAATTTTAAAATGAAAAACACACCAAAGTGATAATGTAGGAAATTGTTATTTGGTTTAAGTTGATTTATTATTTAATAAATGAAGACGCTTATGAAAATTGATGAAACCAAGGCATTTAGTGAATTGACAAGTATAGCACAGACAATAGCAAATAAGAGTGCCTCTAGAAAGCAGATATCTGAAGCTGTAGTAATCGTTAAAAATATTGGATACGAGAAGTGGGCTAGTATTACTAATCTCCCCCCATTATGGCATGGTATAGTTAAAGAGTTGACGGTTTAGTAGACTCTTTAAAGTAGTGCTAAACTCAGTATTAGTATTAGCCAAATACTAGAGAGTAATTCTGCTTCGTAGCTTCTTCATTAGCTCTAAAAGCATATTATAAAGTGCTTTAATCTAATGTAGATTTATATCGTATAATTGCTTTTTGGTTATGTGTTTAGCACTTACTCTGAATAAAATAGTTAAGACTTCATTCGAAAACGAGTGAGGTCTTTTTTGTTTATATAAGATTAATGAGATAAAAGTATCCTTTTTGGATAAAAGTTGAATATAGTATTCTTAGCATAGTTAGTCTTATAATGGCTTATTCGGATAAACTTTAGTTGATATAGTGATAAAGAGTGAATATGGCGATTATATTTTACTTCCGTTTTCTGTAATATTATCAAGATATATTGTCAGATTAATGCATTTTTTTACTCGAAATAATAGAGAAGTATTACCGTAATGATCTATGAGAGGTATATTTTTTAATTATATAGTTTTTGTAAATTTTGTGAAAATTTTATTATAAGTTTGTTAGGTATTATTGTGGATTTTGTGTTGTTATTATTTAAAACATTGACAAATGTTGACAATTTTTACTTGTTGTGAAATGAATTAAAAAAATAAAGAAATGGCGATTAATTTAGTAAAGGGTCAAAAGATTGACATTGGGTTAAACAATTTAACTATCGGATTAGGATGGGATCCTAATGAAGGAACAGGTCACGATTTTGACTTAGATGCATCAGCGATTATGATCGATGGGCAACGTAAGTTAGTAACAGAGGAATACTTTGTTTTTTACAATAATTTAAAATCTCCTGATGGGGCATTAACTCACACAGGTGATGATCCTTCTGGAAATAGCAGTGATGGTGATGATGACGAAGCTATCGTTGTTGATTTAAGTAAAGTAGATAGCCGTGTAGAGGAAATCTTATTTGTTGTGACAATAGAAGGATTTAAAGAGCGTAGACAAAACTTCGGTCAAGTTAGAAACTCATATATCCGCATCGTAGATAATAATACAAGAGAAGAGATTGCGAAGTATGAATTAGATGAAGATTTCTCTATAGAGACAGGTATAGAATTCGGTAGATTATATAAACGAAACGGTGGATGGAAGTTTGAGGCTTCAGGTATAGGTTATCAGGCAGATTTAGGCTTCTTCTTAGAGAAGTATTACAGTGGAACGATTATTAAATAAAACATAATAAAAAATGGCTATTAATTTACAGAAAGGTCAAAAAATTGACCTAAGAAAAGAATCTGGAGAATCACTTGTTAATTTTTGTATGGGAGTTAACTGGGGAGCAATCGAAACTACTAAATCAGGACTATTTGGTTTTGGAACTAAAAAAGTTGTAGAGGATGTAGATTTAGATTTAAGTTGTATTATGCTTGATGCAACAGGTAATATAGTTGATTGGTTATATTCTCCGGATTATAACGCTTGGTTATCTAAGAATAACATTCCTCTAGGAAAATTACAGTCTTACGATGGAGCTCTTCGCCACAGTGGTGATGACCGTCAGGGAGATGTGGGAGGAGATGATGGATTAGATAATGAAGTTATCACTGTAGATTTGAGTAAAGTTAATTCAAATGTAGAAAAGATTTATTTCTTCATTAATATTTATTTAAATCAAGGACAGAACTTCGACTTTGCTCAAATACCATTTGCTAAAATCAGAATGTACGAGGGAACTCCATCACGTGTGAACAGTGTATTCTCTAACTATGATATCGTTACGGATAGTAACTATAGAGGGAAGAGAGCAATTATCTTAGCTAAATTATACAAGAAAAACGGAGAATGGAAGTTCGACGCTATCGGAGATGCTACTGATGATAACATGTTCGTACATACTATCGATAGAATTTCTAAAGATTATAAATAGAATATGGATATAGATTCTAGATCGTATAAGCATTATTCTTTTGATTTATGGTTAACCTTGTTTCGTTCACATCCTGAATTTAAAGCTAAGAGAGCTCATCTGTTTAGGGATTTCTTTTGTATAAAAGAGTCTATAGAGGAGGTTGTTAAAGTTTTGAGACACTATGATGTGTTGTGTAATAAGATCAATGAGACCACAGGTGGTAATATGGATACTTACGAGATGTATCTTCTGATACTAGGAAGGTTCGATATACAGCCAAGTCAACAAGAATTAGAATTGTTCTATGTAGAATCAGAAAAGTTGTTTTTTAATTATCCTCCTGTATTACTTAATCATTTTGTATCTGCGGATTTTTTAGCATTAAAGAATCGCGGCTGTACGCTGAATGTATTAAGTAATACTGGTTTTATCAAAGGGAGGACAATTAAAAAGTATTTAGAAGAGATTGGAATGCTTCAATATTTTGACTTTTTAATTTTTTCTGATGAAGTAGATCTATCTAAGCCAAACCCTAAGATTTTTAAGTTGGTTCGGGATCAAGTTAACCCTACTGTTATGAATAAGGAGATTATTCATATCGGGGATAACGAGGTGTCGGATTATCAAGGAGCTTTAGGAGCAGGGTTTAGTGCATATTTAATTAAATGATGATTAGTAGATACAGTTTACACAAAATAGATAATAACGAACAGTTTACATTTAGTCCATCGGATTATAGTGTTTTTAAGTTTGGGAATGTTCGCGTAGCAGAGCAGTTTGCTAAAGAACTTTTTGAAGGTTTTATAAAAGAATATGCTGATCAATTAATGACAGAGGAGATTTATATATTTCCTAGTCCATATATGGCTATTCCGACTGCGTCAAACTACCTGTGTTATTATTTTAAAATAGAGTTAGATCGGTATTTATTCTTAAAAGGGCATAGTTCGTCTAAATTGGGTAAAATACACCGAAAACAAACATATACAATAGATTACGGAAATCTATCATTCGAAGATAGAAAGAATTTAATAGCAAATGATACTTATTATATCGACAGGGAGCTGTTGAAAAATAAGCTATGTGTGTTTTTAGATGATATTAAGATAACAGGAAGTCACGAGTACACCGTTAAGAAGATTCTTAATGAATATGATGTACAAGGGAACTTCTTTTTTCTGTATTATGCTGAAGTGGTCAATCTAGATTTAGATCCGAAGATAGAGAACTTCTTTAATTACTATACCATAGCAGATGAAAAGTCATTGATAGAATTAGTGAACTCAAACAACTTTAAATTCAATACACGTGTGGTTAAATACATACTTAATCTGGCAGAAGATCAGTTTACTTATGTGTTTAATAACATAGCAGAGGAGAAGAAAAAGAAGCTTTTTGACTTGGCTATAAGCAATGATTATCATCAAATAGAAGAGTATCAAACAAATTTAAAAAAACTTTATTATGGCAATTAACTTACAAAAGGGGCAAAGACAAAATATTAATGCTCCTAAATTTACAATAGGTTTAGGATGGGATGTGAATGAAACATCTACAGGTGGTGCATTTGATTTAGATGCATCTGTGTTTTTATTAGGAGAGAATAAAAAGTTAGTATCAGATAGTCACTTTATTTTTTATAATAACCTAAAGAGCCCTGATGGATCAGTAATTCACACAGGAGATAACTTGACAGGAGATGGTGACGGAGATGATGAACAAATCAATATTGATTTAACTAAAATCGACTCAGCTGTAAATGAAATTATTGTAGTAGTAACTATTCACGAAGCTGAATCAAGAAAACAAAACTTCGGACAAGTAAGAAACTCATTTATCCGTGTGGTAGATTCAGGAAGTCAAGAAGAGTTGTTGAAATATGAATTAGATGAGGATTTCTCAATCGAAACAGCTGTTGAATTCGGTAGACTTTATGAGAGAAATGGAGAATGGAAGTTCGAAGCTGTTGGAAGTGGACAACGCGATGGACTAGGTGCTTATGTAGAGAAATTTCAATAAAACAATAACCTTATGAGTATGGATAAGCAAGAGTTAATATTGATAGATAAGGAGGGCAATGTAGCATTAGATACTTTAGCAACTGTAGATACGAGTGAGTATGAAATAGTGGCTAACTCTATAGATGAGAGTAATCCAAACTCTATCTTAAACTACGGGTCTGAGTTACAAGCTAGTTTAGCGAATCAGAGTGATTCTTTCTTAAGCAATGTACGTCGCTCTAATTCAGGAGAAGTAGGAGAGTTGATTAATGGACTGTTAATCGAACTTAACTATGTGGATGTGGATGAGTTACAAAATAATAAAGTAAGAGGATTCTTGAGAAGGTTGCCTTTTATGAAAAAGATTGTAACAGAAGTAGAGAACTTATTCGCTAAGTATGATAAAATCGTTAATAATATAGATTCTATCTCACATAAAGTAAATGCAGGTATCATTAATTCTGCTAAGGATAATGCAGTCTTACAGACTATATTTGAGTCTAATGTGCAGTCTTTGAAAGATTTAGAAAAGTATATCATAGCAGGAACTATGCGCTTAGAGCGTTCTCGTGCAGAGTTAATGGAAATGGAAGTTAAGCCTGATCAACATCAAGATTATGAGATCTCAGATAAGAGAGATTTTGTGAATCGATTAGATCGCAGACTTGCTGACTTAAAGGTAGTACGTATTATTATCCTTCAGTCTCTACCACAGGTAAGATTAGTTCAGAGTAATAATATCTCTATAGCAGAGAAGGCGCAGACTATCCTGACTACTACATTACCTGTGTGGAAGAATCAGTTAACGTTAGCTGTAGCAATGCATAGACAACAACAGCACATCGAAGTGCAGCAAAAAATATCTTCTACAACAGAAGAAATTTTACGTAAAAATGCAGAGCGTTTAGGGCAAAATAGTCGTCAAGTAGCACAAGCTAATGAAAAGACTATAGTATCTGTGGAAACATTAAGAGCAACGACTACGTCTCTAATCAACACATTAAATGATGTGAAAAAGATACAGACTGAAGGGGCACTTAGTAGAAAACAATTAGATACTGACTTGCAGAAATTAGAAACTGAATTAAGAAATAATTTAAAAAATTCATAGGTTAATTTGTTGGATCAAAAAGATTTAATATTAAGAGATAGTCAAAGAAGAATCGTAAGATTAAAGCTTCTTAGCAATTTCTATAAACAATCCGATTTGATTAGCATCTTCATAAAAACAGAGTTAGTACATTCTATTTTTAAGGATAATGAAGACGATTTGTTGGATTACAATAAACTAGAGCTTTTTCATCTTCAGTTTACAGATAGTTTACTTGAATTGTTAACTAAGATAAAGAGACGTAAGGAAGCACAGATTGTCTTAAATCTAAAAGAAATAGAAGTGAATAATAAGTTTATCAGTAGATATGGACAGATAAATAGAACAGAGAATGACTTTGATACAGAACGCAAGTTTTACAGTGCTAGAGTAGGTCAGTATCTATCTGATATATATGAGAGATTAACAGGTGTAGAAGTAAGTAATACAGTAGAGGATCCTTCTTCTTTTTCGGGAATGTACGGGAGTAATTATTATCATGATGTAGATAGTAACTCTTATTTTGAGAGAGAAGAAGGACTCCGCTTCTATGAGTACGAGGGTATTCAGATAGAGAGCCGTTTAATCGGAAGACTGAATATCAATGGTTTTAAAGTACGTTTTATTTGCGGATATGCATATGGTCGAGATTACTATGAGTTGTTTCAAATCTTTCAGAGTGATGATGAGTTTATTTACGATGTTCAAGCTAAGGTGTTTTATTTTTTAGAAGAATCAAAAGGAGAGTTATTAGATAAAACTCATAATAGATTAAAAAATGATATCGTACAGGACTTGACCATTAAAAATGAGAAGCTTGTATTAGATAATAAAAAGGCACGAGAATATTTGCCTATAGAAGTTCTCGATGTGATTAAAAAATATAGGGAGACATTAGATAATATTAATTTTTTAAGTAATTCATTTTCAGTTGATGAAGAGACGAATATACTTAAAGCAATGCTTAATCTTAATCTAGATGGAAGTATGTAGATTAGGTAAGGTTATTCTTAAATCTGCAACTACCTTTTACTGCGAAAGAATTCTACTTTACATAGCTTCAATTAGCTCTGAAACCATACTAATGTATGCTTTAATCGCTAATCTTACTCTGTTTTGTATAATTTCATTCTCGTTTAAACGTTATCTGCAGATTTAAGGTTTTAGCAAATGTATTTATACTGTAACAAATTATGAATAGAAGATTACTAGCGTATTTTTTATTAGATACATCAGGTTCTATGCATGGAGAACCTATACAAGCACTAAATAATGGATTTAATGGTCTTATCAATATGCTTCGTACAGATCCTCAAGCGATGGAATCACTGTGTCTTAGCGTAGTGACATTTAATAGAGAAGTGGAGAACATAGTGCCATTGATTGAGTTAAATAACTATCAACCGATAGAGATAAGTTGCCCACAGAGTGGACCGACACATACAGGAGAAGGGCTAGAGATGGTCTATAACCTTGTAGAAAAAGAATTAATTAAAGGAACGACAAGTCAAAAAGGAGATTGGAAACCGCTGTTATTTATATTTACAGATGGTAAACCTTCAGATTTGATGAAGTATAGAGCCTTTATTCCTAAAATAAAAGAGCTAGATTTCGGTGTTATCGTAGGATGTGCTGCCGGTCCTAAGGCAGAGGTTTCTTTCTTACATGAGTTGACTTCTAATGTAGTCAAACTTGATACAACAGACGCTAGTACATTATCTTCTTTCTTTAAGTGGGTGAGTTCATCAATAGAGATGGGTAATAAATCACAAGGAACAGGAGAATCATTAACTCTACCGACACCACCATCAGAGTTGAACTTTAATTTTTAATTACATCTACGGCCTGTATTTTATCACAGTGATTAATGAGAGAAATACAGTATATGTTTGATATTTTGTAAATATGAGAAGACTACCGATTTATTTTTTAATTGATATATCAGAATCAATGGTTGGTGACCCTATAGAACAAGTTCAAGAAGGGATTGCTACAATTATTAAAGAGCTAAAAACGGATCCGTATGCGTTAGAGACGGTGTCGATATGTATAATAGGTTTTGCAGGGAAAAGTGCTATCATTACCCCATTACAAGAGGTGATTACGTTCTATCCACCAAAAATACCAATAGGAAGTGGTACTTCATTATCACAGGGATTTGAAACCTTGATGCAATCATTTGATAATGATTTGGTCACTACTACCTATGATCGCAAAGGAGATTGGAAGCCTGTCGTGTTTTTGTTTACAGATGGAATACCTACTGATAGTACGGATATTACAGCAAGAACAATAGATAAGTGGAATACTAATTATAGAAATAAATGTAGTTTAGTAGCTATATCTATTGGTGAAAACACGAATTATAATTTGCTAGGTAAACTTACAGAGCATGTATTACAATTTAATAATACTAATTCAGAATCATATAATACTTTCTTTAATTGGGTAACAGCTTCTATTAAAGCTACAAGTGTCAATGTGAATGCTAATGTAGATTCTATCGACCTGAGTAAGGTAAATTCGCAAGTAGTGGAAAAGATAGATTTATCTAAGAATCACTCTGTTTCTGATGATCAATTTGTTGTCATTAATGGAAAGTGTTCTAAGACAGAGAAACTATATTTAATAAAGTTTAAGAGAGAGTTTTCAGATTCAGGGTTTTGGGGATTGCAGTCAAAAAACTATATCGCTGAAGGAGCCTTTAGAATAGATGAAAGTAGTTATAAGCAGTTCTCTACGGATAGAGATTATTCCTTAAAGGTATCTTCTCAGGAATTAAGAGGTAACCCAAGTTGCCCTTGTTGTGGTAATAATTATGCTCTAGCTACCTGTGCCTGTGGAGGTGTTCACTGTTTATCAGGAGATGGGTATAATGTATGCCCATGGTGTGGTAATGAAGGGCACTATGGTATGTCTGATTCGGACTTTGATATCAATAGAACATTAGGATAGTATGGATGATTTTCTAAAATATGTATTAGATAATCATACTCAAATTGATAAGAAGTTACACGAGAAATTAGTTAATCGATTATTAGTTAAAGAGGGAGTAGATAAATCGTTAGAATGGTTAAGAGGATTTCAAAGCAGTATAGTAGGGCATTTTATGATGTATCAAGAAATAGAGGAGTTTAAAGAAGAACATCTAGTATTACCCAATGGTGAGGTAAATAGGCTGTATGAGTATATATTTGATTTGGACCGTTATCCGAACCTTATAATTACTAAGATTGAAGGTCTAGAGGTGTTGAATCTAACTTATAATTCAGACACTAAAACGATATCAGGAGTTCCCAATAGTATGACTTCGACTAAAATAGATATATACTTTAGTCATAAGAAAGAAGCCAAAGAAAGCGAAGAGATTAAAGCCGTGTATTTAATGGTTAATGCCAACCCGAGAAACTTGTGGAAAGATTTGCCAAGTGACCCCAATGGTGCGTATGCACAAAGTGATGCAGTAGCAAGAAAGGGTGTTTTTTTAGACAAGAAAGTAGTAGGGGCTTCTAAGCGAGGGAGATCACATGCACATATCGGTAGCTATAGAGATGATAGTTTTGGCTTTGCTGATTTATGTAAAGGTTGGTCACTTATAGCAGTAGCAGATGGTGCAGGATCAGCACAATATGCTAGACAAGGAGCACAGTTAGCAACTTCTTTTATTGAGCGTTATTTTAATAATGAAGAGTTGTTAGACTCACTAGATTATGCTATTCTAGAACAGTATAATCTGCTTAATGAGGATATAGTAGAGACTGAAATACTTATGCTAAGTAAGGTAAGTGAGATATTATCAGGAGGTGTAACAGCTCTATTCGCTGAACTAGAAACCTTTGCAGATACAGTGCAAATCAAGTTAGACGATATGCATTCTACTTTAGCGTTCACACTGTGTAAGAAGTATGCTTCAGGCTATCTTATCTTGTCATTTAGTGTAGGAGATTGTCCTATAGTTGTTTTCTCAAAAGAAAATAAGACAGTTAAGGTGTTAAATACATTAGATGTAGGAGAGTTCGGTGGAGGAACACGTTTTGTTACGATTCCTGAGATCTACCAAGAACCACTTTCTAAACGATTAAATATACACTTCACACCAAACTTCAGTCATCTGTTCTTAATGTCTGATGGAATTTATGATCCAAAGTTTGGGACAGAGAACAACTTAGATGATTTAGTGTATTGGAATGATTTTATTTTGGATTTAGATGGGCAAAATGAAGATCAGATAAAGGTTAATTTAGTAGATGATTTAATCGCAGACGAGGAGTTGTTATTGTGGATGGACTTTTGGAGTAAAGGCAATCATGATGATAGAACTTTGGTTATTGTATATTAAGTAGGATAATGAATATAGTAAGAGTTTATTCAATAGTAGATACTTCGAAAACATATGAATATGTGGACGATGGCAAGCCTAAGCAAGGTGGGGTGAAAGATGTGTATTTCTCCCCTAAGAGAGATTATGTAATTGCTTTTTTTAGAAATAAACAAGATGATAATCAGAAAGAGCGTATTAAGAAGATCGTTACTTTATATCACGATAATATAAAAAAGGGTAATGCATCTACGTATTACTTAGATGAAGTATTTAGATGGCCTTATGATGCAGTGGAAAAGAATGGTTTGATAGGAGTCGTTGTTCCTATTTATACTCCTAATTTCTTCTTCAAAAAGGGGTATCAAATGCACAATACGCTTATAGGTGGTGAGAAAGTAGGGAAGTGGTTTACTTCTCCATCATTTAGAAATAAACAGTTTCCTTTTAATTTAGATAAAAGTGAGTTGGGTGATTGGTCTAGTTATTTAGATATCTCACTTAATATCACAAGAGGGATTAAGAAGATGCACCAAATGGGGTTAGCACATTCTGATTTGTCTTATAATAATATATTAGTAGATCCGATTACTAAATCAGCAAATATTATTGATTTGGATGGATTGGTAGTTCCGGGTATGTTTCCACCAGAGGTTATCGGGACAGCAGATTTTATAGCTCCAGAGGTTTTAAAAACCAAGCACCTGACTTTAACGGATCCGAAGAGAATATTGCCTAATCAGAAGACGGATTTGCATGCATTGGCTATATTAATCTATATGTATCTACTTAGAAGGCATCCTCTTAGAGGAGGTAAAATATGGGATATAGACTCTGATAGAGATGAGATTATGGCTATGGGTGAACGAGCTTTATTTATAGAGCATCCTGAGAATAGCATGAATAGGGTAAAACTCAATCAACTTAATAAGTGGGATACCTTTTGGGGTAATCCGGAGAAAGTACCTTATACAGTGTTAGGGCCTTATTTAGGAGAGTTAGTAAAACGTGCTTTCGTAGAGGGGTTAGAGAATCCTATGATGCGTCCGATGGCAAATGAATGGGAAGGAGCACTGTTAAAGACTATGGATATTCTACAAGATTGTTCTAATGTGAACTGTAGTGAGAAGTGGTTTGTATTTGATAATACATCTAAACCTACATGTCCTTTCTGTGGAGAGAAAGTTCATCATAATGTGCCTGTCATTGATATTTATTGTAAAAATAGAGATGGTGTTTGGAAGTTAGATAATCACCGTATCGTAGTAAGTGATAGGAAAACGTTACATCAATGGCATGTGACTAAGAATATTATTAACAATGAAAATCTAACAGTAGAGGATAAGAAGGCAGTTGCGACGTTTGTGTATGAAAATGGCGAATGGGTATTAATTAATCAATCTGTTCAGGGGATGAAAGATATGTCTGACCAAGTAGATGTGTTGATTAATGACAGAATAGTACTAGCACATGATAAGAAAATATTATTATCAGGAGGAGAAGGAGGAAAATTGTTATATGTAACAATGGTTTAATCCAAAATCTTCATTAGTCAAATACTACAAAGCAATTTTACGTCATAGTTCTTTCATTAGCTCTATATTGTATAATTACTTTTCGTCTATATGTCTATCGCGTATTCTGGGTTTAAATAAAATAAAAAAAAGAAAGTTTACAAAGTAATTAGTAGTAAAGTTATGGAAAGAAGTATTTTAGATACGCATCCTGGGTTAGTATGGGGGTTTGGTATCGTAGTAATAATTATGTTATTACTTGATTTAGGTGTTTTTAATAAGAAGGCACATGAGGTTTCTTCTAAAGAAGCTACTATTTGGACAATTGTTTGGATAACGCTATCAATGGCGTTTTCAGGGGTTATCTATTGGGTGTTTAATCACGACGCAGGAGGACATGCCTTAGCTGTTGAAAAGATCACACAGTTCCAAGCAGCATATTGGATAGAGAAGGCTTTATCAGTAGATAATCTTTTTGTATTTATACTAGTGTTTGGATTCTTTAAAGTACCAAAATATTTGCACCACACTGTGTTATTCTGGGGTATTATAGGGGCATTAATCTTTAGAGCAATCTTCATTTTTGCAGGAGTAGGTATTATTAATATTACTTATTTGCCTGAGATGACGGTTTTTGGATCTGTAGTTAAGATTAATGTTGTGATGACTTTGTTTGGTTTGTTTCTTGTGTATGCAGGTATCAAATCTTGGGGTGGTGGAGATGAAGATGAGGATAAAGATTTTAGTGAATCAGCGGGGGCACGTTTAGTAAAGAGATTTTGGAAAGTAGCTGATAACTATGATGGAAACAAGTTCTTCACTATGCAAAATGGTATTAAGATGGCAACACCATTATTAGTAGTGGTTGCGGTTATTGAATTTACGGATGTACTGTTTGCGGTTGACTCTATTCCAGCAATTTTTGCTATCTCTAATGATCCTTTTATATTATATACATCTAATATTTTTGCGATATTAGGATTGCGTTCATTGTATTTCTTGTTAGCGAACTTTATCCATATGTTTAGTAAGTTACCTTATGGATTAGCGATAGTGTTGAGCTTTATTGGGGTAAAGATGTTGATTTCACCTTGGATACATATTCCTTCACCAGTTTCACTAGGTATAGTAGGTTCTATATTGGTGATTTCGGTTTTAGTTTCAGTTATGTTCCCTGATAAAAAAGATGAGGGTGAAAAGAAAGATGAGGGCGAGATTAAAGAAGCATAAGTATAAAAAGATATAATAGATTAGAACACCCTAAGCAACTATTGCTTAGGGTGTTTTTTTATCTAAAAAGGATAAGTGTTTTAAGAGGTTTTTTGTAATTTTATAAATGATATTATTAATAAAAAAACAGTTATTTTTAAATGTTGTTTTTTTATTAGGAATGCACTAATGGTGGAGTGTTTGTTTGGATATGTTTATCTAAATAAGTAGCCTATTAAAACGATATTTTAGATGAGTAAAAGTAATTATTATAGGGTGTTGGGTATAGAACCAAATGCTAGTGACGAAGAGTTGAAGAAAGCGTTTAAGGCGTTGTTCGATCGATATAATCCTGAGAATAGTCCAAATAGTTTGTTTCTTAAGACAATGTTTCAACAACTTAATGAAGCTTATGAAGTATTGGGAGATAAGGATAAAAGGGAAAAGTATAATCTAGCTAATGGTTATACATTGCCAACATCATCACCAGTTCCTCCTGTGATAGAGAGAAATGTAAGTAATACCACCACCACAACTCGTGAAAACCGGATTACACCTACTGAAAAGGATAATAAGGCTTATCTGTTTTTATTTATTATCATTGGGTTGCTTTTAGGGTTAGGAGGGTATTTTGCTTCTGCTACTTTTGGAAGTGATGATCAGGGAGCAGTGAGTGATGTGGAAAGTGTCGTAAGTACAGAAGATAATGCTGTAGAGGAGACTCCAAGTCCTGGCAGAACGATGAAAGAGAATATAGAGCATCTAATAGATGAAGCAAATAAGGAGAAAGATGTTGATTCCTCAGTAGTTATAGCAGCGCCCAATGATCATGTAACTGAGGTAAGTAACCCAATGGCAACTACTAATGATAAAACAAAAACTGAGAATAAGACAACTGCTCTCTCTGTTGAAAAGAGTAAGCAGCCTGCTGCTTCAGAAAGGGTAGCTAAAGAAGATAAGAGTACAAAAACGGTAACTAATGCAGTGTCATCTAAAAGAGATGAAAGAGAAGGAGAATTTGGCTATAAGAAGTATTTTAAAGTGGGCTCGACGAAGAATGAAGTATGGGCTTCTCAAGGGGATCCTTCTGATGTACAGACACAAGGAGATGTAGAAGTATGGTTCTATGGCAAGAGTAAAGTACGCTTTAAAAACGATAAAGTAATAGACTATTCGAATGTTAGTGGTAGATTAAATGTGAAGAACTAAACTATATATCAATAGTATATGTTCTATTATTTATTGGTATTTACTTTATGTAAATGGTTTTAAGATAAATATTAATTGTAGTTTTGAGGATATATTTTTTGAAATACTATGAACATAGTCTATTTTGTTTTTGGTAGTAATATCAATTATTACCAACAAGTTATTTTTTCTATTTGTACAGCCTTAGTAAATAAAGAGGAATCTGACCGAATAATTGTTATTGCAGAAGAGCCGACTTTATTTAAGTTAGTAGCGGATTTTGTTACGATTATACCAATTGATAATGATATCATTAGTGAATGGAAAGGTGATTATAACTTTATATTTAGGACAAAAATAAAAGCACTACAGTTAATTGCTGAAAGATATCCTGATCAACATATTCTGTATTTAGATGGAGATACCTTTTTCTATAAATCGTTAACTGTGTTAAAGCAAGAATTATATAAAGGAAATGGTATTATGCATGTGAAAGAGGATGCTTTATATCAGAAAAAAACAAAGACAGAGAAGAAACTATGGAGCAAAGTAAAGGATAAAACATTTGCAAATATTCTTGTTGATAAGAGTATCAATATGTGGAATGCAGGTGTAATAGGAATTCCAAATACTAACTTTGATTTAATTAATGTAGCCTTACAAATTAATGATGAAATGTGTGATAACAATGCATTGTGTTTTTTGGTAGAACAATTATCTTTTTCAATTGTGTTAGAGAAACAACTAAAATTAAATGCATGTGATCATGTGATAGGACATTATTGGGGCAATAAAGAAGAGTGGGATGTAATAATCTCCGATTGGATGAAGAAATCTCTGATGAGTAATTATACTCTCCAAGAAATGATAGAGGAAGTCAAGAATGTCCCATTCCACGAAATTCCTGTCTATGTAAAGCGATCAAATACAGGTATTCGTTTGACCAAAAAAATACAGACGATGTTTAAGCCTAGAAGTAAGAGCTATATTAAATAAAATATTATTTAAAAAAACACCCCAAGTCATTGCGACTTGGGGTGTTTTTTTATGCTTAATAGTGAGGTAAGATATAAATGGCGTGCATCAGTATTCTGTATTGACGGGGTTTTTAGTTTTGTTAATAATTATTTAAATTTAGTGAGGCTATGTACGATGATAATATCAGTGTAAATGAGGATTTCCGTAAAGTATAAAAGAGTTTTTTTTATAATATTGTATTTTCTGATAAATTACTATATTTATTAAGTTAAATGCAATAGTAGGGTTTATAAATTAATTATAAAAAATGGTTAAAAAGTATTTCGAATTTTCGTTGTATTCAAAGGGGTTTACACCTGTTTTACGTAAAGCTGTGCTTTCAGTTTTGCTTGTTTCTATAATGTCTATAACTAGCTGTGGAAGGAAGGATTTGCTTGAGTCTAAGATTGCCGAGCTAAAGATAGAACAGACTGTGGATGGCGAGCAGTTCACCGCTCTAGTTGATTTGATTGAAAAAAACAGTGGAGATAGAAGCTTTAAGAAGTTCTTGTCAAAAGAAGGTGTGTTTCAAGAAGAGAAGTTAATCACTTTTTTAGAGAAAAAGGGGTATACTGTATCATTAGAAGCTGTAAAAGGTATTTCTAAGATAAACTTCTATTTAGAGTCATCAGGTAGTATAGATGGTTACTTAAACGGAAATACTTCTTATAAAAATGATATTATAGACTTGCTAGTAGATGTTAAGAATCACTATGATGTAAAAGATATAAATCTAAGTTATATCACGAATCAAGTAACGCCTCTAAATATTAGTGATAATGTAAATGACATCACTAAAGCCTTAACAATAGATTCGTTTAGAACTGCGGGTAATCGTGCGAGTAGTGATTTGAACGGTATCTTAAATACATCATTTAATTTACAAGATGATGGTGAAGTTACTTTCTTAGTATCTGATATGATTTACTCTATCGAAGGTAGTAATGTATTAGAGTTATTAAATGCTAGTAAGAGTTTTATAAAGGATGCATTTAATAAAGCCCTAAAGAAAGATACTGATTTAAGTACATTGATATTAAAGCTTGACTCTGACTTTACAGGGACATATTACAGTTATAATAATCTAAAAACCACTTTAAATAAAGAGAATAGACCATATTATATTTTTGTGTTTGGAGGAGAACGCTACTTGAATGAAATAATAACGAAGCTAGATTTGCTTAATCGTAAAGAGGTTAAAGAATACCACTATTTTACTCCTAGCACTTTACCTACTTATTATAACGTCTTTAAGACAGAGAGTGATAATGGTTCTTATAAAGTTGATAAAGGAAGAAATAATGAGGTTGTTTCAATATCTGATATCAGATTATCAGGACGTGATGGAGGAGAGTTCTCTTTTACAGTGGGTGTTGATTATTCTAAGTTGAATCTAGAAAGCAAATATCTAGAAGATGTAAATAATTATGCAATTACACACGGTAATTATGAGTTAGTTGGAATAGAGAAGTTTGATGTAAGTCTATTGCACCCAAGTGCTAAAGAACAATTGTCTAGAAGTGGACAGACATTAACTCATCTCTTGACTTTTGAGGCAAAAAATAAAAGTTATAACGACCTATCATTTGAGTTAAAGAAGAAAGTGCCTAGTTGGGTATTAGATGTGAATACGGAGAATGACTTAAAAATCCAAGAGACAATAGATAAGACATTTGGTTTTAAGTATCTGTTTGATGGGATATATGAGTCTTATTTGAATAACACATCGATGAAGAATTATAGTGAATTTAAAATTAAAATTAGCAAATAAAAATGAACGATCTTTTTGCAACGCTTTATGAGGGATTTAATCCTTTAAACCTTTTTTACATTGAGAACTTCTCAAGTGATATGTACGATTCTGGTAGTTATGTGACTATGGGATGGGCATTATTAATAGTTACTGTTGTTACGGTAGTATTATACTATTTCTTACTGTCTAATTATGGTAAATTCTACAAGAGAATATGGTGGTTCGTATATATATTAATCATAGGTCTTATCAACTTTATTATAGCTTATAATGTAAGTATGAATGCTATGGATGATCTATTTATCACAAGTGAAGATGGAAATCCTTATGGTTTTTCAGAGTATTTTCAGTTGGGAATGGTCAATGTTCTTTACGGAGTTATTCTGTCATTTATATTGTCAATAATAGTTAAGTTTAAAAGTATTCAAGCAACTAGAACACCATTTTAATTATGAATAAATTATATCTATTCGGAATAGGAGGAACAGGTTCGCGTGTGATTAAAGCATTGACAATGTTATTAGCAAGTGGAATCGACACAAACAAGTTTGAGATAGTACCTATCATCGTGGATCCGGATGCTGCTAATGGTGATGTCACAAGAACAGTACAGCTATTAAAAGATTACAATTACATTAGAAAAGAGATTCAGGCAAACGTAGATACTGAAGGATTCTTTCAAACAAATATAGAAGAGTTAAGCCCTGGTGCTAACTACAAGTTCGGGCTAGGAGATACGAATAACAAAAAGTTTGGTCAGTATATCAACATTAATGGATTAGACCAAGCAAATGAAGCTTTTGTTAGGTTGTTATTTTCTGAGGAGAACCTAGATGCTGATATGCAAGTTGGGTTTAAGGGAAACCCTAATATTGGTAGTGTTGTCTTAAACCGCTTTATTGATTCTGCAGATTTTCAGAATCTAGCGAATGGGTTTAAACAAGGAGATAGGATATTTATCGTTAGTTCTATTTTTGGAGGTACTGGTGCGGCTGGTTTCCCTTTATTGCTTAAGAATATCAGAAATGTAGAGTCTACTTTCCCTAATTATAAATTACTACAGGACGCACCTATAGGAGCTTTATCTGTATTACCTTATTTTAATGTTACTGTAGATGATGGGAGTTCTATCGATGGAGCAACTTTTGTTTCTAAAGCGAAGGCGGCATTAAACTATTATGACGTGAATGTATCAGGTAATAATTCGTTAAACTCATTCTATTATATAGCTGATAATTACACTAGTAATCAGGTGAATAATGAAGGTGGTGTAGGGCAAAAGAACCAAGCTCACTTCGTAGAATTAGCATCAGCATTAGCGATAATAGACTTCTGTAGAGAATCTTCTCACAGATTAGAATGTGCAAATGCTCAGGCTATAGCTCCTATTTATAAAGAGTTCGGTGTACAGAATGACACATTGACTTTTGGGTTAGAGAATCTATCTCCTGCTACAAGTCAGTTATTAAATACACCTTTATCTCAGTTTACTTTATTCACTTTATATATTGGTAGTAAACTTCAGGAGGCAAGAGAACAAAACTGGGCAAAAGACTTGAATATTAACTCACTTATGGGGAGCTCATTCTATAGCCATTTAACTCAGTTTGTCAATGAGTATAGAGGTTGGTTAAATGAAATGGGTAATAATCAACGTACGTTCTCACCTTATAACTTAAATGTAGGAGAAGGTAACCTATTTGAGTTTGTCAATGGATATAAGGCTGACGCAGGGATGTTTGATAAAGGAGGGAAGAGCTATGGTCGTTTTGACTTTATCTTATCTAAGGTAGATAAAGAAATTGATAGCAAATCACAAGGAAACAAACGATTTGTAGATTTATTCTTCGCCGCAACTAATGAATTAATTAAAACAAAATATAACTTTTAATTATGGCAAAAGTATTACGATTACAAGAAGATGGTAATAATAACTTGCAACACTGGCAAGATTCAAGTGCTTACGGAAAAACAGCTATACAAAGTATCATTGATGGAAATGGAGATGCTGTAAGTAGACAGATTACGTCTATTCCGAGTCCTTTTGCTCGTTTTGATTTATTAAAAGTAGCATTCGAATACGTAAATAACTCTAAAGATATCAATGGTAATACTATTTATCACAAGATGGTATCAGACTGTTTAGATATAGCTGAGTTGTTTTTTGATTTTGATAAATTCAGTAAAGATTTTAATATTATAGCTTGGGATATAGCTACTAATCTACAGGCTTTACGCAGTAGTACTGATGCAGGACATAAACAGTTAGGAGACACGCTTAAGTTGTTTTTTGACCAAGATGCTAAGGCAAATAACTTCGACGATATACGTCAGATATTCTTACTAGATTATAAGCATGGTAAGAATAAAATGAATATTATAGGGGGGACTTCACCTGTGACTTTATTCTCTACTACAGCTAATAATTACCAAGGGCAAATTAATGTGTTCTTTGGTAACAGACGTATTTTTGATGGAATATGCCCGTTGAATAAAAGACAGTTTGGTTTTCAGGAATATATGTATGCTTTACTAGGAAGCATACCGAATGGAAATACACTGTTTAGCGCTATTTATGACTATTTATATACTATTAACTTCCCTTTATTGACTAATGATGAGAAAACAATCATTAAACAATTAGATCCTAATACAATTAAAGGTAATTCTTATAAGGCTATTAGTGTAGATGGAGGAAATAATGATGTAGAAGTATTAGGGAACAAGATATATAGCTTTAAAATTAACGTTGGCTCTATTACTGATAATAGCGAGTTTGTTATTATGCCTAATATTGTATCTGCAAGTTCTCCTGAGAATGAGGTAGAAAGCAAACAATTGCCATTGATTCTTCCGATAGATAAAATCACTAATGATTTTAAATATGTGACTGCTAACTGGGATAGAAATAAGGTAGCACCTTATTTTGACACGGCTAGTTTTGAAAATAGAGTATTGCCTCACGATGGTGCTAAGTATCCCTATTATACAATATCGGATATGTTAGAAGAGAATATCATATGTCTTCCTTTTCCGATTAATAATGAGGTGTTCTTTAACGGGAACTTTACTTCTCAAGATACGAATTGTTATAGAGGATATCTGTTGCCTATCAAGGCAGAATTCTTTAAATACTTTACTCAAGATTTCTTAGAAGGAAGTATTGGTGGAAGAAATATCCTTGAGATTACAGAGCGTGGCCAGGGAGATACCTTATATGTAGATGTGACATTGCGCATTCCGATTAAAGGTGATGGTACAGGTAATTCTGTCATTACCTATCAAAGAACATATGTGAATGGTGGAGCTTATAATACTCAACAAGCAGATTTAAAAGAGAACAAGGGAGCAATTTTTAATTACTCGTGTAGTATAGCTTTAACTTCTTTAGTGAAATACATAGGTAAAGAGGATAAGCATTTTTACCGCATAGGATTCTTTGATAATGACACCGTTAATAGTGTGGGAACTAGATTAGCTTCTTTAGATGTGCTAAAAGGAGGAAATTATGTTGAAAAAACTGCTGTTAAGAAAAGACAAGTTAGCTCAGTAGCAAACTCTACCTACTATGTAATAGAGAAAGATTTTGATATTATTCAGTTAAATGCCAAGAATGCTAAGGGTGTTATATTGCCTAAATGGATTGAGAAGAGAGCTGGTAATGTGAAGTATTCTTTTGCAGTTGACTTCGGTACAACGAATACCCACATAGAGTATAAGAGTTCTATTCAGCCTATCGCTGTACCATTTGACGTAACTACTCGAGATATCCAATTGGTAAAGCTGCATAAGCTATCAGCAGAGCAGGCGAATAGCCTTGAATATAGAGGATTTGAGAATGTCTTTTATCAGGAGCTAATGCCTACATTAATTCATAAAGAAGTAGGGGATTCTTTCCCACAGCGTACTGCATTGACACATCATATTAATATGAATCCTGTGGATAAGAACTATGCCTTAGCAGATTTTAATATTCCGTTCTATTATGAGAAGAATATTGTTATCGGGGAGGTAAATACCTTACATACAAATCTAAAGTGGACTGAATTTGGAGCAAATCAAAGTGCACAAGGTTTAGTAGAAGGGTATCTAGAGAACTTGGTGTTTATGATGTATAATAAGGTAGTGCTTAACGGTGGTGATACTAGTAACGTAGAGATTAAATGGTTATATCCTACAAGTATGAGTACGTTTAATAAAAACCAACTAGCATCTACTTGGTCAGGTTTGTACGCTAAATACTTTGGAAGTAATGTTCAGAATTTACAAGAAGTTACAGAGGCATTAGCGCCATATAATTACTATACTACTCAAGGGGTACAATCTATGAGTAACTCAGTCGTGTCAATAGATATAGGAGGAGGAACAACAGATGTGGTTGTATTTACTAATAACCAACCTAACATATTAAGCTCATTTAAGTTTGCTGCTAATAACTTGTTTGGTGATGCGATTAATACGACTAGCTCATTAAATGGATATGTATGTAAGTATAATTTGATTTACGATGGGCTTTTAGATAGAAGATATAAGGATATAGGAGAGAGTATATTAGCTACAGATAATTCGGCTGATTATATCTCATTCTTATTCTCTTTAGAAAGAGATAAAAACTTTAATTCTAATCACGCCTTTACTAAACTTCTGTATAGTGATACAGAGTTAAAAGTAGGACCATTGTTGTTTTTTAGCTCTATTATCTACTATATCGCTAAGATGATGAAAGAGAAGAATGTTATTTCTCCTCAGTATTTTACTTTTAGTGGTACGGGGTCTAAGTTGATTAATATCCTAGATGCATCACCTCAAAAAGGAGTGGTTTCTACATTGATCTCAGGAATATTCCAAGACATCTATGGGGATAACTCAATTCGCATACAAGTGCGCGTGGATGAGCAAGTGAAAGAGATTAGCTGTAAAGGGGCTTTAATTGATAACTCGTACGTAGTTGATAATACTATTTTGAGAGAAATTAAGTCAATCTATGATTTTTCTATTGTGGATGCTAAAGATGTTAATTATTCTGCTGCAGAGCAAGATGAGTATATCAATAGATTACATAGAGAATATATCAACTTCATCGAGTGGTTCTTTGCTTTTGATAAGAAGTTTAATTACGAAGATAATTTCGGAATTAGCTCTGGGGCATTGCCTAAATATAAAGAGAACTTACTACAGAATGCAATCGGTTTCTTAAAACTAGAAGTCAACAGTGCTATCAAAAGCCAAAATGGCAATAAAGAGTCGAAGTTATCAGAAACATTATTCTTCTATCCATTAAAGGGAACTATTAATCAATTGCTATATGCTATAGCTTCTGGAAATCTAAAATAAGATGAGATACCTATATTTAAGTTTTATATTAATTCTGAGCCATTTAGGAATGGCTCAGAATCTAAGTAAAGAAGAATTCGTAAAAGCAGTTAATACGATAGGGGTGTATTGTGTTAATACTTCTAGGAATGAAGACTCTAAAGATGATTTTAAAGGATCAGTCATCCCGACCAAGGACCAAACTTTGGAAGGATATAAAGCAAAGTTCGTAGATACTAGTAATACTTATAAGCTGATTAATGAGTTTATATCATTAAGAGATTCAAAGGATTTTACTCAATTTAATACAGTTGATTATTTAAATGGTAAAGCGGGTAAGAATATTTTTAATAATTCGTCTTATCAAACAATAGTCACATTCTTTAGTAAAGAGAATCGTAAGCAAAATTATACTAGGGATTTTAGTGAACTAAAAAGGATCTACAGTGCTACAGATAAGAATAGCGGAGTTACTACTGATACGACAAATGATTTGACTCAAACACAAGCACAAGATACTACTGTAGCTGTCAGCGATCCTCTTCCGACTTCTGACGTAGAGGATGATATAACAGTTACTCCAACTACAGAACCAAAGGTAGAAGAGATAGGTTTTTTTGAAATCAAACCTCTATCAGTTGGTTTAACTTTAGGAGTAGTGCTTGGTTTTATAGGAGCTTTCTTTTTGCTTAAAAAGGTAGGGAGTTCTGATGATAAAAAAGAAGATTCGAAGTATAAGATTGACCGTCCAACTAGTTCACCTGTTAATGATACTACTGCAGGTAGTAGTGATTTAATTAAATACCAAGAAGATATTAAAAAGTTGCAGGAAGAAAATAGACAATTGCTTGCTAAGATGACTGATTTAGAAAAACTAGAACAAGCAATTGTACAACCGAAAGAGCAAATGATAGAAGAGATAGTGTCTGCCCCTATTGAATTAGAAGTAGTAGCTCCTGTACCCACAAAGAGCGTTAAGTACTATTCTATCCCTAATCAAGATGGGATTTTTACAGCAGAGAAAAGTAGAGAGAGTAGTATCTATAGTGTTGAATACATTAATAATAATGAAGGAATTTTCTATATAGATATCAGCGACCGTTATCTACAAGACGCTATATTCGAAATGAGTACATTTATTGATTGTGGTTGTGAGTATACAGCTACACCAAGCTCTTCTACTAAAGGAATAAGAGTACTTCAGACCGGCTCTGTTATCAACGAAGGAGGTAACTGGAGAATAGTAGAGAAGTGTAAGATAGAGTTTGTGTAATCAAACAAAATAAGAAGTATTAAATATGAATGAAGGAACAACAAGTGGACACGATTTTTTAATCATATTAATAATTGTATGTATCGTAGCTCTACAAGGATGGGTGTTTTATAAAGCATACTTAAAGATTAATATATTTAAGTCTATTTTGCCAGAAGCAAAAAGCTTTAAAACAATTAAGATCTACGTTAGAGAGGATAAGATAGAAGGACTTGATTTAGAGGATGTCTATGCCAACTTGGATAAGTATAAGAAGAATAAGTCACAGGAAATAGGGGCCACTGATACGGTTATTGAAACAATAGATACTAAAGTAACTCAAGAGAGTATCACTGAGAAATACTATAAAATGCCAAACAATATAGATGTTTTTGATGTTGAATGTCAGAGTATTGACCAAGCAATGTATCAGCTAAGTATTTCTTCTCAATTTCCTGATTATGCCGAGTTTGAATTAATAAATGGAGATGAGATTAATGTAGGTAAGTTTTTGACACAACCGACCCTTTTTCTTGATAGAGCTTGTGTATACGATGGGATAATTCCAAATGAGGTAAAGAGTATTGAAGTTATCAAAAAAGGTACAGCGATGTTGACAGATGGCTTGTGGAAAGTAGAAGATCCTTGTAAAATAATATTTCACTCTTAATTAATGTAATGGCAATGAGCGATAAGAAATATATAGAGTTAACTATTATAGATAGTAGTGGTGAGCAGAATGAAGTATATAAGAATATTCAAGATTCAGTAAATACGTATTTAATTAAGAATAAGGGTGCTGTTAGTGATTTTAATCTAATCAAAGATATCGTAGATAGAAATGTAGATGCAGTAGAGGAAGAGATTAGCGCTCAAGTACCTATTCCATTGTATTTAGGTCTAATGGGAACTATGTTAGGTATTGTTGTAGGGCTTTTTGCTATTCCTAGTGTATCTAGTGATGAGTTTAATCATTCTGTTGATATTTTGATAGGAGGAGTGAAGATTGCTATGATTGCTTCTTTTGTGGGATTATTATTGACTACTATATTGTCTGGGTGGCTATTCAAAGAGGCTAAGAATAGAGCAGAGTCTCTAAAGAACAGCTTTTTTTCTTGGATTCAGACTAGTCTTTTACCTGTCTTAAGTCAGAATACTACTTCAAGTTTGTACTCTTTACAGGCTAACTTAGTCAAGTTTAATAATACTTTTTCTGAGAATGTAACAGAGTTCAGAACAGTATTAACAGGTATACAAGGTTCTTTCCAAAGTCAGGTGGATATTATGGAGGAGTTAAAGAAAGTAGATGTTGTACAGTTGGCTAATATCAATGTGAACGTACTGAAAGAGCTAAAAGAAAGTTCATCTCACTTTGCTAAATTCCAAGAGTATCTAAACAATGTAAATGGTTTTATAGAGAATACGAAGGAGTTAAATAGTACGGTTTTAAAGCAATTAAATAGGACAGAGGATTTCACTTCTATCGCTGAGGGGTTTAAAGGAAGTAATGAAACGAATCAACAGATGATTCAGTTGATGAGAAATGAAATCAAGCAAATTCAAGATAGAAGAAAGATGCTAGAGGGACACGTGGTCGAGATAGATAGTGCATTTCACAAGGCATATGAGCAGTTTAATGATCAGGCGATCGAGACTTTTGAGAAGATGCGTAGCAGTGAAGAGTTAAATGCACTAAAAGCAGAGATCACTTTAGAGACAGGTGCTATCGAGGAGAATGTTAATATGGTATTTAAGACCTTAGATAAGGTATTCACTGACTTTGATAGACAAGTATCTAAGCAGATCGAGGTGTCTAATAGTAAGAATAATGAGATGCTTATGATTGCGTTTAACGAGTTTAGAGATGAGTTGATTAAAGGCAATGGATCATTAGGTGCAGAGAATAGTAGCTTTAAGAATGATAAGATCCTGAAGATATTATTATATGTATTTGCAGGTACAGGTAGTATAATAGGACTGTATCAAATCTTTAAGTTCCTATTTAAATAATTTCTGTTAGAATGGCAAAGAAAAAAAAGGAAGAAGGTTTCTTTTGGGCAAGTTATGCTGATTTAATGACGAGTTTGTTCTTTATTATGTTAGTGCTTTTTGTTCTTTCTATCACGATTATGAAGAAAAGACAAGAGGCCACAGTACAGCAGTTAAAGCAGATTACAGATATTCAAGATGCTGTTAAGGAGTTGCCTGAAGAGTACTTTAAATACGATGAGGAGCACAAGCGTTTTGCATTGAAGAGACAGATTAGTTTTTTAGCGATGTCTAGTGAAATTACGAAGGCTGATAAACCTTATTTGATTAAAGTAGGTAAAAGTGTATCTGAACTAATTGAAAAGATGAAGAAAGAGTATGCAGGACAAGATATTAAGTATATGATTATTATAGAAGGAATGTCTTCTAGGGATAATTATTATAAGAATAATGAGTTAAGTTATGAGCGAGCATTAGCACTGTATAACTTATGGAATGCTAACGGTATTCGATTTGATAATTCGATTTGTGAGCTTCAGATAGCAGGTAGTGGTGTGAATGGGGTAGGACGATCGACAAATGAGACATTAAATCAGCGTTTCTTAATTCAAATTGTTCCAAAAATTGGTAATGTTAGATAATAATGAAGAAGATATTTTATATAATCACAGTTCTACTAGTAGGATTGTTAATGACTGATTGTGCCAGATGTTCTAGGTCAGGTACCAATCGTACACATCATACTGATTCTAGAAGACAGTCTAGTCAGAGACATAATGATAAGTCTACTACCACTAGTGGAAAGGGAGTTATTAAGATGAAGAAAAGAGGTGGTGTTTATGAAGTTCCTGCTAAAATAAACGGTGTAGAGATGCAATTTATATTTGATACAGGGGCTAGTGATGTGACTATCTCACTGACTGAGGCAAGTTATTTATTAAAGCAAGGCAAGTTAAAAGAAGAGGACTTCGTTGGTGTGGCACAATATCAGATAGCGGATGGGTCAATAGCTGAGGGAACAGTAATTAATCTACGTGAAGTACAGATCGGTAATAAGAAAGTGAAGAATGTACAGGCGTCAATCGTTCATAATATGGAAGCGCCTTTGTTATTAGGACAAAGTGCACTAGAGCGTTTTGGTGATTTTTCTATTAATTATCAAAAGCAAACATTGACATTTAAATAGCAGAGTTGTGAGTAAATCAAAATATTACAGAGTATTAGGAATACAGGAGAGTGCTAGTCAAGAAGAAATAGAGCAGGCTTATGTAGATGCTCTTGATAAGTATAATCCGGAGAAGAACCCAAACAGTCCTTTTTTAGTTACAATGACGCAGCAAGTGAATGAGGCGTATCAAGCTATTTCAACTGATAGAACTATTAAGCCAGCTGTGGAACGTCCTTGTAGTCAACCTACAGAAACAACTATAAGAGAAATACCTTCACGAGGACCAATCAATAATAATGATAAAGTAGCTTATAGTATTCTATTTCTTCTAATTGGGTTATTAGCAGTCGGTACAGGATATTATTTTTATAGTGAGTATTCTAAGTCTTCTGATGCCTTTATTGATCAAGAAGAAGTTGTTGTTGAACCTGATGAGGCTAGTAAGGATAATACCGTTGCTGAATCTGAAGATAGTAGTAAGGATGATGCCATAGAAGAAGTGCTTACTGACAATGATTCAAAAGCAATAGAGGACGTCATATCTAATAAAAAAGAGGAGGTAGCTGTGGAATCTAAGAAAGTAGAATCAAGTGTACCAGTAGCTAAACCTATAGTAAAAGTAGTAGATACTCCTGCTAAAAATAAAGCTGTAGCTGAAACTCCAAAGCCTGTGGCAGCACCTATACAAGAGAAAGCTGTTGATAAAATAGAAGAAACTATTAGCCCTAAGAAGTTCTTTAAGATAGGTTCTACTAAAGATGAGGTCTTTGCCGCACAAGGCGAACCAGTTAGAGTTCATTCTCATTTAGATATTGATACTTGGTTTTATGGTGATCATAGAGTGAGGTTTAAAGGGGGAAGAGTATTGGATTATGTCGATCCATATAAGCAATTAAACGTTTCTAAGTAAAAATGACCAAACATTATTATAAGATATTAGGGGTATCTGAGGATGCAAGTACTGAGGAGATAGAGGAGGCTTATGTATTATTAAAAGACAAGTTTAATCCTGTAAAGAACCCAAATAGTATTTTCTTAAGAGAAATGTCCGAGCAGTTAACTGAGGCTTATAATACCTTAAGTAATGAAGAGAGAAGAATTGATTACGATTATGACTTTCTAGGAAAAGCCAAACCGAAGCCTAAAGTAATTCCCCTTATAGCGTTTTTTAAATGTGAGAAAGAATCCTTTACAGAAGGAGAGGAACTCTTGTTCTGTTGGGAAGTCATAGATGCTGATATCGTTAGAATCGAACCGTTTGGGTTATTAGTAGATGCTTCAGGCGAACAGAGGATAAAAGTGCAGAAAGGACAAGAAGTAATTAAGTTAAAAGCAATCAATACTAATTCTGAAGTCATGATAGAAACAGATATTATATTGGTTTATACTCCGCAGACTAAGCAAGTAGGAGTCCCTCCGCCTTATGAAGGCTCCTTAGAGAGAAGAAGAAACGAAGACAATACTAGAGTCTTAAACACTGTTTATTACCCTACGACAAATGGAAATAGAGTAGGAAGGGGACGGTTGTTTCTAGGTTTAATAGGCTATCTTATTCTAGCAAGTATAACTTTAGCTATAATACCTAAAAGTGCTAATTTAATAAGTGGTTTGATAGCAATATTTATTGGTATTCGATGTATTATTCTTATTAGAAAGAGATTTCACGATATAGGACAGTCAGGTTGGTTGATGTTACTATTGTTAATTCCTTTTTTTCAAGTTATACCGGCGCTTATACTTCTGCTTTTTCCAGGAAATAAAGGAGCCAATAAATATGGTGTTAGAAAGTAAATGGACTGATGTTATTTTATACTATTATATTGTTTTTTGAATTGTGTACGTAATAAACGATCTACTAAGAACAAAAAACACCCCAAGCCATTGTGACTTGGGGTGTTTTGGTTTTTATAACTAACTAATCAATCAAAATAATATTATTGGTTTCTGAATACCAATTCGTTGTTGAAAGAGTCTAATAAGATGATACTATCTGCTTTTACATTACCAGATAAGATCTCTTTAGACAAGCGGTTTAATACCTCTTTCTGTACAACACGTTTTACAGGACGTGCACCGAACTCAGGATCATATCCCTTGTTTGCCAAGAATTCTTTAGCTTCCGCAGTTGCTTCCATATGTACGTTTTGTTGAGCAAGCATCTTGAATACACTTTGCAATTGAATATCTACGATTTGTAAGATATTGTCTTTGCTCAACGGTGTAAACATTACCACTTCGTCAATACGGTTTAAGAACTCAGGGCGAACTTGTTGTTTCAACTCGTTCAACACTTCTACTTTAGCATCTTCAGAAGCCTGTTCAATATTTGTAGCATTCTCAAACTTCTCTTGGATAATGTGACTACCCATATTTGAAGTCATAATAATGATGGTATTCTTGAAGTCAGCTAAACGGCCTTTGTTGTCTGTTAAACGTCCTTCATCTAATACTTGCAACAAGATGTTGAATGTATCAGGGTGTGCTTTTTCTATTTCGTCTAACAGCACCACAGAGTAAGGTTTTCTACGTACCGCTTCAGTTAATTGACCACCTTCATCATACCCTACATATCCTGGAGGTGCTCCTACTAATCTACTTACGCTGTGTCTTTCTCCATATTCACTCATATCAATACGCGTCATAGCACTTTCATCGTCAAATAGGTACACTGCTAATGCTTTAGCCAGCTCTGTTTTACCAACCCCTGTAGTTCCTAAGAATAGGAATGAACCTATCGGTTTTTTAGGATCTTGTAATCCAGCTCGACTTCTACGTACAGCATCACTAATAGCTACAATTGCTTCTTCTTGACCTACCACACGTTTGTGTAATTCGCCTTCTAAGTGAAGCAGTTTTTCTCTTTCACTTTGTAGCATTTTAGTCACTGGTACACCAGTCCATTTAGCTACTACTTCAGCGATATCATCACTTGTAACCTCTTCTTTAATTAGCGATTGACCACTTTGGTTTTCGTCTAATTGTTTTTGTGCTTTCTCAAGGTCTTCTTGAGCGTCTTTTATTTTTCCATATCTAAGCTCAGCTACCTTTCCATAGTCACCATCACGTTCCGCTTTTTCAGCTTCCAATTTATATGTTTCTATTTCTTGTTTAATAGCCTGTACGCGATCTACAACCTCTTTTTCAGATTGCCATTTGCTATAGATATCGTTTCTTTCTTCTTTTAAGTTAGCAACTTCTAATCCAAGAGATTTAAGTTTGTCCTCATCATTCTCACGTTTGATGGCTTCAATCTCAATTTCTAATTGCATAATCTTACGATCAAGCACATCTAATTCCTCTGGTTTAGAGTTGATTTCCATTCTTAATTTAGCCGCTGCCTCATCCATCAAGTCAATCGCCTTGTCTGGTAAGAAACGGTTGGTGATATAACGCTCTGATAAGTTAACCGCAGCGATAATCGCCTCATCTTTTATACGTACTTTGTGGTGAGCTTCATACTTCTCTTTAATACCACGTAAGATAGAGATAGCACTTTCTGTGTCTGGCTCATCTACCATTACTTTTTGGAAACGACGCTCTAAGGCTTTGTCTTTCTCAAAGTATTTTTGGTACTCATCTAATGTTGTCGCTCCGATAGAACGAAGTTCTCCACGTGCTAAAGCAGGTTTTAAGATATTCGCGGCATCCATAGCACCTTCACCACCTCCAGCACCTACTAAAGTGTGAATCTCATCGATGAATAAGATGATGTTTCCTTCAGCAGAAGTTACCTCTTTAACTACTGATTTTAAACGCTCTTCAAACTCTCCTTTATATTTCGCACCTGCAATCAAAGCTCCCATATCTAATGAGAAGATTTGCTTGTCTTTTAAGTTATCAGGTACATCTTGCTGTACGATACGGTGTGCTAATCCCTCTGCGATAGCTGTTTTACCAACTCCTGGTTCACCGATAAGCATTGGGTTGTTCTTTGTACGACGGCTCAAGATTTGTAACACACGTCTGATTTCTTCATCACGTCCGATTACAGGATCTAGTTTACCTTCGTTAGCTAATTTTGTAAGGTTATTAGCATATTTATTTAAAGAGTTATAAGTTTCTTCAGCAGATGCAGAAGTTACTCTTGCTCCATTTCTGATTTCGTTAATAGCCGCTTCAAGTTGTTTTTCTGTTACACCTTGATCTTTTAATATCTGTGCTACTTTACTCTTAGATTTAAAAATAGCTAAGATTAAGTGCTCTATAGAGACATACTCATCCTTCATCTTCGTAGCGATAGCCTGCGCTTCAGTGATAGCAGTACCTGCTTCTCTTGATAAGCCCATTTGACCTCCTTCTACTTTTGGGAAGTTAGCGATTGTTGCATCTAATACAGATTTAAAAGTATCTACATTGATGTTTAATTTCTTTAAGATAAAAGGAGTAACGTTTTCGTCAACTTCCATTATCGCTTTGAAAATGTGCTCATTTTCTATTTGTTGTTGCCCTAAGCCTTGCACGATTACCTGTGCTTGCTGTAAAGCTTCTTGCGATTTTATTGTAAAATTATTTAAGTTCATATAATAATCTGTTTATTTGTTTGGTTATATCGTAATAGTCAAAAGGTGTTCCAATACTAAATTTAAGACATTTTGACAATGTTTGCATAATTCGCATTAGTAAAAGATGTCAAAAAGTCATAAATTTGCCTATATACACGTAATCGAACTAACATTTTGTCTTATGGAATGGATCAATATAACAGAGAGTAGTCAAATAAAAGAGCTTATCGAAAAATCAAACGATAAAGCAGTCATTATATTTAAACACAGTCCACGTTGCCATATTAGCAAATTTGCTCTGCGCAATTTTGAAGCTAGTTTTACTAATCCGACGGAAGTAGATTGTTATTTAGTAGATGTAGTTAACGATAGACTTTATTCTATGGAGGTTAAAGAATCGTTACAGGTTCAGCACGAGTCTCCACAGTTAATCATTGTTTATAAAGAAAAAGCAGTATTTAATACTTCACACGAGAGTATAGATGGGGCTGATACAGATAAATTGTTATTAAGGCTGTAAGTATGGTAAGAACATTAGTGTATAGAACCATATCACTGCATGGAGTTAAAACACCTGGTATTATTGAGAATGGAGTATATCACTTTACCTATTTTGATGTCTATGAAGATGGTAGAGTAGCGAATTGGAACTTTGAAGATTTTGAACACTTTATTAAAGATGTACAGAATGGATGGGTGGTGACTAATATCCCTGATGGTAAGGAATTTTCGTGTTATAATTTAGGTGCATGGAATATCACTGCAGGGAGATGGTATTATACTCCGGAGTCTTATATTGCCTATATTAAAAGCTTAGTCTTAGAACTTAATCCTAATTGGACGAATATACATACGTATCAAGAAAGACGTGTAAATGGTGTAGTAGTAGGGGAGTCAGGATCAGGTACTTTGTATAAAGAGGATACAGTGGATGTAGATGTGTTTTTCCCTAAGAAAGTAAAAGGAGAACATCATAGTCTGTTTTACTGCATTGAGAACAATTATTATCTTGTAAGTATTTTGCTTTTTAAAGATAAGAGTATCATAATTCACGGATGTGGAGAAGAGAAGGTTATTGACTTTGATGTGTTAAGACAGTTGATAGACCAAGGAGTAGTCTGTAGTACATTACCAATAGGAGCAAGAGTGATTATCGAAAACCTAGGTGAGTTTACTACAACGGAAGAAAGTTACAGCAATGATATAGAAGATTTGTTTGCCGGATTAGAAGATGATTACCGCAAACTAAATGGAGAGAAATCGTTAAATGATTTGTGTTTAGATGTCTTTGATGCATATCAAGCAAATCCGTCTGACGAATTAAAAGAAGCTTTAAAGTTAGCTTATGAACGAGTACCTGAACATCTGCGTATGTATCTAGGTGATATGGATACTAGAGATAGTGAAATTATAGAGATTATCTACGGCCCTGATTATTGGGATAATGAAGATATAGAATAAAGAAAGAGGCCAAGAGCCTCTTTTTTCATAAATAGTGGGGACTAAGTTAAACCCTGATTCAGCATTAGCCAAATACTACAAAGCAATTCTAATTAAGAATTCTTTTTATCAATTATTCTAGGTTTAAATAGAAAGGGTGTTGTATTTGTTTTCGTTTAACTGGAACATATATTTATGCGCATTAGGTGTGCCTATAAAATACAAAGGCAAGTCATTCAAAGTTACACCGTATACTTTTAAAGCGAACTCACATACTACTAGTTTTACTCCTGCTTTATCAGCAGCATCTAGCTCTGCGCGCAATTCTTTATTGTTTAATTCTTGAACCATCTGTCCCATTATCACGATTTGGAAATCAGCTTTAGGATTAGCTTTTTTGATTTCACTTCCTGTCATAATAGAAGAGCGAAGGTTTTTTATAGATTGTACTAGAATAGCATATTTATCTCCTTTAGTATCCTGTTCATAGGCTATAGTAGATACTTTAGATGTATTAAAGGCTACAGCCTGTGTACTCACGATAGAACATAAAGCGATTGCTAAAACTAATTTTCTCATTGTTTACTATATTATGGTTTATATAGTGGCTAAAGTAGACGATTAGGTAGAGATGGGAAGTAACAATTGTTACACAACAGTTAATTACTAAGCTTGTAAATCCTGAAGAGCCAATCTCTCCATGTTGCGGTTACTTGCTTATTTCGTGCCCAATGCTTGAGGAATGTTTGCTCAAGAGAGGTTTTTCAGCAAGAACACCTCTAGCATTAGGCTCATATTCCTAAGGAAGATAGTAATTGAGAAAAGATAACTATGTAACATTAGTTACTGTACTATTCCAAATTAGTGAATAACTTTGAAGTATTAAATCGGATAGGATGATAATTACATATTTTAAGAAATGGTCAATGATGAGGTGGGTTCGCTTAGGGCTAGGAGCGCTCCTTTTATTTCAAGCAATAGATGCGGAGTTATGGATATTAACTATTCCTGTAGCCTATCTGTTTTTACAAGCATTCTTTAATTTTGGGTGTAAAAATGATCAGTGCAAAATTAACTAAACTTAATTCAGTGTTGATTATTAGTGTTTTATGCGTGAGCTAAGAAGTGTTGAAAAATACAAGAATATTTATATTTTAGCAAAGTTTTTAAAACTCGCAAAATATGAACAAAAGAGTCCTAACAATATTTCTTTTTACAGCGATACTAAGCTTATCAGTAGCGTGTAAAGATAAAGAGGCAGATACTCCATTAGCAGATAGTACTACAGAAGAAGTAACAACTACTGAATCAACAGAAGAACCAATGGCAGTAGCTGATGAAGCAGTAATAGAAGGGGAGGAAGGAGAATATAATCCAACGATCTTCCCAACGTCATTTAAGTTTAAGCACGATTTGATAATGACGGGTACTTTTCACGAAGGAGAGGTATCTGCAGATGTAAGCAGCAAATCTTGGGTAGGATTAGTCAAAGAAACAGATGGTACATATAGTGTACATAAACTAAATCCTACGACTAAAATAGTACACGATGATGTGGTAGATGAGGCGGGGGAGATGACCGCTGTGAAGGTCTCTGCTAAGAGTGTAGGCGAAATAGTATTTATGACTAATGAGGGACTTATCAGTCAGGGAAGTAACCTTACAGTAGCTCAATTACCTACAACAATCTATCCTGGTGAAAGCAAGGATTTTACGTATAAAGGAAAAACGTATACTATCTATGCTGAAGGAGAGAAAGGAGCTCCTTATACTTATGAGACTAATGAGGGTGAAGTAATCAAGACTTACGAAATTAAGAAATACCAACTATATCTTAAAGTGAAGGGACAAGATAAAGTGATTACGCTTTTAGACTTAAAAAGCCTAGAGGAAGCTACGCCAACTATAGAGTTTGCAGGTGATTTAAATGGAGATGGTTATATTGATTTATTGATCAATACTACTTATAATTATAATATGAGTCGCCCTACTTTATATCTATCTGATTCAAAATCAGGACAACTTACTGTGAAAGCTGTAGCTGCACTAGAGAGTGTAGGATGTTAGTAAGTAACGAATATAATATAATGAAAAAAGCCTGTAGATGATGTTCACAGGCTTTTTGTTTATAAGGTTGATTCTAATTTCTCTAATAATTCGTCAAAATCCATTAGATCATTAGGATTGTTATAATAGTGATTTAGTCGAGAATCTATAAAATCCTTTTGACCTTGTGATAGGACATTACTTGTTTTCTCTTTATCATCGTTATTGTTCTTATTTTCTTTCTGTTGTGTTTTCATAAGAATAACAGTTTTAATGATTTATACAAAGATAAAAATAAAATGTATATAGGGTTTTCTATTGCGTATTTTTAATGTATTCAGGTTGTTATGTTTTTTGTACTTTATTTTACTACATATTACTATCTTTCATTGCAGGCATATTGATTTCCTTGACGCAAGTAGCTGTAGAGGTCGATATGATAAACCGGATAGCCTGTAATACGTCTTGCAGAGGGATAAGTTCTCCATTAGATTTTTCGATAATAGATTCCACAGTTTCTTCGCATCCATATTCTGTCGCTAAATAGCCTAGGTTAAGAATAGATACTCCTATATTATCCTCTCTAAGGTTTTCTCTTAAAGAGTGAATAACCCCTCTTAAGGCAAACTTAGTCGCTGAGAAGGCTACTTCTTTACCACCGTGATTATCTAGTCCCCACGTAGAGCCAATCAAGATGATCTTAGCGTTCTCTGATAACTTGAGGTTCTCTATAAATGCCTGAACCATTAATATACATGACGAGATATTCGTATTAATCATATTAATGATTTCGTCTTGTGTATTATCACTAAACTTATAATCTTCAGAGAAGGCATTGTGTTCCCATATTCCTACATTATAGATGAAGTAATCTATCTTTTGATCTCCTATTTCTTGTTTTAGAGCGTTAGTAGCAAGGACAGGGTTAGATAGATCTGCTGCTATCCAATGTTTATTAGATGAGGCAGAAGCTAGATAATCAGGCTGACTACGTGAGATACCATAGACCGTATCTTGTTCTGTAGGAATGTATTGAGTGATAGCTTTGCCTAAGCCTTTGCTTACGCCGTATATTAAGTATGTTTTGGTATTCATTGAATTTTGTGATTTATAGTCTTGGGAACTTGTATTAATAGTAATAAGACCGTATTGTTTTGCAATCAGCAATTTACAAAAAGTAACATTAATTCTGACTTACTTGATGTTAATTTAAGAGTAGTGACAATATGTTGCAGTTTAATATTGTCTTTTATATGTGTAAGTTATTGTTTTTTAGTTGTTTGAGTAGTAGTGTTAAAAAAGTGTTTTTATGTATTTGATATAGGAAGAATATATAATTTTGCGCCACCTTAAAAATACGAAATAACAATGAAAAGAAAATCACTAATTGCGGTGATGGTTTTAGCAAGTGGTCTTTCAATGAGCAGTTGTAAAAACACAACAATAGAAGATAATTCTATTGAAACTGAGCGGAATACTGATACAGTAAATTTGCACCCTGAAGAAATCGTCTTTACTAACTTAGGTACTGATGACGATGGCTTCGAACACTACAGCCTAGTATCAGGTACTGAGAATATCAAAGATTATCCTAAGAACTTCTCGTTCGCTAACACGATGATTACGCCAGGAGCTTTTCACGCTGATGAGTTGCCAGAGACTATCGCTGATAAAGAATGGTTAGGGCTAATATCTGATAAGGATAATACTTATAAATTAGTGGCTCTTAAACCAACTGTTTCTAAGATATTTGACCCTTCTCACGATGAAGTAGGAATGACTAGTGGAATAGAGATTGTACAGCACAATGAACAAAATTGTCTATTGTACATCGAGAAGCAGAGTAATCTAAAAGAGACGAATGTAGAAGTAGCTAATATCCCTTCATACATCTATCCAGGAGAGAAAGTACAGTTCACCTTTAAAGGAAAAGAATATACATTGTATGCTACCGGAACTAGAAAACTAAACGGTGTAAATGAAGCTGACTTTACTAATTCTGTTGAGAATGGGTATGAGATGCCGAAGTACTACGTGAAGAACTATACCCTGAGAATGGAGATTAAAGATGGAGATAAGATGAGTGAAATGATGTTATTATCACAACGCTATTTTGAAGAAGGACAAGTGCCTAAAGTTATATTCGGAGGCGATATTAATAATGATGATGTAGTGGATATTCTAATCAATACTTCTACAGAATATAATGTCTCTAGACCAACCCTGTATTTATCAGATACATCTAATAATGATGTATCTATACTACCTGTAGCATCACATGAGAGTATAGGATGCTAGTTTCTTATTAATTACTTTTACTAGAGATAGTAAATTATAATATGTACTTTTTTTAAAGCCATTAAGCATTAAGCTTAGTGGCTTTTTTGGGGTTAAAGAATTAAAGTTCACATTAGATGATTGTTGTTGTTTTGAGTAATGGGATTAAATGTATGTATTGTAGTAGTTTAGGTTATTTGGTGTAGTAAAAAGCATTAATAATCATCGCATATTTAATAATTTTAGTTCAATAGCGTCCTAAACGTTTAAAAAAAGGCACAAAAAAAGAGAGTAAATTAAGGATCTCAAATTATCTTTGAGTTGCACACCTAAAAAAGACTCTCTTGATGTCAAATATAACATTGT
>NZ_NSGJ01000080.1 GCF_002286775.1 Myroides sp. N17-2
ACTAAAAACTCAGGTAAAATCATTTTTATAAACTCAATATAGTTTTCCACGTTTATTATTTATCATTACAAAGATCTGTAGTTTTTAATTCACACACAACTTTTGAGATTGATCCGATTTACTTCCATTATTAAGTAATTATATTATCTCAAACCTTCTTCCCAAAACTTTAGATTGACTCTCAGTCCCCTTATTTTATTGTTCTACTAATTGATAGTTTCTTTTAGCCCACATCTTGCTTGGTTTTATCCATAGATCTGAAGCTATATATAAGAAGCCGTGTTTTAATCCTGTATTCAATTCTATTTCTTTAAACTCATTGATCTTTAACTTTGATGTTTCTTTTCGCTTTGTAGCCGATACGCCGAATACATCTGACTTTTCATAAATAGTCAAGATGTTTTCACAAAAATTAATAGTTGGCAATCTTTCAATATCCTCATCTTGAAAACTACCAATGAATACAAAGTTCATATCTGGTTGTTTAGCGAATGTAGATATAAACTGTGCGATATAGCCCCCTTTAGAAGTACCTATAACTGTAATATGGTTTGGTTTAATCCCTTTACTGATCAGGCTGTCTATTTGAGATACAACTTTTCTAGCATAATCTTGTTCATTAGTTTCTGCAGGTCTTTTCTCACTAAAGACCACAAAGCCATCATTCTTATAAGACTCTACTATACCCTTATAGTTAACAGTCACGCCATAAGTGTCAGAATAGGTTCCATCAGGGTTTTCCTCCAAAAATTTATTGTGAATAAAGAAAATATAATCCTTTTCAATTTCCTTATTCTGTCCTTTTTTCTTGGCTTGGCAACCAATAAAGCTAAAAAGAAGTAATACTGTAATAATATAATATTTGTGACTCATTTATTTTAAAAGATTACTTTGTTTAACAATCGTTCTAATTTCTTGTTCAAAATAATAGGCTATATCAAAGTTCTCATTCGCTACATTCTCCATTATTATTACACTTGTTTTAGTTTGAGGATAATATAGATTTACTGCTGTAAAACCTTCACTAGGATGAAAACCTGTATGCCCGATTTCATATATTTTGTCTTTATCATTAATTCTCAGACCATATCCATATCCTATAGGGTCTTCACTAAATAGTTGGTGTTGATCAGTTATAGTATAACTTGTCATCATTTTATAAGTAGCAGGCTCTAGCACTTTGCCATTATGGATCTGTTCATTCCATTTTGCTAAGTCCGGAGCAGTAACTATTAGATGACTACCAAAGTAATTCTCTGGATCAAAATCTGAGTTTTCATTTAGTTTATATGTGCCATCTTTTTTAATAGTATGTCCTTTAGTTAGCAAAGTACTCTTATTAGGATAGTAGCTATTATTCATTCCACAGCTTTTGAATAGTGCAGTTACTAATGATTCAAAGCTTTTACCACTTTGTTTTTCAAGAACTAGTCCAGCTACATAATAACCGATATTTGAATAACTAAACGCTGTTCCTGGTTCGAATTTTAAAGGCTTATCTAGGTTTTCACTATATAACCCTGAAGTATTATTTAGTAATTGATGAACTGTAATAGTATCTGCCCAAGCATATTTAAAATCAGGTAAGTATTTTCTGATCGGAGTGTTTAGATCTATTGTTCCTTTCTCTACTTGCTGTAAGATAAGTGCTGCTGTAAACTGCTTTGCGATAGACATAGTAGAGAAGTTGTCATTTATCTTGAGAGCCACCTTAGTGTCGAAATTAGAATAACCATACGCCTTTGCATATTTCTCTTTTCCATTTTGCTGGATATATACCACACCATTAAAATTTCGCGGAACTGTAGCTTGTATCAAGCTATCTATTTTAGTAGAGTAGTTATCCTTTTCTTTTTGTGATGCTTTACAACTTGTAACGAGCATTACAGTTGTAAAAAATAAGAGTTTAAAAAGTTGTTTCATTTGTTTTTTTAATGGTTTTTCGTTTGTGTTTATTTTTGTAAAGGCGATAAATGTAAATATTTTTTTGACTCAATTATCATAAATTATACAAACGAAATAAACTATAATTTATACAGCCTATGTTTAAGCAATAATTTCTTTATAAGACTCTTTTAACTAATCTTAGTTACTCCGAGAATTCATCTACTTTTAGTATTTTTGCTATTCAACACAAAATAACTATCAGAATGAGAGCATTACTCGTAGTAGACTTACAATATGATTTCTTACCAGGTGGAAACTTAGCAGTGGCACACGGTGATGAGATTATCCCTATTATAAATAGAATCCAAAATCAATTTGACTTAGTTATCGCAACACAAGACTGGCATCCTGCTAATCACAAAAGTTTTGCTACTCAACATCCTAATCATAATGTATTTGATTTGATAGACTTAAATGGCATTTCTCAAGTACTATGGCCAGACCATTGCGTTCAAGGCTCAAAAGGTGCCGAGTTTACTTCTGAATGGAATAGTAATAAGGTAGCAGCTGTCTTTAGAAAGGGAATGAATGTAGAGGTAGATTCATATAGTGGGTTCTATGATAATGATCAGAAGAACAGCACTGGGCTATTAGGATACCTTAAAGACAAAGATGTAACAGAAGTATATGTATGTGGGTTAGCGGCAGAGTTTTGCGTCTATTTTAGCGCTAAAGACGCAAATCAAGCAGGTATCAAAACCTATTTTCTAGACTTTGCGACAAAACCGATAAGTGCAGAAGGATTACTACATGCTAAAAAAGAGATGATCGAACAGGGGATTACGATCCTAAATAAGGAAACAGAAGTAAACTTCAACAACTAGAACGACTAGAATTAGAATGAAAAAATACGGAAGACACAATTTTTTTAAACATACTTACTGTGAATGGCAAGAAATATCTGAGTCATTTATTGAAGGCAGAAAACCTGATTATAAAAGTAAGACAGGAAGTATGTATTACTACGATGAGAAGGGGGTAGCTAGATATGCAAATCACTGGGGTAGAGCAGCTAACTGCCGATGGAAGTTAGTAGCTGAGGAACATAAGAACAGTGTTTATTGCTTAGCCTACGCGACTTGGGACAGCTTCTTTCCTAACGATGAAGAGAAACCATTATATGTGATTATTGTAAATCGGGAAGAAAAATATGTGACTTTTAAACATAAAGGTTGTCTTAATGATACAAACTATGTGTTTAGAAATGCATCTGAAACTGCAAAGCGCATTACTAAGATCAAAGAAATTCTAGAAACAGATAGTTGGTATAAATATCTAGATTTTATTGATATTGAAGAAGCTAGGTTATATTTTATTGAAAATTTAGTGAGTTCAAATTTAGATTTTCTTAGGCTAAAGCAAGAATTATTGAAAAAACAGCAATAATATTGTTTATTTTAGTTAAATTAGCCTTAGTTAGACAGTATAAAATAAGTCTAGTAAATGAATTAAAAATAAAACAGTAAAAATTATGAAAAAGATTACTTTATTGGCAGCATTGTTAGTTGGTGGATTATTAACTACAACTGCACAGGTGAACGTTGAAACTCCAAAATTATCTGCTAAAGTAGGAGATACTCCTATTAAAAAAGGTAACTGGATGGTTGGTGGTGCTTTAGGGTCTACAGGATACAGTTTTGAAGAAGAAAGTTTTAATATTAATGTAACTCCAAGAGCTGGATACTTTATCTCTGATGGTATAGCAGTTGGTCTTGAAGTGGGTGCAGGTCTTCAAACTGTAAAAGATGGTGATAATGTATGGAGTTATAAAGTAATGCCATTTGCACGTTACTACTTTCCTGAAGGAGCTAGTGCTACAGGTAGATTCTTTGGACAAGGTGCTATAGGTCTTTCTGGTGCTGAAGTTGGAGATAAAAGTGATACTTCTTTTGCTTTTAACATAAACGCAGGGTATTCTCACTTCGTATCTCGTAACGTAGCTTTAGAAGCTATTGTTGGATATAACTACAGTAAATCTAACGTGGCTAGTGCTTCTGCACATAACGGTCTAGGTTTATCTTTAGGATTCCAAATATTCTTAGGAAAAAACTAAGTATTAACTTAATAGAATATAGAGAAGCCAGAGCATCTGCTCTGGCTTTTTTTGATTTATACATATCAGCCTTTCCATAACTATGGATAGCCTATTCTCATTAGAATATTAGATATCTTCTAATACAATACATGTTCTTTTGGATTCTTCCTTATACTTGTTCAGATCTAACAAATACTAGTATCTAGTTATAATATATTTCTTTCTTAAGTATTCTCTTCTTTAGTGCTACTTAGAGTACTATAAAATATACTTCATCTGATTATTTTAAATTATATAAACTTCCATATATCTTATATAAAGAGCTAAGTGTTAATATACTTCTATAGCCCTATAAAACAAAAACACCTCATTTTGAGAATAAAAAAAGTCTATAATATTTGTTAAAATCGGACAAATCACAGCTTGTTAATTTTTTAACATTTAGTTGTTTTTTGATGAATTTAAACATCGCTTGAACCCTGTGACACCAAGACTTAGCAGGGGTTTAGTTGGGAGTTGTTCGGGACTCCTTCGCAAGAGGTTCGGAAAACAGGGTCTTTTTCCGAAGAAGCCCCGAACAAGTTGCGAGTAACACCGCATAAACACTGCCTTCCTGCCTTTTTTAAGGCGTTAAAATAATTGTTAAATTTTTGAAATAAAATTTTAAAAAGCTGTGGTTTGTGCTTTCTTTTTTGAGGAATGTCCTAGACTTTAAATTGGAAGAATATCTCAATATGAGTGTGTTGATTTAAAGCCTATTACAGTGCAAATATACATAAAAAAAGGATGCTTTTAGATAGGTTGGCTTAAATAACTTCTAAAACCTACTTTACCGTTAATCAAAGCAGACATACCACTAATCAAAGACTTTTATTGTTTAGATATTGGCTAGCTACATTTGCTCTTTAGTAGAAAAAATAGTTATCTAAATCCCCCTTAATCATGCAATTAGTCTATAACAGTATTGGTTTTTTCCTCAGTCAAGTGATGCGTTACCGCTGTAAGGTCTCGACTCAAAACATCGCTAGATCATTTCCTCTAGCTACTTATCAGGAGGTTTCTCATTATCATAGAGGCTTTTATCGCAATTTAGGTAGGGTGTTCTATGAAAGCTTATTTGTTAAGAAGAAGATATTATCTCTTACAGAAGACGCAGTCACTCTACTCAATACAATCAAATTAGAAAATAGAAATATCATCTTAATCTTAGGTCATTATGGTAATTGGGAGCTAATGAAACAGCTTCCTTTATCAACAGATATCAGGATACAAGCCTTATATAAGCCATTAGCTAATAAGTTTTGGAACTGTGTGATGAAGTCTATTAGAGAGAGACATGGACTGCGTCTGATCCCTGCTCAGCAGGCATTGCGTACGTTGTTAAAAGAAAAAAACAGTTGCAACCTAACCGTATTTGTAGCAGATCAGTTCCCTGGTAAGAATAAGGGGACAAAAGTAGAATTCTTAAATCAACAAACTTATCTCTATACAGGAGCAGAGCAAATAGCTCAAAAGCTTAATGCTTATGTTGTCTATGGAGAGATTACTCCTTTAGATTATCAGCGTTGGCACCTTTCTATAGAAACAATCTGTGAAGAGGCTTCACTAACCAAAAAAGGTGAAATCTCTAGATCTTTTGCCAAAAAGTTAGAGCTAAGTATACAAGAGAATCCGTCATTATGGCTTTGGTCTCATAAACGTTGGAAATAGTTTATTATAGGCTACAAATTTATGAATAGATCTTACTAATGCCATTTATGTTATATGTAAATGAAATAGATAAAGTCATAATATTTATATACACACTGATTAATAACTAATTACGTGTTTTTTCTCCTAAAAAACACTATTGTGTTATCTGACCTTCATATTATATCAATGACATTTATAACCAAACTCAAAGTGATAATATTGCACTTCAGAACGGAACAAGCTAAGTGTTAATCATTTTAACTATTCTGATTGAACTCATTAATGGTCTTATATCTTATCTATAGTCATAAGATACTATTACTAATACATAATTCATTAAAATAGTTATGTAGTTGTTTTTAAGTAAGGTGATAATGATAAAGCCTGTTAGAGTAAGGGTTGATAGATGTTTTATCTTACGTATAATTCTTTCGTTTACTTGAATTAGTTGTATTACAAGCTGTTAAAGTTTGCTTAAAAATAATTGTATAATAATAATATTGAGTTTATATCGTTTAATTAAAATATTTATACATTTGAGCCGAAAAATAAAACCATATTAAGGTTTTTTAATTAAAAATAGACTCATTATATATAAAAACGTATAATAATACAATAAACGTATTATGTAACGTTTAAGAGAATGTTATTTCAATGTTACCAACTATTATTCAGCTAGGAAATGAACCAAATCGTTAATAATAATTATTGCAAGATCAAACCATTGCTACTCTTACTTCCCTTATTTATAATAGGGACAATAGGGTTCGGTTTATTTCTTTCAAATTCGTTATCTGTAAAAGGGTATATAGAAGTTAATCGCAGTAGTTTTTTATACATAAATCACCATGTAGGATGCTATCCTACGGTAGTATATAATCTAACACAAGCAGGGGATGCATTAGTATTTTTGTCTTTATTAAGTATCTTATTTGTCTATACACCTAAGCTATGGGAAGCCTTAATAACAGGATCATTATTTTCACTCCTATTCACAGTAGTGATTAAGAACGTATTTTCGATACCTAGACCTGCAGCATCTTTTGATAATCATACTTTTTTTATTGTAGGTGAGCGATTAGCAGCTTCTAATAGTTTTCCTTCAGGACATTCTATTACTGTTTTTACCATACTAACAGTCTTGATGTTTGCTTTTATGCCCTCTAATAAAAGGTATAAGGTAGGGTTCTATATATTGATTATTTTAACGGGATTAGTTTTTGCTTTTACGCGTGTAGCTGTAGGTGCACATTATCCGTTAGACGTAATCGTAGGAAGCTTAGTGGGCTATGTCTGTGGTATTATAGGAACCTTAATCGCTAAGAACTACGGGTTCTGGCAATGGATACACAATAGAAAGTATTACCCTGTGTTTATTGTTTTGTTTTTTGTTTGTAGTATCTTGCTCGTCCATAGGATAATGGAGAGAAACTTAGTAGTTTATTACCTATCATTTATCAGCTTAATTATTACACTAATTAAAATCACTAAACTGTATGTTAAAAAAACAAGTTAAAACAAGTCGTTTTGCTTTAATAATGAGCGTTTTACTTCTATTGTTGTGTCACTTTTCTTTTTTTAGATTTGTGTTGGATAACCTAGAATCATTGAGTTTAAACGGAGTTTTTTTGATTACAAGTTTAGTTGTATTGATGGTGGCAGCTAACTTCTTTGCATTCTATCTGTTCTTATCTATACATCGCTATCTTGGTAAATTCTTACTTATTCTATCGTTCATTATTAATGCTATTGCCGTTTATTTTGTCAATACCTATAATGCTATAGTTGATGAAAGTATGATTAGCAATGTCTTTAATACTAACTTTGAAGAATCGAGTAGTTTCTTTTCAATCAAATTAGTGTTATACTTTATTATAATAGGAGTTCTACCTAGTATTTATATTTACAAGGTTAAGTTAGTTCCTGAAAGCTTAAAGAGATTTGGTGCCGTAAGTTCACTTACCTTATTATTTATGTTGATACTTGCTTTTGCTAATGCAAGTAATTGGCTATGGATAGATAAATACTCTAAACAATTAGGAGGATTGGCAATGCCATGGTCTTATAGTGTGAATACATCTTTATACTTTATACATGACGCACAGAAAAACAAGAAGGAGATCTTGCTACCTGATGCTACAATTAGAGATCAAGAGAAGTCAGTAGTGGTCTTAGTAATAGGAGAATCTGCTAGAAAAGAGAATTTTTCTCTATATGGATATCCTAAAAATACAAACCCATTACTATCTAAAGTAGAGAATCTGTATCACTTTGATGCTACTTCATGTGCTACATATACAACAGCAGGAGTGAAGTGTATCTTAGAGCATGAACCAACAAATGATTTATACGAGATACTACCAAATTATTTATATCGCAATGATGTAGAAGTAATCTGGAGAACAACGAACTGGGGTGAACCTCCTGTACATATTGAAAAATATCAAGATAGAGATATTCTTAAGCAAAAAGCAACAGAAGAAAATACAGAATATGATGAAGTATTACTAGCAGGATTAAAAGAAGAAATTCAAGCGAGTAAAAAGAATAAAATCCTTGTAATCTTACACACAAGTACAAGTCATGGACCTACTTATAATAAGAAATACCCTGCTCAATTTGAAGTATTTAGTCCTGTGTGTAACAGTGTGGAATTAGCGAACTGTAGTAAAGAGGAGCTGATGAATGCTTATGATAATACGATCGTTTATACAGATTATATCCTTAATAAGGTAATAGAAGATCTAAGTGAACTGAGTGATTATAAGAGTTCTATGTTGTTTGTCTCTGATCATGGGGAGTCTTTAGGAGAGAAAAATCTGTATATGCATGGCGTTCCAATGAGTTTTGCACCAAAAGAACAGTATGAGATACCTTTTATTGTTTGGGTTTCAAAAGACTCTAGAACCCTTAAACCCAATAAGGAATTATCACAACAGCATGTGTTCCACAGTGTATTAAACTTCTTACATATAGATAGTCCGATCTATAATGAAGCAATGAATATATATAAACCTTAAGATATAATAGAAAAAACTCCTTAGTGGAGCTTTTTTCTGTTATACGATCTTCTTATTAAACCCAGAATCAGCATTAGCCAAATACTACAAAGCAATTCTACTTCATAGTTCTTTCATTAGCTCTATAACCATACTATAGTATGCTGAAATCACTAATTCAGATCTATCTTGTATAATTACTTTTCGTTTATCTGCCTATCACTGATTCTGGGTTAAACAGAGTGCCTGTTCTTAATAAGCTGTTTCGTTTAGGGTTAAAGTGGATCAATCTCAAAAGTTGTGTTTATGCATAAAGTTTAGTCAATCTGTATAAGAAGAAGTCAATATCTCTTACTCCTCTAAATTGAGCCCTGAATGCTTTAATTTTGGCATTAAAT
>NZ_NSGJ01000081.1 GCF_002286775.1 Myroides sp. N17-2
AAAGTTACATTTGTCATAGAGAGAGTGTTTTTTGGTGTGCAACTCAAAGATAATTTGAGATCCTTAATTTACTCTCTTTTTTTTTGCCTTTTTTTAAGCGTTTAGGACGCTATTGATACTAAATATATAAATACATATAGTATTCCTTTAACAGTACAACCTGTAAAATATACATTAGACTGTTCGTCTGTTATTGTAAATACCAATAATAGTATTTATGTTCCTGGAATGCCTATGGGAGATAATAATTATGTTACAGCTAATGTTAATGTTGTAGCTATTGGACCTTATGAGATTAAGACAAATACGATAAATGGTGTGACATTTATTGGAACAGGTAATTTTACTGTAACAGGTACTCAACCTGTTATATTGAAGGCAATAGGAACTCCTATAGAACAAATGCCTAATATACAGTATTTTATTTATTCTAATAGTGCTCTAGAACAGTCTAGTGTTTGTAACTTTAAAATAACGTATAAATATTATGACATAAATATACTTGTAATAGGGAGTAGTGTTTATGGACCTACTAAAAATACTACTTATTCATTAGGACGCATATTAACTGCTCAAAGTAATTTTGGACCTTCGGGATTAGTAAAGGTTAATTCAATTAATATTTATACTTCAGGTAGTGTAGGTACAGAAAGTGCTCTACGTACTTTGATAGATCGCAATAAGATTGATATGATTTTTGTAGTAGTAGGAGGACGAGTTTATGGTTCTGCTTCAGAAGGATTGAGCAAGTTTGTTAAAAACGACAAAGGAATTGTAGTCTATTCATTAGAAAACTATGAAAGAGACTTTATTTCATTCATAGGATCTGTTGATCCTACAGCTGCTGGAACTTCATATGAAACTCGTTATACGATGACTAATCCTATCTCGGCTAATATTCCTAGTGATTTTTCTAAGAGTAGTTTTGGCGAGTTAAATGGAAAGCGTCTAGGTAATGATGCTACTAATGGATCTTACTTTAGTAATATGGGAGCAAATATGCAAGGAATAGCTTCAAGAGATAATGATGTTAACTGGTTATGGGCAGGTAAACATAAAGAGTATGGAGTGTTTTTTATAGGTGATGGAGGTTGGATGATTGGTACTACTACGAATTCTAGTAATGTAATTTACCCTACAGTGAGTGATATTTATGGAAAACCAATACCTAAGTATGATTATGGTAATAGTGCTAGTAAAGGTGATGTCTATAACAGCCTACTATTTGTAAATATTATGGAATGGAGTGTGAAGTACTTATTGGGTAATAAATTGAATAAATAAAAATTTAGCTATATCTCAAAGGGAGACTTGCTTAATTTTTGTGTGTTTCTTAATTAATACTATGAAATGAATACTATGAAAATATTTGATATATATTACAAATCCATTTTTCTGTTTTTATTATTGGTGTTCAGTATTTCAGTAAACGGGCAAACTGTAAATAGAGGTGCTCGTATTTCTGATAATAGTGTTACTAAAGAGAATGGAAATCGAGGATTATATGATTTGGGAATTCTTGATTTAGAAAGTATTGAGAAGGGGTTTCTATTACCCCGTATGTCTACAAATCAACGTGATGCAATTGTAATTAATGAAAGTAATGATAAAGGCTTACTGATTTTTAATACTTCGACTGGATGTGTGAATTATTATAATTCAACTAAGAAAAGCTGGGTTAGTCTATGTGGAGATATACTTCCTGCTATTTTTACTATAACATCGAGTCAATGTAATGATTTAAAAGTTCTAGGTAATTACTATCAAGATCGCGAGTTAGATGGTTCTAATGGAATAGTGGTTAGCGTGACTGTAGCTAAAGCGGGTATGTATGAAGTACTTGTTTCAACAAATAATGGATATGCTTTTAGAGCCAAAGGAACTTTTCCAGATACAGGTGTGTACCAGATTTACCTAAAAGGTGATGGTAAACCAAAGATAGGACATAGTAGAGATTTAAACACAGGTGAGCCGTTAGTACCTGGTGATTTATTGACCATTAGTCTTAATGGTCTTAAAAGCACTTGTGTAGATAAGTATAATTTTGTTGAGAAGCCAATGCCTAATTTTAAGATAACCAATGCTGTTGCTAATGGTAAGTATTTAAAAGGTGTTGAGGTTGATGCTTCGAATACGATGACAGTTACAGTTAATGTAACTCAAGGAGGTAAATTAGTCTTTTATACTTCTCTAGCAAATGGCGTAGAATTTAAAGGGACGAAAATTGTTAATTCCACTGGTATTACTACTGTTGTTTTACAATCTAGTGGGACTCCTATTGATCATGGTGTTTTTCCAATAATAGTATTTGGAAATTCTAAGTTTAATGTAGGAGATATTCCTGAATCTTTTACTTCTAGTTTTAAAACAGAGGATGTTTCATTTTCTATCGTAGAATGTGATAAAATTAGCTATGGTGGACAAGCTGTACAAGATGAGGCTCTAACATCAGGGCATACAATGAAAGTTCAAGTTCAAGTGATTGCACCAGGTATTACTACTCTGTTTGCAAAGAATAATACTAATTCCCAAAATATAGTTTATTCTTCAGGAACGGTAGTGTTGGATTATGTAAAAGGGGAATCTAATATAAAAGAGATTACATTAACAGCTACATCAGGAGTAACCAAATCGGTACCTATTATTGATTTAACTTTTAGTGGACTTGGACTAGACTTAAATAATACTTGTATAGCTAAGTTACCTGTTAAGGCAAAACCACTTGATTTTAGATTAATAGAAGGTAGATTATTTAGTCCTAGTTTTATATATAACAAAATTTCATATGTAACTCCTAAAACTGATATGGAGAAAAGATTAGATGGAGTTAGACTAGGAGATAGTTTTACTATGTTGGTAAAAGTTAAAGTTATTTATGCTGGTGATTATGAAGTAGAGACTATTCCTATAAATGGAGTTTATTTTAAAGGTAAAGGTACGTTTGATAAAACGGAGGAAGGTAGTGATGTCACTATTACATTAAAGGCATATGGACATTCAGGTGTAGATTTACCAACTGTTCAATATCATCTTACAACGAATAGTACAGTTAATCATAATGAAAATTTGAATGTAGATGTTGATTTTGTATATCGTTCTATGAATATGTATTCGATAGGTGGTGGAACAGGGCAGTCTTGGCAGCCAGGGGGATTTAATGGTCCGGGTAGCTATTGGTTTTCTGGTCCGAGAGTTGTGCGTACATTGAAGAATTTCGGTTGGGATGGAGTTGTACGTATTGCGGGTCTTAGGATTCTAGGAATAAGTAATTTAACTCAAACAGGACCTGGAGTTGATTATACAAAACATTTTACTACCAATGCAACTGAATTTGGAAATAATTTATTATTAGCTGATATGGTATTTATAGGTGCAAATAATGGAAATAACTTTAATAAAAACACACCTCAATTGATTGCATTAGCTGATTATATTAAGGAGTCAGATGGTGTGCTCGTATATGGAGAAGGGAATGCATCTACTATGAATTCTTTTTTAAGTAATATTCCAACAGGATCTTTTATTTCTACTGCAAGTGCTGGAACATCAGGACCTTTTGTTGCTGTTTCATCAAACCCTGAAAATGCATCTGAATTAATTCTAGGTAAAAAAGGAACCTACTTTAGTACTGGATCTGCAAATAATGCTTTATATAGTAAATTGTTAGCAGGCCATGATAATGGGACTACTATTTTATTTAGTAATTTACCAGACGATTTTATAAGTCTTGTTGGAGGAGAAAAAGATGATAGTTTCACTTTTGTACATAAAAGCCTTGGTTTTGTAGGTGTTGGTAGTTCTACTTTTATGGGGGGATATGTTGATAATCGAGCTACTTCTACTTCTTATCCGCTAAACGCTTCTACTGGTGGAGATCCATTAGTTAAGAGTTATGGTAATAAAGGAGATGTCTATAATTCGTGGTTTTTACTAAACCTTGTTCATTGGGCAATTGATTATGCACAAGAGCATCAACCGAATAAAGTTAGAAATTAGTGTAAAAAACAATATATTAATAAAAAAACCTCTCAATCTTTTGATTGAGAGGTTTTTTTATTAATTCAAATCGGTCTGATTACTTCTTACTAAATCCTGAATACTTTAATAAAGCATCGATAGTAGGATCTTGACCTCTAAAGTCTTTGTATAATTTGTCTAATGGAACAGAGTTACCTCTAGAGAATACTTTATCTCTAAGGATTTGACCGTTCTCACGAGTCATACCACCATGTTGTTCTAACCATGCATATGCATCATAGTCTAACATTTCTGACCATTTATATGAGTAGTATCCTGCAGCATATCCACCTGCGAAGATATGGCTGAAGTATGTACTTCTATATCTAGGAGGTACAGTAGGTAAATTTAATCCGTATTTAGCTAAAGATTCTTTCTCAAATGCGATTACATCTTTAATATCTTTATCTACTGAGATAGTATGCCATTCCATATCTATTAATGACGCACCTAATAACTCAGTCATGCTGTATCCTTTATTAAACGTAGCAGTATTCTTCATTTTCTGAACTAATGCATCAGGGATTACTTCTCCTGTTTTATAGTGTTTAGCATAGTTCTTTAAGATTGATGGTTCGAATGCAAAGTGCTCATGGAACTGTGAAGGGAATTCTACGAAATCACGTGATACATTAGTACCAGATAATGTAGGGTAAGTCTGATTAGCAAAGAATCCGTGAAGAGCATGCCCAAACTCATGGAACATAGTGATTACATTATCTTGAGATAATAATGTAGGCTGTCCTTTCGCTGGTTTAGGGAAGTTACCTACGTTATAAATCACCGGAAGTCTATTTAGTAATTTAGACTGACCTACGATGTTACTCATCCAAGCACCACCACGTTTAGAATCTCTCTGGTAGTAGTCTGTGTAGAATAAACCTACTTGACTACCATCCTCATTAAAGATCTCGTATACCTTAACGTCTTCTTGCCATACAGGGATATCTTTACGCTCTTTAAATGTAAGACCATATAACTGTTTAGCCATATAGAATACACCATTTTCTAACACCGCATTCATTTCGAAGTATGGTTTTAGCTCATTTTGGTTTAGTGCATATTTCTCTTCTCTGATTTTCTCAGCGTAGTAATTCCAGTCAGCAGCAGTCAGTGTAAATGGATCTGCTTCTTTATTAATTAATGCTTGTATATCAGCAGCTTCTTCTTTAGCAGCACCTACAGCATAAGGGCTTAAGTCTTTAAGAATGTTGATTGCTTTAGCAGGAGTAGTAGCCATTGTTCCTTGTAGGCTCCATTCTGCATAGTTATTAAAACCTAGAAGTTTAGCTTTCTCAGCACGTTTTTTTACTAAAGTTAAGATAGTTGATTTCGTATCGTTATCATCACCTTTTTCTGCTCTGATCCAAGCTTGGTCAAATAGTTTCTTTCTAGCCTCCTTATTTGTCAGTTTATCTAAATCAGGTTGCTGTGTTGTATTATTTAATGCAATTAAGTAAGTTCCATCAGCTTGTTTGATTGAGTTTAGCTCATCATCTGATAATCCAGCTAGCTCCTCTTTAGTGAATTTTACTCCACCTTGTTTAGTAGCTGCTAATAATTTATCACCAAATGTATTGTTTAAGGTAGCTAAGTCTTGATTTAGTACTTTAAGTTTCTCTTTATCTTCAGTAGATAAGTTAGCTCCAGCTATTTCGAAGTTTTGGTAATAAACATCTAGAAGTCTACCTTGTTCTTCGTTTAAGTTAAGAGTAGCTTTGTTATCATGAAGTTTCTTGATACGTTGAAACAGTCCGTCATTTAAGTAAATAGCATCATTATGACCTGCAAATTTAGGTGCTAGTTCAGCATTTATGGCTTTTAACTCATCGTTAGTATGGGCTCCTGTTAGAAGACCGAATACAGAATTAACTCTATCTAGTAATTCACTTGAACGCTCTAAAGCTTCTAAAGTATTTTCGAAAGTTGGTTCTTCTGTGTTTGCTACGATTTTATCGATAGCCTCCATTTGACGGCGCATTCCTTCAGTTAAGGCTGGTTTAAAGTCCTTGTTTTTGATTTTGTCAAAGTCAGCTGTAAAGTATGGAAGTGTACTTTCGTTAAAGAAAGCATTACTGTCGTTCCAATCTCCTGAAGAAGCTGCTGCATCTTTAGCTTTGTTACATGACATCGATAAGATTGAAGCACCTGCTACTACACCTAATACGGTATTTTTGATTCTCATAAATATTAAGGTTATTGTTAGATTTGTCCAAATATAAATATTTTAGATTGGAATATAGGAAAGTAATTAGGTATTGCAAGTAGGGTTGGTGTAGTTTTTGGTTATATGAAGTGAAAATACATTGTTTTATCTTGAATGGGTAGATTTATAATGATTTTTAATCACTTGTTGAGATTTTGATTGTATTTTTATCTTTGCAAAAGTTTTCTAATGAGAAAATGTATTTTGTTTTGAAAGAGTAACCTCTATAAGAAGGATTAGATGAAAAAAGTATTAGGTATTGTATGTGGTTTATTGGTGTATGGATCTGTAGCGGCACAAAGCACTCAGTTGAGAAGAGATATCAGTGATAAATATGATGGAATAAGGGGAAAGGAGCTTATACAGAATTTTACTGAGGAAATCCGAAAGGACAATAATGAAGTGATTAAGTATACTAAAGTTAATCAGATTGAAGCAAAAGGAGTATATAAAGATGGACGTTATTATCAACTTAGAAGAATAGAAGGACAAAATCTACCTATATATTACAGTACTCAGAATGCTATGTCACGTCAGCTAACAGGTGTTAATGAGTTGATAAGAGGAGGTAGCTTACGCGTTAATCTACAAGGAAAAGGTATGATTATCGGAGTATGGGATGGTCAGGCAGTTTTTGATAAACATATAGAATTTCAGGAGAATTATGGTAGTCGTGTGCTATTGAGAGATCATGCACCTAGTTTGACTTTATTATCTGGTGAAGAATTAGCTAATGCCATTCGCGGTAAGGATCATGCAACACATGTAACAGGTACTTTGATTGCAAAGGGAACTTATGCTCAAGCTAAGGGATTAGCACCAGAAGCTAAGGTATGGAGTTATGATTGGGACAATGATATTGTTGAGATGACTAGTGCTGCTCAGGAGGGATTATTAGTATCAAATCATTCTTATGGTATATCTGCAATAGATGAAGGTAGACCATTGGTACCGCCTTCTTACTTTGGTTACTATAATAAAGATGCTTACCAGTTAGATAAGATTACGTATTTATCTCCCTATTATCAACCTGTTATAGCTGCTGGTAATGATAGGAAAGATGCTGATAAATTGAATCCAAGCAAAGAGGGTAATGATTTATTATTAGGTAATGCTAATGCTAAGAATGCTATCGTTGTAGCAGCCGTAGGATTAGACGATACTGGAGAGCTAGAAGTAGCTAAATTTAGTAGTTTTGGCCCGACTAATGATTTTAGAATAAAACCTGAGATTGCAGCACCTGGAGTATTGGTGGTTTCTACAGCATATAATGTTTCTCGTAATGGCCATAGTGAATCTACAGACTTATATAAAGTGTCAAGTGGTACTTCTATGGCGGCTCCTAGTGTTTCTGCTATTTTAACGTTATGGCAACAGGAAGCTATAGATATATTTCAATTTCCATTGCGTTCGGCTACATTAAGAGCATTATTAACTCATACGGCTGTATATTTAAAAGAAATGAAACCAAACCAAATGATAGGTTGGGGAATGGTTAATGCTCCTAATGGAGTTGAATACTTACAGAATGTAAAGGATAATACAGCTATATTAAAAGAAAGTACTTTATTAAATGATAAACAGTATTCTTATAAGTTCAACTTAAATGAAAAGGCAAATAGATTATTAGTAACCTTGAGTTGGACGGATGTAGAGGGGGTATTTAATAAAGAAGAAATGCAAGAAGATAATTCTACTAAGAAGTTGATAAACGATTTAGATATACGTGTATTTAAAGATGGAGTAGAGTATCACCCATGGTTCCTTAATAAAGATTTTGCACGTTTAGAAGCGTTTAAAGGAGATAATGATGCGGATAATCTAGAGCGAATTGAAATAAATGATGCAGAAGCAGGGAAGTATGAGGTAGTCGTAAGTCATAAAGGACAACTTAAATATGGGAGACAAGACTATAGTTTATTGATTAGTAATGATGAATTTAAAGGTATAGAAGAGCTTTCGGTTAATGCTATAGTGGATCCAAAAGATATAGTGGTATGGCCTAATCCAGTTCAAGATTATGTGAATATTGAAATAAAAAAGGATAAGATATTTAAGATTTCAGAAGTAGAGATTTTTGATCTTAGTAATAGATTAGTGAAGATAGTAAAGTTTAGTGCTACTAATAGAGCTACTATAGATATGACTGACTTAAATAAGGGAGTTTATCTGTTTTATATGGAAGTTGGTGGAGAACGTATAAGGACTAAGGTGATTAAGAAGTAAGTTTCCTAATAATTTATATATAATCAAGAAGAACCCGAAGCATTCCGCTTCGGTTTTTTTATGCATTTTTAAATTTGAACTAAGCACATCAAGACTGCGTCAAGAGTTCTACAAGAATGCTTCAACAAAAAGGCTTTGTAGCAGAGCAATCTTGTGGTAATGTTGAAGAAGTGTTGAATGGGATGACATAGGCTTAGATATACGTTTATCTGGGAGTTTTTTTTAATTATTTGGGCAATATAATAATAGTTTTTAACGTCTGATATATAACGATATACATTCAAAATTAGAGCGGAGAACGTATGTGGTTTTCGTGGGTAATGTGTGCTATAATGATAGAATAGAACAGATTAGCAAATAAAAGTAGCTGTAAACAATACAGTCAAGGTACATATAAAGGAATAATGACAACCCAAAACAAGAAAGTAGGGGACAAAGAATCAAAAACATGTTACATAAGGAGTATTCGTATTTGTACCTATATATAGGTACAATGAATCAATATAAAATCTCAATGTTAGAATACAATAGGCATTACAGGCTATTATCACTTAATAACAGTATATAGTAGAAAACAATCAAAACAACAGTATT
>NZ_NSGJ01000082.1 GCF_002286775.1 Myroides sp. N17-2
ACTTCCTTCACTACCTTTTTAATGAATTCCTGATGATAGCGCTGTTTTACTTTTTTTTCTATTGACTTTTCCATTTCTTATGGGTATTTAAAACTGTACAGTTTTTTCAGGACGGGTCAACTTCTATTTTACTAAAAATCAAACACATTAAAATCTCTTCTATTTAATCAAAAAAGCAAAGGCGTTATCTTTAAAAACAACGAATTCAGTCAAAAAAAAGAGCTTTTAGAATAATACAGTTTAGATATTCTCTCTATTCAACTTTAAATCCCTACTTTTGTTAGACTAAAATATTATACATTATGCAACATATCATTGACCGTTTCATCAGTTATGTAACTGTTGATACTGAATCTGATTCATCATCAAACAGTTGCCCTAGTACTGAAAAACAATGGGATTTAGCTAACAAATTAGTTGAAGAATTAAAACAAATAGGTCTAGAAGACGTAACTATAGATGAGCATGCTTATATCATGGCTACATTACCTAGTAACGTTGAGCACGAGGTACCTACTATTGGATTTATTTCACACTTTGATACATCTCCTGACTTTAGTGGTGCTAATGTTAAACCACAGATCGTAGAAAATTATGATGGTGGTGATATCGTATTAAACAAAGAGCTAAACATCGTATTATCTCCTTCTTACTTTAAAGATCTTCTTCAATATAAAGGACAAACTATCATCACTACTGATGGTACTACTTTATTAGGAGCTGATGACAAAGCGGGAATCACTGAGATAGTATCTGCTATGGAGTACTTAATCCAACACCCTGAAATCAAACATGGTAAAATCCGTATCGGATTTACACCTGATGAAGAGATTGGAAGAGGAGCTCATTTATTCGACGTTAAAAAATTTGGAGCTGAGTGGGCTTACACAATGGATGGTAGCCAAATCGGAGAATTAGAGTATGAGAACTTTAATGCAGGATATGCTAAACTTACTTTTAATGGTAAGAGTGTACACCCTGGATATGCTAAAGGAAAAATGGTTAACTCTATCCTACTAGCAAACAAGTTCATCTCTAAATTACCTAAAGATGAAGTACCTCAAAAGACTACAGGTTACGAAGGATTCTTCCACGTACACCATGTAACGGGTACTATAGAAGAGTCTGTGGTAGAACTAATCATCCGTGATCACAACCTTAAAAAATACGAGAAACGCAAAAAAGACATCGCTAAATTAGCTGAGAAGTTTAATAAGAAACATTCTAAAAAATTCGGTGGACCTATCGTAAACTGCGAAATAGGTGACCAATACTTTAATATGCGTGAAAAAGTAGAGCCTGTAATGCATATCGTAGATATCGCTGAAGAGGCAATGAAAGAACTAGGTATTAAACCACTTATCAAAGCTATACGCGGAGGTACTGACGGTTCTCAACTTTCTTATATGGGACTTCCATGTCCTAATATATTCGCAGGAGGGCATAACTTCCACGGAAAATATGAGTATGTACCTGTAGAAAGCATTGTAAAAGCTACTGAAGTAATCGTAAAGATCGCTGAGCTTACAGCAGCTAAAAACAAATAATCATTAATCGATTATATTAATAAAAAAGGAGATTCACGTGAATCTCCTTTTTTTATGTATTTAAAACAGATGACTTAATAGTAATAGACCTTACTTCGCAGTATCAGGAGAACCTAATAAGTGTTTCTTTAGATCGCTTTCTTGTTCTTTTAATTCTATTTCTACTGCTCTGCGTTTATCTCTTCCTTCTGTTTGGATACGCACTATCTCATCTATCGTATTGATAATATCTGTATTTACTTTGCGAATAGTTTCAATATCTACGATACCACGTTCTGTTTCTTGAGCGATCTTAATAGTTGAGTCTTTAAGCATTTCACTATTTCTGGTTAATAAGTCATTAGTAGCGTCATTTACAGCTTGCTGTGCCCCTAAAGCCTGTTGAGAACGTGCTATACCAAGAGTTAGTACCATCTGATTTTTCCATAGAGGTAGGGTATTCACAATACTTGATTGCAACTTTTCCATTAGCATTAGGCTATTGTTCTGCACCATTCTAATCTGTGGCGAAGATTGTAAAATAACCATTCTAGTTAGCTTTAGATCGTGTATCTTTCTATCAAACCTCACCACTTGTTGTTCTAAATCTTTAAAAGATTGAACTTTAGAAGGGTCGTTTTCTAATTCTACTTCTGCTTTTAAACGTGGTAAATCAATAGTATTTAACTCATGAAGTTTTTCATCACCTGCAGCTATATATAAAGATAATTCTTTAAAGTAATTTTTATTTTCTTCAAACAACTTATCGAACATAGCCACATCCTTCATCATTAATTTATAATGACGTTCTAGCTGAAGTTCTATAGCATTGATATTTGTTTCAACTTTACTGTATTGAGTTTGAAGTCTAGATATCTTCTTTTTAATACTATCAAACATTGGGAATAAGCTTTTCTTATTAGCTATTCCCTCAAAGGACTTGACATCCTCTCGTAAATTAATTAAGATAGTAGATGTTTCGCCTAAATCTCTAGTTTGTACTTGTTTTAATATCTCTGTTGCAAAGGTGCTCGCTTTTAACTGACTACTAGCTCCATACTGAATAACCTGAGTTGTATTAGATAAGTCTATCGCTTTCTTATATGATTCTATTTGCTTTAGATCTTGAGGTGAGAAATCAACATTAACTTCTGGAGCTAATGCATTCTCGGTACGCATTTGTTGAATATCTTTTTCCATAACTTTTTTTATAATAAACCTCGATTTTTTAAATCTTGAATATAGACTTCAGAGTCTACTTCTATAGTTAAGTGATTATACTTGTCTTTATTATTTAATTCGTTCTCGAACGCTGTAGTGGCAGCGAGAAGTGTCGTTCTAATCTTATATTCAGCAGACTTCATCACTTCGTTATTCAGTTTAGACAACTCTATCTGATGATACTGTTGTAACATGTTCTCTATAGAATAAGCATGTCTTTCGATAAATAAATCACTTCTATGCTGATTATTCATAGTAATTGATTTGGTCAATTGTATCATACTTGCGATACTACCTCTAACTTCTGCATTGAGTATCTGTAGTTGCCATTGTGTTAGATGATCTATAAAATCACTTACAGATAGCACTTCAGATATCTTCTTTCTTCTCATAAAATCAACATAATCATACTCTATATTCCACTTGATATTAATAATAGATCGCAAATGAACTCTTCTCAAAAAGGCCTTTAGATACATCGCTACTACTAATGCTCCACTTAATAGAATACAAAATAGTAAAACATCTACATACTGCACATCCGCATAGAGCCTATATAAAATATAGCCTAATGTATATAGTCCTCCCCATAGAAAACTAGCTAAGATCAGATTTCTAATCTTTCCTAATATGCCCATATAAAGCATCGCTAATGGAGGAAAGAAAAAAGGAAACAAGATAGCTAGATAACTAATCCATCCTATTTTTAACTCCCATTGTTTAGACTGTGTTGTAAACCATCCCATTATAATAATCCCCTTCCTTTTAATACAGACAAATACACTGATGCTTCACCACCTACATCTAATACTTGATTCTCTATCATCATAGATAATTCGTTCTCTAATGCTATACATGCATACTTTATTAATTCCTCTAATTTATGAATAGAACTCATAACTTGCTCACTCTTATGATAACTATTACTAAGTTCAATATACTGAATTAGAGAATTTTCGATAGTAGAAACATGACGCTCCAATAATAAATCTGTTGAAGTCGTTTCATTAACTATAATAACATCAATTAAGCGTATTATTTCGTCAACATCATCACTAAGTTTTGAATTAGTAATTTGTCGCTTAAAAGCCTTTAAATTACTCAAGAAGGACTCTTTAATTGACTTATTAGCTTCTAGATTGTTTAACTGATCCATAATCGTATAATAACTATATTCTTTCCCCTTTTCTAGATTAATAAAATTTTTAAGATCTAACCGCTGAAGGTATTCAGGAACAGATATAGATAGATAAACAATATAAATATAAAAACTTATGTAGTTAAGAGCTAAGAATGAAGTAGGGTTAACACCTAAGATATAAACAAATAATACAATAAATAGAAGTGCTAAATAAAGCATACCAATAAAAACTGCTGTCTGAGTCCAACGGCTAATCTTAACTTGGGAACCAAAAGCAAAAATAAAAATAGGAGTTAATACACCTAAACTTAAAAAACTAGATATACCAACGACACCTAACAGAATAAGTGTCTGTTTAATTTCCCATGCTTTATCTCGGTTAGTAAACCACCCCATTTAGTAAAAATTAAAACAATACTTAAAGATATTAAAAATAAACTGTAATTAATCTATACAACAATACATTATGGGTATAAAAAAAGCCCCAACAATGTTGGGGCTTAGAAATTTATAGGTTAGGAATTATTTCCCTTTCTCCATTCTTTCTTTTAATTCAGCTAAAGCGTCGATATCACCTAAAGTTGTTCTTTCTGCAGTGTTACTTGCAGTTTCAACAGCTTTTACGTTTTTCTCTTCTTCTTCACGGAAGATAGAAGTGTGAGAAGCAACTACTCTTTTGAATTCTTTATTGAACTCAATAATTTTGAATTCAGCAGTTTCACCTTTTTTCAACTTTTTACCGTCTTCTTTTTCTAAGTGACGAGTTGGGATGAAAGCTACAACATCATCTTCGAATACTACAGTAGCACCTTTGTCAACTAATTCAGAGATTTCTCCTGAATGTACAGTTCCAACAGCGTAAGCAGCTTCGTATTTGTCCCAAGGATTAGGAGTAGTTTGTTTGTGTCCTAAAGATAATTTACGTCCTTCAACGTCTAACTCTAATACAACTACGTCTAATTTATCTCCTACGTTAACAAATTCTGATGGGTGTTTGATTTTCTTAGTCCAAGATAAGTCAGAGATGTAAATTAATCCATCAATTCCTTCTTCTAATTCTACGAATACACCAAAGTTAGTAAAGTTACGAACGATACCATTGTGTTTAGAACCTACTGGGTATTTAGAAGTGATATCAGTCCAAGGATCTTGAGATAATTGTTTGATACCTAAAGACATTTTTCTTTCGTCTCTATCAAGAGTTAAGATAACTGCCTCTACTTCGTCTCCAACTTTAACGAAATCTTGTGCTGATCTCAAGTGAGTAGACCAAGACATTTCAGAAACGTGGATTAAACCTTCAACACCTTCAGCAACTTCGATGAAAGCACCGTAGTCAGCTAAAACAACTACTTTACCTTTAACTTTATCACCAACGTTTAAGTTAGTATCTAAAGCATCCCATGGGTGAGCGTAAAGTTGTTTTAAACCTAATTGAATTCTTGTTTTCTCATCATCAAAGTCTAAGATAACAACATTTAATTTTTGGTCTAATTCTAACACTTCACTTGGGTGGTTGATTCTTGACCAAGATAAGTCAGTGATGTGGATTAATCCATCTACACCTCCTAAGTCAATGAATACACCGTAAGAAGTAATGTTTTTAACAACACCTTCTAACACTTGACCTTTTTGTAATTGACCGATAATTTCTTTCTTTTGAATTTCGATATCAGCCTCGATAAGTGCTTTGTGAGATACAACAACGTTTTTGAATTCGTGGTTAATTTTAACTACTTTGAATTCCATTGTTTTGTTCACGTATTGATCGTAATCACGGATTGGTTTAACGTCAATTTGAGAACCAGGTAAGAATGCTTCGATTCCGAATACGTCAACGATCATACCACCTTTAGTTCTACATTTTACGAAACCATTAACGATTTCTCCTGTTTCATGAGCAGCAATAACTCTATCCCAAGCTTTGATAGTACGAGCTTTTCTGTGAGATAAAACTAATTGTCCGTATTTATCTTCTCTTACGTCGATTAATACTTCTACTTTATCACCAACTTTTAAACTTGGATTGTAACGGAACTCATTTAAAGAAATAACACCTTCAGATTTAGCGTTGATATCAACGATAACGTCTCTGTCAGTAATTCTAACTACAACTCCTTCTACTACTTCTTCGTCATCAGTAGAAATAAAAGTTTTTTCTACTAGGCTTTCGAATTCTTTTAATTGAGCATCTTCAACTGCATCGATACCGTTTTCGTAGTTATCCCAGTTAAAATCATTTAAGAACTCCTCTTGTGTTTTAATGTTTTCAGACATTTCTGATAAAATTTGTATTCTAGTTTTTATAAGTTTCTTATTATCAGTGATAAAATACTAGAAGTTGTTTAACATTTAAAAGTGTACTATTAGCGAAACTTCACTGAACTAAAAGTGGTGCAAAATTATAACTTTAAATTAGATATACAAGAATAAATCACTTTTAAATTAATCAACATCTTGCTAATCAAAAAGATTAAGAACAAAAAAAGGTCTAGCACAATTGCATAGACCCTCTTAATATTTTTAAAATAACTATAATTAATTCGTAATATTTAACTCTTCCTTATCTTCAGTACTTTCTTTTCTTTTCTTATTGAATACTTTTATAAACTTACTATTCTTATACAAATCCCAGTTCATTAATCCAACACTCAACAATACAACTGCCAAACCACCAATCTGTAAACTAGTAATAATATCATCAGTAAAGAAATAACTAAGTGCCACTGCAACTACTGGGTTAACATAAGCATATGTACTTACTTCTACAACCGGTCTATTTTGAATTAACCATATATAAGAACCAAAAGCTAAAATAGAACCAAAAGTAATTAAGTACCCTAGTGAAAACCACCCTGACAGTGATACTTCCATTGGATCAAATGCTGCAAACTCTCCATTAGAGATAGCCACAATACAGAACAAAACACCTGCAGTAATCATCTGCCAAGAAGTTTTAACCATAACATGAAGATCTTCTCCCTCTGTAGTATTTTTATCTTTTGAATATTTAGAATACAATGACCCTGCTGTCCAAGCTATAGAACCTAGAATCAACAATACCATACAAAAAATATTCAAAAGTTTCTGAGATTCATCACTAGCAATATTGATTTGCTCTGCAAATAACATAATCACTCCTACAAAACCTAATAACAAACCTAATACAGTTGGAATACTAGTAAAGTTATTTTTCCATTGAGGCTTATCTAAAATTATAAACCACAAAGCTGCTGCTGCTGCCATAATAGCGGCAATACCACTAGAAACATGCTGCTCCGCCCATATCAAGGCTCCCATATCAATAAACAATAACAGAAAACCAGTAATACAAGCCTGCTTAACAATCTTCTTATTAAACAATTTGTATCCTTTCATTTTACAGTAAGTCAGTAAAAGTAAACTAGCACTAAAGAAACGTAACGTACCCAATACAAAAGGCGAGAAATCACTCAATGCCTTATGAATAAAAAAGAACGTAGACCCCCATACAAAATATACAACTATATAAGCTGCAATCACTGTACTTTTATTTGTTCCATTTGTATTAACTGCTCCCATAACTACTCTAACTTTTCAGGTATAATTAATTTATTTTCTTCTTTAACTGTTTGCAAAACGATAATCGTTCTTGTTGAAATAATCCCTTGTATTTTTGATAGTGAATTTCTCATTAAATGAACTAAAGCTAATGAATCTGTAGTTCTAACTTTAATCATATAACCATCATCACCAGCTATATCGTGAACTTCTAATACCTCAGGAATATCAGCTAACAGCCTTCCTGTTTCTTCATCACCTATAATTTCATCAACTTTAATAAAGATAAAAGAAAGCATTTTCTGATCTAATGCTTCTGGATTAACTCTTGCATGATAAGCCAAAATAACATCTTTATTTTCAAGTTTTTTTACTCTTTCCAACACAGCTGATGGCGCCATACCTAACTCCTTTGCTACATCAGAGTTATTAATTCTACCATTATCCTGCATCAAACGCAAGATTTTTAAATCAACTTCATCAAGCTTATATTCCATATCCCTTATTTACGAGTGCAAATTTAAGGACAAAAAGAATAAAAAGCAAGAAAAATAAAATAAAAAAGAATATTATTCGGAAAAAAGTGGATTAATACAAACAATATACTGATTAAATGAATTAAAAAGACTTATACTAAACATTACAATAGTTTAAAATGCTTTATATCAAACCATATAAAACAAAAAATCCCCAACCTCATACGAGATTGGGGATTCTAAAAGAAAGGCGGCGACATACTCTCCCACTGGTTAGCAGTACCATCTGCGCTAGCGGGCTTAACTTCTC
>NZ_NSGJ01000083.1 GCF_002286775.1 Myroides sp. N17-2
TTTACTAGAAAAATATGTACTTTTACTCATCGTGTTTATTGTTTTGCAAGACTAAACTACGATAACTTTTTAGAAGTCAGCTTGCTGGCTTCTTTTTTTTTATCGGACAACAATGATTAAGTATATAGATTTTGGAATAAAAGTTATAGTGTTGTTTATCTCAAGTTTAACGTTGTTTAGTTTTATTATACAACGCAACGGGTTTAAGAACCTACAGAATAAAAGTATTATTAGCGATGACCTAAACTTCATTGACCAAGAGGAGCATAACGTAGATATTAGCATAGCAACAATCCAAGAATTGAATAGTATGAGGATGTGATTATCGCTGAAAGGATTTGTAATTTTTTTGAAAGTAATGATTATTATCTGCATCCAAGCTTTTCGATTAGACAGCTATGCGAGTTGTTATCTATAGAAAATACTTCAATAGTACACCGAGTCATTAATAATAACTTAGATACAACATTTTACAAATTAGTTGCCAAGTACAGAATTAATTATTCGCTAGAACTTTTAAAAAGTGGCAATAATTGGACGTTAGATGTTGTTGCCAATACTAGTGGATTTAAATCTGTCAATACGTTTAAAAAATACTTTGAAGAATATATTGGTTTAAGCCCCTTTTTATATCGAGTAAATAGTTTTTAACAATAAAATCCCCACCTTACTATGATTTTATTATTCTTGATTGTTTTTAGCTTTATACTATATACACTAGTTTTTAGTTTCAAGAAAACGAAGACAGTTTTAAGTGTAAATATGTTTTGTATTAACTGTGCCCTTGTGATCTGCTCATTTATTGTTTTTTTAGTAAAAAAGAAAATGGGATTGTATGAAGTTCCTTTAGGGATTCTGTTTAGTATTATGATTGGCCCTTTTTTACTATTACTCCTAAGAGAGGATATTAAAAAATCTTATTTCCATTTTGTTTTGGTACTCTGTCTTGAGCTCTTTGGCTTTGTAGGTTATTTTTTATTACAAGCATTTTATCCAAATTATCTAGGATATCTTCATCAGGCTTTAATTTCGACAGTTATCATAAGTTGTATTTGTTATGCTAGTTATGGATACTTGTATTTTATTAATCATCAGATGAGGTATAAAACCAATGAAGTGATAATATTTTATATAGTATTATTGTTTAGTTGTTCTTTCTTTTTTTGTATTGTGTTTTTCAAAAGAGATCAGAAGATATTTGATAGCGACTATATTTTTATGGTTTATAGTTTATGTGTAGCTATTGTTTCTTTATTAAATGAATTAAAACAAGTTTATTATACAGATAGATTCGCCATAGATGAGGCTCTACAAACAACAAATAGTCAATTGGTATTGTTAGATGTTGAACAAGATTTTGTAGCGAAAGAAAAAGATTATATAGAAGTAAGTATCCAAGAGCAAGATATTACTTACATTGAAGAGAAGAGTACTGCATTGACTGATGAGCAGAGAGATGAAATACGTCAACTATTGTATAAAAAGATTATTGAAAGTCAGTTATTCTTGGATACTGAATTAACCTTAACTAAAGCTTCTGTGATTTTGGGTATTGATAAAAGAATATTGTTAAGTTATTTTAGGCAGTCAGAGTCTTTGAGTTTTAAACAATATATTAATAGACTAAAAGTAGAGTATGCAGTATTTTTAATTTTAGAAAAAGAGAAGGATATCACAGTTGAGGAATTGACCATAGCTAGTGGATTCAATACACGGATATCTTTTTACAGAGCATTTGTGAATGTATATGGTTTTGCTCCATCAGAGCTCTTAACGGAATAAGGGTGTTTTACATTCTCTGAGTTAGGAGTGTTTTATTAGAATATTTATCTTGATTATAATCATAAGTCCTCGTTGCTTTATAAGTAATGAGGACTTTTTTTATGCAATTAACTTTCCTGCTTATCGCCTATGAGTTTAGGTTCTTTTTTTCTATAAATAGCACTTCTATATAAGAATAAGTGGCTTCTATTTATGCTTTATTCTTTGTTTAGTTATTTGATTTTAAGAGGATAGGGTGTTTTGTTGGTAGTAAGTGATCTGTGTTTTTAAGGTATAAGTTAAAGCATGTATCAATATGTTTCAAATGACTGATTTAGTGGGTTTATGATACATTATTTAACAATAGAGGAAGATACATTTGCTTGAAAGTAATTAGTAAGTACCTCTATATACTGATTGTGTTTTTCTGGATTAGACATTTGAATGGAGGTACTCTTTGTAAATAATTTAAAAGTAAATGTGATAAAGGAATAATCACTTATTATCTAGTTGTAAATAAATTGTAGAAGAGAATATGAAAAAAAGAGTACTATCTGTAGCGGCTTTACTTGTTAGTAGTTTTGCGGCAAATGCACAAGTTGGTGTAGGAACTTTAGATCCTAATAAATCTGCTGAATTGACAATTGAATCAACCAATAGAGGGTTATTGATTCCTAGAATTGCATTAAAGAACAGTAAAGATGTTGTTACGATTACTGAGTTTCCAAAAAATGGGATTAATAGTATGCTTGTGTATAACACAGCAACTGTTGAAAATGAACTTAAACCTGGTTTTTATTACTGGTACATTGATAAATGGAATCGATTAACTACTGTTAATGATATACCTGAGACTGTAATTAATAATTACCAAGAAATTTTTAAGAATGAAAATATTAAAAATGAGATTAGTAATATAGTAAACACAACTAAAGGGAATGTTATTTATGAAGGCGATAAGTTGTATTATATCAATAATGAAGGAAATAAAGAAGAGATAAAAGAGAAGGTTACTAAGATAGAATACGAAGAGGCTTCTGGTGATTATATTTTTTATAATGAGAATGCTATAGATAGAATGGGTAACCCTATTCTAGCTAATGGATATAGAATTAAACTTCCTAAGAGTGTTATTAAGAATTTTCAAGAGATTATTAATAACGAGTATGTAAAGAATGAACTTTATAAAGTAATAGAGAATAGCTATGTAGGTGGTAATGTTTATTATGACGGTGCATCATTTACTTATGTTACTAAAGAAGGAGAAGTAAAGAATATCACATTTAATGATATCGTTAAAGGAAATGAAACGGTAACGACCTTAGTAGATAATAAAAATGGCACATTCACTTATACAAATGAGAAGGGAGAAGCTGTTACAATAGATCTAACTAAAGGGCAAAAAGGAGATAAGGGAGATGAAGGTAAATCAGCCTTAGAGATTTGGCAAAGTCTTCCTGGTAATGATGGAAAAGATGGAGCAGACTTTATCGCATCAATCACAGGAAAAGACGGAAAAGACGGAAAATCAGCATACCAAGTAGCGGTAGATAACGGATTTGTAGGTACTGAAGCAGAATGGTTAATTAGTTTAATCGGTGCTAAAGGCGCAGATGGTAAATCAGCTTTAGAGATCTGGCAAAGTCTTCCTGGTAACGATGGAAAAGACGGAGCAGCATTTATCGCATCATTAAAAGGAGATAAGGGAGATGAAGGAAAGTCAGCCTTAGAGATTTGGCAAAGTCTTCCTGGTAATGATGGAAAAGACGGAGCAGACTTCATCGCATCAATCACAGGAAAAGATGGTAAAGACGGAAAATCTGCATATCAAGTAGCGGTAGATAACGGATTTGTAGGTACTGAAGCAGAATGGTTAATTAGTTTAATCGGAGCTAAAGGAGCAGATGGAAAGTCAGCTTTAGAGATCTGGCAAAGTCTTCCTGGTAACGATGGAAAAGACGGAGCAGCATTTATTGCATCATTAAAAGGAGATAAGGGAGATGAAGGAAAGTCAGCCTTAGAGATTTGGCAAAGCCTACCTGGTAATGATGGAAAAGATGGAGCAGCATTTATCGCATCATTGAAAGGTGATAAGGGTGATAAAGGAGACACAGGATTTAAATCAGAGTCACAAGTAGGAGAGAGTGGAACACCAGGGAAACCAGGAGAGCCAGGAGGTCCAGGAGTTGGAGTAACTATTGTACACAATGATTCAGGAGTATGGGTATATGACCCAACTACAAATACGTGGACAAACATCTTAGGTCCTAAGGGAGAAAAAGGTGATAAAGGAGACACAGGATTTAAATCAGAATCACAAGTTGGAGAGAGTGGAACACCAGGGAAACCAGGAGAGCCAGGAGGCCCAGGAGCTGGAGTAACTATTGTACACAATGATTCAGGAGTATGGGTTTATGACCCAACAACAAATACATGGACAAACATCTTAGGACCTAAAGGAGAGAAAGGTGACAAAGGAGACACAGGATTTAAATCAGAGTCACAAGTTGGAGAGAGTGGAACACCAGGGAAACCAGGAGAGCCAGGCGGACCAGGTGAAGGAGTAACTGTGGTACACAATGATTCAGGAGTATGGGTTTATGACCCAACAACAAATACATGGACAAACATCTTAGGACCTAAAGGAGAGAAAGGTGACAAAGGAGACACAGGATTTAAATCAGAGTCACAAGTTGGAGAGAGTGGAACACCAGGGAAACCAGGAGAGCCAGGAGGTCCAGGAGCTGGAGTAACTATTGTACACAATGATTCAGGAGTATGGGTATATGATCCAACCACAAATACGTGGACAAACATCTTAGGTCCTAAGGGAGAAAAAGGTGATAAAGGAGACACAGGATTTAAATCAGAGTCACAAGTAGGAGAGAGTGGAACACCAGGAACACCAGGTGATACAGGTAATCCAGGAGCGCCAGGTGAAGGAGTAACTATTGTACACAATGATTCAGGAGTATGGGTTTATGATCCAACTACAAATACGTGGACAAACATCTTAGGTCCAAAAGGAGCAGATGGTAAAGACGGAACAAATGGAATAGATGGTAAATCAGTTACTGTAAAAGATAATGGTGATGGTACAACAACTATTACAGATGGAGCAGGAGGAACAGTTACTGTTAAGGATGGTAAAGACGGAACTAATGGAATAGATGGTAAGTCAGTTACTGTAAAAGATAATGGTGATGGAACAACCACTATTACTGATGGAGCAGGAGGAACTGTTACTGTTAAGGATGGAGTTAAAGGAGTAGATGGTAAAGATGGAACTAACGGAATAGATGGTAAATCTGTTACTGTAAAAGATAACGGAGACGGTACTACCACTATTACTGATGGATCAGGAGGAACTGTGACTGTTAAGGACGGAGTTAAAGGAGCAGATGGTAAAGACGGAACTAATGGAATAGATGGTAAATCAGTTACTGTAAAAGATAATGGTGATGGTACAACAACTATTACAGATGGTAACGGAGGTGTTGTGACTGTTAAGGATGGTAAAGACGGAACTAACGGAGTAGATGGTAAATCAGTTACTGTAAAAGATAACGGTGATGGTACAACAACTATTACAGATGGTAACGGAGGTGTTGTGACTGTTAAGGATGGTAAAGACGGAACTAATGGAGTAGATGGTAAATCAGTTACTGTAAAAGATAACGGAGACGGTACAACCACTATTACTGATGGAGCAGGAGGAACTGTGACTGTTAAGGACGGAGTTAAAGGAGCAGATGGTAAAGATGGAACTAACGGAGTAGATGGTAAGTCAGTTACTGTAAAAGATAATGGTGATGGTACTACCACTATTACTGATGGAGCAGGAGGAACTGTGACTGTTAAGGACGGAGTTAAAGGAGCAGATGGAAAAGATGGAACTAATGGAATAGATGGTAAATCAGTTACTGTAAAAGATAACGGTGATGGTACAACAACTATTACAGATGGTAACGGAGGAACTGTGACTGTTAAGGACGGAGTTAAAGGAGCAGATGGTAAAGATGGAACTAATGGAATAGATGGTAAGTCAGTAACTGTAAAAGATAATGGTGATGGAACAACCACTATTACTGATGGAGCAGGAGGAACTGTGACTGTTAAGGATGGAGTTAAAGGAGCAGATGGTAAAGATGGAACTAACGGAGTAGATGGTAAGTCAGTTACTGTAAAAGATAATGGTGATGGTACTACCACTATTACTGATGGAGCAGGAGGAACTGTGACTGTTAAGGATGGTAAAGACGGAACTAATGGAATAGATGGTAAATCAGTTACTGTAAAAGATAATGGTGATGGAACAATCACTATTACTGACGGAGCAGGAGGAATTGTTACTGTTAAGGACGGAGTTAAAGGAGCAGATGGAAAAGATGGAACTAACGGAGTAGATGGTAAGTCAGTTACTGTAAAAGATAATGGAGATGGTACAAGTACTATTACAGATGGTAACGGAGGTGTTGTAACTGTTAAGAATGGTAAAGATGGAATAAATGGTAAGTCAGCATACCAAGTAGCAGTAGATAACGGATTTGTAGGAACTGAGGCAGAATGGTTAATTAGTTTAATTGGTGCTAAAGGATATCAAGGAGAGGTAGGATTACCAGGAGCAAAAGGAACATCAGCTTTAGAGATCTGGCAAAGTCTTCCTGGAAACGATGGAAAGGATGGAGCAGCATTTATTGAATCATTAAAAGGAGAAGCAGGAACAGCCGGGATGGATGGAACGGCAGGGATTAATGGTAAAGATGGTATTGGTGGTAAAACCATTCAAGGTACAGCTATTACTATTACAGGTGCAGGTTCAGAAGCTAGTCCTTATGTAGTAAATGCAGATGTCTCTAAGTTAATATTAGCAGGAGATGTAACAGGACCAGCAAATTCTAATAAGTTAACATCATTAAAAGGTAAGCCAGTTAATCAAGCTGCTCCTACAACTAATGGTCAAGCCTTAGTGTATAACGGCACAGAGTGGATAGCAGGTACACCAAAAGTTAATGTTACAGATGTACAAGGTGGTAAGAATCTTACAGCAGCTGATGCTACCAATGCAACGATAGAAGTAGTAAGTGGTGGAACAGGAGCAGTCCTAGTGGATACAAGCCTAAGAGTGAAAGACGAATCTATCACATCTGGTAAGATTAAAGACGGAACGATCCAACCTGTTGATATGGCTAATGGAGGAAATGACCAAGTATTAGTAACGGATGATAAAGGAAAACCTAAGTGGGAAAATAAAGCTGCTTTATCAGCAACAGCGGATAATGGTTTAACAAAGACACTCAACAATATTCAGTTAGGTGGAAGTTTACTTAAACCAACTGATATTACTACTACTAGTGCTAATACTCTAGCGTTAAAAGGACTGGATAAGAAAAATGTACAGGATCAACAGACTCAACGTCTATTAGCTGTAGATAATAATGGAGATGTAATTAAAGCACTAAAAGCAGCTATGCCGAAGTTTTTCTATATGCCTTCTATCATTGTGCCGACAAGTTTAGAACAGATGAATGCTGCAGGATCAGGTGCTTTAGCAGGTGATACATTTAATGATACTACTTTATTAGGGAAGATAGATTTATATGGTCGTTATGTGAAGCAGTTCGGTAATCCAGTAACTTCTAGCCCTAATCCTAAGTCTAACCTACCTATATTACCAACATCAGAGTTAGATTACTTTATCACTTGGTATGATACTACAGTGTTTAAAGCAGTGACTGTTGATAATAATGGAGTGTTGAGCTATGAGCTTCAGACAAATGCAGATGTAACAGTAGGGACATTTATGAACATAGTGTTCTCTGTTAGAAACGATAACTAATTTGGAAGGGGTTTGTCTAGGCTTGTTTGTAAAGAGCAAGTCTAGATATAACTATGAATGAGTTATACAATAGAATTATTTTAAAACAAAATAATTATAAGAATATGAATTATCATTGTTGTCCGATAAAAAAAAAGAAGCCAGCAAGCTGACTTCTAAAAAGTTATCGTAGTTTAGTCTTGCAAAACAATAAACACGATGAGTAAAAGTACATATTTTTCTAGTA
>NZ_NSGJ01000084.1 GCF_002286775.1 Myroides sp. N17-2
CGTGTTGGCAGAGTAATCCGTGCCGTCAATATCCACACAGTATTTCCACAAACAATATCCACATCGTTGCGCTGGCGCAGGACAGAGCGTTTAAAAAGTGTCCTGTGGACAGTTTTAGTAAATGGGACAGGTGGCGTGTTGGCAGAGTAATCCGTGCCGTCCATATCCACACAGTATTTCCACAAACAATATCCACATCGTTGCGCTGGTGCAGGACAGAGCGTTTAAAAAGTGTCCTGTGGACAGTTTTAGTGAATGGGACAGGTGGCGTGTTGGCAGAGTAATCCGTGCCGTCAATATCCACACAGTAATTCTGCATAGTTACTTTGGCGCAAGACAAATTAATTCTTAATTTAATCAAGCATTCTTTCAATAAACTTATTCACACCTAGTACCTCTAATTTATTGACAATCCACTTGTCTAGTCGCTTAATCGGATACATCACCCACATCGCAAAGACAAAAGGAAAAGTCAGTGTAGTCCATCCGTACTTTAGCATAAAGATATCAAAGTATGTAGAGATTATCACACTAATTAGCACATACATCCCCGCTCTAACCTTGTCCTCTCCCATAGCGATACCACACAGTACAGCGTTAAAACTAAACACTCCCTCGTTAATTAACGCATTAGAAGCGTGACTGCTGTGTGAGATATACACACTTACGATCACCGCTACAAAAGCATATAAGGCCTGTATAGGGCGACTGATAAACACCCCTAAGAAGAAGACTACCCCTGCCACGAAGCTTCCTTGAAACAACACTTGCCCGAAAGCGTGTCCTTGTATCAAAAAGTCGTCTAACGCCTCTATATCAACAAAATGCTCAGGTACAGAGCGAATAGCCAAATCAGGTATACTCAAGATAAATAAAGATACCCAAGTAAAAATAACAAAGGGAAAAGTATACGCTGGTAATTCTCGTTTAATCGCCCATCCCATAATAATAGTGGATAGTATAGAGGATATGATCATTAGGACATACACCCATATACTCGGTTCGAAATAATACATCAAAGCGACACCTATCAGACAGGCATTAAATCCAAATAATCCGTTCTCGATATCTTGGCGATCAAAGCGCATTAACTTGGCGGTAAGAATAGCCACTACATTACACAGTGCAGCAGCCACAGCCATCTCTGTAGAGTCATAGTATATAGCTCCTAAGAATAGAAGTCCTGTTACGGCGTTTGCCTGTAGCATAATCTGTCCGAAGCCTCTAAAGAATGCTTTAATACAATGGACTGTTAGCTCTTTCATATTTTCTTTTTTTGAGTTTATAATTTTGCAATCAAAGAGAAGTTATAAGAACAACTCTTCCCATAGCTTCTGTTGAATGGTTTGAAATATAGTGAATAGCTTCTCTGCTCCTTGTCCTAGTATGCGAATCATAAAGCCATCTCCTTCTAATTCACTAATACCAAACGCGATATTAGGCATCTCTGCGAACTGCTCGTGGAAATACTCTATATAATCTAACACCCCTATATGAGCTGTGTTATAATAGATTAAAGTTCCCTGATGTGTGAAGCCTTCTAAGATACCGATCCCTTGTATAGGCATTAAGTCAGGTTGTAACAGCACATTGTCTTTAACCTGAAGTTTACCCTCTACATAGATCTCAGTCAGGTTCTGAAAGTGATTATAGGCAAACTCTTCTCCTGAGAGCTTACGTCCACAGGTTATGATATCTGATAACAAGAAGTGACTATCTTCCTTCATATCCACTCTATTATGGCTTATAAAGGTAGAAGAGCTCTGCGGTACCACAGGGTGTGGCACATAAGCAAAGGCACTTCCCTTCTCCATCTGGATTAACGTAGTCTGCATAGACTTGTTTTTCATGTGAAACAGCCTTTGGTAAGCCTGCGTCTGCAACTGTAGTTTAGTCTGCTCTGCTAGATGAATAGAGATGCGATGATCATCGTTATCTAACAGTCCTGGTGAAGAACTCATAATCATCAGATAAGCTGCCTTATCTCGCTTATATTGCCCTACGGGTACTATTCTAAAAGGTTGAGTAACGTAAGCATCTTTTAGGTAAGATGCCCCTTGACGTTGCTCAATCTTAATATCTAAAGATGAAATCATATTATCTCAATAAGTTTGGTTCGTCAATATCTTCTAACAAAGCATATTTCTTAATCCAACCTACGATATCCTCTAATCCCTCACCGGTCTTTAAGTTAGAGAATAAGAAGGGTGCTCCCTTACGCACACGTCTAGCATCTGTCTCCATTACATTTAGATCTGCTCCTACATAAGGGGCTAAGTCCATCTTGTTAATTAATAACAAGTCTGATCGTGTGATCGCAGGCCCACCTTTACTTGGCATCTTCTCTCCCTCTGCTACATCAAGTACGAAGATGGTGATATCTGCTAAGTCAGGGCTAAACGTAGAGGATAGGTTATCTCCTCCACTCTCGATAAAGATTAGCTCTAGGTTAGGGAAGCGATGTGCTAACTCCTCTACTGCCTCTAGGTTCATACTCGCATCTTCGCGTATGGCTGTATGAGGACATCCTCCTGTCTCTACACCGATGATTCTATCTTTTGCTAATAGACTGTTCTTAGCCATAAACTCAGCATCTACACGAGTGTAAATATCATTGGTGATCACTGCTAGGTCATACTCGTTTAACAGTCTTCGGCTCAAACGTTCTAATAGGGCTGTTTTACCTGATCCGACAGGTCCTCCTACTCCTATTTTTATATATTTTCTATCTTCCATTTTGTTGTTTTCTTATGATAAGTATATTCTTGAATAAAGGCGTTCGTGTTGCATACATCGAATATCAAACCCCACATTACACAGCCCGATAAGACTTCTATCCATATCTAAAGATTCTTGGCTTAACTGGAGCAAATCATCGTGTAGGTAATATAAGATGTCTTGACCGTCTAACTGCCCTAGGGGAACTAACTTCACGGCATTAGTTACCATACCTATAGCAGCATTATAATAATATGCGTGCATTGCTTCGACTAAAGGTACTTTCATAACTGCGGCGAAGAGTCCATACATAATACAATAGTGACTATATACTTCTTTCTGCTTGATTAACTCTCCCCACCCTTGTACGATAGGCTCTTCACTGGTATATCGGCTAAATATCTTATATAGACGCACCCCTAGCTTCTGACTACCTTGTCTTATTTCCCTTGGCCCTTTTAGAGCATTGCACTCCTGAGCTAACAAGACTAGCTCTTCTATATTCCCTAGCATTGTAGCATCATAGGCTAACTTCATCAGCGCAGCATCATTATACTTTAGATTATACCACAGATTATGTCTTACATACTGATCTGCCGAAGCCTTGTCACAGACCATTCCGTTCTGTACATACGTCTCTAGACCATTAGAATGGGTATATCCACCGATGGGTAAAGAGGGATCAGATAAATGTAATAACCTACCTAAAAATGCTTCTGGCATAGTTTATAATTTTAATGTTAAACCACCTTTCGGCGGTGTGAATACAAACTTCTTATGTTGCTCAAAGTCAACATTTGCATTCAATGGATAGCGCAATTGTCGTTGTTGTATTTCAGGAGAATAACCATTGTTAATCATCCAATCATACATTGTCCTCTCATAAGGCAAACACAAGCTATCTCCCTCTACATAAAGAGGCAAATGCTTATTCCCTATTTCATAGGCAACTAACCCCAATGTAAACTTATCCGGTATCGTCAAGACAATTGCCTCACAGGGCAAAATAGATACTAAGATGACCTTATCCTGCTCTTCATATAGCACATCTCCGTCTCTTAAGTATTGCCCTTTGCCTAAAAAGCGAATACTGATATCTGTACCGTTAGCAGTCACTAGACGCTGAATACGCCTCTGTGTCTGGTGCCATTCTATATACAAATAATCAATAGACTGTTTTAACTCTGAAGAAGCACAATTGCGAATTGCTTTTGTTACTATCATCTGTTTTAACTAAAAAGTGAGAATACAAGAGCATATAAATCACTTGTATTCTCGTGTTGGTTTGTTTGTTTGTTGTTGTTGTTTCCTAATCTATTAAACCTAGAACAAGAAATATCGTTGTCCCAATGCTACCTCATCGATTGGCTGACAAGTAATCTTCTTACCGTCTATACTCACCTCATAGTTCTCAGGGTTAACCGTAATCTCAGGAGTTGCACTATTGTGAATCATATCTGCTTTAGATATATTACGACAATTCTTAACTGGTAGAAGTGTTCTAGCTACGCCATATTCTTCTTGTATTCCCTTCTCTAATGATACTTGAGACACGAAGTTAAAACAAGTCTGTGTTACTGCCTTACCTAGTCCACCATACATCGTTCTAAGGATGATAGGTTGAGGCGTAGGGATAGACGCATTGGCATCCCCCATCTTAGAGGCAGCGATCATTCCTCCTTTTAGGATCATCTCTGGCTTAGCCCCAAATAATGCAGGCTTCCATATCACTAAATCTGCTATCTTACCTGGCTCGATAGAACCGATATAGTTAGACACACCGTGTGCAATAGCAGGGTTGATCGTGTACTTCGCTACATAGCGTTTTGCTCTGTAGTTATCATTACCTGTACCTTCATCCTCAGCTAAGCTACCGATCTGTTTCTTCATTTTATCCGCCGTTTGCCACGTTCTAGTGACTACCTCACCTACACGTCCCATCGCTTGAGAGTCAGAACTCATAATACTAAACACACCTTGATCTTGTAAGATATCTTCCGCCGCTATAGTCTCAGGGCGAATACGAGAATCAGCAAAAGCAACATCCTCCGGAATATCTTTACTCAAGTGGTGACATACCATAAGCATATCTAAGTGCTCATCGATGGTATTCTTCGTAAATGGACGAGTTGGGTTAGTCGATGCTGGTAATACATTTGGATACATCGCAGATTTGATAATATCAGGTGCGTGTCCTCCTCCTGCTCCCTCTGTGTGGAAGGTATGAATCACACGACCGTTAATCGCCTGCATCGTATCTTCTAAGAACCCTGCTTCATTTAAGGTATCTGTGTGTATCGCTACTTGTACATCATACTTATCTGCTACAGATAAGGCTCTGTCTATAGTAGCCGGAGTAGCTCCCCAATCCTCGTGTATCTTCACTCCTAATGCACCTGCTTCTATCTGCTCGATGATAGGTGCCTCAGAACCTACATTCCCTTTTCCAAAGAATCCGAAGTTCATCGGCAAGTGATCTACTGCTTGCATCATACGCTTCATTCCCCATTTACCTGGAGTCACCGTAGTGGCATTGGTTCCATCAGCTGGTCCTGTACCTCCACCGATCATCGTAGTCACACCACTATATAAGGCTGTCTCTATCTGCGTAGGACTGATATAGTGAATGTGTGTGTCTATCCCTCCCGCTGTCACGATATAACCTGCAGCTCCGTGCACTTCTGTAGAAGCTCCGATAATCATATTAGGCGTCACATCATCCATCGTATCAGGGTTACCTGCTCTACCTACACCTACTATCTTACCATCTTTAATACCGATATCTCCTTTGACTATTCCCCAATGGTCGATAATAATCGCTCCTGTAATCACCATATCTAGTACGCCTTCATCACTTAAGTGATTAGACGACTGCATCATTCCATCACGCACTGTTTTTCCTCCACCGAACTTGCTTTCATCACCATAACTAGCGAAGTCTTTCTCTACTTCGATGATTATCTCTGTATCTCCTAAGCGCACTCGATCCCCTACTGTAGGTCCGAATATAGCACTGTAATTTGCTCTACTTACTCTTAAACTCATAATGACTTGTTTTTAAAGTACTGTTTCTCCACTCGTTTCATTGCCTTAGCTTTTGCCTCCTCTGACATAGTCTCTCCATTGGCTAGATCATTATGTCCGTATACTTTACGCGCACCTGCATAAGGCACTAAGTCTACTTCCTTCTCTTCTCCTGGCTCAAAACGAACAGCAGTACTTGCGATAATGTTTAGGCGTTTACCAAATGCTGCTGCACGGTCAAACTCCATCATCTTATTCACTTCAAAGAAGTGATAATGAGACCCTACCTGTATCGGTCTATCTCCTTTATTGACAACTGTAATCGTGGTAATCTCTCTACCTTCATTACAGATAATATCTTCGTCTTTAATAAAATATTCTCCTGGTACCATTGTTTGCTTAATTAGGTTAACGAATAGGGTTATGTACTGTCACTAACTTGGTACCATCAGGGAATGTAGCTTCTATCTGCACATCGTGGATCATCTCTGCTATCCCATCCATTACATCTTCACGCGTTAATAACGTCGCGCCATACTGCATTAAGTCAGCGACTGTTCTTCCGTCTCTAGCCGCTTCTAGTAACTCGCTACTGATATAAGCTATTGACTCTGGGTAATTAAGTTTTAACCCTCTAGCCCTGCGCTTCTTCGCTAGCTCACCAGCTAAGTGCAAAAGCAATTTTTCCGTCTCTCTCGGTAATAAATGCATCTATATTTTTTTATTAAAAATTGAACAATAGAATAGTAACCCAATCCTCAAAAAAGAAGTTAGCTACTGTATTAATTAGATAAATATGCTACTATAAAGGCATCACAATACAGCTGTGATACTGATAAGTAAATTAATTCTAGAATTAGCGATTTAAGCATACTATTAGTATGGTTATAGAGCTAAGAAAGAACTATGAAGTAGAATTGCTTTGTAGTCTTTAGCTACTGCTAATTCTAAGTTTAACTAACCCGTGAGGAATCTTTAGGGATTGATACAATAAGTATTTTGCTCTATGCTGTTGTAGATAGGCAAATATCTTTTGTTCTCCTAAAATAGGTGTAGTCAAATCTAGATTAAAAACATAAGTAGTAAGGAAGTGTAGTACATCGCTTAGATCTACTTTGTCTGTACTGTGATCAGTGTTATCCATAGAGTGAATAACCTCTACTTCCACCTCAGTCTGACAATATACTTTACAAGCCTCCTTCTTACACACTTGCCCAGGTATAAAAGTGCTCCCTGACAAAACGTAATTACCCCCTATCTCTACACTTTGGCTAGCAAATGCTAATCCAAAACGGAAAAGAAAAAAACACAAAACGATAAGTCGAAATAATGCTTTCATAGAAGAGTGATACTTTGTTTTTAATTACCCCACAAAGATAACTTCTATCCCTCGTCACGAATAGCACAAATCTTGACTATACTACCATAAAATAGGCAATAGAAGGGATGAAGCGTTAAAGTTATGTTTATGTCTTATCTTTATAAACATAAACTATCAACTATCAGTATGAGCAAACATATTATCTTCAAAATTAGAAAGGCATACTCTATAATACTTTTACTAATTACTTTATTAGCTCAGAATACTTATTCACAAAATGAAAAGCTAGATAAAAAGATTATTGAAATAGATCAATATTTAAATCAATATATATCTAAGAAAAATCTACCTAGTCTTAGTATAACAATTATGCAAAATGATACTATTCTATTCATTGTTGTCCGATAAAAAAAAAGAAGCCAGCAAGCTGACTTCTAAAAAGTTATCGTAGTTTAGTCTTGCAAAACAATAAACACGATGAGTAAAAGTACATATTTTTCTAGTAAATCG
>NZ_NSGJ01000085.1 GCF_002286775.1 Myroides sp. N17-2
TTCCTTCACTACCTTTTTAATGAATTCCTGATGATAGCGCTGTTTTACTTTTTTTTCTATTGACTTTTCCATTTCTTATGGGTATTTAAAACTGTACAGTTTTTTCAGGACGGGTCACTTGAACCAAAACAGCATAAAAAAGGCAATGTGACTGCTGCTACATTGCCTTTTTTATTTATAATTCTTGAAAGCGCTTTAAGAACACTTCATTTAATTTGTCTTTATCATTTATTCGACTGAGTGCTTCTATTGCTTTTAGTTTATAATTCTCCTCTTTAGTGTCTTTAAATAACTCAAGACAAGCTAAAGCATAGTTGGCATTATAATCATCAAGTGTATGAAATGTATCGAAACATTTGTCTAAATATTCTAAACCTGCTACATACTGCGTATCAGTAATGAATAGAATGCCTTTCATAAGATATACCTCCTGCTCACGCTGTGCTGTCCAAGTATCTTCTGCAATATAAAGTTCTTCTGCAATACTCAGTTTTTGTAACCCATTAGCAATATCTCCAATCGTAGTAGCAGTCAATCCAATACCATAATATCCATCTGGATCATTGGGAAAATCTTTGATTAACTCTTCATACTTCTTTCTCGCTAATCCTATGTTATTCACCCGTAATGCTGCTTCTGCTAATTCTTCTTTAAATACTGAGTTACTCTTACTAGATAAGCTATCTGCATAGTAATAATATGATACAGCGGCCTCGTGTTTATCTTGTTTTGTCAAAGCTACTCCTGTGAAAAAATAAGCATCACATAATGTCTTTTCTCTTTGGATTATATTAAAAAACACTTTCCCTGCTATATTATAATACTTAGGTGAATTAAGCGCTTTTAAGCCTGTTTTAAATAAATCCAACACATCTGTATCATCAGTAGGACAACTTAGTTCTAATGTCTCAAAAGCATACTCTTTATCTATATTCTGAGCAGATATACTCTGAACAAAAAAACATAGTATAATAAATACTCCTTTAAGGAAACTATCTCTGATAAACAATCTCACTTGTAGGCGAAGCATTATAGTATTGATTATTCTCTTGTTCTAGCATACGATCAGTAAATAGTACTCCTTCCAAGTGATCAAACTCGTGTTGCATAATCACAGCAGTAAAGCCTTCTACTACTTCTTGAAAATGTTCACCACTCAAGTCATAATACGTTATATGGATAGCTAAACTTCTATGTACTTCCCCATACGTTTCAGCAATAGACAGACATCCCTCATCCCCTCTACGCAAGATTTTAGAATACCATATAATCTCAGGATTAATAAAGAATTCAAATGGTTCGTCCTGTTTATCCATACGTTGTACTAAGAAAACTCTTCTGTTAATACCTACTTGTGGTGCCGCAATACCTACGCCTGGTTTCTCATCATGTTTTACTGTTTTATACATACGTGCGATTAGATACTTCAGATTCTCATCTGTCGGAAGGACTTCTTCACAACGCTGTTTAAGGACTTGCTTCTCTAAAAGATTATCAACTTGATAAACATGCATAGGTATGTCTACATTGCTCTGTTGTATAAATTGGTTTTCAATATCGCTTAACTTACTGTAGGTATTCATGATTGTTTATTTTACACTTCAAAAATATAACTAAAAGCTTACATAAATAAAAAAAGCTCAGATAATATCTGAGCTTTTCATTTATCCTTTTTTTGGAGCAATTGAATCTTGCTTTGCAACTTCTGGTAATACTGGTGCTGGAGGTATGGAATCATTTATAGATTTAACATCTGATCCTTCCTCATCGTCGTCGTCATCACCACCGCCTTGACCAAAAACTTCACTAGCTTTATATCTACCTAATTTAATATTAAAGTCTTCTGCATTACCTGTAATTCTCATTGGTATACCTATAATTCCCATAGGAGGTAATCCTAGTCTAAACCCTATGTTTAAATCACCGTCTAAACTCACCTGCCCTTCAAAACGAGGGCGGAACCCTGCCATCTTCATTTTAGTACGCTCGATAGTCATTACATTGTCTTTTATACTAGACTTAATATTTACATCTGATAGTGTACCTTTCTCTAGAGACTTAGCATCTGTTTTATCTGCAATAGCCCCTAAAAGTTTGAATCCTTTAAAGCTAATATTTGCTAATGACAATGTACCTTGTCCTTCTAAGCTTCTCATAATAGGAAACATACTACTGTTTAGCTTTCCTTTTAAACTATAGTCCAATGCCACTGTACCGTATGCATCCTTAGCCATAGAAACCATTTCTCTAAATAGTGTAATTTCTTTATACGCCCTTTGAATATCAAATTCAGAAGCTTTCAGATTATAACTAAACTCTGCACTTCTGTAACCTGTTGGTTTATAAGTACCATTCATCGTTACATTAGTTCCTATTAGATTAAACTTAGTGTCTTTTAAATCTACTCCACCTTTATCTACAACTAGATTACCTGTGAAGTTCTCTAAATTATATTCAGTATATTTAATCTTATCGGCCACAGCGTTAAATGTAATATTGACATCTTTAGGTAGTTGAATTACACCTGCATTAGCCGTATTCGCTGTAGTCGTTTTACTCGTCTTGTTATTAGCAAACATCATAAACTCATCCACATTCATATAAGGAGATTGCAAATCAAAGTTTCCTTTTAACGTATCACCTTTCAGCATATATCCTATCACGTTAGTCAAATAACCATTCATTGAGAATTTAGAGCTTCCATAAGTTGCTTCAAACTTCTCAAACTTCATCTTCTCTTTATAAAAAGAAAACACTCCTTTCTTAATGTGCAATGGCTTAGGGAACATCTCTGAAGTTACAGTAATATTATCTACTTCAAAACGTCCACCATTCTTTAGTTTATCAAAGTTTCCTTTTACAGCATCACTCTGAAGTCCACTTAAAAATAAGCTTGTAAGTAGTTTACCTTTTACATCTATACCATCTATTTTAAATAGCTTATACAGATTACCTATATTTAGCGTTCCTTTAGATTTAACGTTATAATTCAAGTTATTCAAATTATACAAACTTGCTGCTAATTGGAATGGTTCTCCTGCTATTTTAAAATCAATAGGAAGTACTTTAATCGTTAGGTCATTTAATGATCCCCTTTTGCTATTTATAATCGTATGGATCTGAATATTCTCGATTGGTAGATCAGGAATACGTTTGAATTGGATATATCCATTAACGAACTTAATCTCTGAGTCTATAATAGGAAATAGTTTGCGTTTAGGTTCATAAGTTCCCTTAATACTTCCCTTAGCTTCTATCATCCCTCTCATAACAATATCATCCACAGGGATAAATTCCTTGATATTCTCCAGATCAACCTTAGCATCAATATCAGCATCCACATTAAAATCGTGCAAGTTCTTAAGGTAAAGGTTCCCCTTTATATAATTATTCATTGCTAACAATGAAATTTCAGAAATACGAACAGATACGTTCTTATAGTTAGAATCCTTTCCTATTAGATCGAAATTAAAGTTAATTTCTTCTAATGCTTTTGGTAACTGTGCTAACTTAAAGTACCCATTTTTAATAGATCCTTTAAGATCAAATAAAGGAATACTTGTAATTGTACTATCACGATATACTTTACGCAATGTTCTACGCTCAACAACTCCCTTAGAATATGTACCGTCAAAAGTACCGTCTAGGGCTAATTCACCTTTCATAGCGAATCCTTCAATACCTATTGCTTTTTGAAATAAATCAAGATTCACATTAGAGTTAATCTTTCCTTTAGCTTTGATTACCTCTAATCCTTCCACATTAAAGTTCATATCACTATGCTTCCCATCTAAGTCAAATGATAACTGCTTAACATCAACAATACCTTTATAAATATCTAAACGTGGCAAAGTATACGAGAAGTCAAGACTCAACTTCTCAAGAGGTTTATTAACTTGCTTATTCTGTATAAAACCATTCTTAACTTTAAGTGATAAACTTACACTTGGAGCTAGATTATCTACTACGACATACTTCCCTTCCAAATGAAACTTACCATCTACATCCCCTGCAAACTTAGTATCATCTAGCCAATACTGATACTCCGGAGGTATAATAGATAGTAATTGTTCTAAAGTTGCATTCTCCGTTTTTACATCAAATAGCATATCGTAACCATTCTCTATAAAGCCAAAGTGCCCTTTAAAGTCAACAGGTAATCCTTTAATACGTACATTATTCTTAGCAAATACAAAAGTCAATGACTTGGTATCAACCTTAGTTTCCAATTTAGCCAAGATAGGTTTCTCCTTTACATAGTGAACACCATCAAAATTAAAGTCAAAAGACTCAATACTCGCCTTACTATTTAGATCAAAAATATCATCACTCATATTCCCTTGTCCAATATAATCAAAACCTGAAGCGACAAAACTTAATTTACTAGCTAAGTCATTATAGATAACTTCAGCTTTCTCAATATGAAGTTCTTCTATTTTTAATTCAAGGCTTTCATCACTTTCTTCTTTCTCATCAGACGGTACGAAGATATCGTAGTTAGCACTACCAACTTCATTCACGTTAACGTGAACTAATGGGTTATTGACATAAATCTTATTAAAAGACAGTTTACCATCTATTAACGCCATTATATCAACCCCTAAATTAATAGATTCCGCCTCAAAAAGCTTATCCGTAAACAAAGAGTCTACTTGAACACCTTCTATACTTGGTTTAGTTACAGTAGCTGTTAGTAAAGGAAACTTTTTATAAAAAGATAAATTAATGTCTTCAAAGTCAACTTCACCTTTAATTGACTCCTTCATTAATTCCTTAACTTTAATATTTATTTGATCAGCATAAAATATAGGAATAATATACATTAGCCCAAAAACTAATGCAATCAAAACTCCCAAAACTATACTTCCTCTGATTATAATTCGTTTTACCTTATTTAACATAGCGTAATTAATCTTCAATTTGCGTACAAAGAAACAGTTTTTTTTCTCAATAATAGAGTTGTAGAGATACAAATATCAAAAGATCATAATCTCAAAACCATATAAAACAAAAAATCCCCAACCTCATACGAGATTGGGGATTCTAAAAGAAAGGCGGCGACATACTCTCCCACTGGTTAGCAGTACCATCTGCGCTAGCGGGCTTAACTTCTC
>NZ_NSGJ01000086.1 GCF_002286775.1 Myroides sp. N17-2
TAAAAACTCAGGTAAAATCATTTTTATAAACTCAATATAGTTTTCCACGTTTATTATTTATCATTACAAAGATCTGTAGTTTTTAATTCACACACAACTTTTGAGATTGATCCCTTCTTCTTATACAGATTGACTAAACTTTATGCATAAACACAACTTTTGAGATTGATCCGAGACTTTGCGGAGCGAACCGTTTAAGAAAGTACACACAATCACGACATCACAAAATAAAAAAAGGCCGAATATAAATATTCAGCCTTTTTATTTTTTATAAGTAGGAACATAAAAATATTCTTACTTATTAAAGGGTAATTACGCTCTTCTTACGTTTACTGCGTTGATTCCTTTTTTACCTTCTTCGATTTCGAAAACTACTACGTCATTCTCTTGAATTCTTTCGTTTAAGTTTGAAACGTGTACGAAGATGTCTTGTCCACCATTAGATGGAGTAATGAAACCAAACCCTTTAGTTTCGTTGAAGAATTTTACTGTTCCTTCTTGCATAATATTAAGTATTTAAATTTTATTTACTTCAATGGCACTTAGGCCTCTTGGAGTTCTTTCTTTTCTAAAGGTAACTTTGTCACCTTGCTGTAATGGCTGATTTGACTGACTGCTGTGTACGAAAATGTTTTCTTTCGAATTATCTTCTGTTATAAACCCAAAGCCTTTGTCACTAAAATAAGTCACTACACCAGTCGATTCTAAATCTGGTGCTGAAGCTGCTGCTAAGCGCTCTTCAAGTTCTCTTTTAGCGGCTTCGATGTCTTGCTCTCCAGGTGGAATATGTGTAAGATTACCGTTGTAATCTACATACACTAACATATCTTCAAGGTCTTTTCCTTTGTTGTTGTTAGTTTTACGTTCCTCTTTCTTTAATGCTTTCTCTTGTCTTTTCTGTGCTTTCTTTTTATTGTTTTCTTTTTTTGAAAAAGAATCAGCCATATTTTTGATGTTTTAGGTTAATACTGTTTATTTATTCTAGAGCATCTTGATAGCTACTCTAAAACTTGGTTTTTAACATGCATTCTTATTCCTGTAAATCTTTCAATTGCTTGAAATTCTTTCTTTTCTTCAGGAGTACAGAAGCACATTGCTACACCTTTTAATCCAGCTCTACCCGTTCTACCAATGCGATGTACATAAGTCTCAGGTTTATCTGGTATGTCATAATTAATAACATAAGGTAGTTTGCTTATATCGATTCCTCTTGCTGCTATATCAGTAGCGATTAGAATATTGATTTTATTACTCTTAAAATCTTCAAGTGCTTTTACACGAGCACTTTGAGATTTGTTTCCATGAATAGCCATAGCTACCATGTTTACCTTTTGTAAGTACTTTACTAGGTTATTAGCCTCATACTTTGTTCTTGTGAATACTAAAGTAGACTCTGCATTATCTTTTAACACAGCGTGTAGTAAAGCTCTTTTATCCTTTTTCTCAGCGAAGTAAACCTCTTGTTGTATTGTCTCAGCTGTAATTACTTCAGCAGCTACTTCTACTTTTGCAGGATTGTTTACTATCGTTCTAGCGAATTTCTCTATGTCTTTAGGCATTGTAGCCGAGAAGAATAATGATTGTCGCTTAGCAGGTATATGAGTTAGGATTTTTTTTAGATCATGTATGAATCCCATATCAAGCATTTGATCCGCTTCATCTAATACTAGGATCTCTAGGTTAGATAATTTTACTATTTTCTGATTGATTAAGTCTAATAAACGACCAGGAGTAGCTACTACGATATCAGTGCGTTGTTTTAATGCTCTAATTTGAGGAGGTAGTGGAACACCACCAAATAAAGTTAAAGTATTAAGGGGTAATTCAGTACTATAGTCTAGGAAGCTGTCTTTTACTTGTATTGCTAATTCACGCGTTGGAACTAGAATTAAAGCTCTGATAGCTTTATGAGTAGTTTTGTTTTTGTGTAATCTCTCTAGGATAGGAATAGCAAATGCAGCAGTCTTACCAGTACCAGTTTGAGCAGTACCTATAACGTCCTTACCTTCAAGTATAACTGGAATTGCTTTTTGTTGTATTTCAGTAGCTTGAGTATATCCTATCTTGGTTAGAGCTGTTTGTATTTCAGGTGTTAATGCTAAGTCTTTAAAATTCATTTGTTATGCCTATTCTTATTCTGTTCTTTTACTCCGAAGAGTACTTGTACTTGTATATCTGTGTATTATCCTGATGAGTGCTATTGCATTCTACAGGTAAGGGTCTTTATTCGAAACAATAAATATGATACACATTTACTTGCAAGAAGTTTCTTCTATAATTCGAAACAAAAAGAATCATGAGTTAAATAAGAATTAGAGAAGTCTAAAATGCAGGATAATATCTGCTCTTGTATTTCTCTAATAGCAAGTGATTAACTAATAATACGGTGCAAATATATAACTAATATTCGAATAATTAGGTATTTATTTTCAAGTAAATGCGAGATACATACGTTTTTTAGAAAAAAGGCGTTAGTTATTTCGGTATAGAATAGTAAATTTGGAAGAAATTAATAGAGCTTGTGTCAATTTGAATGCTACCAATAAGGCAAGTTAGTTTTCAGCCAATCAGGGTATTCTATATGGATGTTGATTTATATCTCACAATAGAATTAGACGAGCATGGCAAAAATAAGCCTTCGCGAGTGACTATATATAATTTTTTTAATCAAACTCTATATCGCATTTTGCTATAATATTTTGTACATGAGTATAACGACAAAGCTAGTGATAGCACACCTTTATAACCGTTTCTTAAAACTTAACTATGTGTGGATAGCTCTAATACTATGCTCAAGTAGTGGGGTAATGGCACAAGAGGTAGATGAAGATCAGGTAAGTATCGTAAAAGTTTGGCGCGATCTGAATGGAGATAATAAATTGTATATCAATGTAGGCGCTACGTGTAATAACTATGATAGCAAAAGGTTATTTGCTAAACAAGGATATTCTTCTATTCTGTCATTAGAATTAGTGAACGAAGAGAATAAAGTAACTACTATTTATGGTGAACGCCTGCCTGATGATCAGATGTTGATGTTTTATGACGAGGGAATTTGGTTTGCAGAACACGAAGATATACAAGCTGTTTTTATACCCGTATTTTATTGTCGACCATTTTTTGGTGCAGAGATGCCTTTAACTTATATTGTTTTGTATAATGGCAAAAGATATATGTATTACTTTGACTTTTTCTGTGGTTCTAGGGTATCAGACACTTGTTCTCTCGCTTATAGTAAACGAGAATTAGGCAAGAAAGTGTCTAATCTACCTGAGCCTTTAGCTAAAGTATTTACAGAATATCTGTGGAAAGTCTATACTTCTAGAGAAGATCTATTTCCTAATCACCTCATATTTAGAGAAGAGAAATATGCTAAGACCAGCACTCCTTTTGACTTAGCTACAGCCTATAATGCATCCTATCCTTATGTCTTATTAGATAAGGTCAATGGTTATTTATCAGAGCGCAAGTACTCTCTTTCGAGCACATATTTAGATGAGTTCGAGTATATTTATGTGCGTGATGAGCTTACCGTTGATGTAGCAGGTTTTTATGTACAAGATAAGACCATCGCGCAGAAAGCAAGTTCTTATCGTACTCGTGTAGCATCAGACAGAGATAAACTCTTAGAAGAAGCCAAGTTCTTTACGCGTAGAAGTCAGTATCAAGAAGCTTATCTAATCTATAGAGTAATGTTAGAAGAAGAAGCGCCTTCAGCTTAATTAAGAATTGTTGGCTTCGACAGGAGGTGGGATTGTGAGGACAAGACAGAATGTCAATTAAATATTGAATGATGTTTTATTTGGATGTATGTGATCATCCCTACGATTGTGGTTAGAATACCTAATAACTTTACGAAGTGATAAAATGAAATTAACTAATGAACCATCCTAGACTTACGAAGTTCTAACGGCCTAAGCTAGTTCATTGTAGATGTAATCTTGACTTTTTATTTCCTGAAATTTCTTTAGTACTATAAGAATAATAAAAGCTATGAGAAAATTTCTTACTATCCAACTAGAAAGTACGGTGTTAGGTCTATTCAGTAAAGAACGAATGCTATTTAGCTAAGTATTTTTTTTTCAATAGCATATCTTTCATTATATAGTTTTTTATTAAAATAATCATTTTTATTATCTTGCCTATTTCATTTGTTAGAACAGATATTTGCTATTATTTCTTTATCACTAAACATTTGTAAAATGTGGTCATAAAAAAGGTTGCTTAAAAACTAATCATTCTTACTATTGTTATAACTGTGAACATGTTGAGAGTTCAAATGCTAATACTTTATTTCATAAAGTTAAGTTTGGTTTACATAAAGCGTTTATGATTGTATTTGAGATGACAACTTCTAGTCAAAGCATCTCTAGTATTCAAATGGGTAAACGTTATGGTA
>NZ_NSGJ01000087.1 GCF_002286775.1 Myroides sp. N17-2
CAGATTGGGACTGCTTTTATTTCCTTTGTATATGGCTAGCTAGCTGATTGGTTATATCCTTAATGAAGTAACTAAACAGCATAAATCCCGACAGCAAATCTGCGTGATTGAATGCAGACTAATTACAAATTTTTGAGTTAATGAACTAGTTGATTAAGGGTATATAGGTGCATAGCAACTTACATACGTGCTATGATATTTATAACTGATTGTTCAGCTAGCCAAACAGCTAATTTGATATAATATTAAAAACGATAGATATGATAAATGAAGAAACCAAAAATCAGCAACCCGAAAAAAGGATTTCTCTATAGAAAATTTCCTAACTGATGAAAAGAAACAACCTTTGACGGAACAACAGGCAGTAACACATCGGGAAGATTTTGCCAAACCCGAAGTAAACGAGGAAGCACTGATGAATATAATTGCAGGGGAAGAACCCGTGGAAATAGCAACAGAAATGGAACAAACCAAACCGTCAGCGAACACCACGAAAAAAAGTACCTCAAAGCCAAAGAAGATGACGAAAGAGGATTACTGCGGGCAGTTCTTTAAAATCCCGAACAGGACTGCAAGCAAAGGCAAATCGGTCTATGTACGGCAGGAACACCACGAAACATTTAACAGGCTTACAAACATTATGGGGATTGACAAGCTAACTATTTATGCTTATCTGGACAACATTATCGAATACCATTTTCAGGAGTTCGGAGAACTGATTAAGGAAATCTATAACGATAAGCACAAGCCGTTGTTTTGATAACCGTTCTTTGGTCAGGATGCGTAACTCCCTATTAAAATTGTTTCCAAAAGAAAAAAACAGAAAAAAAAGAAAGCCATTTTAACAAGGCGGACAGGCGGAAAAACCAAAAGGAAACGGAATAAATCCCGAAGGGTGGTAGGGCAATCACACAACAACTGGGCGAAGCCACCTTTTTGCCCTGCCATTATGCCGTAGTCTTTTGGTTGGGCGGTGCGGTGGCTGTCCGCCTTATCTTTGCTCCCTTTTTATTCTTTTTTTTAATCAATTCCAATCAAAGAAAGGGTACAAAAAACACGTAAGGGCTAAAGATAGGGTGTTTTTTGTATGCTTTCCTTTATCCGTACAAAACTCTTTAAATGTGTGAGGGCTTTGCGAGGAAAATTTAAAGTGTTTTAAGGATTACTTTCTATTCATATCGTGCCAACATAAGCCAAATACTGCCACATAACGCCAAATGAGAACAATACATTCCTTTGTGTTCTATATTGGGGGAAATTTTGAACCAATGGCACAAAAAACAATTACCGAAAAAGAGAATAAAGAAAACGAGCTATCCGAGAAGAAAAAGAATACTTCTTTTATGCAGGTCGATAAGTATAGCGACCCGATTTCCAATTTCATTACCAACCTTAAACGCCAATTCAGAGAAACAAAGGGTTTAGGTCTGAGCAAGCTGTTTGGGGGCAAACGTGTTGAACAACAAAAACAGACTGCCGAACCTGAAAGCATAATAGGTGTGACAAAAACGGTTATGCGTTCGGATTTCAAAAACGATGAAAAAATTCAGACTGTACAGCCAAACAGAAAACCTGCTTTTAGAATGGATAATACAATCAAAACACAACAAGCTCACCCGAAAAACAATAAATCAAAATTGGGATTATAGCCGAGTATTTGGCAACTGTACGCCAAATACCGCCATCGGATGCAACATTGGAATACCTAATGTAAATACCTTTTATTTTAGAGGTTTAAATGATGCAGATATGGAAATAACAGTTTTAGATATTCAGATTTTAAAGGCATTGCACAGAGAAGTAAAGGAAGTTTCTTTATTGATTAAGGAAGTCACTGCACCCTACAAAGCACTGCAACAGGCAACAAAATGGCTCGACCAACAGGAAGCCTGCCAATTGCTCAACATCAGCAAAAGAACGTTGCAGACGTATAGGGCAAAAGGCATTCTTGGAGCAACGCAAATCAATCGGAAAACGTATTTCAGATTATCCGAAGTGGAGTTACTTCTGCAGGGAGAGCGACCATTAAAAAAGCAAAAGAAATGAAACAGATTGGAAATTCAAACGAAGATATGCTTGCCTTGCTCGAAGCTGTGGTAGGCATCAAAAATGAACTGTTGTATATCAGAGAATATTTCCACCCATTACTAAAAGGGGAAATCTATCTGTCAGGCGAACAGGTTTGCGAGATGTTACACATAAGCAAACGGACATTGCAACAGTACAGGGATGACGGACTGATACCTTTTATCAAGCTCGAACGGAAAATCTTGTTTCGTGAAAGCGATATTGTAAAAGTATTGGAAGATAACTATCAGCGTTAGCCCATTAAATGAATGCTTTGAAACTGCAACCCGTATCGGTCAATTAAAGAAACAGCCCACTGCTTAAAGCGGTGGGCTGTGTTGTTTTAAAAAATTGTGACATTAATGTTATAGGCTTGAAACAAAGGACTCCTCCATACCCTTAAATTTATGAGATACCTTTTGCATATCCTTACCAACTTTCTCGTTGAGTATCTTAGCATAAATCTGAGTAGTGGCAATGTTTTTATGCCCTAACATCTTGCTCAAACTCTCCAACGGAACACCCTCGCTTAAAAATAGCGTAGCAAACGTATGACGTGCCAAATGAAAGGTTACTTTCTTTTCTACAAGGCAGTCAATCAGTTGAGATATTCTCTTTAAGCTGTCATTACAAACCGTATTAGATGGTACAGGAAATACCTTTCCATCCTTTGATAATCCTGCATATTTTTCGATAATCATTTTCGGAATATCCAAGAGCATCACGTTTGAAGATGTAGCGGTTTTCTTTCTTCGTACAATAATCCACCTGTTACCGTCAAAAAAATCTTGGATATTGCTGTTTTTAAGTCCTTTCATATCTGAATAAGAAAGCCCTGTAAAGCAACTGAAAACAAACAGGTCTTTTACCAATTCATCTTTCTTTTTCTCGCAGTTGAACGTTACGAGCTGTTCCAATTCATTACGCAATAGATAACCACGGTCTTTATCCTTTTTGGTATTCTTGTATTCGCTGAACGGATTAAAAGCAAGATGCTTTCTGCTCATTGCCAATCGGCAAAGCGTAGTAAATCCAATCATATACAGCCAAATGGTGTTGTGTGTTAAACTTTGGTCTTCACGCAGGTAGTAATCAAAGTCCTGCACAAAATCAGGTGTAAGGTCGTTAAAGGACACATCGGAATAGCTGTATTTTGTAAGTGCAAAATTTCGAAGATGTTTCAAAAGTATTTTATATTTACTGCGTGTGCCATTTACCCGAAGTCCACTATTAACCTTTTTCTCATAGTCGGATAGGAACTGTTCATAGAATTTGAAAAAGGTAAGTTCCCCGCTTTCCATACCGAGAAAAGCATTTTTAAGTTTCGCACTGTTTACAGCCCCCTCATTCTTCAGGATTTTGGAATAGCATTCCTCAATACCCGAACGAATTTTGTCAAGTTTCCTGTTTGTGTCTTGTGCTTCTCGGCTTTTACCTAAAACCCTGCCGTACTTCAAATCCCAATTTGTTGCGGA
>NZ_NSGJ01000088.1 GCF_002286775.1 Myroides sp. N17-2
TGTCTTCGCTTTATTGCGTTGCTTTTTGCGCTCGCTTGAGTCTTACCTGTGCTTGCTCCATAATTAATTTAAAAATTTAATATTATGGAAACTACAGTTTTAAAAAGCAATTGGTTAGTAGCATCAGAAGTTGAGCTAATCTACAGAACAAAGATTAAAGCGTCTGAAAGACCTTTGATTGATTCATCATATAGCGCTTTTAAAATAGCATTAGAAACGTGGGATCTTGATAAGATTGAATTACTTGAACAATTCAAAGTACTTATGCTTTCTAATAACAATAGAGTACTTGGAGTGTATGAAATGTCATCAGGAGGTATTACTGGAACAGTAGTAGATGTGAGATTGCTATTCGCTGCCTTACTAAAATCAAAGAGCACGGCTTGCATCCTAGTCCACAATCACCCCTCTGGGAAATTACAACCAAGTGATGCTGATAAGCAGATTACTGCCAAGATTAAACAAGCAAGTCAATTGCTTGATATTGCTCTTTTAGATCATTTAATAATAACACCAGAGAGTTATTACTCTTTTGCAGATGAAGGCGTCTTATGACGCTTTTATCTTTATATGTAAAATTGATATTTATCGCTTTTAAAAGCTTAGGTTTTAATTATCAAGTTGTTTATATTCATAGCTAATGTACATAGAATTAAATTATATTCGCATTTAATTAAATACATCAAATAGGAATATAAATTGGCTTTTACACAATTCTTACTTTTGTTTGTTTGGTTTCTTATAAAATAATACTAACTCTTACTATACATCTCTTTACTAAAAACAAATCCACTAATTATGAAAGAAAAGTTTCCAACTATCAATTCAACACTTTCACCAACTGATCTTGGTAAACTTATTCAAGAGAAGTATAATTTAAGTGATAAAACTCAATGTAGTATATTTAGGATTGCTATGAATCACTTGTATATCATTGAAGATGGACAGACAAAATATGTTTTTAGAGTTTATACCCACAATTGGCGTACTAAAGTAGAAATTAAAGAAGAACTACGGCTTTTAATTCACTTAAAGCAAAATAATAAACAAGTCGCATATCCAATAGCTGACAAGGAAGGTACACAGATACAAGAAATTGAAGCGCCTGAAGGCAAGAGATTTGGTGTTTTATTTTCTTATGCAAAAGGGATAAAAACAGCAAAGTTTTCAGCTCAAACAAGTTTCTTAATTGGACAGACATTAGCAAATGTTCATCAATCATCTGAAAACTTCAAACTTTCCAGAATATCATATAACACTCAAAACCTGCTTGATAACTCTATTTTAAGAACAAAGAAGTTCTTTAGCAAGACTAATAGTGAAACTGAGTTCTTAGAAAAAATGTCTGCTTTCTTAAAGTTGAAAATGAACGAGATTGACAACCAAAAGATGAGATATGGAAGTGTTCATCTTGACGTTTGGTTTGATAACCTGCATATAGATGATGAAAAAGATGTAACATTCTTTGATTTTGATTTTTGTGGAAATGGTTACTTATGTTTAGATATATCTTATTACTTATTTCAGTTACTTGCAACAAATTTGAATGAAGAAGAATACCTACTTAAAGCTGAAAGCTTCATAGAAGGTTATCAAACAATAACCAAAATAAGTGACGAAGAGAAAAAGTTTATACCTTTTGCGTGTTTAGCAATTATGAACTACTACATAAGTATTCAGTGTGACAGATTTGACTACTGGACAAATATTTTCGTAAATGAAGATCACTTAAAAAGAATGGTTGGGAATTTAAAACGTTGGATTGCTTATAATAAGATTGAAATAGAATAATAAACGAAAAACAAAATACAGTTAACACTGACTTGGTTAAATATTAAGTAGAACATATTGTTTATTACACACAAATAACTATATACCAAAACATTAAAACCTCAAAAACAATTAAAATGTCTTTGAGGTTTAATCCATTTATTCCGAATAATACAATTCAATTCTAAGCTAGTTCAATTCTTTTATATTGTCACAAAATTCTTGTAAACTATGTAGTAATCTAGCTACATGAAGCCCATCACAAGTCGCATGGTGAACTTGTATAGAAAGAGGCATTACTACTTGTTCAGCATTAGTCACATATTTACCAAGAGTAAAAATAGGCGCGAAATATTCTCCTAAATCTGGTAGGTTTAGATTAAAACCATCAAAACTAATCCAAGGTAGCATAGAGATATTAAAAGTGTTGTCTATACCGCTTTGAGGGGAAAACGCATAGTTTCCTTTGTACTTTTGTTGAACTGTATCATATTCTTTTAAAAAAGATTTAAGATCATCAGTATAAACAGTGCACAACTCTGAGAAGGTCTCTGTTTCAGCGTGCATCGTTGTATAAGCAGGATTTACGGTATCCCACTGTATGAGCTCACCATCTTTCATAGCAAACTTAAACTCTGGATGCTTATTAACTGCTTTGGCAATTAAGTAAATGATTACTGGATAAAACTTGTATTCATGCTCCTTAATAAAAGGAATAACCTTCGTAATATCTATTTTCGTTGTTAAACTAAAGCTACATCTTAATTGATCTTTATAGTGGTAGAAATGTTCTTTTCTATTCCAAGAGTCAATATCAAACTTTTTATAATTCATTGTTGTTTAATTATTTCTAACAAAAATAGGCATACTTATCTATTGAATTGAGTAAAAAGCACTGAATCAACATTATTTTATCTTGAAAGCACCTTAGAAGCTTAGTTTTACCGATAATCTTTATTAAGTACCTATCTAATCCTAGATAAGACATCAAGCTCTTTTAGAGATATTCCCCCTACCCTCTTAGATGTAATAAGTTAATGCCTTAGACTCTGATATTTCAGTAGGCAAAGTTTTTCTAGCTTTTTAGCCCATCAAGTTCAAGTCCTTTAGATTACTTCAATAAATCTTCCTCAAGGATTGAGTGTATTGATTTTGTAAAACTTGCTCTTAGCTAAAAACCAAAAACAGAAGTGCCATGAAATTAACCAGACCCTAAGGTCATAATACTATTTATCATGGAAAATTTAATGCACTCAAAAGTTTATGTTGGTACTTATGCTAAGTATAACGATGGTTCAATTCAAGGAGACTGGGTTGATTTAAACAATTTTAGTTCTTTAGATGAATTTAATGAGTTCTGCAAAGAACTTCATTCTGACGAAACAGATCCTGAATTTATGTTTCAAGATTGGGAAAATATCCCATCTGAATTAATCTCAGAAAGTAGCCTTTCAGAAAATATCTTTTCAATAATTGAAAAGGTATCAGATTTAGAATATAACACTTTAGAAGCTTTCTCAGCTTGGATAAATATTGGTAATCATAATATTGCATCAGAGGATATAGATGCTTTATTTGAGGCGTTTGAAGATGATTATCAAGGACATTATGATAGTGAAGAAGACTTCGCTTATCAGATAATTAAAGACTGTTATGATCTATCAGATTTTGTCAAATC
>NZ_NSGJ01000089.1 GCF_002286775.1 Myroides sp. N17-2
GAACGAACATACTGTGTTTGAAATAGATTCTTTCCTCCACTACTTTCTCCTAAAGAGATTGGGCGATAATATGTACCATCTCCTACAGGCATTGTCAATTCGCTCTTTCTGTCACGATCTGCCATACCTACAACATGACTCCCATCCTGTACTTTTTCAATAAAAGCATCCTCCAAAAAAGTAATACTACCTGACAAAGGAGCATTCACAATAATATTTCCGCGCTCAAAAGAACTCTTTCCTGCTATACTTATCTCATTCTCTAATTCAATACCATTAGTATTAAAAAATACATTCTCTAATTCTGTTGGATTAGCTCCGCCCTGTATTTTTATCTT
>NZ_NSGJ01000009.1 GCF_002286775.1 Myroides sp. N17-2
CCTTCTTCGGATAACCTATTTACAGGTGTAAAGATCGGTTATCCGAGTTAAGAGGATGATTTAAAGCATATTATAGATATGAAAAGCTCCGATAAAAGTTTTTATCGGACACTGATGTATTCTATTATCTAAAGGATATGGATTTATTGATATAGCGGAAAACATAAAGGCTACACCTAATAGCACACAATTTCGAATAGCTAGTCTAGCTAAGATGTTCACAGCAATTCAAATAGCTAATTTAATAGATTCTAACAAGATAAGTTTAAACACATCTATTGATACTTTTTTTAATGATTCCTCTTTAAAACATATCACTATACGACATCTATTAAGTCATTCATCAGGACTCCCTCAAATGCCTAAATACGAAAAGTATGGTTGTGAAAACGAATATGATATTGAAAAGTTTTATAATACGTTCTCTTCTGAAGACTTTACTTCTAAACCAGATTCTTTATTCTCATATAGCAACTATGGCTATAAGATACTTGGCATAATAATAGAAAAAATAACATCAAAGAATATCATAGATCACAATCAAGATCTCTTCAATAGTTTAAATATGTTACACACTACTATTGATAGAAATACAAATTCTGACAACTTCTATCACGAATTAATAAACAACAAAAACATACTCGCTCAATGTCTAGATTGTCGATTTAAGTATGCTGAAGGCTGCTATTTATCAACAACAGAAGATTTAACTAAATTTGGAAGAGCTATCTTAAAACACCAAATTATTAGTGCTTATCATTTAAACTTATTTACAAAAAGTCAAGTACAAAACTCTCTTGAAGGAAAGAAATATGGTTTAGGATTTGAATTAGGTGAAAGCTTTGTTTTACAGAAAAAAACTTCTCTACAAAAAAAAGCTAACATTCTATTCTCAGAATACTATGGCCATCGTGGAAATATTCCTGGTGGTAGTGCAGTTTTAAATATTTATCCAAATCAACAACTAATAATAGCTATAACAATTAATAGAACCGATATCCCTTGCGATTTAATTTCTGAAAAAATATTTAAGATTCTCAACACTTAATAATATATAGGCTTACAAATACTTCATCGCTAACTCAGTTAACTTCCCTATTAAACACAGTCCTACTATACTAGTGAGAGAATAAATATACCATTTTTATAAAAGCCTCGTTAGTATAACAAACAAGTCCCTATGCAGCCAAACCAAATCAGACTCTTTCACTATCTACTATTATTAATCATAAGCAGTATTTACACACCTATTAGCTATGCTCAAAACACACTTATTGTTAACGATATAGCTAATAAGTACATAGTAGCTCTTGGAGATGCAAGTCATACTGATTACACCGCTAGTAAACTAAGAGTAGACCTAATTAAAGAATTAGTAGAACAACACAATTTCAAAATCATTGCACTTGAATCTAACTTATATGAGGTATATCAAGCTTTTGAACAATACAAAATCACTGGTCAGATTGAAACAATCAATAGTGCCATTTATTTCAATATGAGAAACAAACCACTTGAAGAATTATTTCATTATTTAAAAGAACAGAATGAAAAAGGTAATACAGTCAAAGTAATTGGGTTTGACTCTGCATTTTCAGGTGACTATTCAGATAGCGTTTTTACAACATCTATAACAGAAACTATCAATAATTCCTCACTAAATTGTACATCTATATCACCTAAAGAGTTCGAAAAACACTTTAAAAACTTAACTATTACTAATCTAAAAGCATTGTTTCGTACTAAAAAAGATTACAACATTGTCTATGACTATCTTCAATGCTATCTAACACAAATTGAAAGTAATCCTATATTACAACAAGCTTTAACCAATCTTACAAAGATAATAGATGCTAAAAAAAACCAGGTTAATTCAGACAATCATAGAGACCAATTGATGTTTGAGAATATCCTAACCCTAAAGAAACTATATCCCAACGAAAAATTGATTTTATTTGGGTCCTCTACTCATTTTATAAGAAAACCGAAAGCCATTGAATCTTCTTTTATGCAAAACAACAGAATCACTTTAGGCTCTTTGTTAGCTAACAAATTTAAAGATGATTATGCATTCATCGCTTACACAGCCATTAACGGAAATACTCTAGGGTTTTATGGTAAGAAACACAAACTGAAAGATGCTATACCAAATTCTATAGAACAAATAATTACTCTAAACCATAACACCGAAATACCTTTCTATTACCTCTATAAAGATGATAAAGTATTAACTCAAGTAAAATATACTCGTTTATTAGGCAATACATTCCAAAAAATGAATATTAAAGAAGTAATCGATGGTTTAGTATTAATTAGAGATAACAATACTGAAAACTAGCGACAATTAGTATCCCTTTTGCAGTAGGTTGGGCAAAACCTGCATGTTCAGAGAGATATACCTACTCAAAGCACTTCTGTCAGCAACAACACCTCAAGGACTCTGCTCGCATTCTTCAAGCTAATACTTAGCTAACCTACTACTCATACAATACAGTCATAAAAAAACCTCAGTGAAGATATACTCCGCTGAGGTTTTTTTATATTCATCTAAAAGTGATATCCTAAAGACACCATCACATTACGAGGTGCTCCTGCGAATACTCTCGTATAATCAAACCCTCCTAAGAAGTAATACTTATCGAATATATTATTCACATTCACCGCTAGTTTAAACTTATCTAAGTGGTAATACACCGCTGCATTAGCGGTCATATAAGCAGGTAAGTATCCCCACTGAGCATTGCCCTGAGCATCTTTACCTACACTTTCACTTAGTCTGCGCTGATCTACATAGTAAGCACCTGCTCCGAATCCTAAACCTTTAAGCGCTGTATCAGAGAAGACGTATTTTAACCAAATACTTCCTGAGTTTTTAGGAGCTCCAGGTAACAACTGTCCCTCTTCTGATGCGATAGCTGACTCTTTTACTTCAGTCTCGTTATAGGTGTAGTTCGCCATAATCTGAAACTCCTTAGTGATCTGCCCTCTCATATCTAGTTCTACCCCCTGAGAGATTACTCTACCCGACTGTCTGTATACAGGTAGTCCTGCTTCTGTCAACTGACCTGTACCGATAAGCATATCTCTTCGCTCTATTCTAAATACAGACAAGTCCATTTGCAATTGATTGTCAAAGAAGCCTGTCTTAAACCCTGTTTCTACTTGGAAACTCTTCTCAGACTTAAACGCACTATCCGCTCCGTAATCTTTGTAATTAGCTACAAAGTTAGCCGCCACAGGTACATACCCTTGAGAATAACTAGCGAAGTAGTTAATCTTATCATTAATAAGGTAAGTAAGTCCTACCCTAGGCAACCAAGCATTCTGAGTAGCGGTAAACGGTACTTTAGCATCTGTACTCTCTGATTTATAACTCTCGTGTCTAAGTCCTAATACCATCTTTAAGCGCTCGCCTACCGATATTTGGTCTTGGATATAGACGCCTGTACTTTTATATGGACTCATAAACGGATATTGTGTATTCGATCTCCATACATAGTTAGTAATATCCGCCCCTTGGTAAACAGGGTTATTCATATCAAAAGTTAAGGCTACTACTTCTCCATTCTCTTTCTTGCTACGTGCCTCGCGTTGGTAGCTATTCTTATCACCCTTATACTGTGCATAGTCTACTCCTACTACGATATGGTGATCTATATTCTTACCATACTTATCCCATTTTAAATACGACACGAAGTTATCTGTGTACTCCTTACCGTGACGGTCAAAGAAACGCAAGTTAACCACTGTGTTCTCTGGTGGATTAGCATAGGTGTTTAATGTTCTATGTTCGTTTAAGTCCTCTTCATAGATTGACTTCATATAGTTCACGTGTAAGTTCACGTTATCTACGATGCGTTGCGTTAAACGTCCACTAAGTGTTGTAGTCTTTGTCTTAAAGTAATCTGATGGTTGACTAAGCGTAAAGGTACGTGGCAAGGCATATAAATCCCCTCCTTTAGTACTCATCCCTCTATCTAAATATCCATTGAATTGATCAAATACCAAGTCAACATCAATCGTCGTTCCCTCCATTGGTTTAAAGGTAAATGAGGGTGCAACTGCAAAGTTCTTGCGGTTATTAATATCTCTAAACGTCTTAGAGCTTTCGTACCCTGCGTTTAAACGATACAATATTTTCTTATCCTTATCAAGAGGTCCACCTATATCGACAGTCGTTCTCAATGTCTCAAAGCTACCTGCCGAGAAGTTAATCACGCCCTTGTGCTCTTCTAACGGTTTCTTAGTGACCATATTAATCGTTCCCCCTGGTGCAATATCTCCAAATAGAGATGCTCCAGGCCCTTTTAAGACTTCGATACTCTCAAAGTTGATGGTCATCGGAGAACGGTAATAACTTTCTCCAAAACCATAAGCAGAACGCATACCGTTGATTAATCTAATCCCATTGTCATATCCACTTTTAAAACCGCGTATCACAAACTCATCATATACAGATGCTTGTGTTACACCTGCTAGATCAGGGATTACGTCCGCTACTTGGAACGCTTGTTTATCTTCCATTAGCTCACTAGAGACAATAGAGATAGACTGAGGCAAGTCTTTTATCTTCCCTGTATACTTTCCTCCTAACACAGTTGAGTTGGTCAAGTAAGAGTTGTTTCTTCGAGAGGTAACGACTATTTCTTCTAGTTCATTAGGGTTCTCCTCTAACTTAATGACAATCCCTTTAGCCTCTTTGTAATTCTCTTCATTCAGCTCTACGAACTTCTGCTTATATCCCATAGCATTAATCTGTAATAACAGCGGGAACGCTACTTGATCAGCAGTGGTAAACTCTCCTTTCACATCGCTCTCTTCTACGTTATCATTGCCAATCATCACTACAGCATACGCCACAGGATTATTCTTTTCGCCTACTAAGCGACCGATCACTCGATGAGAAGTCTGAGCAATAGCTAGGTAAGGAAGTAATAGCGAAATAGCTATTATTCCTGATTTATGTAAATATGTTTTCATTTGTAATGTTTTTTTTAGTTTACTCGTCATGGATTGCAAATCCGCGACAGCGAGTTTAGAAGTAGTTATCTAGTTTCCTGTTATACGCTAGCGCGGATTTGTAATCCGTGCTTCCATATGAAGTGTCTCAAACTCTCCATACATTGTAGTAGTCGCCAATTCAAAGCCTTGTTTTTGCCAATACTCAAACGCTCCTGTTAAGAAAGGATGCGTATGTAAGTATAACATCTCTATCCTTTTCTGCTTCGCTACTTCTAATAAGGCGTTAAACAACTTGGTTGCTAATCCTAATCTTCTATAGGCAGGCTCTACGAATAGACGAGCGACCTCTACTGTCCGTTGATCTTTATAATCAAGGTAGTCAAATCGGTAATCATAAGGCATCATCCCAATAACTCCTACTATAGTATCTTCTTTATCTCTTGCGCATAAGAATGCTCCACTATCTGAAGTGATATAGGTAGAGGTAAACTCAACAATATCTAGAGGAACTTTATCCGGGTCTAACATAGGAAATAACCCTATTCGAAATGCTTTGACGTATTGTTTAATACACTCCGCTTGATCCTCCTCTACTTTGCTAATTTGAATATCTTCCATAAACGAACTTAATCTTCTGTCTTAATTTTATAGTCAACGATAATTATCTTGTGAAACACTTCTTTGGTTCTTTTGGGTATCAAGACAAAAAAGAAAGAAATATCCGCGTAACGCAAAACCTTATCACTTATATTAAAGGCATAAACATCACCTTCCCTTGATTATCTATTCTATGCAACGGCAGTTGATACGTATCTTCTAAAAGCTTGTGCAACTCCTCTCCTTGGATAGCCTGAATATCTACCAATTGCTTATTTTGCATCAAGTAAAAACGCTCTCCATACATAAACGCAAGGTTAGGGTCGTGCATCACACATAAGATGGTAGTACCTTCTTCTGCTAGTTGTTTAATACATTTGAGCACTGCTACTTGATAGTGCAAGTCCAAGTGATTCGTTGGTTCGTCTAACATCAGCACTTCAGGCTTCTGTACTAACACTCGACATAATAAGACTAGCTGACGTTCTCCTCCTGAAAGGGACGTATAAGGCTTGTCTATCAAATGCAATAGCTGAAAGCGAGATAAAATAGCGCTTACCTCATTAAAGTCTTCGTCAGAGGGAGCAAACTTGGCGAAAGAAGCTCTTCCTGTCAAGATCACTTCCTTTACCGTAAAGGGAAAGGTCGTTTGGTGAAACTGATTTAAGAATCCTATGCGGATATGCTGTTCTTTGCCTAGTTTAATATTTCGGCGTTCTTGTCCATCGAAGCACACCTTGCCGTGATATTTCTTCTCTAATCCCGCTAGAATATTAAACATCGTAGACTTTCCGCTACCATTTCTACCAAGGATAATAGATAGCTTCCCTTTCTCGAAACTTGCATTAACATTATCTAGTACAATCTCTTTGTCATAAGAAAATGACAATTCACTTATCTCAATCATCTGTCTCATGCGTTCCAACTCGTTAAACTCTTCTTCATCAAATAAATAAATATCGGTGCCCCTATAATCATCGTGAATACTCCCACAGGTATTTCGAATGGCATAACAGCTCTAGAGAAATCATCTATCACTAATAAGAAAGAACCTCCTATACTGATATTAGCCCAAACACCAATATTGTTATTGGGTCCGAACACCATTCTACTCATATGTGGTACGATTAATCCAAATAAGCTAATCACTCCTACTGCCGCTACTGAAGAAGCTGTAATCATCGTCGCAACGCAAATAAGGGCTAACTTCAGATACTTAGGGTTCACTCCTACTGCTAGGGCTTCATTATCTCCTAATGCCAATAAGTTTAACTTCCAACGCAAGAGGATAATAACAACTAGACCTACTACAATAGGCACAAAGGCTGTCTGTACTTTAGCCCAAGAGGCTGTGTGTAGGTTACCCATCGTCCACTGTACTATCGCTTGTAGCTTATAAGGGTCACTCATATATTGCAACAAAGTCAACAAGGCTGTAAATACTCCTGATACGATAATCCCCGATAAGACCATACTCACAATAGAAGTACGACTACCTGCATAGGATACCGTGTAAGTCAAGGCTACTGCACATATCCCAAAAGCAAAAGCAGATAGATTAATAGAGATAAAAGGGAATAACATCGCGAGAGCAGCTCCGAAAGCAGCCCCTGAAGAGATACCAAGTGTAAACGGATCTACGATAGGGTTGCGAAAGATAGCTTGTAGCACTCCTCCTGATACCGCTAGTGATGCTCCCACCATAAAGGTTAAGATAATACGAGGCAGACGCACTTTCCACAGAATAGTCTCCACAGGATCTGTAGTGATACCACTATGACTAATCGCCTTAGTAATATAAGCTACTAATTCGCTTGGAGATAGATTACCTGTCGTCCCGAGCATCAGCGAACCTATTAATAACAAGATAGGTCCTATCCATAATAACGCAACCTTTATGCTGTATCTCATCTATTTATCTTACTTCTATTTCTTTGTATTATACAATATATTCATTGCTTCGTCTAAGTCTGCTTTTAAAGCGTCCTCAGTATAAGTAGGATAACTCCATTGGCGTACTTGTTTAGCGAATAATAAGAACTTCACCGTATGAGGATCATACAAGAATGATGGAGTCATCACCTTAACTTGCTTATTCTCTACTGCAGGTAGATTAGCTAACTCGCTTAATCCATACACATCACTCGCACTTGAGTTCCAAAGCAGGATAATATCAGGATTCCACTTGTACAGCATCTCAGCTCCGATATTAGGCGCTTGCATCTCTAGTGGACAGGCATTTACTGCTCCTGATAACGTGATCGCCATATCCATCAGTGTTCCCTTACCTGAAGTAGAAAGTACACGACCTTTAGACCAAGCGTAATATACTTTCTTTGGACTCTCTACTTTCGTCGCTTCCATTTCAGCTACTTCTTTTTCGATATAGGTAGTGATGGTATTAGCACGCTCAGCTTTACCTAGCAGTGTTCCTATTCCCTTTAATTCACTGATAATCCCTTTCTGATCTTCACTCGCAATAGTAAATACAGCGATACCCAAGTCTTCTAACTGAGCTACTGCTTCTGCATCTTGGTCAAATGTGATGACCAAATCAGGTTGTAACCCTATGATGGCTTCCACATTAGACATCCCCCCACCGAAAGTAGGTGTTGCTATTTCTTTCTTTGCCATACGGCTATCTAAAGTAGATAGGAAAGCAAATGTATCTTCATTCAAGTAGATCTGTTGTGGGATACCCACTAAAGTCTGTTGCGCATCTAACATAAACACATCGTCTACTAACGCTTCGTATAATGCCACTACTCTAGTCGCAGGCTTAGCTAAACGAACCTCTTTACCACGACTGTCTATCGCCACAAGTTCTGTTGACGTTGGTTCTGTAGATTGAGTTGTTGCTGTACTTTGTTTACACGATTGTAAGAATACAAGTGCAAACAATACAGGTAATAAATATCTTAATTTCATAATTCTTAGAGTTTACTCGTCACGGATTGCACGACTGCTAGTTTATCGTCACGGATTGCAAATCCGCGACAGCTATTCCCTATTTACTGTACTTCTTTTTAAGTAGATGTTGCGTAAACAGCTGTTGCTTTTCTAAAACGATCTTTGTTCCAAACTTGGCAACTAACTGTTCATACAGGCTCCCATCATAAGGCACAGATAACGCATTAGAAGACTTGTCTACAAATACAGGCAAATGTCTATTGCCGATATAATAGGTAAAGTCAGCGACCTCTTCTGCCTTGTCAGCGATAAACTTGATCACTAAGGTTGGCTTAATCATCAGTTGAGCGATTACTTCTCCCTGACTATAAAGCAAGTCTGCGTGTTGCCAATCTCTGTTTTGTTCTTTTAGCAAATGAAGTTCAACTCCCAAAGTAGTCTTCCGGTGAAACAAGTGCTTCTGCGTTTCGAACCATTCGATCTCGAATGTATCTACTCCCTCTGAGACCACATCTTGAAGTTGAACATCATCTATATAAATTGTTTGTTGCATAGTGTGCCTACTCCGCTAGTTTAGCTTTCTTAGCTTTCACGCGTTCTTTTAACCACTCACACCACTGATCTATTCCCTCTCCGTTAGTAGTACTGATAGGTAGTACTTCTATATTTGGGTTAACCTCTCTAGCATCTTTCGTTACATTCTCTATTGTGAACGGCACATAAGGTAATAAATCTATCTTAGACACCAACATTAGCTCACTAGTCAAGAACATACGTGGATACTTCTTAGGCTTGTCATCTCCTTCTGTAGTCGCTAATAGCGTCACTCTGTAATCTTCCCCTAAGTCAAAAGCAGATGGACATAATAAGTTCCCTACATTCTCTATAAATAACACATCTGTCCCTTCTAGATCGATGTGGTCTAATGCCTGTAAGATCATCTGTGCTTCGATATGGCACATCCCCCCTGTTACGATCTGAAGTGCGTTTAACCCCACTTCTTTCATACGTACAGCATCTCTATCCGTCTCAGGATCTCCTACTAATACAGATATATTTAGCTCATTAGATAGGCGCTTACCTGTTTCTTGCATTAAAGTAGTCTTACCAGAACCAGGAGAAGAACACACATTAATGACGCAGATATTTTTTAGACGTTCTCTAATCGCATTTGCCACGAAGTCATTTGCTTTTAATAAGTGTAAAGTAGTATTATCACATTGTAGTGAACCTACGCGATTTCCTAAACTTTTTGGATTACTTGTTGACATAAGTATGGGTGATTTATAATGATTGTTTAAATATTACTTTTGATATGTATAGTTCGTTGCCTTGTACGATATCCGCAGACGGAGTACCACACGGACAGACGAATCGGTGGTACTCCACCTTAAAGTCTTTATCACAGCTGTGACAGTGTGCGATGATATCGTTGACCACTACTTCTAATTCCATCTCTTTATAGATTAGATTATCAATGATAAACGCATCAAAGGCATTCTGTATCAACACAGGTTGTACATTAGATAACAACCCTGCTGTAACCTGTATTTTCTGAATATCTTCTACTTTAGCCTCGTAGTGCTCCTCTAGGGTAGAAAAGATATCTTTCACGATTGACAATTCATGCATCGCTTGATCTTTTTTAAATTCTATAAAATAAATTCTACTTTCTTAGACCTTCTTTATCTGCCTACAACGTGAAGTGATTAGTTGCAGTCAAACTTCTTAATTCATTAGTGTGGATTCTCACTGAGGAAGTCAGTACTATTCTTATCGGTTCGAATAGACACTAATTACACTTTTCTTTACTAAATGCTTTAAAGTGGCATTCTCAATAAAAGTGATTATCAATGACAACAAACAAGCTATACATCAGCTACGTCCGCATTATCAACGGCACAAATGTAGAAACAGTTCTGCCACTAGAATAGCACTAATCTTGACTATTCTACCATAAAATAGGGATTCACATTTCTTTAAGAGTACTATATAAGGGGAAACAGGGAGCAGGGAATGGGGAACGGGGAGCAAGAAACAGGAAAAAGGAAACAAAGAGCAGGGAGCACACATAGTAATCCAAAACAACATCCTCAATCCACTTCCACAACGGTACGGGCGTATTACTATACGCCCTCCAAACTATTCACACCCTGCTGACACTCAATCATAGATATCACATACATCCGTTTAGTATGTCCTAAAAAGAAAACGAAAAAGCCGAATATCTGACGACACCCGACTCTACTATTTTTTCTCTCTGTACTTGTTAATTGGAATATAATCTCTAAAAGCAAAAACGACTAATAATAAGAAACCTCCTAGAATTAAATACTTCTTATTACCCATTTGTTCATAAAACTCCATTAGACGATTGCGTTTTAACTCAGGAAATGGCTTGTTCGTCACAGGATCAATAACTATCAAATCATCTGATACTCTAATATTCTTATTATAATATTTATCATTAACACAAATTATCCTATCCTCAAGTACTATATACATTCCTCCTTTCAGATAAAGCGTTTCTAGTATACGAATATAACTAGCGTACTCCATCTTTTCTCCTAATAAAATATTGACCCCACTATCATTATCTTTATTCCGCGCTATTCTTTCTATTTCATTTATTATTTTATTGACAGTTGGAGTATCATTTTCAATATCTCCATTTAAACTAAAATCAACAAAAGTCATTTCTTCAATAGGAATATTTCCATCAAAAGTACATGCACCAATACCCTCTGCCATACGAACAACTATAGCACTATAAGTCTTATACGAATTAGTATAACTAAAATACCACATACACATAAGTGGCAGTAGTATAATACTGATCATTCCGGGTATGTAATATTTCTTCATAATATATACGTTTATCTTATCCAAACTTAGCATTCAAGAACTCTTCCCTTTCCAACCCTACCTTATCTACGAGATAATCAATTATCACATCCCTAAACTCCTGTTCATTCATTGTATTAGGATCTCTTCTACTCTTGAAGTAGTTTTTCTCAATCATCCTTTTGACTAGCTCACCTCCGGTATCAACTTTAAACTCCTTGCCATAATCCTTAGTTACCTTATAAGCGAAAGACCAAATAACTCCTCCCACCATTGCATACAATGTGGCAAAAAACAGCAAAGCAAATAATCCTAAAAACGTAACTACAAACATAGCAGCAACACTATCCTTCGGTTTTAAGATAGACAGCTTAATCCCTAACTCCTCTTCTACCCTTTTGATATTCTCTATCCGATTCTGCTTAGGAAATAATTCTTCTAATCGAGTACTCGGCTTTATATCAGACTCGTTTGTATACTTCTGAAGAACTGTTCTCAGTTTATAAAAAGCTTGTTGGGAAGTACACCCCTCTTTTCTTTCTTGCTTAAAAGTACTTACTAATAGCTCTATCATTTCAGCCACATTCTTTACTATTGCCAATCTCTTAGGATCTAAAGGCAAATCATATTCATTCACGAAGTCTTCAATAGCATAGTCTAAATCTTCATATTGGTCTCCTTTAAACACAAAAGTTTCTTTTACTTTCTCCATAACCAACTATCTATTAAACAACTAAAATACTATTTATTCTCTTTCCCTAAACACAGAATCAAAAAAAGGATACTACACATCTGTAATATCCTTTCTAATTATTCTATCGAACAAGAAGGTTGACTGATCACCGTCACCTTGTCATGGTGTTTAATAATCTCTTTTCCGCAGTCCGAAATCGCCTTTAACAGCGGAATAAGCGACTTGCCAAAATCAGACAACTCATATTCCACTCGCAGGGGTGGTTTACTTGTATAAACCGTCCTAATGACGATACCATCTGACTCAAGCTCCTTTAACTGCAAGCTCAGTGTGCGTTCAGTGATATTAACCATCTCTTTTCTAAGCTCGCTGTATCTCTTTTTCTCAATTAGATGAATCAAAATCACAGCTTTCCACTTCCCACCTATAAATCGCATCGCCACACTCGTGCTACACGGATATTCTTTATCGTCTATACTATACATTAGTTACTATCCTTTTTGACCGTTATTGCAAAGGTAAAATACTATACTTAAGTTTGCAACTATAAAAATGATAGTTTAATTTAATACAATACAAAATGAGTTTTTTAGAAATTGCTAAGAGTAGATACACCACTAAGAAATACGATCCAACCAAAAAAGTAAGTGGGGACAAAATAGAACAATTAAAACAAATCTTAAATCTTAGTCCCTCGTCTATCAATAGCCAACCTTGGAAGTTTACCATTGTTGAAAGCGAAAGTGTAAAAAGCGAATTAGCTTCCCTATCATACTTCAATGCACAGAAGATAAAAGACGCTAGTCACCTAGTAGTATTCAGTGTATTTGACAGCATCGAAGCATTCGAGAACCAGAGTATCCATAATGCTCAAGAAGGAAATAAGGCTTTCTACGAAGGCTTCGTAAAACCACTGCCTGAAGAAGATATTAAAGCTTGGTTAAAAAACCAAGTATACATTTCGCTAGGTTTCTTCTTAGCATCATGTGCCACTATGGGAATAGATGCCACGCCGATGGAAGGTATCGACAGAGTAGAGTATGATAAGTTACTTAATCCTGATGGAACACATAAGAGTACTTTTGCCGTTGCTATCGGATACAGACATAATGAAGACACTAACCAACCATCGATCACTCCAAAAACACGTGTAGATCAAAATAAAATTATCGAAATCAGATAATCACAAGGCAAGCTATTAATCACAGCTTGCCTTTCTTTTTTTGCTTTTGCAAAAACGAGACTTGGGTCTCAAAGCTAGCTCCTGCCAAAAACAGGTTTTTACTTTTTAAATCCTCCGTTATTTTGTATATTGCTCTTCTCAAACGATTTCTATTCTACTAGAAATCAGCGTTCCTATTTCACAAGAATTAAACATCTTATCCCTCACTCCTATCTATTTCAATCATATCTCGCATTTGTGTTTCTGAAGCTTCTATATATATTCATATGAAAATATATTGACAGCATCGTGTATCCATAGTGACTCCATTAAAAAGTTTGTTTTAATGGAGTCACTATGGACTCATTATGGACTCACTATGGACTCACCCGAACCGAAATAGCATAAAAACAGCTATGGGTGCTAGAAAAATAAAGAAATTTTGATTTTGGAGATTTGACCTTGAAATCAAGTCAGAAAATAATAGCGAATTTTGGAATTCCTATACCACAAAGATACAAATTCAAATTTAAACTTTTCACTACACCCTTACGGATTCTTTTTAAGTCAGTAAATTAAATTCTGAAAATACAGACGTCAAACTACTTTATAAAACAGAGTAGAACATTTTTCGGTTTATGAAGCAAATTGTAATTGGAGTAAACCTATCTTTTTTACTTTCTGAGAAAATACTACTTTTGACTCAAAACTAAATTATGTCAAGAAGCATTATCACTTTCTTACTTTTACTTTTTTCTGTCGTTGGCTTTGCCCAAAAAAATACAGACGGAAAGATGGCTGTTTATGAAATCACTTACCTGAATGGAAAACAAGTTAGCAAACAAAAATTAATGCACAAAGCAACTTTGCTCTATGAGGCGTCAGAAGATTATTACTATATCGATGGCGAAAGAGAGGATGGCTTAAAAACAGGTATTCCCCTTTTTTACACCAAGACCATTAAGAAAATAAAATACTATAGTTACGATGACACTACATTTAGCAAAACAACAGAGAACAACAATCTCGTTGTTTTTAAATCAGAGCAAATCACAACCGACTCTAACGAGAAAGAATACTCAGAGATCAGATTAGAACTTACAAAATAATCCAAACAAAAAGTCAAGGTAATATTCCTTGACTTTTTGTTTTTGTCTAAATCTTAAATTCGGTTTTATAGTACTACTTCTTAGATGACCTTTTTGAAATTATCAATCGCGTTAATTAAAAAACCACTACTAGCCAAAAAGACAAGACTAACCTTTCCTTAAAATAGAACTTCCGTAGATAGCACTTCCCAAAAAACATCTTCTTGCCTCATACAAGACCAAATAACATTGTTTTAAGCAACCATATCCTCTCAAACAATACTTTATTTACAACAGAATAAATTAAAGCTTAAAACAGCCTTATTTTAAACAATAAGTACAAAAGCTATTAAAACTGGTTTTCTCACCTGATCTTACGAGATTACTTCCCCTCAACATCGTTACTCGAAAATGACTCCTCACTATTTTTTTCAAAAAGCGTTTTCAGATTCAAATCGACTATCGGACGGTATGGACCTAATGCGTCAAAAAAAGTAGTGTCAACATTGCGGACTACTACTAATGCTTTTTGTAAAAGTTCAACCCCATTTGGAGTTAACGTAATCACTTTTGCTCTGGTATCAACAGGGTGGTCTTTGCGCTTAATTACCTTCTTTTCTTCAAGGGTACGAAGTACTTTTGACACCATCATTCGGTCAGTATTACTGTGATTCGCTATATCTATCTGTGTTACATTTTGGTTCTCTTTTGACAACCAACCTAAAGCAGACATCAAAACAAACTGAGTATGGGTAATGTCCAAATTATCCAACTCCCTCTTCATAGCTCTCTGCCATAACATAGTCACTTGCCATAACAAATATCCCGAACTTTCTTCAGGTGACTTAAACGGAAACTCTACTACCTCACTCATATATACTTTTATATTATTTATAATTTACACAGTATTAGTTAAAAACTAACCTACTACTACAATTTACGAATACTACTGCTGATCTCTTTCTTTTTTCTGTCTTAAGTGATGCGCCCAATGCATAGGTATTAATCGAAACCACTCCTTAGCACCTAGATAACCAAAGCCAGGGTGTGGTGTTTTACCACCCAAATCACTTGCTAGTAATCCACTCCAAACTTCCATCATCTCAAGCGCTTTTTTCATTCCTTCTTCCACTTCCTTTTTACTACTTGGTACAACAGGGGTATACTCATCCGAAGCAGGTACTTTTATCTTCACAGGAGGAAACTTACCTAATATAGTATAGACCATAAATCCCTTAAAATTCTTTCGCTTATCGGCATTGTTTTCACTCTCTATACAAACCTCAATTTGCTTTCCATGAAACTGCAGTGTAGAATTAATTAGGTGTAAATAAATCTGTCCTATAGACCAGTCATCTGCAGCGCCATTCTCAGTAATTTCTTCTTCAGAATACCCTTTAAGAGCCTCAAACCACACTTTATACACCTGTTTAAAGTCTTTATAACCTTTCTCTATAGCCATCGCATTACAATTATTGTTGTTGCAAATATAGTAATCACGACTACAATAATCAACTCAAAACAAACAAATATTACACAATAATTCACTAATAATTAATATTCAGACACTTACATTGATTATATAAAGTTTAAATAAAATATACTTTAAGTCAATTAAAAAAATACCAATTACAAAACAATAATCAGAAACACACCTATAAATAAGTAAATACCACATAGCACAATCACCTAAAAAAGACTGCCATTATGACAAAAAACAAACCTAGCTCATCTGTCCTATTTATGACACCACAAATAACACCTCTTTAAAGACACATCTCAAATAACTTAAAGTAAGACTTTATATAATCTACTTAACTAAAACACAATTCTCTTGTCGAAACACCTTGTATCCTCCCCTAAAAACAACACCTATTACTACCACTTCCTCATTCGCAATTCTATAAAACATTCCTATACCACACTTCATACCTTCGTATATCTCACTCCCATTCATTCCCCTACTCCTATATAATAGTACATATAAAACAACATACAATCCAATCAAAACACCCTGACAAAAAACCAAATAACCAATACTTAAAATACACTCAAAAGACATTAAAAAACTAGACACAAATAGTCTTTTTTACACAGAATAAAAATCACACGCTTCTCTTAAAAACACAACCTCAAAAACTACCACACCTAATAATCCTCCACATAAGACTGACCAAATCAACCAAACAAAATCAGATCTACCACACTCAAAACTCATTTCAGCCAACACAAAACATCAACTATCAAATTAAATGACATAACTATTAATTATAATTATTACAGTATATAAATATTCATAAAACAAAACACTTTAAACAGCCATAACGAATAACTAAGAAATAAATCTCTACCCTACTCCATAAAAAAAGACAACAACACATCTACCACTCTTGACACAAAAGCGACTTAAATACCATTAAAGTATTTACAACAACACTATATCCACTAAAAATACAATTGTAAAAAAGACGCACAAAAAAAACACAAATAAAGAATCAATAGAAAAGAGTAGAACCACAAATATCAAGTCAAGAAGTGTCAATAGAACAATGACTTCTTTTGACATTGAACAACAAAGAAGAACAAATACACCTCATCAAAACCACTGCAAAAAAAAGACAACACAGCAGTTCTAAAAAACAAGAAATAGTCAAATACTAAAAGTTTTGAAAAGCGAAGACCGCCAAAAATAGAAGTAAGTAAAAAAAGAAACAATATTACACTTCAATAAAAGACACAAAATACAGAAGGAATAAAAACAAGGTACACTACTATCTAGAGAAACAAAAACACCTTTAATATTTAATAAAAAGCGCTTTTATATTGTTTAAATAGTACTACTAACAAAAATAACTATTTTAAAGACCTCTAATAAACTCAAATGGAATTTGATATAAAACAATTCGTATTTTTAAAATAAACATCTTAAAACACTCTTTAAACAATCCGAATTAATGAGTTATTTTGGATTAAGCACACATATCACCTAAACCACTACTAAGATACAGCACGTGATACGTCTAAAAACACCCTAAAACAAGGCGAAAAAATATCATAAAGCACTTAAATCACATTGCAAAAACCGTAAGTTTTGGGTGATTATCTCTTGCTATAAAACCTATTAATTGCCCAAAAAGTAAGATGAGTAAGCACTACTAATCCCCCTGCTGATATCCCAAAAAAGAAGTACGGTTCAGGGGCATCCATATAGTATCCAGGCTCTCTTTCTATACACACTTTACTGATAAAATAATTAGGTAAATACTCCACACATATCACTAGTAACAGTACCAACAACACATATCTCCACCCCTTAATCCCCATCTTATAAAAGAAGATATACCCCATAATTTGGATGATTAAAACAAGGATTAAACTTATAACAGGCGTCATATTACAATCATTTATACGTACAAAAATACGACAATTAACATCATAATTAACTCCCTAAAATCATTGATAGTCATAAAAAAAGCTACCCATATCGAGTAGCTTAAGTATATTTTCATTCACCTTATTTAGAGAAATAAGTCTTGGTATATATCTTTTGGAAGGCGTTATTTACCGCTTGATGTATCACTGTAGAGTGCAATTCATTAGGCAAATAATCAAAGTAAGATTTGATATTTTTGTTCTTTTGAAGCGTCTTATACAGTTGCTCACCATATTCATACATCTTCACATCCTCCTCCTTATTAGGCACCCCTACATAGACATTCACAGGCTGTTTGATCTTCGTTAATAGAGCAGTATGCGTCTTATCTAATAACTTCTCATCACCCCACCATAGACTAGGGCTGATAATGATATAGTTCGTAAACAACTGAGGATGATATTCTAACACATACGTAGAATAAAGCCCTGCTAGAGACTCTCCTATTATAGTTCTAGTTTCACTTCCATTATAATTCTTCTCTATATAAGGAATCAATTCAGATGATAAGAATGTCGTATAAGCCTCAGCTCTTCCATACTCAGGGAACATATCTTTCTTAAAGCCTGCTTTCTCCACAAAGTCAAGATTATCAACAGCAAAGGTCATATCCTTTCTGCGATTAATCGTCTCTATACCAACGATAATAGAGTTGGGAAAGCGCGCTATCCACGGTTGTGAATTAAAGCGTACTAACCCTGCTAGATGCACGAAGTCTTCCTCTACTCCTCCATCTAAGATGTAGACTACAGGGTACTTAATCGTGTCATTAGCGCTATAATCAGGAGGTAATACTACATTAATAATTCTATTTTCGCTTAATACAGTAGAGTATAATTCATCCGTTGTACCTAGTACAAGTGGCTTGCTTTTAGTCTGACTTATACCTGATATACCAAGTAATAACACTGTCGTTACTAATAACGTTTTTATATTCATAAGGATTGTTTTGGTTAGTTTATTGCCTCCAAAGATAGAAAAATCATTAAGCTACCAACGTTTTTTTACACCAAAACACCTTAAAAACAGTATACCAATAGCAAGATACCTTAGGCATTATTACTCTATTTGTATTATTAGAGCATCTATTGGTATGATTAGGACAATACCTTTATTCTCGTGATGTATTAAACCTCTCCTCAAATGAGACATAGGTATCTTTATACACAGCAGCTCGATGATACTTTTTTATTGTTTCAAATATCTCTTCATTGTTACCTATAATTTCAGCAAGAGGTATTCTGTACTCCTCTACGTCACCAAATATCTTTCTATTCCATATATCATAGAGCTTATTCCTCTGTTTATGGTAAGTAGTAGCATCCTTTAACTTGATATAAATATAGTTTCCGGTTCTCACTGATGAATAAAACACTACATCTTTAATATCCAACCATTTAAATCTGATATTATTCTTATAATCAATAAAATATTCTTCTGTCAGCTCTATAATCGGTGTCCTTTTAAACAAACATTTGAGATACCTCAATTCATCTCTTAAATGATTTTGTCCTAAATACATATAAGCTAATAGAGGAAAACCAACAATCAACATCGCTTTAGTATAATATACCATAAACAATATTCCCCCTATATATAGGAGAGTTATAAAACATATTATTGGTTGATAAATAGGGACAGTACACTTATATTGCTGATTCATAACACTAAAATACAAAAAAGACAACTAAACTTTCTAAAGAAAATCCACTTACGAAGTGATAAAGTGAAGTGAACTCTTAAACCATCCTAGACTTGCGAAGCGTCTCTACCTTATATTGATTGTGGATATACACGGCACGGATTACTCTGCCAACACGCCGCCTGTCCCATTCACTAAAACTGTCCACAGGACACTTTTTAAACGCTCTGTTCTGCGCTAGCGCAAGGATTGTGGTTACGTTGTGGATGTATAGGGCGTGATATAGCCTTACGAAGTGATAAAGTGAAGTATACTCTTAAATCATCCTAGACTTGCGAAGCGCTTAACGGCCTTAATGGAAAAGCGAGCGTCAATAGGTGCTAATTCCGCAGAACAAAATTCTGTTTGAGCGCCAGCGAGTTAATTTTGTTCAGGAATTTGTGCCGTAATTGACCGCTTTGGAGTTAAAGCCTTGATTTTTTTGTTTACTTTTTTCATCAAGGAAAAAAGTAAAAGAAGAAACCGCGTAGCGAAAAGAGCGCAGAGATTGTGGTTACGTTGTGGATGTTGATTGTGTATTATATTCATAGTGTGACACGCAAGATATTGCGTCTCTACCTTATATTGATTGTGGATATACACGGCACGGATTACTCTGCCAACACACCGCCTGTCCCATTCACTAAAACTGTCCACAGGACACTTTTTAAACGCTCTGTCCTGCGCCAGCGCAAGGATTATGGTTACGTTGTGGATGTTGATTGTCTGCCGATAGGGCGTGATATAGCCTTACGAAGTGATAAAGTGAAGTATACTCTTAAACCATCCTAGACTTGCGAAGCGTCTGCACCTTATGTTGATTGTGTGCCGATAGGGCGTGATATAGCCTTACGAAGTGATAAAGTGAAGTATACTCTTAAATCATCCTAGACTTGCGAAGCGCTTAACGGCCTTAATAGGGTCGAGCGTTAATAAAACATCTAGTAGATGTTTTTAGCGAAGAAGCCAGGTGTTGCGTAGGCAGGAGCGTCAATAGGTGCTAATTCCGCAGAACAAAATTCTGTTTGAGCGCCAGCGAGTTAATTTTGTTCAGGAATTTGTGCCGTAATTGACCGCTTTGGAGTTAAAGCCTTGATTTTTTTGTTTACTTTTTTCATCAAGGAAAAAAGTAAAAGAAGAAACCGCGTAGCGAAAAGAGCGCAAGGATTGTGGTTACGTTGTGGATGTTGATTGTCTACCGATAGGGCGTAATATAGCCTTATAAAGTAATAAAGTGAAGTGAACTCATAGATCCAAATAAGCTATTTTACATCCTTTGCACAACTATAAAACGTCTCCTTCTCTGTAATAGATCGGTAGTAAAACGTTCCTATATCAAGCCCTGTATCTTTAAATAAAGCAGTGATATCCACTTCTTTTTCTCCACGATAGAACGCATCTGAGTCTACATATCCCACAGTAGCTGTATTCAAATTAAGAATAATCAAGTCCTCGTGAAGCCCTGTACCTATGATATAATATCCTTGTTTATAGATCTCTCTATTGTGTTTTTTGTAATTTTCTTTGTGTAAATGGACTACTTGATGAAAGCTATTAGATCCAAAACGCCATCCAGCAGTATAAGAGTGATTGATAAGGAAAGTCCCTATTTCTTCTCCGAAATTGCGTATAAAGTTACCCTGTGCGGTCTTAGTCAACTGCCATTTCTCTATCGTCCACTCTTGACTTAATAACTCTACTGCCTTATCAAAAAGCGCTGTATTTACCTTATTTATTTGTTCCATATCACATTTCTTATACATTATTCAGACCTACTTTGTATAATTACTTTTCGTTTATATCTCTATTACTCATTCTTGGTTTAACAAGTAATACAGGTACAAAATTAGGACATTCTAACTAGTAATGGATACTTCCTCTTTAAAATACTTCTCAATCTTCTTATCAGAACGTTAATAACGCTATAAACACAATGATTTCAATACTTCACGAGAATCAGAAAGGTTTATTAATCTATATTTGCCCCGCAAAACAACACTTACACTTTAATAATGAAATACCAGTTTTTAACTGTATTATTAGGCTATTCGACTATAGCTCTAGCGCAACAGAATGATTCTATAGCCAATCAAAGAATCAATGAAGTAGTCATCACAACTACTCAACCAAACAAGGGGTTCACTTCTAAAATGCCACTCACCTACTTAGAAACACCTCAATCGTATGATGTGATCAGCCATCGCATCATCAAAGACCAAATGTCTACTAATATAAAGGATGTCCTACAGAACGCAACAGGGCTAGTAAGACTAATAGAGTCTACCGGAATGGGAGTTACAGGTGGAGAGTACTATACGATGAGAGGCTTCGCCTTCCAACCCAATCTATTAAATGGAATGCCTAGCTATAGTAATGGTATGCTAGACATCGCTAATATAGAGCAAGTAGAGGTAGTTAAAGGGCCCAATGGTACCCTGTATGGAGGTAGTGTAGTCTCTTATGGAGGATTAATCAACGTGATTACAAAGAAGCCTTATGATACTTTCGGGGGGAATATCACTTATACAGGTGGTAGTAATAACCTAAATAGAATAGCTGTAGATATTAATACACCTGTCTCTAAAGACCTATTGTTTCGTCTGAATACAGCCTATCATAAACAGCATTCTTTTCAAGATGCGGGCTTTAACGAATCACTATTTGTCGCGCCATCTATACAGTATAACATCAGCAAAAAGGTCAAACTATTCGTTGACTTCCAGTATAAAGCTTCTGAAATGGCGGTAGCTCCTATGCTATACTTAGATAGAAACAATCCACTGACCTTTGATTCTATTGATATTTTTAAAGCAAATTATAAGAACTCGTATACGAGTAATGACTTGACAGTAAAGAATCCAACGCTTACTGCACAAGCTAGATTAGAATATCAAATCACTGACAATTGGACTTCTAATACGATTATCAGCAGAAATAACACTCGTAGCCGTGGATATGACCAACTCCTAGATGACTTATCTAACGGAAGCGACTTCGAGCGTTATATCTCAAAGTTAGACTCTAAAACTAATATAACGAGCATCCAAAACAACATAACAGGAAAGTTTAAACTAGGGAATTTTGACAATACTCTTCTAGTTGGATTAGACTATATGTCTAAGGAGTTCTCAAGTATCGACAGTGATTATGTAAATCACGGTATCGTCTCTTTAGCACACCAAACTGATAGTGGTGACCTATCTAAATCAGCTGTAGACCAAGCGTTAATGAACGTTGAAAGCGCACATAACACCGCCAAAACAGAGACTTTCAGTTCATACCTATCTAATGTAACGAACTTCCTACCTAACCTGTCTCTAATGGCGAGTATTAGAGTAGATCATTTAAAGGGAAGTACCTCTGCTGTTAGTGATAAGGGAACTAATCAAACTAACTTCTCTCCTAAGTTTGGTATCGTATATCAACCTATACAAGATAAACTAGCGGTATTTGCTAACTACTTGAATGGCTTTGTATTCCTTGATCCTGCTATCGTATCTGATCCTGATGGAACCAATAAAACGATCAAACCTTTTGATCCTGAACAAGCAAATCAATTCGAAATAGGTACAAAAGCAAGTTTATTAAACGGCGCTTTAACAGCTTCTATTAGCTACTACCACATTAAAGTATCTAATAAGTTAATGTCTGATCTGAATACAATGAATGGTTTTTCTCAAGGAGGAAAAGTCAAAAGTGAAGGGATAGAATTAACCCTATCAGGAAGCCCTCTTAAGGGATGGAATGTAATGACAGGGTTTAGTCATAACTATAATAAGGTAACCAAATCTAAACCAGAAGACGGCAATTTAGGTACACGCCCTGAGGAAGCAGGACCAGCGAACACCTTCAACTTTTGGACAAACTACAAGTTCCAAACAGGAGCGTTAAAAGACCTAAACATTGGCTTTGGAGTCTACTCATTAAGTGAAAACAGAGTAATGAACCGCACAACTATAGGAGTCTTCGCAGTACCAAGTTTTACGATTTGCAATACCGTTATCTCTTATGATATAAGCAGATTCACAGCCTCTCTTAAAATAGATAACCTAGCGAACAAGAAGTACTTCTCAGGTAACTCAACTGTTACTCCTCAAGGAGAAAGAACATTTTCTTTGGCATTAAATTATAAGCTTTAAGGGGATAGTTGACGGTTTACAGTTGACGGTTTACAGTTGGCGGTTTACAGTTTTTGCCTACGGCATTAAAGGATGTGTGGATTACGACTTATCAATATACCTATAACAGAAAAGCCTCAATCACTTGAGGCTTTTCTGTTTATTTCTTCATTAATTCATTGACAATCTCTTCTATAGAATATTCAAAATACTCACCTTGCTTATTCTTATTACGCATAAAGAGTTTATAGGAATAATTAGGACAGTTTAGCTTCAAAAAGGCGTCATAATACTCATCTAAGTACCACTTAAACTGCTGTTCAAAAGTAAGTACTTCTGTATTCTCAGGAACGTCAAAAACCTTAAGTATAGTCACTATCTCGATAATCTCTTCTCTACTAATATTTTTTACTAATAAAGGATCAGGCAATGCTATTCTAAAGGATAGCACCTCCGCTCCTTCTGCTTCCCAATATTCCCATAAGTCATACACAGACATATCTTTCCCAGTCAGTTGATGTAGCTCATCCTCTACTCTTTTGTACTCTATAAAGTCTTCATCCCCATACTCATCACAGAAGTCAGTATATCCTAATACAGCTTTTAGCACTATTGGATAACGCTCTTCTGCTACCTTCATTTGAGGAGCTATTTCACTTCTTAGACTCATATTAATTCTATATCGTGTTTTACACTATGTAGTCATTTACTGACAGAGCGTGATACAATTCATCAGATAGCACAATCCACGAACCCTCTGCCGAAGACACTAATTCCTAATTAAAAGGAGTGTAGCGCAACGAAACGACATAGGGCATATTCTTACTTAGCTCCTAGTGCCATTGCTACTTTCTTTGTTGTACTAACTTTACCCCACTCACCTAATAAAGCAATTACCTTAGCATTAGTCACCTTTACATTATTTGTATGAAGTACCTCTACATACTGCTCTAATAGCGTCTTTAATCCTTTGATAGGACTAGCTTCTAATTGTTCTAATATACTCTCTATTAGCAATTGTAATGCTTGATTATGCTGTACACTTACATTCATCATAAACCCTTGTATAGAATCTGTAAGGCGTTTTATCGTCACATATTCTTTCGCTTCTACCTTACCTATTATATATCCAAGTTGTTGTTGGTCTAATCGAGATACCTCTTTAATCCAATACTCTGCTACGAAAGCACGCGTTACCTTGTCATCACAAATCAACGCTAACCCTAAGAATAAGTAATATTTATCTGAGAATAGCACATTATTCATTTGTAACAAATAAGTAACAATCCCTTGTAATAATTTCTTCTCAGCCACTTCGAATGTCGAGCTACCACCATAGTGTAAGCATTGCTCCACAACAGCTATCAGTACAGCGTCTATCTGTCTTGGGTTAAGCGCTAGCAAATCAGCACTTAGTTTCGTATCCGTAATCTGATACATTATCAAGTCCATTAAATTTGCAGATTCCATACGATTACCTACCTCTGTCTTTGGCATCGCTTTATTAAGACGACTAAAGATTAAAGACAAATTAAAATCATAAGGTATCTTCTCAAACTTCAGTTTCTTATGTGTAAACGCCTTGTCTACTTGCTGTTTTGTTTTTTGGTCCCAATCCTTGTAAGTATGTCTCTCCTCAATCACTTCCCAATTGCCAAGCCAACCAGCACAATACTCTTGCTGTTCTTTTGTATAGTTCTCATTTGTCAAGCTGTCTAATGATTGATGAGGGTATTTAAGAGCTGCCGCTAATCTCCATACATCGTAGTAATCTGCTGACCCCTCTTTCACCTCTCCCTTACCTAGATAAAACTCTAATATGGCTAGTAACTCTCCTTTTAGTTGTTTCTTAGCTAGAGCTAATCCTGCTGCTTCTGTCTCCTTATCTATACGTGCTAAAGCGATCTGCAAGTCTACTGCATCTACTAATTCTCCTTGGTCTTGATAAGCCATTAATCGGCTGACTAGCACTGTAGCATCAATATAAAACGGTTCGTGTGTAGGCAAACTCAAGATAGGAAGTATGCGCTTCTCTTTGACCAATTGTAAGCTGTAATAATACATCGTCAGATAAGGACGCAGAGCCCCATAGTGATAACTAAGTCTATTACTAGGCTCTAGTTTCATTTCAGCTAGTGTAACCTTACTATTAACATAGGTCTCTTTATCTGCGTACTTCTTATATAGTTTATCTAATTCTGTTGTATTTATAGTGGTATCTGCCATCAGTATACGAGCCCATTCTAACAGCCAAAAAGCCAAGGCAGTCTGTACAGTAGTAGTTGACCACAAGTCCTTAAATGTTTTGAATACTTTATCAAAGGCAGGTAGTAATTGATCGATATGCTCTGTTGTAAGCTCGCCTTGAAGTCTGATGATAGCATCTATGGTCTGCTCAAAAGCATAATGACTCTCTAAGGTCTTCCAAGCTGAACAGTGAAAGATCAAATCTTCTATCGTCTCAATAGTTTGAACAGGTATCAACTGTACCTCTGTTTCTTCAATAGAATCTATTAAAGACATCGCCTCCTGAGCAGTCATATATCCACTAAATAAGGTCTTCGTCTCACTCATCATCATCTCTTGATAAACCTCTAATTGTAGAGACAAATCATCATTTGGCTTAGCGAACTTCGTCACTAACTTCGCTATCTTGGTTTGGATCACTTGATCCTGTAGATGTAAAGCACCTACTAAAGCCACTGCACTTGCATCCTTATAGGTAGGATGTGACTTCTCAAATACAGCTACTATCCTCATCACTTTATTGATAGTTGTCTTGATACTACTACTCACTAATATAGGCATATGCGCCACAAAGGTCTCTATCTGAAACTCCTTGTCCTTCGCTATGCGATATAGCAAATCTAAGGCAGTATTCACCACTTTAGAGATAGGACTATTCAGCAATTGGAATATATCCTCTTGCATCCCTATTAAATCTTTATCTGATAAATCTATCTTCGTCAATAAGTTCACATACCAGCCACATAGAGCTTGATTAGTGAACGTCATCGAAGCATTAATAGCTTCTTTGGCTACACGGTATTTATCAAGTTTGTGTTTTTTAATCAATTCACTGATAACCTCATTCCATTTAGTGTAGTTCATCCCTAATTCATGCTGAAACAAATACCAGAACTGTGTTTCAAGCAAAGCAGGATGTTTCTCAAACACCCCCGCATTATCACAAGATACTAATATAGAAGCCCAACTAGCATCAGTCAACGGCGTCTTAAAGGCACCTTTAGTATGCAAATCATACACAACATCTATATCTCTAAACGGATCACGTATCCATCCGTTAGCTTGAGAATCATTAAGATAATCCCCTAACCAATCAGGTACATACCAGTCCAACACTTGCTTATACACAGGTCCATCTACACCCCATACCCCTGTAAATTCTTTATATGTACAACAAGTCAAAACTGCTATATGCACAGTAGAACGTTGTTCTCTACTACCTCTCGGATGATAAGAATTAACATTACTCTCATTCTGTACATACTCCTCATAATACTTCCCTAGCTTAGAGATTTGCTTACTATGTGATAGTCTCTTTTCTGTTGGTGTATTTTTAAGTAATGTAAGTATTTCTGTAGTGTTTCCTGCTTCTACTAACTGTTCTACTTGGGTATAAAATATATCTTTACTCATGATGGTGCTTGTGTAGTTTTGTCGTTTGTTTTAAGACCGAAATATACGCTTTTAAAAAGGGATTATGAATAGCTAGATAAAGGGAATTAAAAGACAGTTGAGTGCAGACGGGTATCAAAAAAACGTGATATAGCCCGACAAATACAACACAAAATATATAACCTACTGCCGAAGGCACACATTCCTAATTCCTAACTCGTAATTCCTAATTCCCCGAAGCGCCTATTATCACACCAAAGTCTCCATCAGTCTGCTCCCACCCTTTAGAAGGCAAGTAAGCTCTTGACACAAAACCGTCTAAATACAGTGCATCCATACAGCCTAGTTCCTTAAATAATAGAGCGAAGTCATAGAAGTTGACTTTCTCTTTAGACATAGCGAAGACTACCTCGCCGTTCTCTTTTACGCCGACACCGTTGCGGATATTGAGGTTCGTAGAGCCAGGTGTGAAGACTGTATTAATCTCACCATTTAATAGCAATATCGGTCCTGACTGTGTAGCATATTTTATAGCTGTATTATGACTATATAATGACGTTGATACTACTTTCGCTTGATTATCTTTAGTGAGATAAAACACACCATTAGGTTGCAAATAGAAGTTGCCATTACCTCCTTTTAAAGTATCTAGAGGTGTATACATTTGGTAGTTTTCGATGTATAGTCCCTTAGGTGAATTATCAGGTTCGAACATCCCACCATTCATAGCAAAGACAAGCTTCTCTCCTTTCTCAGCTAACATCGTTTTAAGGTTCGCTAAGCTGTGTATCACTTCTCCTTGTTCGTTTTTCCAATACATCTTGATGTTCTCCTTAGCAGGATCACATTGATAAATGACATACTTCTGCTCTAATTGACTCCCTTGACAAGAGAACAACAGTAGAACGGTAAACAATATACTTATTTGAAACAACCTCATTTATTTGTTTTTTTGTGATGTTGTGATGTTGTGATGATGTGATATTGTGATGATGTGATGATGTGATGTTGAACAAATAAGCTTTTATAGTTTAATCAACTCATAAAAGCTTATTTATCTCAAACAAAAAAACGAAAAACCAAAATCACAAAAAAACTTTAATGATTACAGTTCATCCTTCAGCTGCTTAATATACTTCTCCCTTTCAGGATAATCAATACACTCTAAATAATCTGTTACCTCTGCTAGCCATTCTTCATTAGACTTGATCTTTACTTTAGCAACTGTCTTTTGTTGGAAATAAGGTCTGTCATCAAAAGCGTGAGCCAAGTGTTGATTCATTGACTCTGCAGTCTGAGGACTTACAGGTTTCCTTTCTGTTTTCGCTAAAGAATGTAGTATTCCTTTTTGGTAATCAGGGTTCATTATTGCTTCTTTATATTCTCCTGAGTATGCTAATACTACAGGTATATCTGTTTTTTCTAAGATAGCTGCTCTAAGTCTATAGTTGCCATCTATAATCCAATACCCACCAAGAGAAGGTATATACCAAGCAAATATAGGAGGAAGCGTCCCTTCTCTCGCCTTCTTTCTCCACCATTTTAGACGACCTGAGTGATCATCGACCTGACGTGAATATAATAACTCTCTATCCCAACGTGCATAAATAAACGAATCAAAATCATCTTCTGCGGCTATGGTAGTACCGTAATTAGGTGGTGAGGCAAAGTCTTTATACCCTTCAAAAAGCCATATAGCGTCATAAAAGAAGTGCTTATCTGACTCTACCATTTCCTCTGCAAAGTAGCGAGACCAAGACTTTAGACTCTCTTCACTAGACAGGCCTTTGCGCTTCTCTACTTCTTGAGAATTTATATTCTTAATGAGCCTACTCTCCTCTTCAAAGGTTCTTACTAATCCTATATCACAGAAGTCTCGACTTATCAATCCCCACATCACAGGTTTATCTTCACAGACCAACTTCATCTTACAATTCGAACCACTCAATAATCGCATAGCAGGTGGCGTTAACCCCTCTACGGTCAATTCTAATGCTTGCCATTGCTGACGTTCATCTACGATATCTTTCCAATAATATTTCATAGGGTATGCTTTATCTACAAGGTAAAGGTAAGGTGTTTTTACTAATGATAGAACTTATAGAGCATGATGTCCTTTGCGACGATATACTTCCACAGCGTATATACACAATCAATATAAGGTACAGACGCAATATTTTGAGTGTCACCCAAACCATACATTACGTGATAAAGATTGTGTGATATGCCATCCCAATTGCCAAAGGCACACATTCCTAATTCTTAATTAATAATTAATAATTGATTTCAAACCTCCTCATCCCCTCTCTATCATAATCTAACACTTCCACAAAAGAACCAATATTAGCTAACATCTTCAAAGACTTTTCATTTGCACTACGAGCAATACCCACTATAGTAGTGACTTCTGATTCGTGTGCTTTAACGTATTCTATCAGCCCTTCTGTTCCCTCTTGTCCATAGCCGTACTTCCAAAAGTCCCTACCGATAGAGAAGCCTATCTCTACTGCAGTTGGTGATTCGAAGAAGTACATTGCCGTACCGATTAATACCTCCGTATCTCTCTGTACTACAGCTAACCTTACCTTGACTCTATCTTCCCATTCACGATGTGCTTGTAAGACCATTTGCTCAGCATCATCAAGAGTTTCGAGAGGTTTACTTGCTCTGTGTTTCATTGCTTCCTTATCTGAGTAGATATGAAGTAATTGTTCTTTATCTTCTAAAACTAAAGGTCTGAAGTATAATCTTTCCATGGTGTCTGATTGTGGTGGGTTATTGTTTTTCTGTCTTATACTCTCTTTTTTCTACAAGGCTTGCTCCTGCTTCAGCACTAAGTCTCACGAACACTCTACTTGATAGTATCGTGATAATCCCCATTACTAAAAACGTGTATCTAAACACATCTACTCCCTGATCATTCATCCCTACAGTACTGTTTTGGAACATCATTAAGATCATAGCCGAAATAGATATACCTAGGCTTATCGCTAACTGTTGAGTCACTGATAGCAGAGTATTCCCTTCACTTGAAGTATCATTATCTAAGTCTGCTAAGGCTATAGTATTCATAGAGGTAAACTGTATCGCGTTAAATGCACCATTAAAGATCATTAACATCACCAGTACCCACATCGGTGTACTCTTAGTAATAAAGAAAAAACAACTAATAATAATCCCTGTCAATATTGTATTGACAATTAAGGTATTTCGATAACCAAACTTGCGCACAATAGGAATAACAAAATTTCTAAACACTAGGTTTGCTCCTGCTTGTGGAATCATCATCAACCCCGCAAAGAATGCTGAATATCCAAACCCTACTTGTAGTAATAAAGGTACCATTAGTGGCATGCCTCCTACTCCGAAGCGTGTAATAAGATTACCTATTAGTCCTACTCGAAGAGTTTTAATCTTAAACAGGCTCAGTCTGATTAAAGCTTTACTTGTCTTATTAGCATATCGAATATACCCTAATGTACAGATAACAGCTAATACCGCTAATAGAATTAGAGTAACAGCAGTGAACTGTGGTGAGTTCCATCGTTCTATAATCAAAGTGATCGTGGTTAATCCTCCACTTATAAGTATCCATCCTTTAAGGTCAAACTTACCTACTGTATTCTTAAAGTTGGGCACTAACTTTCTCGTCCATAGAATAGCGATAATTCCCACAGGTAAATTGATTAAGAATATCCAATGCCATGAGAACTTCTCTACTAAGAATCCACCTGCTGTAGGACCTAACATCGGGCCTATTAAGGCAGGTATGGTAATGAAGTTAATGATACCTAGCAACTGATCTTTCGGATAAGCATAGATTAAGATAAGACGAGCTACAGGAACTAGCATCGAACCACCTATAGCCTGAAATATACGAGCTAAAACTAACTGATCTAAGGTATTGGCCATTGAGCAAAACAAAGAACCTAGAGTAAATGTAGTAATTGCTACCATCAGCATATTACGTGTACCGAATCGGTCTGCTAACCATCCACTAAGTGGGATAAGTAATGCGACAGTTAGGGTATAAGACACGATAACACTCTGCATCTCTAAAGGTGACTCACCTAAACTCTTCGCTATAGAGGGTAATCCTGTGTTGAGGATAGTTCCATCTAATGCCTGCATAAATATGGCTAACGCAGCAAGCCAAGGCAAATACTTCTTTACCTTCGGGTCTTGTACAATCCCTATTTCCATAATGTTGTTATAGTATATTGGTCTTACATATATAAGGTCTAAAAGATTAAAATCACCTTATATACTTATGCTAAAACCGTTATTCTGATGATATATCAAATATAAATAATCCAATCAATTCCCACACTTGTCCTATGACAAGTTCGGTCTAATAAAATTGCGAAAAGACTTCTACTCTTCTAACAAAATCACAACATCACATCAATAAACATACCGAATGAATCTATAGTCTACTATATATACAACAATTCCCTATTCCTGCTGTTTAAATAATTTAGTAAAACTTTAAGGATTTGAGTGGTTTACAGTTGACGGTGAACAGTGAACAGTTTTAGACTTGCGTTTAAAAGGCTATTATTCTTACGAAGTGATAAAGTGAAATGAACTATTTAACCAGCCTAGACTTACGAAGTACTTAAGGGCCTAAGCTAGTGAGCGAGCGTCAATAGGTGCAAATTCTAAGAAACAAAATTCTGTTTGAGTGCTTAGGAGTTACAGCCTTTTCCCCCACGCCTCCTGTCCCATTCACTAAAGATGTCTACTAGACATCTTTTTAACGCTCTGTCCTGTTTCTTTTTTTGTGTCAAGACAAAAAAGAAAAGAAAGAAACCGCGTAGCGATAAAGATTAGTAAGTGATATAGACTGTTGTTATATTATAGAGTTACGAGTGATAATCCTCTCACAAACTCTGCTCTCACAAATTTTCGTAGGAGGACATGGTCTATGGAAGTATATTATCTGCCAACAGAACGAAATACCTTCCGTCTAACACATAACATATCTCTTCCGCATCATCTGCTGACAAAATATAATATAGCCTACACTTCCCATTTCTTGCACTATCTTGATAATACTAGCAGTATTCCTGAGGTATACGAGCCAAGACAGCGTTCCTCAGCAACAACACCGCACAGATACTTCTCGTATACCTCAACGATTAATAGACCTAATATAGCATTCATTAATGTATCACTCGATAAGGGTACCAATCAAATGAAGTCTCGTGTAGGGCAAAAAAGTGTGTTGGTAAATGCAGTCCGATTGAAGCAAGGCCTAGCTGTAAGGCTGTACTCTCTTCTACCTCCTTTAACTCTGTTCCTACTAATTGTTTATAGTGATCATTCAACTCATCAAAATAATATACCTTCATCTCACCATCAAAGACAATTGCAATTTCCTCGTCTATTTGTCCACCCCACATTTCACACTTATAATAGACAAAAGGCTGATTAAACTCAAGGTTCAAATACTGTAAATAAGCAAGTAACTTACACTGTTCCATTGTTAGATTAAGCGATAATACAACAGGTTCTACGGTAATATCTTTTATAAAGTCCCACTTTGTTGATTCATATTCCTTATAACGCTCATAGAAATCATTGTTCTTATCATCATAACTAGTTCTATACATCGATGGATTAATCACTAATAATCCCTCTTGAGGTACACTGTGCTTAATCTCTTTGCGTTCGTGATTATCATTCTCAAAGAAAATTTCTCTAGTCCACTGACTTCTAATTCCTCTCAAATCATCTACTTGAAACAATCCTTGTTGAAGCTCATTTATTCCTTTTAAGCATTCCATTAGCTTTGGGTTAGCTAATGTATAAACCTGCTCTGCATTCCAACTCATTGCTTTATTCTTTTTTTGCTAAGATATAATTATCTCATAAGTCTTCATCTTCTTTACTAATATTTAGTTTGTTTATGCGTTAGATTATTATTAACTTGCTGTTATACAACACAAAAACACAATCCCTATGATCAAATCACAATATAGTAATAGAGTAATCAATTTATTGCTCTTTATGCTTACCGTCGCTATCATTTTTGCATTCATCCTGTATTTTATGGCTGATAATTCAGGGGAAAGCCATACAGTATTTAAAACACACTACGGCTTCCTTGGAGGAGTCACAGTAGGAGTTGTCTTATTTATATTTAGTTTCTCTCTGACAATGACGATGGTTAAAGATGTTAGTATCACTGATAAGGAGATTATCGTTAGAAATCTAATAGGCGCTAAGAAGACCTTTTATAAACCCAATACAGTTTGTGCCCTAGGCTATACTAAAAGAGCGTTCTTCGGCGCGACACAGTATATCGTTATCCAAGAAGACAATAAGACAACCAAGATATTTGAGTTTACCTATAAGAATTTTGAAGAACTAAGAGAACAACTGATTATCGATGTTCAAGGAAATAGAAGAGCTTAATGATTTTACTATTATGTTAATATGAACATACAGTACTCTAACAATAAACCACATACACTTAGAATGAGTAAAATACGTATACTTTGTCTATTTTTACTTATTCCAGTGGCAATAATGTATTCTCAAAAGACTAAAAAGAAAAAGACCTTTATGCCACCACCCCCTGAAATAAAAGAATCTTATTGTAGTATTCCTAGAGCCGACATTTCTATAGAACTACCAATAAATGATTCTCTTAAGAGTACTAACCATATTTATATACAAGGAGAAACAGATAAAAGAGCTGAATATCTTGGAGGAATACCTGCCTTTAAAAAAGAGTTTATCTCAAAGTTTCAAATACCAACTGAACTAACAGAAACAACTAATAAAATACTATTGATCGTTAAAATCACAATAGAAAAAGATGGACTAATAGGTGATATCCAAGTATTGAGACATCCCGGTTTAACAACAGTCACAGAAGCTATTAGAGTAATAAAGGAAATGAAAACGTGGCAACCTGCACTTATAGACAATAAAGCAGTAAGAAGCTATTACACAATTCCTATTCAGATAAAGTATCAAGAAAGAAAAGAGAGCTTAGTGCAGATACACTAAGCTCTCTTTTTCTTTTATACGTTATAGTCCATTACTTGTTCCTATAAACCAATGGAGATAGTTCTAAGTGCAGTTTAAAGAATCTATTGAAGTAAGATATATTATCAAACCCTAATTCATAAGCACACTCCTTCACTGTCATATGACTGTGCTTAAGCAAATACTGTGCTTCTAGTAATATGCGCTCGTGTATCAACTGTAGGGCTGTCATACCTGTCTCTTCTTTAATAACCTCAGTCAAGTGCTTCGGTGTTATTCCCATCAGATCAGCATACTGCTGTACCGTCTTTAGTTCTTTAAACTTCTCTTCTAAGAATTGCTTAAAGGTATAAGTCAGTTGATACTGTCTATTCATTCCCTTGTGAAAGCCCAATAGACAATATTCACAAGCTCTGTTATAGTCATATAGTATCTCTATCAGCTTTAAGCGAATAATGTTAAGATGATAAGGTCCTTTCGTATCTAACTCCCAAGCTAGGTTATTAAAATTCTGTAACACGTGCTTAAACGAGTTCTCAAGGTTATACATCGGCGGATAGTCTACATTTAAGAACAATAGTTCGTCTACGATCATCTCCTTGACATAATTGCGATAGAGAAAACACTTTTTAAAGAAGATCTGTAATACTCTAAAATCCTCTGAAGCTTCCCCTCCTACATATAGTACTTCAGGGGAAATAATAGACATAGCTCCCTCTGTAATAGTAAACTTGTGATATCCCACCTTTAAGTCTATCTGTCCTTTAGTACATAAAATAAGCGTATAATAATCTTGTTTCTGTGGTGTAGGAATAATCAAATTATCCTTTCTCGTATAAAAGTCTATTTCTTTATTTTCTTCTAACTTCATCTTCCTTTCTATTAAGGGTACAAAATAAAACTAATTAAATACAACTGCACTTAATATTCTTTTAAATCCGTGAAATGTGCTATCTCTTCCGACTAATTTTACTGATCTACTGTAAAGAGCATACTATATAATACCTTCCCTCCATAATCACACAACTTAAAAGAATCTACATCTTGCTTAGTTAAAGAAAATAATACTCCTAAACAACCCATGGCAGTTTATTTATTTTTAACAATATAAACCAAAGCTTTAGCTAATCTATCCATATCTAAACTAAAATCAGGCGAACTGTAAAAGCTAGGTACAGTATATGATTCTCCATTGTTTAGAATGAACATACTATTTCGTTTCTCATTCCATTTACCAACTAGTATGTAACTTCTAGTTGTATTGTCATATATAGAAATATCATATACCACATTTATTCCTCCGGCATCTTTATAGCGTTTTATCTTTCCATAAGAAACAAAGCTTCCATTTTCTTTTTTACCAAATTCTCCTAAATCATTAAATATCCATTTCTGGTTACCAAACTCTTTCACATACTCTTCTGTTTCAACATAAGCTTTTCTATTTGCTTCCAAAACAGCTCTAATTTCAGTATCATCATGAGTCATAATTGCTTTAGCAGCATCTTTATCAATCCCCTGAGGAGTAAATATCTTATATGTTCCAAAAGTAAATTCATCAATAACTATTTTAGATTTAGACATACTCCATTTCTTATGTGTAGGAGTTACCAATACTACTTTTTCTTTGTCTTCAGGCAAATTAACCCTAACATAAAACTTCTGTCCATCCATAATACGTGGATCTGCAATAATAATAGGTTCATTCTCTAAAGTAGAAATAGTATAAACACCTTTTTCATCTAGTACATTAGCAATAGGATTCTTATCATAAATAACCTTTCCTTTTTTAAACACAACTTTCTGTGCCGCAACTAATGAAGTCACACTTAACATCAAACAAACTAGTAAATTTCTCATAGTACTTCTTTTTTAATAGGTTTTAAATTACATTAACACTAAAATTACAAAATAAACATATACACACCATGTCTTAACCATTTTATAATCAGTATATTTATCTACATAAAAGTAACATAATTATTTTAAACCCAAAATCAGTGATAGACATATCAACGAACAGTCAGTATACAAAATAGGTCTGAATTAGCTTCTCAACCATACTATAGTACGGTTGAGAAGCTAATGAAAGAGATATGAAGTAGAATTGCTTTGTAGTATTTGGCTAATACTGATTTTGGGTTAAACGCCACAATGCCTATGAAACCTATAAGAACAGAAGAAGATTACCATATGGCTTTAGTGAGATTACAACTCCTAAAGGATTCTAAGCCCAATACAGCACAAGCAGATGAATATGATGTTATAAACATTCTAATAGAACACTACGAACGAGAGAATGCTCCTATGGGGATGCCTGATCCGATAGAGAGTATCAAGATATTTACAGAGTTCTTCCCTGATAATGAGGATGACTTAGATGGCAAATAGAAAACAACTACGCCTTTGTAATCAGATTACAAAGGCGTAGTTGTTTTAGTTATGAGTTCACTTCACTTATCACTTCGTAAGGCTATGCAGTTTATCCACAGACCTTGTCACCCTGACGTAAGGAAGGGTCTCACTCCTAACTCTACATCGTAGCCATAGTCTATATCACACACAATGTCGGTGCTACATTCCCCTCGATGGAGGGGTGCCTGAAAGGCGGGGTGGTTATGAGTCCACTTCAGTTACCTCAAAGTCGGGAGACTTTGCGGAGCAGTTTATTTACATTTAATAGTTTACCTCACTTTATCACTTCGTAAGGCTATGCAGTTTATCCACAGACCTTGTCACCCTGACGTAAGGAAGGGTCTCACTCCTAACTCTACATCGTAGCCATAGTCTATATCACACACAATGTCGGTGCTACATTCCCCTCGATGGAGGGGTGCCTGAAAGGCGGGGTGGTTATGAGTCCACTTCAGTTACCTCAAAGTCGGGAGACTTTGCGGAGCAGTTTATTTACATTTAGCAGTTCACATCACTTCACAAGGATAATAGCCTTTTAAACGCAAGTTAAAAACCGTTCACTGTCAACCATCAACTGTCAACCAAAAAAAGACGCCTCTATAAATGAATACAGAGACGTCAGCTGATAAATTAATTAAAAATAACCTATGCTACAAGTTGCCTTATAGCTACATAAACATTGTTTTTTCTTACTAGCACTTTCTTTTTCTTTATACTATAGTATTCCCTAAATACTATGGTTTCTATTTATTTTATAACAGCAGATTGCTCGTCGTTATTCGCTTTCCTTTTGGCATTCGGGATAGAATAGCGTATCCCTATCTGCGCATTAAAGTTGAATGGTCTCTCTTTATAGACATTGCTAAGAGAGCTTCTGTCGTCAACATAATACCTAACCCCCGGCTCAAAGAACACCCCTACCTCTTTCGCTAATTTATACTCCATACCCAAACTAGCATTTACTGAAGCCTGTAAGCTTTTAGTATGTATATGCTCTTTAGGTCCCTTTTCTACTACATCTCCCATCTTAAAGGTAGTGTCAACTGTACCCGCTATTGCCTTCTCTAAATGTACTCCTCCATTAACATAAGTAGAGAATCTACCTATCTGCCATACATTATAATTCACCTGAATAGGAATCCCTATATAGTGTAATGTCTGATCACTAATAACCTTATACTCATCACTACCTGACTGAAGCTTAGACGACAATCTTGAATAAGTAACACCTGTGTTAATCCCCCACTTGTCTCCCATCTGATAATACACTGACAATCCAAATCGGACAGGTCTCTTATGATCTATCTTGGTGTTGACATTGCGATCTAGATTAGCACTGTATATCTCTGAAAGAGGTCGTTGTACCAAGCTAAACACAGGATCATTAGCTTCTGTCTTAAAGCCTCCCTTCATAGATGCATATCCATTCTGTGCTTGACTTGAATTTGCTGATAGATTACTAGAAAGCAGCCCTATAGAGAAACCTCTCTTTTCTTTCTTGCGATCTATATTATCAACAAGTATTCTGTCTAGTCTTATCTCTTCTTGAGCTATATAATCATTAACTGCTTCTTGTATATTAGCACTAGTCACCGCTATTTCAGTATTGCCATTTAAAGTATGTCCCTTCATCTTTAATTGACTTATAGCAACAACCTTAGACACACCTGAACTAAGCTCTTCTACCGCCTTCCCTTCCTTCTTTGGTTGTCCATAAGAAGCGATAGCTGTAGGAGGCATTGCTATATGCTCTTGCTTACTATTTTCCTCTGTGCTCTCCTCTACCTTATTCTCTTCTTTATTTCCTTTTAAACTTTCTTCTCTCGAATCAACAACAATACTTTCTCTTTCTTTGATAATCTCTTTTGGCGATACCTGTCCTGCTTGTTTATACAGTTCCATACCTCCTATTAATAGTATAACCACAGAAGCTACAATACCTATTATTCTTTTAAACCCTATATTACTACTAGGTTTCTCCTCTTTGTGTTGATATACAGTATCAGACCATAATGGTATGATTTTTCCCTTCTCTTCCCCAAAAAGTTTTTGTTCCAAATCTTCCCACAAACCCTCTGGTCCGATCTCTGTATGACCCTTCATCTTCTGCTCTAGGTCATCTGTCCATTTATCGTTCATAAGGCATTTGTATTTAGTTTATTATATGTTTTGATCTTTTGCATTAACATCTTCTTAGCCCTGTGAAACTGTGAAGCTGAAGAATTCTCTGCTATTGACAAAAGTGACGCTATCTCTTTATGGCTTTTCTTCTCGAATACATAAAGATTAAACACGGTGCGATAACCATCAGGTAAATCTTGAATATACTCTAGTATCTCCGACTCTGGTATCCCATCTAGACACGGCTCCTCCTCATCTTCAAGGTCAGGAAGATCATCTGAGTTAATAGGAAACATCATCTTCGAGTTGTCTCTTATAAACTTTAGTGACTCATTAATTAACAGCCGAGTAGTCCAAGCCTTTAAAGAGCCTGCCCCTCTATACTCAAACATCTCGATAGAATTAAATATCTTAATCAAGCTATTCTGCATAATGTCCCTCACATCCTCTTGCCCCTTGATATATCTCATACAAACATAGGTAAGATGCCCCGAATAGAATTCGTAGAATTCCTTCCAAGCAGACTGATCCTTCTTTCTCAGTCTCTCTACGAGCTTCTGCTCTGCGACATCTTTTTTAGTTTTCTGTTGTATAAACATATGTTACAAGAGGCTTATACCGAGTCATTATATAACTAACAACCCGCTATTTATCTTTTCATTCTATTTCTTTATTGCTTGTGGAAAAACGTATTTAATGGGTTCAAAAGTACTCAAATCGACTCCATCCACTGTTAGTTTATCAACGCTTAACTCAAACTTTAACGAATTAATTCTATTCGATGTGTAAACTCCTTTTCTCTCTGCTTTAAATGTTGCTATCACCTTCTTACTCACCCCTTCCACAGGAATCTCTAGCTCTAATGGCTTAGGAGTAAAAACAAGTAGTACCGCAGTATTAGTAGGATGTAGACTCGCTGTAAAGTCAACATTATACTTCACATCACCTAGCGCTTTAATAGCTTCAGCCTTTGCTACCTCATCTTCCACCACACTTCCCACGATCTCTCTTACAGGTAATGCCTTAAAAGCCATTATATCTTCCTTTACAGTAAAGGTCGTATTCACTCCACTTTGCATTCTTCCTTGTACAGTAATTAACCTACCGAAGTACTCTCCATTAATATCTTCCACTTTAACGGGTTGATCAGGATAGACATCATTATCATCTATACTACACGATGCTAACCCCACTAAACTGAACATCAATAAAAACGCACTAATCTTCTTTGCTCTTTTCATCTTATCAGACATTTTAATTCTTACTAAACAATATTCTTTGGTGAGTACTCATCTATATAAACCACCTTTTGTCAAAACCTTGCATAGAAATTATAAAAAAATATCAAATAACAAATAAGATATTATTAATCAACAGTTTAAAGATAAGTTTTTTTTTAGGTTTACAGTTGACAGTGAACAGTGAACGGTTTTTAACTTGCGTTTAAAAGGTTATTATCCTTACGAAGTGATAAAGTGAAGTGAGCTATTAAACCATCCTAGACTTGCGAAGCACTTAACGGCCTTAACAGAAAAGCGAGTGTCAATAGGTGCTAATTCCGCAGAACAAAATTCTGTTTGACCGAAGGGAGTTAATTTTGTTCAGGAATTTGTGCCGTAATTGACCGCTTTGGAGTTAAAGCCTTGATTTTTTTGTTTACTTTTTTTATCAAGAAAAAAAGTAAAAGAAGAAAACCGCGTAGCGAAAAAGATTAGTAAGTGATATAGACTATAGTCACGAAGTAGAGTTACGCGTGAGACCCTTCCTTACGTCAGGGTGACAAGGTCTGTGGATAAACCGCATAGCCTTACGAAGTGATAAATGAAGTGGACTCATAACCATCCCGCCTTTCAGGCACCCCTCCATCGAGGGGAATGTAGCACCGACACTGTGTGTGATATAGACTATGGTCACGCAGTAGAGTTACACGTGAGACCCTTCCTTGCGTCAGGGTGACAAAGTCTACACGCACACTTACCCCTCTTAAAATACAACCAAAAAAAAGACCTATTACCACTAAAACAGTGCTAACAGGTCTTCCCTAACTTTATTACTCTATTCTATAGATTATCTAACAAATCCTCCACTAAAGTATACCCTTCTATATACAAGTTCCCCTCCTCTTTATCAATAGCGATTACTTGCATTCGTATATTCTTTCCTTGGCGGATAAGAGCATCCACCCTTTTGGTTAGCAGGTGATCCTCCTCTACAGATAGCCCTTTAAACAGCTGCATCGTCTTGCTATCCTCGTCTATTAATAACTCATTATATTTTATCATACTTATAATTTAAATAGTGGTACCATCCATCTCACCCCTAGTGCTATCTGATGTTCATTTCTGTCTGATTTTGCTACAGTGTAATTCTTATAGTCATAGTTCAGATAATTATATGCAGCGAACAAGCGCAGGTTTTTAAAGGCAGCCTCGTTAAACGGATTATATTCCACCGCAGTAGAAATTCCTTTTAAACCATAAGATACCCCATTATCAAGGTCGTTTCTATAGTTATACATCACCTTGATGTAAGGCGTTATCTTATTAAACTTATACTTAATAGAAGCAGTAGTAACATTATCCTTTACATAAGCCACTCCCTTCGTTACGGTATTCAAATCTGTAAACGCCGCATCAGCTACATTTCTAAAACCATACATCCAATCAAACTCAGCCATAAAGTTATTAAATGTCAACCTATTTCCTATCGTTATCCAACTGTAATATTTCTTCGCATCGTGTTGAAATAAAGCATACCCATATCTCGTTTTCAAATGCTTCTTAAACAACTCCCCTTCCCATAAGAACAAGCCTCCATAAGCCTTATTCTTATATGCTTCAGCACTAAACTGCTCCCCTTGAGAGACCATTTGCAGCTTAAATGATTGTCCTTTTACTTTATAAGCAACACTAGCTCCAGGGCTGAATAACTCAATAGAACCAATGATATTCGTGAACATATATAGATCAGCACTATTATAAGACAACTCCGTAGAACCCCAAGCAGTAAACTGTTTTCCCATTCCCACAGTCCAATGTTCATCAATATTATACTCTAAGAAAGCAAACTCTAAGGCATTAGAAGCTGTTGACTCATTTAGGCGATAACGCAATGAGTACGTCAACTTATTATTGTAATTTCCTTTTAAATAAACTCTTGATTGCACTAGTCTAAACTTGCTATCACTTGTACCTGCACCACTTGTCTTCGTCAAATTCTCATACTTGGTATCAAGGAATACCTCTACATTATTTATTTTTTCTTGGGGAGTTACTGTCGGCGTAGGTGCCAATACTCCTAACAAGGTCGTTTCTTCTTTTTTATCATCTTGTGCCATTGTATTTAGAGTTCCTAAAACTAGGGCACATAACACATACTTAATCTTCATAGCTTGGTAGGTTTTAAAAAGTCAATATAGCATTTTTTAAAACATAATTAACAAAACTTTACCAAAATTATACAAATACAGCATAGCTATAAATAGAAGTAAAAGCACTTAAAAAAACCTAACACAAGCAAAACAACAACTATTATATCTTAAAAAATACACAATAACAACTATCCGATTATTTAAAACAATCACAGAATAACACTTCACCCCTCCCCAATCTACCTAAAACTGCAAACCTCATGATTAATTAATATCCCAACACACAATTTATCTAAATAATACTATGTTATTAATAAAAATAATTATATCTTTATAATGTTGTGTATTAGTATGAATTTAATGGAGAATCACTTTTTATGCCTTAGTGTGGGTATATCAAGTGATTTTTTTTATTTTTAGAAGATCTGCATATTCCCATATAGTTTAAAGGCTCCGCACGGATTACAAATCCGCGCGAGCTGAACTTACTAAGTTTATTTATCACAATTCATCACCACGAAAACATCAATGATGTTTTAGGTATGCGTGACCACACAGTAACCACAAACCTAACGCTGGCGCGGATTTGCAATCCGTGCCGTGTATTTCCACACAGTAAGTGCCGTGTATTTTCTCAAAAAAAAACGACAATACAGCCTAACCATATTGTCGTTTTTATATCAAAAGTCTACTTAGAAAGAACATTCGTAATTCCTAATTCCTAATTAATTTATCTGACGTTTTGTTTAAAGTAGATCTGAGTTGCTCCTACACCATACTTCTGATAGTTAGCATCTTCAGCTACTATCTCAGAATAGCGGCTAAACAAGTACTCTAACTCTGCTTTTAAGATTCCCTCACCTACTCCGTGTATAAATACAATACGAGGAATGCGATTGCGTATAGCGAACTCTACTTGTCCTCTAGCAGTGTCTAACTGTAGCGTTAGCATATCGTGCTTATCCATGCGTTTAAAGTCTTTCGTAAGCTTCTCTATATGCAAGTCCACTTCTAAGATAAACTCATCCTTACGAGAGCGTTTATCCTTGGTAAACGAACGTTTAATAGGATCAACCTTATCTTGAAGTGCTTCACTAACAGAACTACGTATACTTGCTGATCGCATATCTACTTCATCCTCTTTCACTACTTTTAATAACTCTTTAGGTTTATATGTTAATAGAAAACCATCTTTCGTTTCTACAGTAACCTCTTCCCCTATGATATTGATGACTACTCCTTCTTCGTCCTCATCTAATACTTGTACGTAATCTCCTTTGCTAAGCATCTTTATCTTCTTTTGCTTGGTTAATTAAATCTCTTTTTATCCCAGCATCAAACTCACGTTCTGCCGGTCCACGATTATGTGTATTGCTTGGTGTCTTTTGCATCAACCTCGCCATCGCGAAGAAGAATAACGCTACCCCTATTACCTGAATCCAAATATTAGGTTTCTCACTAGAACTCTCCACTAATGCCCATCCCATAAAGAACAAGGTCGTTAATGTCAATGCTAATTTAGCTATTTTCATATTATTTTAAGGTGCTAATCGTTCTACTTTCCAGTCCATTCCATCTTCCGTCAGCGTATATCTAATACGATCGTGAAGACGGTTAGCACGTCCTTGCCAAAACTCTATAGATACAGGCTTAACAACAAAACCTCCCCAGTTATCAGGGCGTGTAACAGTAGTCCCTTCCACCTCTTGTTCTAGCTTATTGATTGCTTGTTCTAATACCTCGTGATTGGGAATTACCTCACTCTGATTAGAGACTATCGCTCCTAATCTGCTCCCTAAAGGGCGACTATCGAAGTAATTATCAGATTGTACCGCACTAGCCTTACTAGCGATCCCCTTTATGATTACTTGACGCTCAGCCGATGGCCAAAAGAATGATAAACACAAATGCGGATTAGCGATAATCGCCTTTCCCTTCTCTGAATCGTAGTTGGTATAAAATACAAATCCCTCTTCATCATAAGATTTTAACAGCACTACTCTAGCCTTCGGAAAACCGTCTAAACCTATCGTTGATACCGTCATCGCATTAACCTCATCTACACCTCCGAAATCCTCTGTCTCGTAGAACCATTTCTTGAATTGCATCATCGGGTTCTCGTCCACATTGCTTTCTAGCAATACGCTTTTCTCATAAGATTTTCTGTAATCGCTTAAATCACTCATATCTCTATCTATTATAAGTCAAACACTTTACCATCATCTCCATTTATAATCTTACCACTAAAGACAGTTTCTGCCTCTTTCTTAAACAGGGTAATATCGTTATAACGAGTAGAATAATGTCCTAATACTAACGTCTTAGCATTAGCAAGTTTAGCGATTGTCGCTGCTTGCTTAGCTGTACAGTGTTTCGTTCTCTCTGTATAATGCTCCTCTGACTCTAAGAATGTACTCTCGTGATATAACACATCTACATCTTTAATGATAGGCACTATTGCTTCTGAATAGTATGTATCTGAACAGAATGCATAACTCTCCGTATCTTCCGGTTCATAAGTGATATCCTTATTTTCCACGACTGTTCCGTTATCTAGTGTTATATTCCCACCGCTTTTAATCTTTTGGTAGTAACATTTATCTATCCCCAAGTCCTCTATCGCACCAATGCGCAACTTGCGGTCTCCAGGTTTTGTTTCAAATTTATATCCATTGGTATATACGCGGTGATCTAATGGAATAGTTCTCACAATCACTTTATCATCTTCAAAGACGACTCTACTCTCTTTACTAGTCTGTTCGTGGAAGAACAACTTATATCCCGAATAGGCGTTACCTAATTTTAACTGTAATAACGTTACCTCCTTAATCCCTTTGGGTCCATATATATGCAAATCAGATTGGCGATTAAGTAACATATATGTTGAGATCAATCCTATTAAACCAAAGAAGTGATCTCCGTGTAAGTGAGAGATAAAGATGTGATTAATACGCTGAAACTTTAGTTTATGACGTCTTAATTGTACTTGTGTTCCTTCGCCTGCATCGATCAAGAACATATGCCCCGCTATCTCTAAAACTTGAGAAGTAGGGTTGGTTATCGTTCGTGGTGTTGCTGCATAACAGCCTAATATAGTAAGTTTCAATGTGGTTTTATTTTATATTTTGAGCACGTAATTTACGAAAAACTACTACTAAGTCAAAAATAAAAGGCTTAAATTACTTTAAGCCTTTTATCTGTAATTATATATTTAACTATCGTACATAAGAAATATCCTCTTGTGAAACGAAGTAATTAATCTCTTTCTAAAACCCTAAATCTCTTTGGATCTCATCCATTTCAATCAAATCATGTGCTTCTTGTAAAGAAGGAGCGATTATCAAATCTCCATCAAACTCATTAAAGTCTATTGACTCGATTACAATAATAAAAGACTTATTAGCCTCTTCCATATGCTGTACAGCAAGAGATTCGAACTGCTCTATATCTTCTTCCTCAACCACAAAACTAGTATTAGTCAAATCTATCACTAGGTTAGCCTGTTTGAAGCTACTCTCATACTGCTGCTCTACCTTCTCAATAAACTCAACAAGACTCCCCTCATTGCACGTTATAATAAGTGTATGCCCTTTTTCTTTTACTTTCATTGTATACGCCTTAATTTGATTAAGCGAATATAAAACGAATATGAATATAATCATAGACTAGACCTAAAATATTACGGAAATATAGGATGAGTAATGTATAGACTGATTATGTATCAGCAACGCAGATCCGCAATCGATATCCGCAACGCATTTCCGTAATCAACATCCACAACACATTTCCACAATCAATATCCGCAATCGTAGGGATGTATTACATACATCCAAATAAAACATCCTTGGATGTTTTCATAAAGATTACGTGCCGACATTGTGTGATATACATCCACAACGCATTTCCGTAATCAATATCCGCAACACAATTCCACAACGCATTTCCGTAATCAACATCCACAACGCATTTCCATCATCATTATCCACAACACATTTCCACAATCAATATCCGCAATCGTAGGGATGTATTACTATACGCCCAAATAAAACATCCAAGGATGTTTTCATAATAATTACGTGCCGACATTGTGTGCCCAATGGACGTGACGTGTATTGTGGTTACTGGGTAGGATGTATGTAATACATCCCTACGATTGTGTGCCAACATTATGTGCCGACATTGTGTGCCCAATGGACGTGACGTGTATTGTGGTTACTGGGTAGGATGTATGTAATACATCCCTACGATTGTGTGCCAACATTATGTGCCGACATTGTGTGCCCAATGGACGTGACGTGTATTGTGGTTACTGGGTAGGATGTATGTAATACATCCCTACGATTGTGTGCCAACATTATGTGCCGACATTGTGTGCCCAATGGACGTGACGTGTATTGTGGTTACTGGGTAGGATGTATGTAATACATCCCTACGATTGTGTGCCAACATTATGTGCCGACATTGTGTGCCCAATGGACGTGACGTGTATTGTGGTTACTGGGTAGGATGTATGTAATACATCCCTACGATTGTGTGCCAACATTATGTGCCGACATTGTGTGCCCAATGGACGTGACGTGTATTGTGGTTACTGGGTAGGATGTATGTAATCATCCCTACGATTGTGTGCCGAATGGGCGTGATATGTATTGTGGCTACTAGGTAGGATGTATGTAATACATCCCTACGATTGTGTGCCGACAGGACGTGATGTAGATTGTAAATAATAATACATCCACACAGTCCTAATTCCTAATTTTAAATTCATAACTAGAGCACAGCGACATCAAATAGTCGTTTTAAAAATACTCAAAAACTGTTCTTTATAACTCTGTGAGATATCTATCTCCATATCATCTTTAAGCACTAGATACCCACCATTAGCCTTGTGATATCCTTTGATATAATTGACATTGACAATATGGGATTTATGCACACGGATAAACGGATAAGGAAGTATCTCGTGAAAGTGTTTAAGGAAGCGGCAGATCATCTTTACCTCTCCATTATCACAGTGTATATTCGTAAAGTTACCATTGCCTTGGAGGCGGATGATACTCTCCATTTTGATCACCTCAAAACCCTCTAACGTAGGTAATATCACCTGCTGTTTATCAGGTTGAGGCTCTTTCATATTGTTGAGGAGGATCTTGTTTCGATCTAGTAACTCCTTATTGACGATATGATTCTGAACCTTGTTTACTGCGAGGATAAGCTCCTCTATACTCAGTGTTTTAAGCAAATAATACGCCGCACTCTGATTCAATGCCTTTAGCGAATACTCCGAAAAGGCAGTAACGAATATCGTCTCAAAATACAAATCCTTACATCCCTCTAGCACGTCAAAAGCATTGCCAAAGGGCATCTCTACATCTAGAAAGACTAGCTGTGGCTCTAATGTATGTATGACCTCTATAGCCTCCTTACAGTCCATAGCCATTCCTACTATCTCTAGTTGTGGACAGTACTTCTCTATATAAGTCTTCAGTATATCTCTAGCCGCAGACTCATCCTCTACGATAACACTTCTAATACGTTGTTGCATAATTGTTTTGTTAGTTAACAGTGTACGGTTTACAGTTGATAGTTGACAGTTGATAGTTTTTAATTTCACTTTAATAGTCCATAATCCTTATGAAGTGATAAAATGAAGTACCTTATTTAAGGCAATTATTCTTACGGAGTCCCTGTGGCCTTAACAGATAAGCGAGTGTCAATAGGTGCAAATTCCCCATTCCTAATTAAGTGAAGCGTCCCTATTGCCGTAGGCAAACATTCCTAATTCCTAATTCTTAATTCGTAATTCTTAATTCGTAATTCTTAATTAAGCGAAGCTCCCCCTACTGCCGTAGGCAAACATTCCTAATTCTTAATTCATAATTCATAATTAGAGTGTAGCGCAGCGAAACGACATACATTCCTAATTCCTAATTCATAATTAGAGTGTAGCGCAGCGAAACGACATACATTCCTAATTCATAATTCATAATTAGAGTGTAGCGTAGCGAAACGACATACATTCCTAATTCTTAATTAATAATTCCACTCTCACTCCCATATCAGGAGCCTCCCTTTCTCTAATCACCATAGAGATATTCGCCTTGTATAATTCGTTTAGTAACTTGATGCGCTCTGTCGTATTATTCACTCCTCTAGACTTGTGTTCACGTTGATTAGCCGTCTTTAACGCATTACTCTGAGTAAGCCCGATACCGTTATCCTCTACCACTATTACCAACTTCTTCCCCTGTCTAGATACAGATAATGACAGCAGTCCTTTAGACTCTTTATAACGCAACCCGTGCCATATTGCATTCTCTAATTGAGGTTGTATAAGCATATTGGGTACTAAGACTGCATCTTCATCGATATCCTCTGCTACACTGATGGTATAGTCAAACTTATCTGAGAACCTCAAGTGCTCCAAGTCTAGGTACTCCGTTAGCTGTTCTAACTCTGTGGAGAGCTGCACGAAATCCTTATTCGAGTTCTCCATCACGTTGCGCATTAATCGTGAGTAAGAAGACAAATACTTATTCGCTTCCAACTCATTGTTCTGAGCGATAAACTGATTTACACTGTTTAGGCTATTAAAGATAAAGTGCGGATTCATCTCACGTCTAAGTGACTGTAACGCAATCTGTTTATTCTTTCTCTTGATAGAGAACAGCGTTCTGTATATAAATACCATAAACACTAAAATCGTTGCTATAAACCCAATCAAGATATAGTTAATCGTAGTCGTTCTACTTAGCAATTCATCTTTTAACCCTCTCTCTTTCTCAAGTTGATTAATCAATTCCTCTTTGACGTGAAATAGCTTCGAACTAACCAATGTACTATCCGCCAAGACCAATTGATCTAGTTGCTTTAAGAACGAAGATTGGAGCGCTAATGCCTTATCTACCTCTTTATATTCTTGATATCTAGCAGTCAATTCAGACACAATCTCCTTCGCTTGTAAGGTTTGATTAGTCGATAACGCCAATTGATAGGCTTCCGTTAGATACTTAAATCCTGCCTCTTTATTCTTTTGTAAGAAAGCGATGTGAGCCAACTGTCGCAGTTGTATGACCTCCTCCTTTATATTCTTCCCTTGCCTAGCCTTCTCTAATAGGGATAAACTCAATGCTAGCGCCTCGTCATATTGCTGTTCCTCTACATAGATAGTCGAGATTTGCTTCTCTATCTCAGTCGTCGCCTCAGGCTCTACCGCCTTTTCTTTAGCCTGTTTTAATTGTTGGATAGCCTCCTCCTTTTTTCCTTCCTTCAGATTGATTTCAGCTATTTGTTTCAGCGTTTCTACTTGTGCAGGTTTGTCATCTGCCTTTTCGAAGATAGCTAGATTACTCTCCATCACCTTAGTCTGTTCCTTTGGACTACTTGCCCCTAGCCGCTTTAGGTCATTCTCATTCACAGCCTTCGCTTCACTATCTGTAGCAGACTGTAGCGCAGACTCGAAGCTCTTGATCGCCATCTCCTTATTGCCTAGTCGTTCATACAGCTTACCGATCTCACGCTCTACCGTAGTTAGGCGTTTCTTGTCCTTTAGTTTCACATAGAGATCCTTAGCCTTCGTATAATACGCAATCGCCTTCGCTAGATCCCTTTCTCTATTTAACTCTTTAGCTACCGCTACATAGCTCATCGCTACATCCTCCTCAGAAGCCGTCTCTAGCATCGCCTGTAATTCGCTCAATGCTTCTTCACTTCCTGTAGTAGGTATACGAGTTCCTACCCCCACCTGAGCATACCCTATAGAAGTACCAAAAAACAGTATCAAAACCCACTTTATATATTGCATATCAATATCTTAATTAATTATAGGACAAAGTAAATACATTCATAACAATCCATTTATACAGTTCACCAAGTCAAAACACCAGTTCACCCATTTACCCCAAAAAGTGATGATGAACCACCTTACATTTGATAAAAATTATTTAACAAATTAATAAAAATTATTATGAAAAAACACTTATCACTCTTAATTATTATACTATTTAGCATCAACTCTTTTGCTCAAGTAGGTCTAGGAACAGCATCAGTATCATATTCGAGACAAGTATCTCTTGATAATCAAAACAACAATGGGTATTACAACAGCAACTCAAACAACTACCCTAATGTAGAAACACTGAAGATCGAAGACTTTATCAACTACCATAAACACCAAATCAAAATACCTTCTGATCAAAAAGTAGCAGTTAGCATCGATTATAACAATGCGATATTTAATGATCCTAACTATGCGTTAGTACAGGTAGGTATCGCTACTCCTCTTGTAAGTTCTAATGCCAAAGTACGCGGAGGGGTAAACATCTCCCTAGTAGTAGACAACAGTGGATCTATGTATGGTCAAAAAATGGAACTAGTGAAGAAAGCATTAAATCACTTAGTAGATAACTTAATAAGTGATGATATCATATCTATCACTACTTTTAGCACAGATGCCCAAGTAGTACTCTCTAGTCAAAAAGTAGGTAATCAAAAAGAAAAAATCCGAAAAGTCATCGATGATATTAGGATTATGGGAAGTACCAACTTAAACGCAGGAATGATGTTAGGATATAAAGAAGCTTTTAAAAACAACGCTAAAAACACTACTTCTAGAGTAATCCTTCTGACAGACGGAGAAACAAATGTAGGAGAAACAAATCACGATAGAATAGTAGACAACTCTGCGAAATACAACCAAGAAGGAATAGAAATCTCAACGATCGGTATCGGTCAATCATTAGATTTTAAACTACTGAGAACGCTTGCTGATAAAGGAAAAGGATCTAACTACTACATCGGCGAAAACGAAGAGGACATCTATAAGGTATTCGACGAAGAACTAGACGCTATCTTATACAGAGTGGGTACTAACCAAAAAGTAGATATCGAACTACCGAGTCAATGGAGCATCGTAACGTGTTATGGATATGACGCTAAAGCAACGATAGTAGCCAATAATAAAATACACTTCGACCTAGAGAACTTAGGAGCTAACTCTACTCGTATCATCTTATTAAAAGTGAGAAAATCTAGTAGCTCTAGAAGTTCTAAAGAGATAGTTGCTAATCTATCTTATCTAAAAGATGGTAGACAAGTGAGAGTAAATGAGGTAAGACTATTCGACAACAATACAGATAGCACAAGCCCTGAGTTAACGAAAAACTACGATATCGCTTATATGGCTAGCACGCTAAAACTTGCAAGTATAGAATCTAGAAGCAATATCGCTAATGCGAACCAATCTATGAATACTATGATCTACGAAATGAGTTCGTCTGACAACTTTAAAGACAGTGACTTCCAACGTGTATATAAAATCGTGGAACAATATAAAACAGGGCAACCAACCCCAACTACTTTTCCTAGAATATTATAGTTTTTCTTTTCGTGTTTAAATAAAATAAATTCCCAAAAAACGCTTACAAAGCACCTTTTACGACTATGTAAAAGGTGCTTTTTTTTATCAAAAATCCCCATCACATATCCACAATCAATATCCGCAGCATATTTCCGCAACGTATATCCACAACACATTTCCGCAATCATTATCCGCAACACATATCCGCAACGCATTTCCGCAATCGTACGGATGTATTACATACATCCAAATAAAACATCCTTGGATGTTTTCATAATAATTATGTGTCGACATTGTGTGATATACATCCACAATCAATATCCGCAACGCATTTCCACAACGGTACGGGCATATTACTATACGCCCAAATAAAACATCCTTGGATGTTTTCATAATGATTACGTATCAATATTACGTAATATACATTGTGTGACGAATGGACGTGATGTGTATCGTGGCTACTAGATAAGATGTATGTAATCATCCCTACGATTGTGTGCCAACATTGTGTGCCAACATTGTGTGCCGACATTGTGTATCAATATTACGTGATATAGATCGTGGCTACTGGATAGGATGTATGTAATCATCCCTACGATTGTGTGCCGAATGGACGTGATGTGAATTACGTGCCGACATAGCGTGATATACATCCCCACAAAACACCCCTATATTATTACCAAAATCACTCTAATTCTTTTAAAAATAGTATTTTTTACTCTTCTCAAAACGAACTATAAAAACCTTTAAAAAAATGGTTCGACAATTACCGAACCACACCACAAACCCAATGACACACAGGGATAAACAAGTTTTATTCGAGATTTGTTCGGGACTCCTTCGGAAGAGGTTCGGAAAAAAGGGCCTTTTTCCGAACAAGCCCCGAACAAACACCAAACTAAACTGCATAATAGCCCGAAAATACTGAGATACAAGCCAGTATTAATCCAAATAGAAACTAAATGAGAAACGCAAAATGAGATTATTTTAACCTTTAAAAAATGGTGTTTTTTAGAGATTCTAAGGAAGGTGAATTTGCTTATTTTTTATATACTTTTTAGGTTCAAAAAGCATTCAGATAGGTTTCTGATTTGAAGCAAAATACAGTACAAAGATACAAAAACAATTAAGAAGTATAAATTAAGAATCAGTGTTTTTATGGCATAAAGTAATATAGACTGCAGTTACCTTTAAAAAAGAAACAAAAAAAAACCAGTACACAGCATTAATATGACACTGTATACTGGTTATAAGATATAAAATAAGCCTTTTAAAAAAGGCTGTAATTACTTAATTTTAGAAGCTAATAGGTAGGTAACAGCCATACGTACTGCTACTCCATTCTCTACTTGATCTAAGATCACGGCTTGCTGTGAGTCTGCTACATCCGAAGTAATCTCTACTCCTCTGTTAATAGGCCCTGGGTGCATCACGATGATCTCTTTATTTAGAGAATCTAATAGTGCCTTATCTAGTCCATACTGCTGTGCATACTCTCGTGTATTAGGGAAATAACTAAAGTCTAAACGCTCGTTCTGAACGCGTAGCATATTCGCTACATCACACCACTCAAGTGCTTTTCTTAAGTCAGACTCTACTTTCACTCCTAGACTCTCGATATACTTAGGGATAAGGGTCTTCGGTCCACATACTTTTACTTCTGCTCCCTGCATCTGTAAAGCGAATATATTAGATAGTGCTACACGCGAGTGTAGGATATCCCCTACGATCACGACTTTCTTACCTGCTACATCACCTAGTTTCTCGCGGATAGAATAACTGTCTAATAACGCCTGTGTAGGGTGCTCGTGTGCTCCATCACCTGCGTTGATAATACTAGCACTAACGTTCTTAGATAAGAAGTGAGCTGCTCCAGCATCGCTGTGGCGCATCACGACCATATCTACTTTCATCGCTAAGATATTATTAACGGTATCGATTAGGGTTTCTCCTTTCTTAACAGAAGACTGAGCAGCAGAGAAGCTGATAACATCTGCAGACAGACGTTTTTGTGCTAATTCGAAAGACAACTTGGTACGTGTACTGTTTTCAAAAAAGATATTAGCAATAGTAATATCTCTAAGAGAAGGAACTTTCTTAATCGGGCGATTAATTACTTCTTTAAAGTGATCAGCTGTTTCGAATATTAAATCAATATCATTCTTAGTGATATACTTAATTCCCAAAAGGTGATTTACGCTTAATTCTTTCATTGTACTTCTAATAGTAGATTTAGGTAGTTAGTTTTTATCAATTTCTTCTAGTAAGACTGCGTCTTCCTGTTCGTGCTCAGACCAGTGTACACGGATAGTCTCTTCTCCGAAGGCATCTACCTGTCTCCCTCTATAATCGGGTTGGATCGGTAGGTGACGACTAAATCGACGATCTATCAGTACTAATAATTCGATCTCAGCAGGACGTCCGAATGACTGTATAGCGGTGAGTGCGGCACGTATACTGCGTCCTGTGTAAAGCACGTCGTCTATAAATACGACTTTCTTATCTTCTACTAAGAAGTCTATTTGGGTTTTATTTGCTTCAAGAGTCTTTTGATTTCTTCTAAAGTCATCGCGGAAGAATGTGATATCTAAGAACCCTAGCGGTATATCAGATATACCATACTCTGTCTTTAGAATATTCATTATTCGCTCTGCAAGAAATTTACCACGTGGTTGTATCCCAATAAGAAGGGTGTTAGAAAAATCAAGATGTTTCTCTACTAATTGACAAGCCAAACGGTGTAGAATGATATCAATCTCTTTTGAAGTAAGTAATACTTTTGGATTCATATATAAAGAGTTGTGTTTGGGGGGTAAATTTACAATTAAATATTGTTTAGTACCATTTTTATATTGTTTTTTTGTGAAGGTGTGATGTTGTGTTTTTGTTGTTTGCCTTTCAGGCATTAAGGGATGTGGATTGTGTGGATGTATGCAATATATTTTGTCGATATGTTTAACCACCCAATACATATCACGTCCATTCGGCACACAATCGTAGGGACGTATTACATACGTCCTACCCAGTAACCACGATACATATCACGTCCATTCGGCACACAATCGTAGGGACGTATTACATACGTCCTACCCAGTAACCACGATACACATCACGTCCATTCGGCACACAATATACATCCACAATACATATCACGTCTATTCGGCACACAATCGTAGGGACGTATTACATACATCCTACCCAGTAACCACGATACACATCACGTCCATTCGGCACACAATATACATCCACAATACATATCACGTCCTGTTAGCACGTAATATACATCCACAATATATATCACGTCCATTCGGCACACAATCGTAGGGACGTATTACATACGTCCTACCCAGTAGCCACGATACACATCACGTCCTGTTGGCACGTAATATACATCCACAATACATATCACGTCCTGTCGGCACACAATATACATCCACAATACACATCACGTCCATTCGACGCGTAATCATTATGAAAACATCCAAGGATGTTTTATTTGGATGTATGTAATACATCCCTACGATTGTGGATATACGTTGTGGATATTGATGGTGGATATTGTTTGTGGATATTGTTTGTGGATGTTGATGGTGGATATTGTTTGTGGATATACGTTGTGGATATTGATGGCGGAAATACGTTGTGGATATTGATTGTAGATATACGTTATGGATTTACTACTAAGATTAATAATCTTTTAAACACAAGTTAAAAACTGTTCACCGTAAACCGATAACCGTTAACCAATTAACCGTTAACTTTTTCTTCTCTTCTCTCTTATCTTTATAATCATATTAATATATTTGAACTACTATTTAAAACAGGAATACAGATGATTAAGTTTAGATTATTAGTTATCATAACACTACTATTCACAGTATCTGCGAGTGCACAGCTTATAAAAGAAGCGCTTCCACTGACTGATAAAGTGATACAAAAAGAGCAATGGATACTACAAGACAAGGATAAAAATATCATACTTCAATGGACTGATACTGCGTTAGAGTTCACGCTTGCGAATAAGGGTATTAATCAAAATCAGGAGAGAACTGTCTATGCTAAGATACCAATTAAGCAAGTCGAAGTCAATGCGGATGAGTATACTTTACAAACTGGGGCGACAGAGTTCTTGCCTACTTTTGTTCAAATACAATGGTCTCAAGAGGATCAAGAGTTCTTTAGGGTATTAGAGAATAGCACTATTACGATTAGTGGTGCTGAAGATGTCATCACGCTAAAAAAAGGAATGGATACGAAGTATAAACTGTATTCTAATAACCTTGATCGATTCTATAAGTTTGTCTCACGATTTGACTGGGGATTGATTGCTTTAAACAGGAATTCGGATAAACTCCCTAAGATGGTTACTTCATTTGACTTTGAGAACCGAGTGATGACAGGTACGATAGATAATGTCCCTTTTGTTGCTCAATTTGATGTTTCTTATAGTCAAAGTCAGTTCTCTTTTCACAGTATAACCTTTCATGCAAAGCACAAAGGTGGAAAAAGGGTAAAACGCAAAGATCTCAAAAGAGTAACTGATAAGTATGCGAAGTACTTTACTTCTAAGGTATATCACTATGATATCGCTGAGCAGACGCTTAATTTTTATCAAGGTGATCAGTTGGTGTTAATGTTTGGGTTTATGCCTAAACAGGAGTAGTATGTTTTTTTTGTGGATATGCTGTATGGATGTGTAATGTTGGCAGGTAATTAACCACCCGCCCATTTGGCACGTAATCCATATTACGTTCATTCAGCACGTAATCATTATACCGTTGTGGAAATGCGTTGTAGATAATGATTATGGAAATGCGTTGTGCAGATGATTGTGGAATGTCAACATATAATCGTTATGAAAACATCCAAGGATGTTTTATTTGGACGTATGTAATACGTCCCTACGATTGTGGATATGCGTTGTGGATGATGATTGTGGAAATGCGTTGTGGATGATGATTGTGGATATACGTTGTGGATTTGTATTGCGGAAATGCGTTGTGAAAATGTGTTGTGTGGATATTGATGGCGGATAATATGATTGATAATTATGAACGTAAATTGACAGGTATAGCATATTATATCGATGCGATTATAGATGATGATTTAGTGTATTGATAATATTTTGCTTATAAATTGGGATATTCATCAAGAATCACTATCTTTTCACAATCGTTATATCCGTATCTCTATGAAATACAAAAACATAGTTATCAATCATTTATGTATTCATAACTTAACATAGAGCAGTACAAAAACTATTTGATTTTAGAATTATTTTAATATTTATTATGAAAAAATACGCTACAAGTTTATTTCTTTGTTTAACAAGCTTAGTAACTTTTGCGCAACAAGGCTCTACAGATTCTCAAGAAACTCATCCATTAGCTCCCGATGGAATATGGAATGTTAGATGGGTATTACAAGATAGCAGTACACCTGGTGTATTAAAACCAACGGATAAACACATTATGCTTAATCGCACGAATGGTTCTACTATTACAGGTTTTGCTGGATGTAATGTATTCGAGTTACCTGTATCAAGAACAGCTGTTGATTCAAAAGGAGTGCATATGACTACTCGTTTTGCTACCAAAACAGGGAAAGAGTGTGCTAATCAAGAAGCTTATACTGAGAATAAATTCTTAAAGCGTATCTCTAATGGTACTATCACTTTTAATGAGACTGAAGGGCAGTTACACTTACTTACTAAAGATAAAGTGAAGTATATATTCGCTGATGAGAAACTAGAGAAGTCTGCTAAAGATGTTCGCCGTTATGACTGGAAGTTAGTTCAACTAGATGGTGAAACAGGAGGAAATTACAAACAGTGGATTACTTTTGATTTTCATTATTACGTAGTAAAAGGTGGAACAGGCTGTGCTAAGTTTGAAGTACCTTTCACATTAGATGGAAAGAATAATACGATTACCTTATTTGAAGTAAACCAAGACGATGCTAAATCTTGTGGAAATAGTCAAGACAATGCAACGAAAGATCACTTCCTTAAATACTTCGATAATTCAACGTATCAATTTAATGTAGCTGACGAAACATTAAGTATCTACCAAGGAGGTAAGATCGTAATGAAATTTGATCAAGTTAAGAAAAACACCCTTAAGTAATATCTAAAGCCTGTCCAAGTGACAGGCTTTTTTGTTTACTATACAGTTACGTCGCATCACTCTAGCTATAGTAATATCCGTTAAAGAAAGATTAAGTTAGAGAAGTAAACCTTTTATAATCAATAAAAGTTCTAAATTAGTAGGCTAAATAACAGTATAGTTTTATGAAAGCTTTAATTTTTAATGGTTCTTTAGATGAAGAAGCATTCCGTACATCGCGACGCATTGCACAGTATTATACAGATCAGTTCATAAATTCTAATATTGAAGTACGACAGATTCACTTATCCGATTTTGAGATTCCTATATTCCAAGCGAAGCTAATGGATAATATCCCATCGGATGTTATCACCTTTGCAGATGCTTTTCGCGAAGCAGACGTAATGATTTGGCTTACTCCCCTCTACCACGGTAGTCTAACAGGAGTAATGAAGAATGCAATAGATTGGTTAGAAATAACAGCCAAAGACTCACCTGCTTACTTGACTAATAAAATAGTTGGGTTTACTTGTTGGTCAGCTGGTAATCAAGCCATGCAAGGTATACAAGCGTTAGATAACATCGCTAAGGCACTTAGAGCGTGGTCTCTGCCTTATGCTATACCTATTAGCAATTCTGATTTGTATGAGAATAACGACCTCTCTGAGGTGTATAAAAAGAAGATGTCGATGCTGACAGATCTATTAATAGAAAGTCAATCGCGATAACAAATTAAACCCACATTACGCATTAGCCAAATACTACAAAGCAATTCTACTTATAGCTCTTTCATTAGCTCTAAAACCATACTATAGTATGCTTGTATTGTTAATTCAGACCTATTTTGAATAATTACTTTTCGTCTATCTGTCTATCGCATAATTTAAATTTAAAAAAAGCCTATTTGAGTTTCAAATAGGCTTTTTTACTACAAAGAAAAAGAGAGGCACCCCTGCCTCTCTTTTCCTATAAAACAATTTGAAAAACACCTTATTCGGACCCCACTAAAGTCCTTTTCTTTAATTAACACTTCTCATTTAAGTACATAAAAAACCCTCTTCAAGCTTTCAAAAAAAAAATTTCTTTTTCATAAGCAATAATATAAAGAATTAAATCAAGCTTAGAAGAGGGTTATAAATTTAAAAGCCTTTATACATCATCAACCTTTTAAAAGGTGATTATATATTGACAATAAGACTTTCTGTTGATGCAACGTTATATTATATAGATGTGATTAACTTGGCTACAGTTGATGTTTCTAATGACTATGAAAAAATACTATTACTAAGAATAATAAAAAATAAACATCTAAAAACCACTCTATTTAACAAACTCTTTTACATCAATAATATGTTGTTATGTTTTTTGTACAGGGCAAATATATAAATGTTTTCACCCCCTGCAAACCCTCTAAATATTGCCATTTTATAGCAAATTCACCAATTGTAGTTTTACTAAAAACAATAATCACCAATTACAAAAAACAGTTTCTTTATGATAATTTTCACAATTAACAAACACTAAATCCCCCCACATTAAAATATAAAAAACACAATCATTCTTCATGAACTTCACAAATTAACTAAACTTAATACCCTAAATAACAGTATATACCTTCAGCTACTACATGCAGTCTATTCACTATTCGTGAACCCTAAAAACACAATATTTAACTTATAATTAACATAAATTATTTAACTCTCACATCAATAATCAGGAATACAATCTATCAAATACAATAAAATATAATGCCCATAAACCCAGATTCCGCATTAGCCAAATACTACAAAGCAATTCTACTTTATAGGTCTTTCATTAGCGCTATAACCATACTATAGTATGCTGAAATCACTAATTCAGACCTATTTTGTATAATTACTTTTCGCTTATCTGTCTATCGCTGATTTTGGGTTTAACGCAAAAAGGCAGTGAATCATCACTGACTCACTGCCTTTCTCTTTAATCAAATGTTATTATCGTTGTAAAATAATAAATTCTGATCGTCTATTCTGTGCATCTTCCCATTCAGTACACGGTGCACATTCTACTTTTAGTTCTTGTGATCCGTATCCTTGAGATTCTAATCTACTATTCTCTATTCCTTGAGAGACGATATACTCTAATGTAGCTTTAGCTCTCTCATTAGACAGCTTTAAATTATAAGCAGGACTACCTTTGCTATCTGAGTGAGAGTTAATCTTAATTCTCATAGCAGGATATCTCTTCATTACTTTTACTAACTTATCTAACTCAAACTTACTATTCTCTGTAATCTCTGTTTGATTAAAGGCAAACTGTATATCTCCTAGTTCGATCTTATCCTTTCCGATTACTAATTCGTCTAATGGTCTTAATAATACATCTATCGTCTGCACTCCTGCTTCAGCATTAGCAGTGATATCAATAAGTTCGTCTAAGTAATCAGGATGAGAGATTTTTACTTTATACGTCTCTTTACATTTAATCTCTCCTCTAGCCATTCCACTTCTGCTAGATACACCTTTATCTTCTACTATTCTTCTCGTATTAATAAACTCTACTTTAGCATCTGCTACAGGTTGATTAAAGCCTTTGCTCTTCAGCATCGTTCTAAACTCAACAAAACAAAGAGGAAATGCTTTATAGATATCCGTACGTCCTATCCTATCCGATGAGAACAACCCCATCTCTTTAGCGGGATAGTAACTAAACGCAAAGTCGTTCTTAGCTGTATTAATAGGTTCTCCTAAGTTGGCAGGTGTACTCACTGTATTACTTAGATCTACTACATACACATCCATTCCTCCATACCCCCCCCATCGATCAGAGGCAAAGTACATTTTATTATCTGAGGCAATAAATGGATAATCATTACGAGTACCTGAGTTGATTGTTGATCCTAAGTTCTCAGGTGTGCCAAACTCATCATCTTCTAAGATAGGTGTACGCCATATATCTAACTCTCCATAACTACCTGGCATATTAGAGGCGAAGTATAAGAACTTGCCGTCAGGTGATACAGCAGGATTCGTATACATATATCCCGCACGAGTGAAACGCATTGGTTTTATCTTCTTCCATTTGTCTTTCTTCTTCTGTGCATAGAATAGACTCATCAGATGATCTCTCTGCTTCACCTTATCATTTCGTCTAAACTTGCGATTGCGGTAGGCTTCAGAAGCGAAGTACATACGCTTACCATCTTTAGATAAGACGGTAGTACCATCATTAAAACGTCTATTAACACGCCCTTTGATACGCGCTACTCCTTTTATAGGTTCATACTTATCTTTAAACTCCGCTGTGTATAAGTCAAAGTTAGGCTTGCGTTCCCATTTATCTCTTACTTCAAATATCTTGCGCATCCACTTCTTCTCTTGCTTGGTTCTATTAGAGACAAAATAAAGTGTATCTCCTGGGCTTAGCCATGCTCCATAATCATCGTACTGAAAATCGTTAAGTCCTGATTCCTGAAACATATAATTAGGCTCCCTATCCTTTAGTGCTTTATGTGCATCAGGTTTGGCTAAAAAGTCCTTCGCTCTAGAGTCAGTAGGTGCTTTAGAAGTAAACTGCTGCATCATGTCCTTAGCTGTTTCATAACGACCATTGCGTTCCATAACCTTTGCATACTTATAGTATACCTCAGGCTTCAGCGTAGAGTCATTCTGATCTATAGCCTTGCCATAATATCTAGATGCATCTATATCTTTATGTAATCGATCGTAACAATCTGCTAACTGCAAGTAAATATAGTTAGCTGTACGCTTACCATTAAGTAATCGTTTATACTCCTCTGCAGCTTTTGTATACTCCGTATTTTTATAATACTTGTCAGCTCGCTTTAAGCTAGGTTTCTTTTTTGCTTGTACAGTGATACTCAAACTGCACAGTAATACCATCAGGAAAATCCTCATATCTCTCTATTATATAGATGAATAGGTATAAATATACTCTATTCTTACTAATCATTAATCAAAAATACTCTTTTAATTACTTATTATACTAACGCTTTTTCTGTAAATTAGTTGTCTGAACAGACAAAAACTTTCCCAATGAACATTCAACTAAAAAAAGAATTCCTTTCTTTATACGATACCTTTAAACAAGAAGACGCCCAAAAAACAGATAGATTAGACAAATGGCGTAATATAGAGCCTGAATCTGCTGAGTTTATCTCCCTATTAGTCAAGACTAAGAATGCACAGAAAATACTAGAACTAGGTACTTCAAATGGCTTCTCTACACTGTGGTTAGCAGAGGCTGTATCTCACACTAAAGGAGAAGTAATCTCTATCGATATCGAAAGAGACAGAACGAATAAAGCTTTTGAGAACTTAAAGCAGTTCAACTTACAGTCTTATGTTGAGTTATTGACTTACGATGCGGGGCAGTACTTAGCTGATACTACACTTCATTTTGATATGATATTATTAGATGCAGAACGCAGTTACTATACAAGCTACTGGAAAGACTTAAAACGCTTATTAGACGAGAACGAATCAAACTTATTAGTGGTAGATAATGTAGTCTCTCACGAAGAAGAGGTAAAAGAGTTTATCGACATGATCAAGGAAGATGAGTATAAAAAAGTGATCCTTCCTATAGGAGCAGGATTATTATTAGTGAGTAAACAATAAGGTTATTATAAACAAAAAAGCGTGAATTACTTCACGCTTTTTTGTTTATTTCTATTCTGATATAACTAATTTATCTTCTTTAAATTCTCCAAGTACCTTTAAGTATCTCGTAGCTTTAGCGACTTCCTCTATTGCCTTATAGTACAAATCATAGTCTTGATTCACTAACACTACATTAGCGTGAAAAGAATACTGAAACACACTTCCTGACAAAGGAATCGACTGTATTTTACTCAAGTTTAGATCGTGAGAAGCAAGTATCTCTAATACTTTATTCAAACTTCCCTTTTGATGATCTGTATAAAAGAATAGGGATGCTTTATTAAACCCCTCTACTTTCTTAGGCTCTCTACTTAACAAATAAAAGCGAGTATAGTTATCAAATACATCGTGGATATTATCTGCTAATATCTCCAGATCATACATCTGTGCAGCTAATGAAGATCCGATAGAGGCAACGCCTGTTAACTGATTCTGCTGAATATTACGCGCGCACGTTGCGGTATCATCCATCGCTAATCGTTTCCAATCTGTATACTGATCTAAGAAATTCTCACACTGTAATAAAGCCATCGGATGTGTACGTACTTCCGTGATATCGTCTAACTTCTGTCCTTTTAAGGCTAACAAATGATGTTTAATCGGTAGGGCTATTTCCCCCAAAATATACAGGTCATTCTTAGTCAACAAGGAATAATTTGGTAATATCGACCCTGCGATAGAATTCTCTATAGCCATCATACCATAATCTACTTCTTTACTTACTACTTGTTTTACTAACGAATTAAAAGTAGGACTATCTACTATCTCTACTTGTTCTGGATTAAAGAACTTACCCACTGCTTCGTGGTGAAAAGATCCTTTAATTCCCTGAATGACTACTGACTTCATATTCTAATAATTTATTGGCTTGTGGTCTCACTTCACGTGAACTATCAAAGTTATAAGTTTCTGATTATTATCAAAGGTTTTATTTATGTGATTTTGTGATTCTGGTTTTTCGGTTTTTTGTTCGATACAATTTCCTTTTATAAGTCTATATAGTCATTGAAAGGTGGGCAGTTGACGGTGAACGGTTTTTAACTTGCGCTTAAAAGAGGATTACACTTATGAAAGGAAAATGTGGTGGGTTATTTTGATAGTTTACGGTTGACTGTTTACAGTGAACGGTTTTTAACTTGCGCTTAAAAGAAGATTACACTTATGAAAGGAAAAGTGTAATGGGCTAAAAATGATATATATATTGTCGTGACCAAGTAGCCACAATATATATCACAACCATTCAGCACACAATCGTTATAAAATATTATTATTACACAGAAGTTACCTTATCTTTATAAAAACATTCTTACCCTATGAACATCACCATCAGACCATATCAAACAACAGATAAACAAGAGCTACTAGATATCTTGCAACTCAATGTCCCTACTTATTTTGCACAAGATGAAGTCGCTGACTTGGCAGAATACCTAGATCAGTATCTAGACCTATACTTCGTTGCTATAGATAATAATAGAATTATAGGAGCCGCAGGGGTCAATAGAGATTTTGATAAAGAGTCAGCAGCATTAAGTTGGGGATTCTTACATCCTGACTATCACCGCAAAGGTGCCGGTTCGCTACTGCTAAAACATCGACTAGAGATACTAACTCAAGATAAGAGAATCAAAACCATACAAGTACGCACCTCACAGGTAGTCTACAAGTTCTTTGAGAAACACAACTTCAGTTTAATTGAAGTTCAGCAGGACTATTGGGCTCCAGGGCTAGATATGTATGTAATGCGCTATCATTCGTAATTATGCGTTAAAAAATAAACTGTTTAAAAATCGTTTTGTACTTTCACATCAATTTAAAACTCAACTCACTATGAAAAAGTTATTGGCAATAGCTACTGTTTTAGCTTTCGCACCAACATTTGCAAATACACACCTTACAAATATTAATACCAAAACACCCATTATGACACAAGCCCCAAAAGACAAAAAGAGTATTTACCAGTTTAAAGTAACTGACCTTTCAGGTAATGAATTTGACTTCGCTACGCTTAAAGGGAAGAAAATAATGATCGTAAATACAGCTTCTGAATGTGGATTAACTCCTCAGTACAAACAACTTCAAAGTATGTATAACGAGTTCGGAGGAGACAACTTTGTTATCGTTGGTTTCCCTGCTAATAACTTTGGATCACAAGAACCAGGTAGCAATGAAGAAATCGCTACTTTCTGTGAGCAAAACTACGGTGTATCATTCCCAATGATGAACAAAATATCTGTCAAAGGAGCTGATATTGCACCTATCTATGACTTCCTAACGAAGAAATCTAAAAACGGACTAGAAGACAGCGAAGTAACGTGGAACTTCCAAAAATACTTAATCGACGAATCAGGTCACCTAGTTAAAGTTATCAGCCCTAGAACACTACCTGACGATCCAGAAATCAAAGCTTGGGTTAAGACAAAATAAGTTGGTTTACCTATTCAATACAGCTCGTTTGTTCGTATATTTGGGTTTTACTTTTTAATTATGAACTATCCACAAATAGAACTAGCACAAAGCATTATTGAAATTTGTAAAGCAAAGAATATTCAACATATAATCATATCACCAGGATCACGTAACGCACCTTTAACCATAGGGTTCGCTAGTGATCCTTTTTTTACTTGTTATAGTTTAGCTGACGAACGCTGTGCAGCATTCTTCGGTATGGGTATCGCTCAACAAAGGGAGTTTCCCATAGCCCTAGTCTGTACATCAGGATCAGCACTACTAAACTACTACCCAGCAGTGGCAGAAGCATTCTACAGTCAGATACCGATGATCATCATCTCTGCTGATAGACCTACCTCTAAGATAGACATCGGAGATGGACAGACTATCAGACAGCGCAATGTCTATGAGAATCACATTATCTATAATGCCAATCTATCTGAAGAAGCTAATCAAGAGAATGATATCCTTATTAATAATGCCATTAATACTGCGATAGCTCAGAAAGGACCTGTGCATATCAATGCTCCTTTTGAAGAGCCGTTATACAACACAGTAGATACACTGACTGTGTCCCCTACTCTCCTAGAGATAGAGGAACTACCTCTTCAGTTTACAGAATATGACCAATATATAGCAGACTATAAGGCTGCCTCTAAAAAACTAGTATTGGTTGGAGTTAATAACCCAGGAGTACTGAGTGATGCTGTCATTGATTGGTTAGCAAGTGATCCTTCTGTTATCGTGATGACAGAAACGACTTCTAACCTACACCATCCTACTTACGTAGAGCACATCGATAGGATTATCACTACTTTCTCAGAAGAGGACTTCCTAGCTTTCCAACCAGATATATTGATTACGTTCGGAGGAATGATTGTAAGTAAGCGTATCAAAGCTTTCTTGCGCAAATATAAGCCTGCTCAGCATTGGCATATAGATACGTTAAGACACTATGACACGTATAATGCGCTAAATAAAACCGTATTAGATACACCTGAGAACTTCTTCCAAAGCATCAAAGAACACGTTCTTCCAAGTGTTGAGTCAACTTATAACCCTTGGATACAAGCTATCGTAGAAGCTCGTCTAGAGAAACACAATGCCTATCTAGAGACTATCCCATTTAGTGATCTGAAGGTATTCGAGATATTATTCGCTCATCTACCTCAACAGACACAATTGCAAATTAGCAATAGCTCTGCTATCCGATATGCTCAATTAATCAAAATAGATGCGTCTAATGACGTTTATTGTAATAGAGGAACTAGCGGAATAGATGGTAGTACTTCTACGGCTATAGGTGCTGCTGTAGCTTCTCATAAGCCTACATTACTAATCACAGGAGATATTGGTTTCTTATATGACAGCAATGGGTTGTGGAATAACTACATCCCTGCTAACTTTAAGATACTATTACTGAATAATGGTGGTGGTGGTATTTTTAGAATATTACCAGGCCATAAAGAAACGCCTGTATTCAATACTTTCTTTGAAACAAGTCACAGCCTGACTGCGGAGCATCTAGCGAAAATGTACAAGTTTAATTACCTTACCGCACAGAATGAAGAAGAGCTTAACACAGCGTGTAAAGCGTTTTTTGAAGCAAATAATTCACCTTGTATCCTAGAAGTATTTACGCCAACTGAGATTAATAATACAGTTTTAAGTGTATATTTTCGCAATATGTAATTTTAACAACCATTAATTCACACGTATTGATATTTTGCGTATCTTGTCCTCAATAAAAAAGAAAATTATGAGTAAAAGAGACGAATTAATTCAAAAGTACGCTGCTGATTTAAAAGAAAAGTGTGGTGTAACAGCTAATATGGACTTATTAACTGCTGTAACTATCGGATGTGGGCCATCTATTTATAACCAAGATTCATCTACTGTAGCAGGTTCTTCAGAATCTGAATTAGCTACTGTAAAGAATAACTTTTTAATTAAAAAGTTAGGTCTTAAAGACGGACCAGATTTAGATAAAGGTATTCAAGCTGTGATGGACAAATATGGTCAATCAAACAAGCATAAATACAGAGCAGTTGTATATTATTTATTAACTGTACACTTCAAAAAAGAAAGTGTTTACAAGAAAAAATAATGTAACATAGTTATATGTACTTTAAAAGGAGTTGTTTTTAGGAGCAACTCCTTTTTTTATACACATCACGGATTGCAAATCCGCGACAGCAAAGTTGTGATGGGGTGTAAATACACGTCACGGATTGCAAATCCGCGACAGCACAGTAGTTGAACGAAAAAACAACTTCACAAAAAAACAACTTCACAAAAAAACAACTTCACAAAAAAACAACATCACAAAACCACAAAAAAACGCTTAAGAAAGTCTAATTATCTTTTAAAGGAGTAATACTCTCCTACAAAAAAACAACATCACAGAAAAACAAAATCACAAAAAAACACTAAACCCTAGTGTACACTTTGTTTCCTTTATAGAAAGTTGCTTCTCTATCAGGAGTGCGGGCTACTGCCTCAGCAGAACAACTTGCTTTAACCAAGACGAAGTCTGCCGAATCACCTACTTTAGGCCATTGGCGTTCTCCATTCTCACTTAAAGGAAGTATTTGATCCTTTGTTGCTATTTGCAATGCTCTACTTAATCTCAACTCATCTGTCCAGCCATAAAGTTCTGCACAATGCTTCGCTTTCTCTAACATATCACAAGATCCAAAAGGTTGCCAATGATCAACGATACTGTCTGTACCTGTCATAACACTTACCTTATGCTTATAAAATGTCGGAATAGGCATCATAGAGCGCCCTAGAGGCACTGTTGATATTACTCCCACTCCATTAGCACTCATCTGCTCTGATAGAACAGCTAATTCCTTTGCTTCTATTTGTCCTAGTGCAAAACCGTGACTTATATAAGTACGCCCTTGTAAGGCTTTATTTGCTTCTACCTGTTTTAAGATATACTGTATCGCGGGAATACCTGTCTTAGCTCCCTCGTGTAGATGTATATCTATTCCCTTGTTATAATCTAAAGCCACCTGTATCATAATATCAAGAGACTTCTCCATATTACCATCTACCGTAGTGGGATCAAGGCCTCCGATAAAGTCAACACCTAACTGCGCTGCCTCTCTTAACAAGGCTTCACTCTCTGAATATACAATACCGTGTTGTGGGAAGGCAACTATCTCACTTCCTATCACATTCTTCTTGTTCTCCAGTGCTATCTTTAGATTCTCTAAACTCTTCAGTCCGCTTGTAGGATCTACATTTGTCTGACATCTTGCAAAATATGTCCCTTGACTATTCATTAGATCAATTGCCATTTCGGCCTTTTCTACTGACTTGACTAATAACCCAGGTATTATTCTGCGTTCTAAATCAATCATATCCTTTACCGTTCTACCTGGTTTATGTTCACCATACCAGCGTTCTCCGTAGAATGTCTTATCGATGTGAATGTGCATATCTCTAAAGCCTGGTAATAGTAAGAACTTACCCCCATCTATCTTAGGGATATCATAACTCTTAGTACCTGCAATATCTATAGACACGATCATCCCCTTAGCAATATGAAGATCATATAAAGATGTCTTAGTAAACCTTACTTGACCTTGGTCATTATAATCAAACCCATCTTCAAGAAGTACATTGATTAACACGAACTCTTGACCGTGCGTTTTATCGCTTCCCTTCTGTGATTGCTCTTCAGAAGAGTTAAAAGAGGTCATAAACAATCCACCTGCTGCGGCAGTCGTTAAACCTAGAAACTGTTTTCTATTCATTTGACATAAAGTATTAGGACTTATTTGGCTCCAGCTTGTTTAAGTAGAGTTATAATAGCGGTATATTTTCTATTGATTGCGTGTTGTAAAGGAGTTATTCCATCTGCATCAGGAATATTAACATCCACACCACCTTTGATTAGTTCATCCACAATAGCGATGTGCACAGCTCCACCATTGCTTAAGACAATAGCTTCCATAAGGGCTGTCCAACCCAATCTATTAACGTGATCGATAGGATAATTAGGATAGTTAACGAGTACTTTGACTACTTCTAGATGCCCCTTCTCTGCCGCGGGAATAAGTGCACTCCCATTATAGCGATTAAAGATAGCGAAGTCAGCACCGTGCTTTAAGGATAGTTGTACTATTTCTAAATTGCCTTCAGCGCCAGCGTATAAAAACGGACTGTTAAGCACTTTATCTTGAGCATTTACATTTGCACCTGCTTCTATTAGCAACTTGGCAATAGCGTTGCGTTCTAAGTACACAGCACTCATTAAAGGAGTTTCTCCCTTAGCATTGCGTTGTTCTAAATCAACATTACTTTTGAGTAAACGCTGAATTAGAACAACATCATTCTGCTTTATTGCATTATATATTGAATCTTCTTTCATATCTACAACTTCTTTTGCGTTAGTATCATCAGATGAATTGCAGGCCATAACAGTCCCGCCTATCATTCCAATACATACCAATAAAGCTACTCGTCTTGCCTTTCTCATATTTCTTTGATTTAGTTAGTAATAATAACCCACTTGACAAAGATAGAAGCGCAGACAGAAAAGAAGTTGTATTATCTTTAAAGATTATTGGACTTTTTATAACTTGTTCTAAATTCTCCAGGAGTCATACCCATCTGTTTCTTAAAGAAGTTATTAAAGTAACTTGTATCGTTAAACGAAAGTGAAAAAGCAATCTCTTTTACAGATGTATTCGTTGTTATCAAAAGTCTCTTCACCTCTAACAACATCCTATTCTGAATAAGTGACCCTGCATTAGTTCCCAACACTTTCTTACATAGTATATTTAAGTAATTAGGTGTAATCTTTAGTATCCCTGCATAGAAAGCAACACTACTTTGCTCTCTGAAGTGTATTTCTAATAACTCCTCGAACTTTAAGATATTCTTATCTATACTCTGAGAGTCTACTCCCTGATGATAATTAGAATAATCCTTATGAAGGTGTTTTAATAGCAAATGAAAAGACAGTAGCGAAATCTCTCTATCAATAGTCAGGTTCTTAGCCAACCTACCCTCTAATTCATTGAGGTCCGCTTTATACTTCTCAAAAGCATCTTTTGATAATAACATTTGGTTAGGTGCACCAAGTTGAAAGTAAGCTAAAGGGCTATATGATGTATTTAAAGACTGTAATATCGTAGGCGAGAACATTAGCTGATAACCTATAGTATGGTTCTCTAATAGCCAATAATGGACTTGTTGCGGTCTAAGGAAGAATACTTGATAATTTACAACATCTATTCTCTCGAAATCGATATCGTGGAAACCTCCTCCTTCTTCTACGAAGAAAATAAAGTAAAAGTCATGCTTGTGGGGAGCAATGAGATCATTCTTTCCTTTCTCTATATGTTTAAATAATGTAATGTCAGAAGTATCTTCCCCAAGGATAGTAGAGGTCGACAGTGTTTTGATTTTGGTAGTTTTCTTCACGTGATTAGTATGGTTAATTACTTTTGTTTGTCATTATTAGTCGCTAAAAATAATCAAAACAACTGTATGTTAAACTATTTTTAGTTAAAACATAGCAAACTTCACGTATTGAGAATATTTTAAATAGAAAAGTAACTATCTTTTAGTACAACGACCCATTATAAACGCCTTTCTTAAACCCAGAATCAGCGATAGACAGATAAACGAAAGGCAATTATACAAGATAGGTCTGAATTAGTGATTTCAGCATACTATAGTATGGTTATAGAGCTAATGAAAGAACTATAAAGTAGAATTACTTTGTAGTATTTGGCTAATGCTGATTATGGGTTAAAGATAAATTGTTATAAAAAATACACACAGAAAGCAATGGAATAAAAAAGAAAAGCTCATCCCTAGGGATGAGCTTTAACTGTGATATTAATTTAGTAGATGAATTAATTATTCTGATTGAAGTGGGTAATATTATCTCCTTTTTGTTCTCCTGTAATCTCCCTTCATTTGCAGACAAAAACAACTTAAAAAGTTGATTATTTTCCTATTACCGACGCCAAAGAAAACAATTATATATTGAACTACCAAATTAAAAAGTACTTTTTGCTCTAAAACATCTAATCTTAACTGTTTTTCAGAAGGCTTTTTGCTATGAAATGTCGCTAAATGGTAGAAATATATTTCATTAGGCATAATACCAAAATTGCTTTAAAATAAGCAACTGAGAACACCATTGTTTTTTCTACACGCCATTCAAATAACACCTCAACTTCTATTTGAATATTATAGATAATTATTTTAGATTTACGCATTAACCTAAAGACTGTAGTTGTAGTTCATATCCTCATTAGATATTCTAAATGTAACAACCAAACCTAATAAATGAAAAAAAACACCACAGCGTCTGCAGTATCTGCTGCCTTAACCTCTATGATGTGTGTACAAGGAGGAGCATCTGTAGCTAAACAATTATTCCCAGTAGTAGGTGCCACAGGTACTACTGCACTGCGAATAGGAATATCTGCTATCTTACTTAATATCATCAATCGTCCTAAAATCTCTAAATTCTCTAAAAAAGAATGGATGTATTGTGGTTTATTCGGAGGGTCGATCGCCCTGATGAACATGATCTTTTATCTAGCGATACAGCGTATACCATTAGGACTAGGAGTTACTATAGAGTTTATAGGTCCTTTATTCTTGGCCTTATTCTTATCGCGTAAATTACTAGATATTGTATGGGCGCTGTTTGCCTGTGCAGGGATCTTACTTATCGTACCTTGGCAAACCAATAACGTAGATATTATAGGTCTAGGATTAGCTGCTACAGCAGGGGTATTCTGGGCGTGCTATATCGTGATGGGAAGTAAAGTATCTAAAGAGATGAATACGAACCATGCTGTATCAGTAGGTCTAGTCTTCGCTACACTTATCGTAATTCCTGTAGCTTTATTCACAGGTGGATTAGAGAACCTTACTTGGACTAGTTTAGGGTTAGGAGTATTAGTTGCTATTCTATCTAGTGCATTGCCTTTCTCATTAGACCTAATCGCTTTAAAGCAATTACCTGCCAAGACCTTTAGTATCTTGACAAGTTTACAGCCAGCTTTTGCAGCGATGTCAGGATTGCTATTCTTAAAGGAGCACTTGACGTTCATACAGTGGATATCTATCGCCTGTGTCATCACTGCTAGTGTAGGTTCTACGATGTTTAGTACTAAGAAAGAAGCTTAGTCATAGATATTCTGATAATACCACTATATAAAAAGGTTGTCTTTAATAGACAGCCTTTTTTTGTGTAAAAAAACTTAGATGTTATTCCTAATTTCCCCTTGCGCTTTATAGCCGAGTATATGCATAATCACTGCGGTATACTTGCTCAGATGGTCTCGTTCAGCAAGAAATGGGCAAACAACCTTCTCGAAGTAGGCAACGAATTAACTTTATAAATTATATTTACTCCCTTTTACTCCGTTTTACTCCTGTTTACTCCCCTAGTTGTAAAACTGCAATAACCAAAAACATATCTTCCCCATAATTATTAATCATTTAAAATCAATAAATTATGGCCCACATCAAAGACGGGATTCTTAGCCCACCTATAGGAAAAGTAGGTACTGTAGTAGGAGTACGCTGGAGAAATAAAAAAATATTACGCTCTCTACCAACGTCAAATGGCAAACCTGCATCAGAAAAACAGCTACTACAAAGAGCTAAACTCACTTTAGTATCGCGTTTCTTAAAAACGCTCAAACCATTTATCAATAATCACATTCCTCCTATTCAAGGAAAAAAGAGTATGCTTACAGGTACGGATCAGGCTAGTTCTATACTATTAAAACAAGGTTTAGATGTCATAGATAATACCCCTTTGCTCCTCATTAATAAGGTAACCGTGGCTATAGGGATATTACCCGTCGCTCACTTTAAAGAGATAAAACTGACAGAGGATAAACAAGTATATCTACAATGGGAAGACAATAGTCACAATAGCTTAACAAACGCAAATGACCTATTATCTGTTGTGTTTTTTCACAATCAAAACAATGCATTTCACATCGTTGAAAATATTGGTCAGCGTGAAGACGAAGAGGGAATTGTCTCTCTTCCGAAAGATTGGGTTATTGGTATTGTACATCTTTGGACCGTATGGACGAATCAAGATAAGACGCTTAATAGTACTAGTATATACCACAAGGCAATTTACTTAGATTAAGGACTGTTATAAATCTTCAAAAAAGAGAGATAAAAAAAGGGAGCCAATAACTTGACTCCCTTTTACTATATTGACAATATCCTAAGCACTTTAAACAATTGTGTCTTGCTAATTAAAATAACTTGGATCCAATTCTAATTTCTCACCTTCTTTTCTTGAAAACTTAAATCTATGAGATAGTGTACTTCCACCTTCTTTTCTTTCTATTAAAGCCTCAATCTTAAAAACAACATCTACTTTATACTCTAATTTCCCAAATGGTTTCTTTGCCTCTTCTTCATCTTGTTCTCTATAATCATTACTAACGTTAAAAATATATTCACTCAATGTAAAGCTTTGGTAGTCTTTAACAGAATCTCTTTTTATTTGAGATACAGCCTCGTTAAAATCTGAAACGATCCAATCTAAATCCAAATCACTTAAAGTTTTAGTGTGCTTAGGTGCGTCTCTTTCCCTTTGAATTAGAAAAGGATCATGCTCTACTACAGTATCATTAAATACTGAATAATTCCTTTCTCTTTCATCATAACTACTTGTTTCATAAAGAACATTTATTCCCCCTAAAGAAGGAGAGTATGATTCTCCATTCCATAAAGTTAGTCTCCACACTCTTAAGTTTGGATCAAAACGTTCAAATAGAATCTTCTTAAAATCTACTAATGAACTTTCATCATATGGGATAACTTTTTCCTTAGCCTTAAATGCACAAGCATTAAACACAACGCCAATCGTTATAAAAAGAACTAAATATTTTATTTTACTCATAATTAGGTATCCAATATTTATTATAATCAACTTTTTAATAAAACTACGATATATTAATACTTTATAAAACTATTTTCATAATATAATTTCTGAATAACTCAAAAAAAAGGGAGCCAATAACTTGACTCCCTTTTACTATATTGACTAGATGATATAGACAACTTCTATAACTCCTCTTTCTTCGCTATCGCTGCTTTGTAAATCTCTTCGTACAATGGCAATACCTTATCGATACTAAACTTCTTCGCTACTTCACGTGCACGTTGTTTAAACCCACATAATGTATCGTGATCTTTTAATATCTTCAGTGAGTTAGCAACCATATCTTCGACATCTCCTACATCACTTAAATACCCTGATATACCTGGTTCATTCACTTCTGGAAGTCCCCCTGTGTTACTTGAGATAACAGGTACACCCATCGCCATTGCTTCTAGTGCAGCAAGACCGAAACTCTCAGTCTCAGAAGGCAATAAGAACAAGTCAGAATAAGATAAGATATGTTCTATCTCGTTACTGTTACCGAAGAAGATAATCTTATCATAGATACCTAACTCTAAGGCTTGACGCTCAGCACGCTCTTTCTCAGGACCATCCCCTACTAACATTAATTTGGCAGGTCTCTCTTTTTGGATACCGTAGAATATAGAGACTACATCCTCAATGCGCTTTACTTTTCTGAAGTTACTGATATGCGTGATAATGACTTCGTCTTTTCCTGCCATCGCACTACGTTTACACGGAGTATCTTCACAATCTACCCCTTTCACTTCGATAAAGTTAGGGATGACATGTATCTCTTTCTCTGTACCGAATAGACAATGTGTAGACTGCTTTAACGACTCAGACACAGAAGTAACATAGTCTGAATTATTAATACTAAAACTCACCGCTGACTTGTAGTTAGGATGATTCCCTACTAACGTAATATCCGTTCCGTGTAGTGTTGTAATCATTGGTAAGTTGATACCCTGCTCTTTCAGCATTTGCTTCGCCATATACCCTGCATAAGCGTGAGGAATGGCATAATGCACGTGAAGCACATCTATCTTAAATAATTTGACCATATCTACTAACTTACTTGACAAGGCAAGTTCATAAGGCTGATAATGGAATAATGGGTACTCGGGTACATTTACTTCGTGATAGTATATATTAGGGTTTAGCAGGGCTAAACGTACAGGTTGACTATAAGTAATAAAATGCACCTCGTGATTTCTTTTTGCTAACTCCAATCCTAATTCAGTGGCTACTACACCACTACCTCCAAAGGTAGGATAGCATACGATGGCTATTTTCATATTGTATATAACTGCTTATTTTGATTGGTTAAAGATAATTCTATTATTTGTAACACAAATTATTTTTAACGTTTTGATGCATGTCAGAAGAGGCTAGTGAATCGTTTATTGTTTACAGAGCAATCATATCAATAATTTATATTGCTTACTAAGCTTTTTCGCTACGCGGTTTCTCTTTTACTTTTTTTCTTGATAAAAAAAGTAAACAAAAAAATCAAGGCTGTAACTACTAAGCGGTCAATTACGGCACAAATTCTGAAACAAAATTAACTCCCTTCGGTCAAACAGAATTTTGTTTCTAAGAATTTGCACCTATTGACACTCTGCCTCCGCAACGCCTGGCTTCTTCGCTAAAAACATCTACTAGATGTTTTAATAACGCTCGACCCTGTTAAGGCCGTTAGAGACTTCGTAAGAATAATCAGTTTAACAGTCCAATTCACTTTATCACTCCGTAAGATGAATAGCCTTTTAAACATAAGTCTAAAACTGTTAACTACTAAATTACAAAGCCTTATAGAGGATGAACTATACAAAAAAGAGTGAAATTAATTTTCAGTAAATGGTAGTTACATATTTAAGGTTATATTTGTTTAACGCAAAAAATGTAGAACAATGACTTTAGAAGAATACAAACAAAAATATAATGAAGAAGATCCTGTGGGATGGGATGCTATATCTGATCACCTAGAAGAATTATACGGAGAACAACAGCCTGAGCACTTCGGTAATGCAATCCCATATTCTTTAGGTGGAGAGAATCCATTAGATGGGCTAAGTGTATATAAAAGCGACAAGCAGACTGACCACTTCCATATTACTACTTTTGGTTTCTCAGATTTGTATTACAATGAAGAAGGAGTAAACAATGATTACAGTGGATATGGTTTTGAAATGACGATGCGTCTAAAGAAACAGGGTGATGAGAATATCCATTGGGCAATGAACCTAATGAACAACTTGGCAAAATACGTATTCAACTCAGGTAAGTGGTTTGAAGAGTTTCACTTTATTCCGGCTAATGGCCCTATTCGCTTAGACTATGATACCGATTTAGTAGCTATCGCTTTTGTAAAAGATCCTGAATTAGGTACTTTAGAAACACCTAATGGACGTATAGATTTCTTACAGATGGTGGGAATTACACAGAAAGAATATGATACTCTATTAGCAAATCCTATGACTACAGAGACAGAAAAGTTAATCGAACAGTTGCGTCAAGATAATCCTTTGTTGATTACAGACCTTGATAGGAAGTAGTTTTTGGGTTGTGATCACACAGATTGCAAATCTGCGCGAGCGTGATGTTGCGATATATCAACAAAGAAGTAATTTGTTTAAGCATTATATCAATACTCCGCTACTAACTCTAGCATCCTATCTTCCCGAAATCAAGTAGTTGGTCTATTTTACGTTTATTTTTTGCGAGTTCGGAGTTTATACCGAACATTGAAATAAATCGTTTCAGCAGTAACTCATTGTGATAATGTGTTTTAATATCACTCATAGAAAAGGGAACATCTGCATTAGGTTCTTGATCTTTTAAAGCAATCCAATGCTCAACTTTAGCCAAATTAATAGCTGTTAAAGACATATTCCAATGAAAATGTAGCTTCTTTTCACTTCTAGCTTGACAGTGATTTAACCCAGTAAATTGTTTAGCATCTCGATATAGAAATTCTATTTGAAAACGCTGACGATACATCTCTAATATTTCATCCCACTCTAAAGTAAGATCAGTTGAGAAGTATGTCTTGTGTGTGAACTCTTCTTTGCTATTACGTGTGTAAACGATAACAATATTTATCTCTCTTTTCAGTGATTTTGAATGCGCTTTAAGCGTATATATTTTCTCCTTTTTATCGTCTCTGACCAATCTAGCACAGCTCTTATCAATATCTTTATAATCTACTTTATTGGTATACATCTTCTTTCTTCCTTTCCCTTTTTTCTGTTCACCTGTGTAAAAATGCCTTAGAACAGAATCTTTTCGAAGTCGTGATATTACCTGAAAACCAGCTTCTAACATAGGTTCTATGAAGGTGTACTTTGAAAAATAAGCATCTGCCACTAAAAACTTAGAAACATCTTTTAACTCTTCTTTATTTTCAAGAATTTTTCGAGCATAAAATTCTAACTGTTTCTCTTGTTCCAGTATTTCTACGGTTTGAAAACCTACAAGATGAAAGGCTGTTTTACGTATTAAATCGAGTACTGCTATTCCATTAAACTCTAATCCCCACTTTGATTTGGCAGCGCAACCCGACCAAAAATAGCCTGCTCCGGGTGTCATTTTTCCAGATTTAGAAATATAACTTGGGTCAAAAGCTAGTGCAGTTTTACCTTTTAAATGTGGCTTGAGTAATGCGATATTAAATGAAAGAAAATCAAAGTCTCTTTCAAAAAACACACGAAATCCCGACTCACTTCTATCAGAATAACGCTCTAGTTGTAAAAAGTTGATTCTACCACGAATACTTAAAAACAGAGATGCAACTACCATAAAACCTTTTGTGGTTCTGATATCAACTTTCTTTTCTTTTCCTATGCCCTTTTGATCTAAAGTTGTACTTTTGATGCAGGGTAACTCCGATGTTTGTCCTTTTTTTCGCAAGACTAAAGATACTAAATATCAGCGAGTTACCCTATTTTTATTTACTCTTTTTTTACTTTATTTTATTGTTAATCAATCGTTTATGCTACTTCTTAGCGGACTATTGTTATATGAAAAAAAGTGAAATAACTAATATGCCCGAATACTTTGACAAGTACATAAACTTAGTTGAAGACATTGATCTATTTGAAGCATTTGACGCAAGTTTAAAACAACTAGAATCTGTCAATTACTCATTGCTAAACAACATTGGGTTAAAAACATATGCTCCTAATAAATGGACAATTAATGAAGTATTCCAGCATATTGCAGACATAGAAAGAATACTATGTTCTGGTACACTTCAATTCGTAAGAGGTAATGAAAACTATGTAATAACATTCGATGAACAACTTATAGCTAGTCATTCTAAAGCTAACAATAGGTCTTTAGAACAAATTATAGAAGAGCTAATAGTTGTTAGAAAAGCAACTATAGCTCTTTTTAATGCATTTGATCAATGTGATTTTAGAAAATCAGGTATTAATTGGAAACATAGAATCTCTGTAGAAGCGATGGGATTCAATATGATAGGTCATCAGATTCATCATATAAACTTTATACATTCACATTATTTTTAGTCACACTAACCTGCTGTATGAAGTCTTCCGTCTTCACACAAATACCCGCACACTATATCACATCCATTTCACTTTATCACTTCGTAAGGTTAATAGCCGTTTAAACGCAAGACTAAAAACCGTGAACTGTTAACTGTCCACCGTTAACTGTTAAAACCTAAAAAACCCAACGCTCTACTAAGTGATACCACATTGCTTTACCTTCTTTTAAGGTAAATACGACAGAAGATTCTCTTTCTGTTCTTACCTCATCAGTCTGTTGTATTTCTATATACTCCACTATGATATGCCCGAAAGTAGCGTACCCTGCTATATCCTTAACCTCTATTTGTCTTGTTGGAAAGATTCCATAAGCAGTGGTTAGCCATTGTGTGAACGTATCATACCCCATACTTTTACCATCGCCATTCGTCATTACAAATGATGGATCAAATGTACTTACTATAGCCTTATATACTGACTCCTTATCTGTTGCAGTTCCATTAAACCAAGTTTGTATATTGACGTGAAAGTCGATTACCTGTTGTTTTCCTAATTCTAAATTATTCATATTTTTTGTTTTTTTGTGATGTCGTGATGTCGTGATGTTGTTGTTCTGTGATTAATACCCTCGCGCGCCGGCTGGCTCCATCACTAAAAATGTCTACTAGACATTTTCTTAACGTTTGGCCCTGTGATGTCGTGATGTTGTGTTCTTGTAATCGACAATTTCTCTTTACGAAAAAACAAAAAACCGAAATCACAAAAGACCAAAACAACAAAACACCTAATTCATTTTTATATAAAATCCTATACTTATTAATTGTACGAATCCGATAACGGATATTGCTATAGCAAATGCTGTAGGATAACCTACTACTCCACTTAAACTAAAGAATATTGTTCCGATAATAGCACCTCCTAATACACTCCCTACTTGAATAGTAGTACTCACGATACCTGACGCCTGCCCTACTTGCTCTACTGCTATGCTGCGTATACTCTCTTTCATCATCACAGGCATTAGTATTCCGTGTCCTAACCCTGCAGATAAAAACATGATGTGCATCATTACATTAGGTTCGTTATACTGACTAAATAATCCCCCTAAAGTTACAAAAGAGATTAACAATAGCCCCAAACCTAATTTCACCCAAAAGGCAGTTGCCTTCTCTATTCTTGCAAATAATACAGGTCCCAAGAAAAACCCTACACCATAAGGCAAGATAGCAATACCCGCAGTTAGCACTTCCCAACCAAGGTAAGACTGAAGGTAATAAGGGTAACAAATAAATAGCCCTGCTGTAAAGTTGTAAAACAAGATAATTGGCAAATTATAAGCAAAGCTTTTGTTTTGAAACAGCGCAATAGATAAGAGTACTGATTTGCTTTGTCTTTCTCTATACTGTTCATACTTGACAAATAAAGTTACCAAGACTAAACTCAAGGCGACAAGCGCGAATATCCACCATGCCCAATCATACGTTCTCCCGTAAATAAGTGGCGTAATAAAACAAAGCAAGGCACTGATCACAAGGACTACGCCTATATAGTCAAGCTTCTGTCTCTGTACTTGTTCTTTCTCCATATTTGCATAAATACCATATAAACACACTGCTGCTACAGGTACATTAACCAAAAAGATAATCTCCCAAGTCAGTCCCCACAAGTGTATATTTAGTAGTACTCCTCCTAATAATTGCCCTACGATAGCCGCTAAGCCAAAAACAGAACCAAAAACACCCAATGCCTTCGCTCGTTCTGATTCGTCAAACAGGATGCGGATAGACGCTAATACCTGTGGTGCAAGCAAAGAAGCGCCTACTCCCTGTAAGAAACGAGAGAAGATCAGCCATCCTATAGTTGGTGAAAAAGCACATGCTAACGAAGACAATAAAAAGATCCACAGTCCTGTCGTAAACACGGTACGCCTTCCATACATATCACCTAATTTTCCACTGCACACCACTAAGGCAGCATAAGTCAATCCATAGATAGCAATAACCATCTGCAACTGATTCTCTGTAGCGTGAAACGATGCCTTAATAGCAGGTAGCGCCATATTGACAATAAAGTAATCTAAAGGAGATAAAAAAGCTCCGATAACTAAATAGCGGAGTATACTCCATCTATTCTTATATTCGTTCATATATTTATTTTTTATTACTTTGCAAAGTAAACACCCTAAGTACAAATAATCTTGTACTTTAAAAGGTTTTATAAGTATGCTATGGTACGTAAGAATTTGTTTGAACCGATTGTTGTGAAAGAGATTGAGCTTAAAGACGAAGTCTTTGAAGTACAGCCTACAGCACAGTTGACGATTATCTATGTACACGAGGGAAAAGGATCAAGCGTGTACGATACACAGGAAGTTCCCTTTAAAAAGGGGAAGTTGTTCGTGATACCTTTTGATACCAAATATGTATTTAAGAGCAAGTCTTGTTCCTTACTTCTTATTGAGTGTCCACCTTCTTTTATTACGCAGATACGCACAGAGGCAGATCGTATAGAAACTTGTGACAACATCAACAAACTTACGTTTATCACCCATAACTATCACTCAAAGGCGGGATGTGTGTTTAGAGATAAGACTGATGAGTTATTCGCTTCTACACTACTACAGAGCATAAAAAGAGAGTATCAGACTAACACACAAGATTACTTAATCATCAGACAGTGTGTCTCTATCTTACTAAATCTAGTAGCGAGAAACCTTATACAAAGTGATCACAAGCAAGTAGCGGATAACAGCACGGCACAAGATGTAATGAAGATTATTACCTATATACAACAGCATATCGGCGATAAACAGTCACTCTCTATTGATGCCTTAGCTACGGCATTTGGGATTTCTAAAAACTATTTTGGGGAATACTTTAAAAAGCAAGTGGGTGTCTCTCTGCAAGATTACATCTTAGACTATAAACTAAAGTTAGTAGAGACAAGGTTAAAATACAGTACTATGCGACTGAAAGAGATAGCGTTCGAACTTGACTTTAATGATGAGAGTCATCTGTCTAAGTTATTTAAAAAGTACAAGCTAATGACACCTTCGCAGTATAGGGAGAAGTTTAGGGGTTAAGTAATACAGCAGGTCGTCATCAATAGATTGTCAATCATCATATAAAAAAGCTAAAATATGTTAGGAAACTCAAATTGAGAAAAGGAAATGTTATTTTCGTCCGCGAAATAATAAACGACAGCAAATGAGTACAAAAATACAACGACTTAACCCAAGTACATTAGCCGCTCCTGTAGGAAGATATTCTCACGTAACAGTAGTACCTAAAGGTGCTAATCTATATACATTCTCTGGTCAGATAGGCACAGATGCTATGGGAAATATCCCTGAGACTTTTAATGCGCAAGTGCAAAATACTTTTATGAATATCATCCAAGTATTAGCTAGTCAAAAGCTACAAGCAGAAGATGTAATCAAAGTAAACATCTGGGCAACTAAAGAAATTGATTGGGACTTCTTCTATGAAGTATGGGATAATACATTCGGTACAGAGTATCCATCTATGACGGTAGGTTATATCACTGCATTAGGATTGCCGGAGATTCACTTAGAAATAGAAATATGGGCTGCCAAATAAACCAATACATAACTTACAAAATATAAACCTTTAAGGTTTAATTAGAGAGTTGCCATAGTGCAACTCTTTTTTTATACTAATCACTCCCTTATTTAGAATTAACTCATTCACCATATTTTATTTAACAATTAATTATCAGTTAGTTATAAAAATATTCTCAAAATAAGAAAGGTTATACTTAGAATCATTATAAATAATTATATATTTGCCTCACCTAATTAAGTTTAACTAATCTAAATAATAAAATATAATGAATGCTGATAAGCCCAAAAAAAGTAAGGGAGTTTTTAAAAAGTATATGCTTAAAATTCACTTATGGCTAGGACTATTGTCAGGAATAATCGTACTAATCGTATCCTTATCAGGTGCTGTATTTGTCTTCAATGAAGATATCTCAGCCTACTTTAATAAAGAACAGATTTTTCACGGAGAAACAGATATTGCAAATAAGAAACCCATTCCTATTAAGGAACTAAAAGATATGGTCAATGCGCAGTTAGTCAATGAAGAAGTACCTGCCGAAAGCGTTACCATTCCCATAGACCCTAACCGCTCTTATCAATTTGGACTTGACAAAGTGAATCGCAATGGGTGGAACTACTTCGACACTTATCTTGTCTTTAAATCAGTTTACGTTAACCAATATACAGGTGAAGTAATAGCTATACAGGATCTTCGAAAGAGCCCTTTCTTCTTTACGATGATCTTACACCGCTCATTACTATTAAGTAGTTCAGTAGGAGGAACTATCGTAGGTGTATCTACTATCATATTTGTGATTATGTTAGTAACAGGTATCATCCTATGGTGGCCAAAGAATAAGAATATGCGTAAGCAACGCTTCTGGTTTAGATGGAAGAAAGTAAAAGGATGGCGTCGTAAGAACTATGATGTTCATAATATACTAGGGTTCTATGCTTCATTCTTAGCTCTAATAGTTGCTATAACAGGGATTATGTATTCATTCCGCATTACGATGACTTGGGTCTACTTTTTAATAAATGGCTTTTCATCACATTCACCCGATTTTAGTCACTTTAAGACAGTAGCTCCTGAATCAATGGAAACAGAGACTACCATAGATCGCATAGCAGAGAAAGTAAGAGAATACTACCCTAACGCCTTCTCATTTGGTCTTGATTTAGAAGATCACGAAGAAGCGGATCACCATCACGATAATATGAGTATTTGGATTAAAGATCGAGAGTTTACTTATAGTGAAGGAAATCTAATGATCTTCGATGAGCACTCAGGTGAAGTATTATTTAATAGACCTCATGAAGAAAGATTATTAGCTGACCGTGCTACTAGTGCTACGTATGATTTACACGTAGGTGCTTTCTTTGGGATGACAGGTAAGATACTTGCCTTTATCATGAGTTTATTCTGTGCATCACTTCCTATCACAGGTTTTATAATCTACTGGGGTAGACGAAATAAGAAAAAGACAATTACCTAAAATCCGCAACTGCTATTTACTGCGAATAAATTCTACTTTACATAGCTTCAATTAGTTCTAAAACCACACTACAGTGTGCTTTAATCACTAATCTTGCTCTGTTTTGTACAATTCATTCTCATTTAAATGTTATCTGCATATTTAAGATATTAATTAATTTAAACTATAATGAATAGATCATATATATGGCTACTTTCACTATGTAGCTTGGGTACTTATGCCCAAACCGAAGCGCAATTAGACAGCCTACTCAATGCATTTAACACAAATCTTGGAGAGGTAATTATCAATGCCTCTACCCCTGTATTTCAACAGAAAGCAGATAAGATGGTATTTAGCGTTGAGAACAGTGCATTATCTGACGGAAGTACAGTTCTAGAAGTATTAGGAAGAGCTCCAGGAGTAGTTGTATCTCAAGAAGGTGAATTATCACTACGTGGTAAAAAGGGTGTTAGTGTGATGCTAAACGGCAAACTGAGTTCTCTTTCTGCAAAAGAACTAGCTAACCTATTGAGATCCACTAACTCTTCTCAAGTGAAGAATATTGAGATTATCGCTAACCCTTCAGCTAAATATGATGCAGCAGGTAACGCAGGTATTATCAATATCGTGCTGAAGAAGTACAAGATGGAAGGGTTAAAAGGAAGTTCTTATGTCAATGCAGGAAGAGGGCGTAAGAACCGTATGAATGCAGGAATGAACCTTGGTTATACACATAATAAACTTAGTCTATTCGGAGATTATAGTTATACATTCAGAGGAGAAGAAGAACACAAATACTATTTGCAAGACTTCTATAATACTACAAATCCTTCTATCATAGACAGGCATAGTGAACAACGCACTACTAGTAATGAACCTCTGACCTCTAACAACTTTAAGTTTGGAGTTGACTATGCGATCTCGTCTAAGACGACTATTGGTTTCTTGTTTGATGCTAAGTTAGGTCGATATGAAGACTTCTCTAATGGATATAATAAGATTTATGCCCCTGTAGATGTATTATCTTCTCACGTGAATACAGATAATAACAACAGCGAACATTGGTATGACTATACGTTTAACCTAACAGCTACTCACCTGTTTAATGAAAAAGGGAGTAAAGTAGATGTTGATTTAGAATATGAATCATCTAAGTTTAAATCAAACCAATTACAGTTGTCTGATGTAGTATTAAACACCTCTAAAGCAATTTATCAAAATAGACGTGGACATATTCCTTCTCAACTAAAAGTATTTAATGGAAAAGTAGACTTTACTTTACCTCTTGATGATAAAAATGACTTAGAAACAGGATGGAAATCAAACATTAAGTCTAATGACAATCCTTCTGTCTATGGGTTTCAAGAGGGAGCAAATTGGTTAACAGACCCCGCTTCTACTAACCATTATAAATACAATGAGCAGATACACGCTGCTTATGCTAACTACAAGTTAAGTTTAGATCATTGGAGTTTTCAAGTAGGAGTACGTTCTGAGTTTACACAAACTGAGATAGACCAAAAAACAAGTAAAGAATACAGCAAAAATGACTATACGAAGTTCTTCCCGAGTGCTTCTATCAAATACGAAACAGATAATGCACACGGGTTCTATGCTTCATATAGCAAGCGTATTAATAGACCTAGTCACTTTGACTTAAATCCGTTCCGTTTCTATGACGATCCATTTAACTACTGGCAAGGTAATCCTAAGTTAAAGCCGGAGATTACACACGCTACTGAAGCAGGTTATACTTGGAGTAAATACCTTATCGCAAATGTGTATTTTAGTGTAACGAATGATGTAATGACAAATGTATATGACTACCAACAAGATACTGGTATCTTAGTCAATACACAAGAGAACTTAAACAAGTCTTACCATTACGGATTTAATGTTACAGGTACTGTAAGCCCATTTGAATGGTGGTCGATGAGTAATATGTTCAACTTGTTTAACAACAAATATGAAGGATCTTACCAAGGTACGGAGATTAACAGTTCACAAGTAGCGTTTACCTTTAACTCGCAAAACAACTTTACGATTGTCAAAGGGTTAAAAGCAGATGTAAATGCACAGTACTTCTCTAAAGCTAACTTAGGTTTATATAAGAGAGATGGTTATTTTGACTTAACAATAGGACTTTCTAAAGCCTTGTTAAGTGATAAAGCAACAATTAAGCTAGCCGTTACAGACGTATTAAAGACTGTTGACTATAATATCACAGGTGATAACTTTAACTCTCGTATTCGCAAGAAATATGATTTAGATAGCCGTATCGCTACGCTATCTTTTAACTATAAGTTCTAATCTTATCATTTGAACCTAGAATAAAATAAACAGGGCTACCTCAAAAAAGGTAGCCCTGTTTATTTTATATCGTTACTTCTGTCCATTGATTACCAATATCCAAGTACATTCCACCATAGTCCACCTATAACAATAAAGATGATTAAGTTCACGACACTCATTACAAAGCCGACCTTCCACCATTCTCCTAATGTTGTATAACCTGACCCAAATATAATAGGTGCTGTACCTGTACCATAATGTGTCAATGACATCATAATAGATGATGAGAAACCAAGTAATAGTGCCCATAGCATAACTGGTGCTCCCAAGGCTAATCCTGCTGCAAAGAAAGCTCCATACATAGCAGTAATATGCGCTGTAGTACTCGCAAAGAAATAATGTGAATAAACATATACTAACAACAGTAATATAGTAGCTGGTATCCATGATAATCCCAATCCTGCTATACCTCCACCTACTGTAGTTGCTAACCAACCTACTAGACCAAGCTTACCTAAGAAACCTGCCATCATTACTAAAGCGGCAAACCATACTATAGTATCCCAAGCTCCTGTATTCTTAAGAATATCATCCCATGTAAGTACTCCTGTGATAATCAGAATAGCTAACCCTAAGAAGGCTGCTGCAGTAGGCTGTACTGCGAACTCATCTCCAAAAAACATAGCGGGTACACCTGCCCATAAGAATAACAAGATAGAGAATACTCCCATCGTGATATATTCAGGCTTAGAGATAGGTCCTAATTCTTCTAGTTGTGCTTTTGCAAACTTAGGAGCATCCGGAGTCTTCTTAATTTCGGGTGGATAGATCATATATATAACTAAGGGCATAACTAATAGCGCTACTAAAGCAGGTACTAAAGCGGCTAATGCCCACATTCCCCACGTTATTGTCACACCTGTCGCTGTTCCTGCTACAATCAAACTCACGATTAGTGGATTAGGCGCTGTAGCAGTGATAAACATCGCTGATGTGATAGGGTTGGTATTATAGTTTACTAGCGCTAAGTAACGTCCTATTTTCTCTGTAGAGCCTCTCTCAGGCTTTGATCCGAAACTACTAGCAATAGAACGCATAATAGGGTGAATAATCCCTCCTCCACGCGCTGTATTACTTGGAGTCACAGGAGCTAGAATAGTCTCCGCAAAAGATAACGCATAGGCAATACCGATAGTTCGCTTACCAAAAAGAGAGATAAGGAAATATCCTATACGAGAGCCTAAACCGGTCTTCTTTAAACTGATAGAGATCATCACGGCTATACCAATAAGCCAAATAAGATCATTTGAAAAACCACTTAGTGCATCTGCTAAAGCAGCTTTAGAGTCACCTGGATTAGTAACTCCTGTGATAGCAACTAAAGCAATAGCTATAATGGATACTCCCCCGATAGGAAGAGCTTTACCGATAATAGCGGCGATAGTTCCAACGAATAATGCTAACAACTGCCACGCATTAGGACTAACGCCTTCTGGAACAGGGATAACAAACCAAATAATTAATGTGATTGCGACCGCGATTAACGCTGGTACGGGTTTGATAGGTTCTAATTTACTTGCCATACGAGTAATTTTATTACTGCAGTAATTATGCTGTCCTCACTATGCCTCTGCTCTTACTAATCTTTTAAAGGTATTCGAAGGATAACATCTACTACTTTTATTTTTTAATGTAAAATCAACAAAAATGCCAAACACGTTTCTTTAACCTATTATTTTTCATAATTTATGTAAACAAATTATTCGCAATAAGCGTTATTAGAATATATGTTCCTTATTTTTGATAGTCTTTTAAGTTCACAGAAATTATCTAAACAAAAACAAATTAAACTAAATGGAGAGACATTAGTGAGAAAAGCACACCGTAGTATGATTTAAAATTAACTAAAGCTATATTCAATACATCTATTTGCAGTAAGTAATCATTGTAGACTTAAAATCTTTTACAGTTTAAAGATAGTAAATAATCAAAGAGAATATTTGTTTTTAAATCACTTTTTTGCAAAAAATATAATATTACTCATATCAATAACATATAAAATACAACGTAATTTTCAACAAAAAACAAACATATATCATTTTTTATAAAAAAAACTAAACTTTAAAAACACTGAGCTTATGATATCCGTTTATAAAATAAAACCATACTTTCAGAAGTCGCTAATGCCCATACTTAATGCATTACACAGAAGAAATATTACAGCTAATCAGATAACAGTATTCGCTATACTCTTTTCTATAGTTCTAGCCATCTTATTTTGGTATGCAGATTTATATCACATCTTCTTTTTGCTATTACCAATAGGGCTATTAATTAGAATGGCACTTAATGCGCTTGATGGAATGATGGCTAGACTGTTTAATCAAACCTCTAAAAAAGGCGAACTGCTAAACGAAGTAGGTGATATCTTTTCTGACTTTATATTATTCATTCCCTTATTGAAATTTCAAAGTGAGAGTCTTTACCTAATCGTCATATTTATTGGGCTGAGTATTATCAATGAGTTTGCAGGTTTAATGGGCAAGGTACTAGGCAGAGAAAGACGCTATGATGGACCGATGGGCAAAAGTGACAGAGCATTAGTCCTTGGAATATATGGTTTACTGATGTTTCTACACGTTAATATGAGTGGAGTTTCTCTTTACCTATTTATCATTGTTAATTTATTATTACTTTTAAGTACTATAACAAGGTGTCGCAAAGCACTTAAAAACGCACAATAGATGACTAAAGAAGGAAAGTTTGCCGATGTACCACTTCGCGTCAAAACGTGGGGTTATATCATTGTGGTATTTGCCATAGCCTTATTGCATCCGATTAATCTGCTTATTTTCACACTCTTCTTACTCTATTGGGGTCAACGAGAACTCTATACTATCGCTATCCCTATAGGAAAACTAAAAAGTATCTTCTCTATTCTGACGACTGTTATCATCGCGCTGAGTCTTTATAAATTACCTATTCAGGAGCATCTATTAACAGTACTTGGATTGTGTATGATCATGTATTCTTTTATATATCTTAAGTATAGACAGTATCTGTTTTATCTAGTAATAATGACGCTATACCTGCTGTCAATCTCTATCTTATTTTATATAGGCATACAAGCACAAGGGTATAAATACCTCATCTTATTAGTAGTCCCTATGGAACTAAATGATGTGAGTCAGTATTTGTCAGGCAAACTATTTGGCAAGACTAAAATAACCCCTAATATCAGCCCTAATAAGACAGTAGAAGGCGTTATAGGTGGAGTGGTGATGACGACTATTATCTTTAATCTGATGTACTACTTACTATTTAGTGAAGCCATAACAACCAAGACAATACTACTTGCCATGGCACTTAGTCTACTTGGTTTCTTAGGCGATCTAACGTTCTCCTTAGTCAAGCGAAGAGCTAATGTAAAAGATACAGGCACCTTACTTCCCGGACACGGAGGTTTATTAGATCGAGTAGATAGTCTACTTTACACCACACCCCTATTTTATATAACACTAATATGGCTGAAGTAAAACCTTATAATCGCGTAGCAGTATTCTCAGGTGGCGGAAGTCGTTTTGTGATGTACTGTGGTATGTATGTCGCGATGGTAGAGCATAACATCCGTCCTGACTTAATCATCTCTACTTGTGGAGCGAGTATCTCTGTCTCTATTATCCGAAGTTTTAATACTCCGGAGGCGATAAGAGAATACCTTGTATCAGACGAGTTTCTTACAGCAGCAATGAATACATTCTTGACTAATCAAACTCGCTTAGACCGTCTGCCATACTACTGTATCAAACACAGTAAGAAGAAAGAGAACGCTCCTTACCTACTTGACTTGTTTAGCAAGTACTTTGTAGATCAACCACAGAATCTAGACAGTAAGTTTCCGTCGCTTATAAAGGCACTACCTGAATCTCCTGATATGATCACGATAGGTTCGGAAATATGTTATACTCCGGATAAGACAGGCAAAAAGAGAAATGGAGAGAAAGCTTTTAGAAAAGCACTTATTCCCTTAGGACAAGTACCTGTAGCATATTTAAATCAGTATATCGACACCTATAAAGAGGATGCAAATAGCGCTGTAGCCCCTGACACTTCCTTATTACTAGATGTAGAACCTTTAAGAGCGATGCGTATTAGTACATCAGATATGTTCTATATGGCACCTGCTTTTTATAAAGAGAAGCACTATCTAGGTGGAGCGATAGACTTAATCCCAACAGAACTAGCCTCTACATTAGGTAACGAGTTATGGATAGAACACAAGGCTCCATACTCAGCTATGGAAGAGGGGTTAGTAAGAGCAGTATTTGGATATAGTGGTAATGCACGATTAAACACAGCGGCTACTGTGACGGCAAATAGACTAGATACTAGTGATATGAGAAGTAAGCTTGCAGGAGGTTATTTAAGTCGCAAGATTAATTGGAGAAAGTTTGCCTTAGAGATACAGCTTCCCGTGTCTAAAGAAGACTGTAAAACACAGATATTAAGACAATTTGACTACGGCTATCAAGTAGTCTTAAATGCTTTAAAACAATGAAAACAGTATTTATAACAGGTGGTACATCAGGTATAGGATGGGCATTAGCACAGCGTTACTTACAGGAAGGTTATCGTGTAGGGATAGGCAGTCGTATGCCATATAAAGAGGATCATCACTTTAATACCTACGCCAACTTATCTGTATATACAGTAGATGCCACTGACTTTATCAGTTTATATGAAGCTGCCCGAGAGTTCAGTCAAGGACAATTAGATCTCTTCATCGCCGCGGCGGGTAACTATACTGACAGTGCATTAGAGACTATCTCTTGGCAAGAAACAAATGCAATGATAGATAACAATATCAAAGCTACGCTTAACTCGCTAGAAGTAGCAAGAGAATTAATGAAGAATAAAGGAGGGAAAGTAGTGTGCATTGCTTCTATTTCGACCTTTTTAGACTATACAGAAGCTACGATATACACCCGATGTAAGCAAGCCGTAGTAGCTGTAGCTAAAGCATATCAACGCGCTTATAGAGACAAAGGAATACATATAGTCACTGTACATCCCGGTTATGTCGCTACTCCTCGATTATTAGCTCTTAACAAAGATGACTTATCTAAAAAGCAATATGTAATCAGTCCAAGTGAGGCGGCTGATATTATCTATACTGACCTCGCTAAAGGCAAACAACTTATCGTATTCCCTAAGAATATGTACAGACTTATCCGCTTCTTGCAAATCTTGCCAAAGGGACTACTACAACGTATTATGCATAAAAAAGCAAAATGGCAGAAGAACAAATAACCCCCACTTTTAAACAACGTACTACCTCGATGATACTATGTTATATAGTATTTATCACCGCTTATATGACTGCCCAATACTATGCTGTATTCCGAGCATTAGATTGGTCATGTGTGCTGCCGATAGATAAGCACATCCCTTTTGTAGAGTGGATGATTATCCCTTATGCCACTAGCGCACCATTCTTTTTATTGGTGTTTTATTGGGTCGACACCATGGAGCAACTAAGAGTACTTACCAAGAGAATGCTACTCGTTACACTAGTTGCCTTTATTGGGTTTATAGCCTTTCCTATACAGTTTACACTTGATAGACCTCCACATACGATTGGAATATTTGATGTGTTCTTTGATTTTATCAGTGCTTGGGATACTCATTATAATCAGGCTCCCTCTCTACACGTAGCCTATGCTGTAATCTTTATGACAGTAGTAGAACAGACTACCCGATTCAGCAATTTTACAAAGGTGCTACTGTATCTATGGTTAACTTTAGTTGCGCTATCTACGGTATTTGTCTATCAACATCACAGTATCGATGTACTTACAGCTGTGATAGTATGCTTGCTCATTTTCTTTTTTGTGCCTAACAAAGAGAATAGACTGTATCTCAATATCAAAAAGGGATTAGTATACTTTATCCTAGCTTCATTATTCATCCTGATTGCGTTTATTTGGTTTAATCCCTTTACGGCAATTCTACTGTGGATAAGTTTTAACCTCATTTACATAGGCAAAGCATATATCCAAAACAACGTTTACTTCATCAAGAATAAAGAGGGTAAAATAGCTTGGTGGAAATACATCTTATTATTTCCTTACCTACTGACGTATGTTATACTAAGAAAGTTGAATCGACGTTATAATCCTGTTCCTTTTGCTGAAATGCTACCTCAACTATATATCGGGGCATTACTGTCTACTGAGGAGGCTAAAAAACACTTGGCACAAGACAAGAATATCATCGTTTATGACCTGTCTGCAGAAATGACAGAGAATACCTATATACGAAGTCAGGCTACCTATTATTTCTTTCCCTTGCTAGACATCGGACAGGCAAATGAGGAGTACTTAGCTCAAATAGTACAACATATTATCACTACTTATAATACAAGAAATACAGATACCTTAATCTATATACACTGTGCGATGGGGCTGTCTAGAAGTATGGCTGTATCTGCATTAGTTTACTCACAATGTGCACAGTGCACTAAAAAAGAAGCACAGATATATATACAATCTATTAATCAAAATGCTATCTTTAAACTATAATAAATTGCTATAAAACAAAAAACACCTATGATAGAAGGAACATTCACTAGCTTTGATGATGCGTCAATATTTTATCGAGCTTGGAATTACAAAGAAGGACAGAAGACGATAATTGTCCTTCACCGCGGTCACGAACACTCAGCGCGTTTAGCTGAGTTTGCTCAGAGTGCACCATTTGCTAATTACAACGTATTTAGTTTTGACTTTAGAGGACACGGATACACCAAGCAAGAGGTATCGCCTAACTTTATGGATTACGTCCGTGACTTAGATGCCTTTGCACATTATCTAAACGATAAATACCAAATACACTATCACGATACGTTCGTCGTAGCTAATAGTATCGCAGGTGTGATCCTAAGTGCTTGGGTACACGATTTTGCTATTCCTATCGCAGGTATGGCGTTATTAGCCCCTGCTTTTGAGATTAAACTATATGTGCCTTTTGCAAAAGAAATGATTGCACTAGGAACGAAGTTAAAACCCGAGATGATCGTTACAAGCTATGTCAAATCTAAAGTGCTAACACACGAGAAAGATCAGCAAGTAGCTTATGATAGTGATCCGTTAATTACCAAGTCTATTAATGGGCGTATGCTTGTTGATCTTCTTGATGCAGGAAAGCGTATCGTAGAGGATGCTTCAGCGATCACTATCCCAACTATCTTATTTGCCGCTGAGAAAGACTATGTTGTGAAAAACAAAACGCAACAGCGCTTTTTCCATAATCTAAGCAGTGATTTGAGAGAGTTCAAAATGCTTAAAGGTAGCTTCCACGGTATTCTATTTGAGAAAGGACGTGAACAAGTTTACCGAGATATTGCCAAGTTTATGAATAAGAGTTTCACTGCTCCTAAGGTCAAAATAAACTTAAAAGCAGATAAGTTTACCACTGACGAATATTATAAAATGATGTTTGGACTATACCCTACTGTCGAACTTCTATCGTATAAGATACAGAAGAGTCTATTAGGTATTATCGGTCCTCTATCTGAAGGAATGCGTCTAGGTCTGTTATATGGCTTTGACTCGGGGATATCTCTTGACTATGTTTATAAGAATACCCCACAAGGTAGACTAGGCTTTGGTAAGATGATGGATAAGAACTATCTAAATGCTATAGGATGGGCAGGTATACGCCAACGAAAAGTACATTTATTACAGCAGATAGACAAACAGATACTATTACTACAAGAGCAAGGACTACCTATCAGAATATTAGACGTAGCAGGTGGTACAGGTAACTATCTATTTGATATAAAAGCTAAGTATCCCGATGCAGAGATAGTGATTAACGACTTTAAACGCTCTAATATTGAGGTCGGTGAAGCGTATATTAAAGAGCATAATCTTACAGGTATTCGCTTTACTAACTATGATTGTTTTGACCCGAATACGTATCCACTATTCAACTTCGAACCGAATATCACAATTATCTCTGGTATCTTCGAATTATTTGAAGACAATGATATGATCTGTAACACCATTAAGGGAATCAGCTCTATAGCAATGAATAACAGTAGCATCGTCTATACAGGACAGCCTTGGCATCCTCAACTTAAGACGATTGCCTTTGTTCTAAAGAGTCACAGAGATACTGATTGGGTGATGCGTCGTCGCTCTCAGTATGAGTTAGATAAACTATTTGCTTACAATAGCGTATTTAAACAAAATATGCTAATCGACAACTATGGTATCTTTACTGTATCAGTCGCTAAGATCGTTAAGTCATAAATAACATAAAAGCAAAAAGCCCTCATCTCTGAGGGCTTCTTTATTACCACTCAGATTGCTCCGAGTAGCCTAACGTATTTTTATCAACTCTTTTTGTGATGTCCCTTTTTTGTTTTTTTTGTGATGTTGTGATGTCGTGAAATCGCTGTTTCCTGTTTCCTGTTCCCTTGTTCCCTGTTCCCTGTTCCCTGTTTCCTGTTTCCTGTTCCCTTGTTTCCCTGTTCACTGTCCCTTGTTTCCCTGTTCCCTGTCCCTTGTTTACTTAAACTTTTTTAAATAATCTAACGTATTCACTAGTTCATATTTAGGACTGCGCTCTAACCACATATTAAAGAAAGCTGTATGAGATGACCCCATTAAGATAAATACTCTATCGTTCTCTGTTAATGGTATCTGATTTAAGTTAGAGTACATAATCAGGTTTCTGTGATAGTACTTAGCCGTCTCATCTGCTCCTTCAGATTTACCAGGAGAAGATACGTGAGTCAGCATATCCGCATTTAGATTGATATAGGCATCTAATGATTTCTTTGTATTGGTGTTATATAGCATTTTTCTTACATCCCCTGCTTCATCACTAGCTCTTAATTGTCTTAACACAACATTCATATAATCCTCATATATTGCTTTGTCATTATACTCAGGGATATTCTTATTCACCATATAGTTATATCCTTTGCTATAATCTATACCGTATAATTTCTTCACTCCTGCTAATCTCCCTAATTCGAATCCCAACAAGTGAACTTCATTAGGATCAACTATTTTTATATTAGGGTCTTTTAGATAAGCTTGATATAGTGCATTTAAAGTTTCCATCGTATTCGCTTTTTGCTCTAATACGATTACTGTAGGTTTAAACTCCGCTATCGCTTTTGCCACTTCGTGAACCATTGCCTTATTCTTAGCGTTGTTCTCATCGAACTCTGTCTTATTGGTATCCGAGGTATATCCCATATGGAACGTTCCCATATTAAGCACAGGGATACGCTTATTTAATCTTAAGTCCTCGTTTATTTGAGCATTGGCAATTTGCCCTCCCATTAAACACATTGCAAGTAAGCTGAATAATTTAGTTTTCATAATTGGTTTGTTTTTTTGTGATGTTGTTTTGATTACAGGACAAAGATGCGGTACTTCATACTTACTCTTTTTTCTTTTTCGACCAACACCTTATTTTATCCGACCAACACCCTTTAATAGAAAGCGAAGTTTTAATAGCTTTACAAAAACATTATTTATGAAGCCTATAGAAGTATTATCAACAAAAGAAGAAGTGCGTTTACACGCATTCCTATGGTTATTCTTAATCTATGCACGCTATGTTCACTTAGATTATAATGCTCCTTATTTGGTAACGTTTACAGACTTTTCTTTATTTAACAACACCTTTGTGATAATCTTTGTCACTGTCTTTTACTTCCATTATCTGTGTATTATGCCTAGAGTAATGCAGAAGTTCACGTGGAAAAGAGTGTTTTTAGGATTACTAGCCGCTTATGTATTCTTTACGCTAATAAGAGCTATAATAGAACAAGTAATCACAGTATGGATATGGGGGCTTCAAAACTATTTCCCAGGTACACCAGCGTGGTTTTATATAACTGATAATATCTACTTTAGTATGATACCTATCGCTATGGCTACGATCACCTATATTATCATCCACTTAATACGCAGCTTACAATTAAACAAAATCATACAGGAGCAAAAGAATGATGCTGAATTGCGTTTCTTAAAATCTCAAATAAACCCTCACTTTATCTTTAATACACTAAATAATATTTACTCGCTAGTCTACCGAAAATCAGATAAAGCACTCCCTGCTATAGATAAACTAAGTCAACTAATGCGTTATATGACTTACGAAACAGAACATAATAACGTTGAACTTCAAAAGGAAATCAACTATATCCAAGACTTTATTGACTTAGAGAAAATGCGTATCGCAGGAGAGGTACAACTAAAACTAGCCATTGACATAGAGAATCCCAATCTACTAATTCCTCCTTTGTTATTACTGCCCTTCATAGAGAATGGCTTTAAACACGGGCTATTAACAGAAACAGAACATCCCTTTACAATACTAATTACACAAAAGGGAAATCGCCTAGAGTTATATACTCAAAACAAATCAAACAAGTATAATAAAGATAAGACTAGTGGTATCGGTTTGACCAATATCCGCAAGCGATTAGACTTGCAGTTTCCTACTAAACACAACTTGACTATTACAGAAGAAGAGAATATCTTTACGTGTAAATTATCGATCGAATTATGAAGTCTATCCGATGCTATATCTTAGATGACGAGCCACTAGCAGTAGCTCTATTAAGTGACTATGTACAGAAGTCTCCCCAGCTAGAGTTAGTAGGTAGTTCTACCTCTGCCCTAACCGCTTTAGCGGATTTACAGCAGTTAGAAGTAGACTTGTGCTTTATCGATATACAGATGCCTGAATTGACAGGATTACAGATTATGAACCTACTAGGCAGAAAAACATACTTTATCATTACCTCAGCCTATAATCAATACGCCTTAGAGGGCTATGAGCATAATGTCATCGACTATCTCTTAAAGCCTATTACGTATGAGCGATTCTTTAAGAGTATACAAAAAGCAATGCCTATCGTAGAACAAAATAATGTACCACTAACTCCTGCTGTCAAAACAGAGCAAGAGAACCACTTATTCATTAAATCGGATGGCAAGCACATCAAAGTACTATTTGATGATCTGAAGTACGTAGAAGGGCTAAAAGATTACCTTGTACTTCATCTAAAGAACGAACGTCTTATCACGCTAAGTACACTAAAAGAAATGGAAGATAAACTTCCAAACCAACAGTTTATACGCGTACATAAATCATACATTATCAACAAACAACACCTCGACACCATAGAGCGAAATAGACTCTACATTGACAAAGCGATTATCCCGATAGGTGATACATATAAAAAGACAGTATTAGGACAGTTACTTAAGGAGTAACTGCCTCACTACTTCATACAAAAAAGGCTACATAAACTGTAGCCTTTTTACTTTTCTAACACTTTAGTATTAACCATTCTCTCTCAATGAAGGTCAATGTATAACAAAAAATCAACAAAAATAAGTTTTGTGCACTTCATCAACTTTTCTTAATATTTAGTTTTTTGACACTTGCAATCTATTAATTATTAACCAATTACAAAACCAGAAAAACTAACCAATATCAAAGATTAATATTATTTCTTCTATTTACAACCTTTGAATTATACAGATAACACACTTACTTCCTGATTTTGGACAATCATAACTTGGTAATTACTAAGCAACACTAAAGGCAACTTATCCTTATATTCTTGGTACACTTCTTCTGCTACTGACGCAAAAGGCTCACTACTGTAATGCACTAATGGGTACTGATCAGTCATCCCCATCGCTTGATAATCTGCTAACTTAGGAGCAAATGACTTGTCATCCATCAGCTCTACATACTGTATATTAGGAGACATCACTACACTACCTGCCGAAGTACCGATATATAACTTCCCATTAGAGACCTGTTCTTTTATCAATAGATCTGCACCTGTTTCTTGTAGTACCTGAAGCAGATAAAACGAATTACCTCCCGAAACGAAGATATAGTCATTAGACGTAATCTTCTCTTTAATATCTTCATTACTCGCGGTGCTTAATTCTAATACATCTACTATAATACCTAGACTCTCAAAAGCCTTCTTATCATTCTCTACGTGCCCTACATACTCCTCTACGATACTTGCAGTAGGGATAAAAGTCACCTTTTTACCTGCTACCTCTTCCCCTGCAAAATCCTTGAACAAACTAACCACATCGCAGAACGATGAACTTAAAAACATCTTTATCATACTACTCAAATTATATAGTGCCTAAATTACAATTCTTACAGATACCTTTTAGCTAATAATTATAGCTATTTTACAGTTATAGACGAAGTCTATTTCTTCTTAGAGCGGTTGTATTCCTTTATAATTTCGATCTCTTGTTCTGCAATATCAACAGGCATTATCGCTAATCTTGTAAAAATACTAGTCCCTGTATTCTGCACCTTAATTCTCATAAAATACTCATACCCTTTCTCTACTTGTAACTCTGTCCACACACGCCCTCTTGTATCAGCGATGTATCGATGCATACCATAATCTTTTATCTGATAAGAGTAATAGTCATTACTCTTTATGGTCGCTACATCATTCCCCATTCCATCAAATACTTTCTCTGAATCAGCCGAATAAGACCCTTTACCTCTATAAAAAGTAATATAAGCACAGTCTACATTATCTCCTAAATATCTCTTATTAGAGAAGTGATCTACCCTCTTGCTATCTCCATTTACTTGTTGTGCTACTAAGTTTTCATTGCGATAAACATTCGTTTTAATTCTATAACAATTACTTCCAAAGGTTGTAGGCATCTTTACTTCAGTTACTTGTAGCATATTACCTCCCATTTTAGCAGCCTGTACCTGAGCATCTACTAAGACTGACTGATAATCACAAGCATATACATTCGTTAAACCAGAATCTCCCACATTAACAGAACCAATAAAAATAGATCCCTTAGGTATAGAATCCTTCATTAAATATACACTTACCTCTTGGGCTTTAGCGATAGGTGTTTGTTTAGCCCCTGCTCTCTTAACACTAACAGCAGTACCACACCCTATTAATAACAAACTACTTACAAACAAAAAGTATAAATTCTTCATCTCTTCTATTTTAACAAAATTAACAAGGCTCTAATATAAAATAACAAACCTCATTTAGCTAGTAAAATCAAGACATATTAGGCTACTCAACTTTCTTTTAACACTAGACAAACAAAGGGTTTAGTTACCAATTACATAATCGCTAAATTCGCTAATTATTTAAGGTAATCAATCAACAAAAGGTAGTTTAAACCCTTTTATAGATATAGTAAAACACTAACTTAGTTACTCTAAGTTTAAGACTAATTGATGGTTCATATTACTATCTCTATTTTCTAAGTCTAATAGATACTTCTTTCTCCATATTCCTCCTCTATATCCTGTCAGACCACTATCTGCACCTATAATTCGATGGCAAGGGATTAATATAGCTATTCTGTTCATCCCATTAGCATTGGCTACTGCGCGGATACTCTTAGGAATTTTTAGATATTCCGATTGCTCTTTATATGTTCTCGTCTCTCCATAGGGAACAGAGAGAAGTCCATACCACACTTTCTGCTGAAACTCAGTCCCTATAAGATCTAGAGCAACTGTAAATACAGTACACGCTCCACTAAAATAAACTGCCAACTCTTTTTGAAGGTGAGTGATATGACTATTATCTCCTTGTAATATTACAGCTTGCTTCTGTTTACTAAGCCTACTAAACTCTTTTTCTAATCCTGTAATATCTGCAAACTCTAAAAGGCAAATTCCCTTAGCTGTAGCGCAGACTACTATCGTTCCTAATGGAGTTTCTAAATGCTGTAAGTCTATTACTTGCTGATCTTTACCATATTTAGGAGATACGCCAAATGCATTCTTAAATGATTCATTAAATCCACTTAGTGACTCATATCCCATATCATAGGCTGTATTTCCAACACGTTCTCCTTCTTTTATCTTCTTATAGGCAAAGTTAATACGCATTGTACGCTGATAAGTATGAAAGGTAACTCCGTGATTCTTTAAGAACCATCTTCTTATCTGACTAGGCTCTATACCACGTTTCTTTAAGTCTACATCTTTTAACTTTAAGGACGAATCTTGACGCAGCTCTTCTAAGATGACTCTAATCTCATCAGGAGTTTCATTTAAATAGCTTAGTGGTTTACATACTTTACAAGGACGATACCCCTCATCCATACACTGTTTTACTGAGGGGAAGAACTCTACATTCTCTATCTTTGGTTTGCGAGCAGTACAAGAAGGGCGACAGAATATACCTGTGGTTATCACAGCTGTAAAAAACACGCCTTCAAAACAAGTATCTTTCTCAACGATAGCCTTATACATAATCTCTTTAGTCAAATTCATTCTTTATCAAATAGCATTTTAAAAGATTGTTTGTTTAATATCTCAGTATTAAGCTCAGATAAAACGGTATAATATAATCATTTTGAAAATTACCCATACTTACTCTCCCTACATTACTTAGCGTAGCTAAACTAGGCAAATTAGGAAGAACCATTATATTTAGAGGAATCTTTAATACCTCTTTTATTTTTTTAATATCCTCTATACTAGTTAATCCAGGCAAAAACATTCCATCCACACCTAATAATTGATAGCTTTTTATCCTAGTAATAGCATCCTCTAAAGCAGAAGATTGTAACAAGAATGAATCACATCTCACATTGACAAAGAGTTCAATTCCTTCTTCTTTAATTCTATTGAGAACACCCCTTAGAAATACTGTAAAATCATCTTTTCCTTTTTGTATACGAGTATTGTTATCTACATAAGAATCTTCTATATTAATCCCATCAACTCCCAAAAGAGATAACGCTCGGATATTACAAAACACTTCTTCTACCGTATTGCCATAACCTCCTTCAATATCAACTGTCAAAGGCAAGGATACACAGCTTCGAATACGACTAACTAGGAATAATAAATCCTTAAAAGGCATATGCTCTCCGTCAGTATAACCTAATGAATGAGCCATCGCAGCACTAGAAGTACCTATCGCTTTAAATCCTAATTGTTCAAAAACTCGTGCACTCTGTACATTCCAAACATTGCCAAGCATTAAAGGTGTCTCTCTATAATGCAATTCTTTAAATTTTATGTAATCTGTCATCTCTAGTTATTTTCTACAAATCTAATAGGCACAATGCTCCACATACAACCGAAAACTTAACAAGTATTTTTCACATCAATACACCCTCTATAAACTTATCATTATAATCCGTATATTTGTCCTTTATACAAATACTTACATTGTATATGTATTCTCAAAATTTGCACATTCTTTAGCAAATAAAAACCTCTAGCAACTTCAATCAAAGAGGTAAAAAAGTCAAACAACAAAAATTTCTATTTATTTTTTTAACAACTATTTTAACACACTAAAAACAGTTAAAACCTAGCATTCATACAGTCTCACTTGTGGTTTGTTCGGGGCTTGTTCGGAAAAAACACCTATTTTCCGAAGAAGCTCCGAACAATCCCCGAACAACTCTCAAACAAACCCCTCGCAAGTCACGCTATCACTAGGTTTACAGCACTTACAAAATCATCAAAAAACAGTTGTTTGTTAAAATTTTAACAATAAGTAATAAATACCAATATGCTGTTTTTTTTTATAAAAAACCGTTTTACAATCATTCTCAAAATGAAAATATCAATTACAAACAACTCAAAATGAACTCTAATCCATTCTCCTCTTTACTAAACAGGTTACGAGATACATTTCTTATAAAACAAGTATACGAGATACCATCAATTCATAAAACAAGTATACGAGATACCATCAATTCATAAAAAAAGGTTTTACAACGATGTAAAACCTTTTTTTTTTTAAGACATTGACTACCCAACAAGATGTGTAAACAGTGCTTCGTTATCGTTTAAATATTGATAACTAAACTTGCGTTTCTCTAGCTTCTCCACTAAGAGATCATAATCTAATCTATCCGCTAACTCTATGCCTACCACAGCAGGTCCGCGTTCTCGATTGTTCTTCTTCGAAAACTGAAAGTAAGTGATATCATCACACTCCCCTAATACTTCATTCAAAAACTCTTTAAGTGCTCCCGGTCGTTGTGGAAAGTTGATAATAAAGTAATGCTTTAATCCCTCGTATAATAGCGAACGCTCTTTGATTTCTTCCGTTCTCGTTATATCATTATTACTTCCACTAACTACACAGACTACTTTCTTCCCTACTAACTTATCCTTATAAAGGTCTAGGGCAGCGATACTCAAAGCTCCTGCAGGTTCTACTACTAGCGCCTCTTCATTATAAAGCTTGAGAATAGTCGTACACACTTTCCCTTCAGCAACTGTAATCACTTCGTGCAAATTCTCCTTACAGATAGCGAAAGTCAAATCACCTACTCTCTTTACAGCAGCTCCATCTACGAACGTATCTACTGTATCTAGCGCCGTGTTCTCATTCGCTTGTATTGACTTGTGCATCGATGCGGCACCTACAGGTTCTACCCCGATAATCTTAGTATAAGGGCTAAGGTGTTTAAATACAGTACTCACACCTGAGGCTAAACCTCCACCACCGATAGGGACGAATACATAGTCAATGGGCTCTTTCACAGCCTGCAATATCTCCAAAGCCACTGTTCCCTGACCTGCTATGACTTCCTCATCGTCAAAAGGATGTATAAATACAGCCTGATGCTCTTTGCAATATTGGCTTGCCTCAGCAAAACAAGCGTCAAAAGTATCTCCTTTTAGCACAATCTCCACCTTGTCCTTTCCGAATAATCTGACCTGATTTATCTTCTGTTTTGGAGTTGTAATAGGCATAAATATAGTCGCGTGTATGTCTAGTTGCTGACAAGCGAAGGCTACTCCCTGCGCGTGATTACCCGCACTAGCACACACTACTCCTCCGGACTTTTGATCCGGAGTAAGTGTGGTGATTTTATTATAGGCTCCTCTTAATTTATAAGACCTTACGGGTTGTAAGTCCTCTCTCTTCAGATAAATATCAGCTTGATAAAGCGCACTTAGATTGAGATTCTTGATAAGAGGAGTCTGCACGACGACTCGCGCTATGTTTTGTTGTGCTTGATATACTTTCGTTAATAGATTCATGCTTTGGATGGTCTTAGTTTACGCACTGCAACACCTGTTTGCCACAGTTCACTTTCTCTTAATTCTTTTAATTCCTCTTCTAATTTAGCTCTGTAATCTTTCTTGCTATTGGCAGTGATTACGATTTCGGCTTCACGTCCTGAAGCTACACTCTCATATAACTCTGTAAATACAGGTGTAGTGGCATCTCTAAACTTGTCTTTCCAATCTAAAGCTCCTCGCTGAGCAGTAGTAGAACAATTAGAATACATCCAATCCATTCCGTTATCGGCTACTAAAGGCATTAAACTCTGTGTCAACTCTTCTACTGTCTCATTAAATGCCTCGCTAGGTGTATGTCCTTTAGCTCTTAATACGTTATACTGCGCTTCAAAGATACCTGCGATAGCCCCCATTAATACTCCTCTCTCTCCTGTCAAATCACTATACGCTTCTTTCTCAAAAGTCGTCTCAAACATATAACCCGAACCGATAGCAATACCTACTGCTAAGGCGCGCTCCTGTGCTTTGCCTGTTGCATCTTGAAAGATGGCATAGCTAGAGTTTAACCCACACCCCTTTAAAAACAACGTACGCAGTGATGTACCTGACCCTTTAGGTGCTACTAAGAACACATCTACATCTGCAGGTGGAATGATATTCGTCTTCTCGTGAAATGCAACACCAAAACCGTGTGAAAAATACAGTGCTTTACCCGCTGTTAGATTTGCCTTCACTGCATCCCAAGTGTGAATCTGTCCTGCATCAGACAACAGGTTCATCACGATAGTCCCTTTCTGACACGCTGTCTCGATATCAAATAAGTCTTTGCCTTCTACCCATCCATCTGCAACTGCTTTATTCCAACTATCAGAGTCCTTGCGTTGACCTACGATTACATTTATCTTATTATCTCTAAGGTTCTGAGCTTGACCTGGCCCTTGTACTCCATAACCGATTACAGCTAGTACCTCATTCTTTAATACTTCTCTTGCTTGTTCAAGTGTGAATTCTTCTCTTGTTACAACATTTTCTAATGTTCCTCCGAAATTGATTTGTCCCATTTTTATAGTTTTTTTTATGATTTTTATTTTTTGTTTTTTTGTGATGTCGTGATGATGTGATGTCGTGATGTCGAGACACCGTAACGAATTACCTAAACATCTCCGTTTCCTGTTCCCTGTTTCCTGTTCCCTGTTCCTGTTCCTGTTCCCCGTTTCCCCGTTTGCTGTTTCTTGTTTTGTGTGACACGCAAAATATTGCGTCTGTACCTTATCTAGATGGTCTATTTCCTGCTCCCTGTTTCCTGTTCCCCGTTTTTCTGTTCCCTGTTTTTCTGTTCCCTGTTTTCTGTTCCCTGTTCCCGTTCCCTGTCCCTGTTCCTGTTCCCTGTTTCCTGCTCCCTGTTTCCCGTTCCCTGTTCCCTGTTTTCTGTTCCCTGTTTCCTGTTCCCCCTATTTAAATTCTAAATTCACAGTTCATAGGCTTGGTAATCGCTACTCTGCCTGATCGGGTGAACTCTAGTATCCCGAAGCTAGATAGTTGCGTGAATAGACTCTCTATTTCTTCAACATACCCTGTCTTTTCGATAGCGATAAACTCCTTATCTACAGATAATATTCTCGCTTGGCTCTCTCTAATAATCTGTTCGACTTCCTTATTAGACATCAGCTCTGTCTTGACTTTATATAATGCTAGCTCCTGATAAATAATATCGTCATTCATATAAGCACACACTTTAAAAACTTCTACTAGTCGTTCGAGTTGTCCGATTAGTTTATTGACTTGCTCTTGCGTGCTTTTAAAGACAACAGTGTACTTAAACACTTGCTTTATTTCTGACTCTGATACAGTCAAGCTATCTAAGTTAATATGCCTGCGGGTAAATACATTAGCTATCCTCGTAAGCATACCGATGCTATTCTCTGTAAATACTGATAATGTGAATTCTTCTTTCATAGTTTCTTTTGGTTTATACAATTGTCAATCTATCCCATATTTTAACTTAATAACACCTCAGATACACTCGCTCCTGTAGGAATCATTGGGAATACGTTCTCTTCTTTCTCTACCACTACTTCTAATAAATATGCCTTCGGATGAGTTAATAGCTCTTCTAAGGCCTGTCTTAAATCACTAGACTGAGTTACTTTTTTGCCTTCTATATTATAGGATTGCGCTATACCTACGAAGTTTGGATTGTTCATTTCAGTGAAGCTATATCTCTTCTCAAAGAACATCTGCTGCCACTGTCTTACCATCCCTAAGAAACTATTATTTAGGATGATGATCTTCACCGCAATATCACTTTGCATAATCGTCCCTAACTCTTGTATATTCATCTGAAAACCACCATCCCCTGCTATTGCAACTACTGTTTGTTTAGGATTACCTAGTTTGGCACCCATCGCAGCAGGTAGTGCAAACCCCATAGTTCCCAATCCACCGGATGTAATATTCGTTTTGGCAGTATTATACTTATTATTTCGAGCTGTAATCATTTGGTGTTGCCCTACATCTGTTACCACTATTGCCTCACCATTAGTCATCTCCGTCAACAGTTGCACCACATCCTCCATCAGTATTTTATCTGTATCTATTTCCTGTCTGTGTTTGGCTAATTGTTCTTGTTCATACACTTTGCCTTGTTTAAATTCTCCTAGCCAAGCAGTGTGTGTAGTTGACTCTACTAAACCGATCAACGTTCTCAAAGCTTCCTTGGCATCACTCTGTATGGGTAGTTCCGCTTTGATAATCTTATTTAACTCTGCCGCATCGATATCAATATGGATGACCTTAGCCTGTGTAGCGTATTTAGACACATCACCCGTCACCCGATCATCAAACCTCATCCCAATAGCGATTAGTACATCACACTCATTGGTCTTAATATTCGCAGCGTAGTCTCCGTGCATACCTAGCATACCACAGAAATTAGGATGGTTACTAGGCAATGCTCCTAATCCCAATAATGTCGATGCAGTGGGAATACCTGTCTTCTCTACGAACTCCTTTAACTCTTGCTCTGCGTGACCTAATAGTATTCCTTGCCCGATTAACAAGTATGGCTTCTTCGCATTATTAATTAAGTCAGATGCTTTGATTAGTTGTGCCAAATCTGGTTGTGGTTGCGGGTTATAACTTCTCACCCCAACACACTTCTCGTACTTAAAAGTAGTCAGCTCGAACTGCGCATCCTTCGTGATATCAATAACCACTGGTCCTGGTCTTCCTGACCTAGCTAGATAAAATGCCTTAGCGATAGTCGGTGCAATCTCAGAGGCTTTCGTCACTTGATAACTCCACTTGGTAATCGGCATAGAAATACCAATCACATCTGTCTCTTGGAAAGCATCTGTCCCTAATAACTTAGAGGCGACCTGCCCTATGATACATACTACAGGAGTAGAATCAATATAAGCATCTGCTAGTCCTGTGATCAGATTAGTGGCTCCTGGTCCTGAAGTAGCAAATACTACTCCTACCGTACCTGATGCTCGTGCAAAGCCTTGTGCTGCGTGTATTGCTCCTTGTTCGTGACGCACTAAGATGTGTTCTAACTCATTCATCTTGTCATAAAGTGCGTCATAGATAGGCATAATAGCTCCTCCCGGATACCCAAATATTGTCTGAACTTCTTCACACAACAAAGAAGATATTACCGCCTGTGCTCCTGTTATTTGTTCTTGTTGCATAATTTGTTTTTTTGTGATGTTGTGATGTCGTGATGTCGTGATATGATGAAAACATCTAAAGATGTTGTAGGTGGGCGTATAGTAATACGCCCCTACCGTTATGGCGTCACAAACACGTAATCACGCTGGCGCGGATTTGTAATCCGTGACGTTCATTCTTAATTCTTAATTTTATCTGTAATGCATCCTTCTGATGCGTCTGCTACACTATTTAGATATTTATACAATACCCCTTTTTTAAACTTTAGTTCAGGTCTTTGCCATTTTGCTTTACGAGCTTCTAATACCTCTGCATCCACTAGTAAATCAAGCCTCCTATTCTCTACATCAATACTGATCATATCGCCATTCTCCACTAAGGCAATAGCTCCTCCATCATAAGCTTCAGGTGTGACGTGTCCCACGACGAAGCCGTGTGTTCCTCCTGAGAAACGACCATCCGTGATTAGGGCTACGCTATTTCCTAGACCCGCACCCATAATAGCTGAAGTGGGTTTAAGCATCTCGGGCATTCCCGGGCCTCCTTTAGGGCCACAATAGCGTATCACGATTACCTCTCCTGGCTGTACTTCCTTAGCAGAGACACTTGTGATCACTGCATACTCATCATCAAACACTCTGGCTGGTCCCTTAAAGAACGTCCCCTCCTTACCACTTATCTTCGCTACACTGCCGCGCTCAGCAAGATTTCCATATAGGAACTGTAAGTGTCCGCTTTCCTTAATCGGAGTAGTCAAATCCACTATCACGTCTTGCCCTGCAGTTAAGTCTTTTGCATCACTTAGATTCTCTCTAACAATCTTGCCTGTAACTGTTAAACAATCTCCGTGTAGTAACCCCTGCTCTAACAAATACTTCATAATGGCAGGTACACCACCTATCTTATGCAAGTCTTCCATTAGGTATTTTCCACTTGGTTTTAAATCTGCCAATACAGGTACTCGATCACTAATCTTCTGAAAGTCAAGCAGCGTAATCTCTAGATCTACTGAATGAGCCATTGCGATCAAGTGTAGTACAGCGTTAGTAGAACCACCAAGTGCTATAACCATCGTCATCGCATTCTCAAAAGCCTCTAGTGTCATAATATCTTTTGGCTTTATGTCTTTCTCTAACAAGTTCTTTAGGGCTTCTCCTGCGTGTAGACACTCCTCTTTCTTCTCTGTACTCAAGGCAGGATAAGAAGAACTGTAAGGCAAGCTCATTCCCAATGCTTCTATCGCTGATGCCATCGTATTAGCGGTGTACATCCCACCACAAGCTCCTGCTCCTGGGCAAGCATTCTTAATCACCCCCTTATAATCTTCATCCGAAATAGAGTTGCTAAACTTCTTGCCTAATGCTTCAAAAGCAGAGACAATGTTTAGTGATTCTCCCTTGTACTTACCTGAGTGGATGCTTCCTCCATAGACCATAATAGACGGTCTGTTAAGCCTTCCCATCGCTATAATAGCCCCTGGCATATTCTTATCACAACCCGGGATAGCGATAACAGCATCATACCACTGTGCACTCACTACAGTCTCAATAGAATCAGCGATAATATCACGAGATACCAATGAGAACTTCATCCCCTCTGTACCATTCGATATTCCGTCACTTACACCGATGGTATTAAAGATTAGCCCTACTAGATCACTGTGTTTCACCCCTTGTTTCACCTGCTTAGCTAGGTCGTTTAAGTGCATATTACACGTGTTGCCCTCATACCCCATACTAACGATACCGACCTGTGCTTTATCTAGATCTTCCTCCGTAAGCCCGATACCATAGAGCATAGCTTGTGCGGCAGGTTGTGTTTGATCTTGTGTGATTACACGGCTGTATTTGTTTAAAACATTCATATTTCTAGTTTTTGGTTATGTTCTCTTCGACCTATTTGATATTCAATGCTATAGAGGTTAATACTATAAACAAAAAAAGCCTCCCGTTATGGGAGGCTTCAAATATTCTTTATCTCTAGATAGAAAAAATTAGCATAGCAGCTCCCGTGCAAATGTGTTTACCACAATCACAATAATTAGGACCACTAAAATGCTTACTAAATTTCTCATTTTACTTTCGGAATTATAGGTCAAAGATATAAATTGATTTAACATTACCAAACAAAAAATACACAACAACTTACATTTTAATCAAATAACAACCATTTTATCACAATAAAAACCAAACAAATACAGTATAAAATATAAAAATATCAATACACCTAACATCAGTCTAAAATATTTTTAACATTTACAACTCTAATCACCTTCCTATCAAGAGCACGTCATTAGGCTGAAGCTAGTGCTATACTCGATTTGCCTCAACTTTACCTAACAGTCAAAAAAGTATCTATTTAAGCTTATTTTGACTCAAAACAGCCTTAAATCACTTCGATTTATTTCAAAAAACAAACATTAAGGTCTATTTATAAATATTACTAAAAAAAGTAAAAATAATTTTACTGAATAGTTCTAAAATGCAAAAAGGGCACTCGTGAAAGTGTCCTTTTTGTGTATAAGATTGTCTAATTACTCTCTTAAATACTCTAAAGCTCGTTCTAAACTAGTATCTCTACCACTTCGTATATCTTCAATAGTTGGTTTAACTACTTCATCTATATGTATTCCTACCTGTTGGGTCTGTCTTCCATCAGGGTAAAAAGTACCTATTCCTGTAAAATACACTTGAACACCTTTAAGCAAATCTAGGAGTACCACATTACCATCTGCACCTGCTGTCTGAGTCCCGAAGGTTTTAACATTAGGTAGTACTTGAAATGCCATAGTCATAAACTCACCATGACTCATAGTTCTATGATTAACTAACAACGCAGCTTTTCCTTTAAAATAGTTGGGATTATCAGATCCTACATATACGTTTTCATTTAATTCGAACTTACCTAATTCGCTTGTAATAGGTGCCGTAAACTTTACGAATGGTTCTTTATGAGATAGAAAGTAAGGAACTAAGGTTCTATTTAAGGCTAAATCTGCTGGATAACCACGTAAGTCTATAACTATCCCCTTTTTACTCATAAAGTTAGATTTAATAGTATCTAAATCCTCTTTCTCTAGTTGTTCTAAATGAATATAGCCAATATCACCATTAAACTCTTGCATTGACTTATACCTAGGCTTATCAGCAAGATTAATACTTGTACTAGCTACTGTACTCGTATTTTCTGAGAAGGTACCTTGTTTCCCTTTTAATACTAAAGGCAAGTTGTCTTTAGTAGTTACTAAGATAGAATACGTTAGAATAGCTAGTCTATAAGACCTATTAGACCCTACGACATTCTTAATCCTCTCTTCAACTACATCAGCTAATTGCCTTCCATCTATCTCTATTATCTCATCTCCTATTTGAATAGTTGAACTTTTAGACAAGCTATCAAATACCTCAGTTACTACTAGTTTATCATCTATAAACGCAACTTTTATTGGCACTGTGTTAGGTCCATACAATTTTCCTGAAAGAGCATCAGTTTTATCCACAAAAATAGCGTGACTATCCTCTAACTCTACTCCCATCCTTTTTATTTCTAACTTATAGGCTACCTCATCTTTTGCAAACAAAAAGCGTGGTATAAACTCTTTTAATACCTCATCCCAATCCCTTTTAAGCAAATCTTTATAGGCAAAGAAATACTCTACGGCATTCCAATAGCGAAATAAGGTTAACAAACGATATCCTTGATCGTCATAACTACTATCTTCATACGTTTTCTCATTAATCAAAAAAGCATTACTTCCTTTTAAAAAATCAACATAGTAATGGTATTCAGGTATTGAGTTGCTTTCTTCTCCATAACTCTCTTTCCACTGTTTTAGTTTTTTATCAAAGTTCTTATCACGTATTAAAGGCAAAGCTCTAAATAGCTCATAGTCCCAATTATACTCACCATTACCTATCTTGAGGTTGCTATATTTTAGCTTCCCCCAAGCCTTGCCTAGCGCCACTAAATTATCTATTTCTTTAGGGCTTAAACTGTTTACTTTAAAGTTAGAGCTATTATCAAATTCTTTGTCAGTTACTGCTCTTGGGAGTGCGTTAGGTTCTAACTCCTCAATGTTCTTTCCATCGATAAACACCTTAAGATCATCATACCATACTTGTCCTTCACCATACAGCGCTAACTCTAATACTATCGCTTCTGCTTTGGGATGTAGATCTAATTCTAATTGATATTCAGTCCATTCAGTCGTTCCACTAACAGCATTATCTATCATAGCAGAATAAGTAAGCATTCTATCTTGTCTATTCAGACTATATGCTATCCCTGCTTTCCCCTTCACATTCTTACTTTTGATAAAACCTGTAACTACCATTTTTTTACCATTGTACCTATTGGGAATATGGTATTGAACAGTAGCATATTCTTGACTACCTTCTTTTGATTCTATCAGTAAAGAGTTCTTACCTTTTTTAGCGTCACTATCAACTCTGATTTTATAGTTTTCATCGTTTCCTGTTTTAACTTTCCAATCCAATGGTTGGCTAGTTCCATGAATCACTTCTTCAAATCCTAAGTTTAAGGGTTGTTGTGCATAACTGAATGCAGATAGTAATAAGGCTACTATACTCACTCTTTTCATCATAATTATAAAGTTTTGTTGTGGTTAAATTGTTTTAACCCACATTACGCATTAGCCAAATACTACAAAGCAATTCTACTTCATAGCTCTTTCATTAGCTCTAAAACCATACTACAGTATGCTTTTATCACTACTTCAGACCTATTTTGTATAATTACTTTTCGTTTATATGTCTATTGCCTAACCTGGGTTTAATACTAACCCGACAAATTCACTTAAAGTATATCTTTCAAAAAAGGCTAAACACAACAAAACATGACAGTTATAGTCAATCAAACTGTTTAAACAAAGAACATCAACTATTTAAGCATTCACCTTACTAAGCTAAGTGAACTTAAACATTAACAGAACTTTACAAATACTACTTCACTAAAAATGCAAAAAGGACACTCGTGAAAGTGTCCTTTTTGTGTATAAGATTGTCTAATTATTCTTCAGACTCTTCCATAAAATCCTCTAAGCTCAAACATAAAAGATGTGTTTTAGTAACTCCGTCTGATTTTGTACTGACTGTATTTTCGGGTTCAGTAAATAAGTAATCTATAGTAATTCCCTTAACTCTCTGTACTTCTTTAGGCATAATCAATACGTCTTCCTCATCATCTTTAGCTACATTCGAACCGTAATATACATACTCAAGCCCTAGTGGTTGCTCCGAATTATTAACGATATAAGTAAATTTACCATAACTCGTTTTTGCATCACCTAAGGTAGTAGGAAACAAGATTACTTCTTCTGTATACTGTTCACAAGCTTCTACTGTTAAGCACCTCGGTACATTAAGATTGATAACAACTAATAAGATAATTGTTCCGATCATAATTACACTGCTTATTCCTCCCTTATTTCGTCTTTTAAATAACAGATAAAGTATACCTGCTATTGCTACTATTACACCTATGATGATGTAATATGTACTCATTGGTACTATCATACTAATTTTGATTTATAAATTATAATATTTTATTAGTCTTAACCTGTCAAAGGCAAGTAATGGATTTTAATAGCGTGTTATTCAACTTATATTAAAACTCATACAAAGACAAGACAAATATACAAAATGATTATAATTTAATAAAATTATGTTAAACAATAAAAAAAGCCCATCTAATACATAGATAGGCTTAATATTTTAATCAAATAAACTCTCTTACTTCCCTTTTGAAATAGCCATTTTAAAGGCTAAGAATAACAATACACTTCCCATAAACCACTTCTGGATCTTTACCCATAGCGGTTGTCTTTGAAAGAATGCTGCCATCCTCGCTGCAAATAATATAATCAATAGGTTATTGATAAAGCTCACTACCAATTGCGTTGTCCCCAATGTCAAACTTTGTAAGAAGATAGAACCATATACAGGCTTTATAAACTGAGGGAATAGCGACAAGTAAAACACTGCTACTTTAGGGTTTAATACATTAGTCAAAAAACCGATAGAGAACAGTTTACGTGGAGAATCAGTCTTGATAGTTTGTTCTACATCAAACATATTTTTGCTGTTTGGTTTTAAGGCTTGGAACGCTAAATACACCAAGTACAAGGCACCTGTCCACTTTAAAATAGCATAGGCATATGGAATGGTAAATAAAATAGCTGTCAACCCAAAAGACACTAACACAATGTGAAACAAGAACCCACTCATCACTCCCATCAGTGAGATAAGCCCTGCTTTCTTGCCTTGAGATAGCGTTCTAGAGATCAGGTAAAGCATATTAGGTCCTGGTGTTATCGCTAGCACTATAGCTGCCATAGCGAATAACAGTAAATCTTGTATTGGAATCATAAATAAGGATTGGTTTAGTCTATATCCTTAAATCTGCAACTACCATTTACTGCGAATAAATTCTACTTCACATAGTTTCAATTAGCTCTAAAACCACACTACAGTGCGCTTCAATCACTAATCTTACTCTGCTTTGTACAATTAATTCTCGTTTAAACGTTGTTTACAAATTTAAGGTATATCAAATGTAGTTCTAAAATTAGAAAAGATAAATTTTGTTTTTAAAATATTATAGGAGTAATGGTGGACGGTTGGCGGTGTACAGTTAACGGTTTTAGACTGCGGTTAAAAGCTTAATAACCTTACGAAGTGATTTATGGAGTAGACTATATAACCGAAAGTATTCTTACGAAGTCCCTAACGGCCTAAGCTAGTCAACGAGTGTCAATAGGTGCTAATTCCTAGAAACAAAATTCTGTTTACTTCACCGAGTTGTTATTTTTTTATTGGTGTTCAGTGATTAACGATTTAAAACTTAATATTTTTTAAAGGTTTTAAAATCTTATAAGTGACCGAAGGGAGTTCATTTTGTTTCGGAATTTGTGCCGTAATTGACCGCTTAGGAGTTAAAGCCTTGATTTTTTTGTTTACTTTTTTGATCAAGCAAAAAAGTAAAAGAAGAAGCCGCGTAGCGTATAACACGACCTACTTCAACCTAATACCCTTACAAAGAACTAAGGTAAAGTACCCTCCTAATAAGCACTTCGATGTATAAGGTGATATGTATGATGTGACACACAAAGTATTGTGTCTCTACTGGATATTCTATACATTGATAGCATTAATAAGCTTATAAATCCCTACCTCTTCATCGCATTAGCCTTTAGGTCAAATGGCATCTTTTCGATAGCATAACGCAGTGTAGTACGAGGCATCACTACTTTATGTTCCATAATGAAGTCATACACCTCTTCCTGATGTAGTCTACACGCTTCTTTTAGCATCCATCGGTTAGTAGAACTTGCCCATTGTGTAAGTTGATATACCTCACTTGGAAACTTGATCAATAAAGGTCCTATAGTAGAACAACACAGCGTATCACAACTCGCCCAATTCTGTACATACTTCTCTAACCAAAGACGGAAGTGTTTGATATCCTTTGCTTCATACTGCTTCAGTAGTTTCTTTGTCAATATACACGCGATATACCCTTCTTCGAAATAAAGCGATTTCCACAACTCATTACACAGCGCATATACTTCCTCCTTCGGTTGCCCTTTAAGGTCGTTATACAGCTCTCTACCGATCTTACTAAGGATCTCTTTAGACACACCATAGACCTTCGCCTTTTCGTTCTCTTTAAAGAATCGGTCAGAGATAAGCACTCTCTCAGGTTCTATATGATCCTGTAAAGTCTGTCGAACATCATTTAATATATCTTTCATAGCGTTAGCAATTTACAGATCGAAAGGTATTTTATTTTTTGTTATTCAGCGTTCTTTTGATTGCGAATTATTAGTGCAAAAAAATAGCCCACTCAGTGAGGAGTGGGCTATTATATTATCTAAAGATCATACAGTTTGAAACTGCGTGCGCATATAGCTTACCTTCTTCATCTACTAACTCACATTCTAAGTAAGCAGTAGTTTTACCTTTGTGAATAATCTTCGTTTTAGTCTTTAAAGCAGGTGACTCAGCAGTTATCTTACGCAAGAAGTTTACTTTCAAGTCTAGAGACGTAAAGCTCTCCCCTACTTCTAAGGTACTTAATAATGAACAGCCGATGGCTGAGTCTAGTATTGTACTGATAGTCCCGCCGTGTACAGTTCCTATCTGATTATAGTGAAACTCCTCTCCTCTTAATTCGAATACTACTTGCCCCTTTTCCACAGAGACTAGTCGTGATGATATAGTCTTTTGAATAGGTGCCATCGGTAGATTACCCTCGAGTACATTCATTAGGTAGTCATATCCATTTAACTTCTTCGCTTCTTCTAATGCTTTTATAGGATCCTCCCAAGAGAAGGTACGTGTTCTATTTGTAGTCATAATTTGGTTGGTTTATTAATAAGATTACAAGGTAGGGAAACTAGAGAGATAATACACTAACTCTTTAAAAAACACAAATCACAACTCTCTATCCACTAATATCTATTATTACTTTTCCCTAAATTGCAATCTTGACATGAAGTAACTAAATTACTCAAACTATCACTTCCTCCATTAGATACAGCTAAAATATGATCAACATGCAATTTCACACCATCTTCAACTCCTCTTCCACAATATTTACAATGATATTTATCTCTTTCTAAAACAGCAAAACGTATAGTTGCAGGTAGGTTTTTTCTAACAGCCTTTTTTCTTCCAACAGTTGATTTCTGTAATATTCTATTAAAATTCACGTATGAATATTCTTGACATTCCGAAAAATGTTTAGTTCTATATATTCTATGCTTCACTTTTTCTTCCTTATCATACATTCCTGAAGTACTAGCAATTCCCCTTGAAAAGGGTAACCAATTACCACTATCAAACAAATTTACTTCAGGGCACATATTTTCAAAATACAAACTACTATTATCAGCTGATTTACTCCATTCAGGTGCTTCGCCTTGTAAAGAAATTCTATGTTCATTAAAATCCAACGGTATAACTCCATCTTTTTGTAATGTAGTAATTACATTATTATTATAATCCTCCTTACTATAATCTGAATAGAAATATATAGTATATGCGCGTCTAGCGCAATAATTTAATATAGGACAACGCATTGAACATTTATTATCCTTACTAACTTTATAATATTCTGATTCTGTCATTTCCTGAATTCTACTATTTTATAAAACTTTATGTAATTTCCCTAAAACAAATCTTTTTATTTTACTAATTTCATTATTATTCTTTCTATCTAAAATATACGATGAAAACTCATTAAAGAATATCTTTTCATCTTTTAAATTACTTTGTCTATTTATTACTGACATTCTTCTCTCAATATAACTAATAAACACCCAAACATCTGAATTATTCAGATTTACCAATCTATTAAACATCTTTTCATTTGAAAAATAATCAAAATAAGGCATTATATTCCATTTACTATTTATTGCGCTTACTTCTTCCATATACTTATCAAAATCCTTTAAGAACAACTGATAAACTTCTTCTTTTTCTATTTTACTCTGTTTACAAAAAATAGCGTTATTCACGCTTGTACAAATACTTAATATCTTTTCCATTTCTTCTGGAAATTCCGAATACCTAACTCCATGTTTTATTTCCCATATATAATCTTCGACTGCCCTAAAATTACTTTTCCCTTTTTCAAGCCCTTTTTTAAATCTATCTATTAAAGTATCAAAACTATAGTTCAAAATATTATTAAAGCGAACTGAATACTCAAATAGCAAAGGATAATCTAATAGCTCATACTTCCCTTCTTCAACATACTTCAACATACTTTCAGTATATTCTTCATACTGCTTATCATCTAAATTTAAACATTCATAATACTTTAACTTGTTCAGCACTTTATATTCTTCTTTATCTTTTTCTATCAGATCTGTAAAATGTTGTGTAATTTCTTGTTTAAAATCCTTTTGATTAAAATCAAACAATCCAAATATTATACACATAATACTTGGAAAACGAAACAACTTAGTGTCAGAGAAATATTTCTCTCCAAACTTTTCAATATAATCCGATTCTTCTACTTTTTCAGTTTTTTTTATAATTTTTAAAACTCTATCTAACTCATAATTCTTTCCAATTATACTTTCAGCTTTCTCCAATGTCAGTAATCCTAATTTCAACTCAATCATGATAGCTAAAGAGAATCTAAAAACAGCATCCATAATCTCATTTTTTGCGATTAAATACTCCTTATTCTTATTAAAAAATTGTTCTATTGAATCAAAAACACTTTTATAACTCTCAATACAAAATAATAAATTTCTTAAATTACCTTTATTTAATTCTATAAAAAACACAATTAACTCTGCATTGCCTTTCAAATATTCAAAATAAGAAACATAATTCTCTTTATATAATTCTGTAATAATATTTTTGCAAACTAATTTAACGTTTTGTTTGTATTGCATTGTAATCCCAACAACTTTCTCTACAATTTTACTATAATCCTGTTCACCCTTTAACTCTTCCTCATTTGCAATTAAAATAATCTTCGCCTCTTCATTTTCAACAAGACTATTAATGAACCCTAATAACTCTCCAATATTAAAATCAACATGCTTTCTATCAAGATCATCAAAACATAACACTAATTCTTTATATGAAAGTCTTTCTGCAATTTGTTTTTCAACGTCAATAGCTTTAAAATCTTCTAAGTATTTATCTATATCACCTAACTGACCTAATTTAAAAAAACCTCTAAGTAAAGTCTTTCCAACACTTGTAGCTAATCTTCTATTATTTGCTTTCATTAATGGGTACAACTCACCAATTATTGCTACTTCAATATCTTCAACACTTTTTACTCCAAATAATGAAATATGTATTGGTTTATATTTTTCACCTTTACCTCCTAACACATCTGTCTCCTCAATTTTGGGAGACAAAATTTTTTTATAAAAATATGTTTTACCAATACCATAATTACCATATAAAATTACAGCATAGTTAGTTTTCATATTTAAGTAATTAATAAACATTCCTGTCTGAAAATTTTGCTCCATAATATCCTCTTTTGTTGTTTATACAAACATAATAAACAACTCTGTTATTTTTTTACGGTTTTCCGTATACTCCCTAAAACCTTGAGTATACCCCATAAAAAAAGCCTAACTACTTTCATAATTAGGACTTTTATCTTTACTTTCTACGTGGCGCACTCCTTGTATGAGGACTGACATATGAGCCGTTTTTTCTATAATATCCCTTTACTTGAACAGGCTTACTATAGCTTGAGGAACTACTACTATAACTAGATGATTTACCATAATTAGGAGTAAATGAAAACTTGAAATCCTTTGTCCAATATTTTCTATTATTGTACTTAATTTTATAGTATCCTCCTTTACTTTGTTTGGTATTTAAGTAAACCATAGATCCTGCAGGTATATTAACAATGCTATAATCCTCATCTAAAGAACTCTGAAATAATTCATCTTTATCCAAGTAGACTGTATTATAGTTAACTACACAAGAACTCGTAGATACTAACAATAGCATCAATATTAATAGATAGGCTTTTCTCATAAGACTAATGTTTTAGGTTAAGTGGTTATACTCAACAAATATATCTGTCTTATCATTCAGTTCTTTACGGTTTTCCATATACTCCTTAAAACCTAAGTGAACTTCACAAAAAAAACCTAACTACTCTCGTAATTAGGCTTGTATATTATATAACAAATCATCTCGTTAATACCTCTTAACAGATCCATCTAACTTATCGTATATATAATTTGCTTCTCCTATTAGTTTTCCATTTTCATCATATCCCTTAGTTGTTCCATGAAGTGATCCTTCTTTGTAATGTACTTCATATTTTAGCTGTCCATTTGTGTAATACTGCTTAATTACTCCATCTAATACACCATCCTTATAATTTGCTTCAAGATTTAATTGACCATTCTCATCATACCCCTTTGTTACTCCATTTTCTATTCCATTCTGATAGCTTGATACATCTGATAATTGTCCATTCTTATAATATCCCTTAATCATTCCATCTAGCACCCCATCCTTATAATCTGCTTCAGTATGTAGCTTTCCACTCTCGTAATAGCTCTTCTTCACTCCGTCTATCTTTCCTGCCTTATAATCTACCTCAGCTTTTAGCTTTCCATTTTTATAAAACCCCTTAGTTAAGCCATGTAGCACACCATCCACATATCTATCCTCTACATCTAACTGCCCATTCTCATAATAGCTCTTTGCGATGCCATTAAATCTCTGTTCTGAATTGATTTCATAAAACACCCCATTTCTTTCTTGAAGATTTTTAAAATCAACTTCCTTTTCTTTAGCATTACAACTCATTAGTGAAATTGCAAGGAATAAAACACATAATACTCTTTTCATAATTATTTGGTTAAAAACTACTTTTAGACAGTCCTTAAAAATACAACATTTATACTATTTTATATAACCGTCTATTAATGACATATAAATACCTCAATAAAAAAGCCTAACTACTCTCGTAATTAGGCTTGTATATTTAATTCTTGGGCGAATTGCAATTCGCCTCTACTGTCGTGTCAATGCGTTGTGTGACACAGGACAGAGCGTTAAGAAAACATCTTGTAGATGTTTTATGTGGGCGTATAGTGATATGCCTCTACCGTCGTGTCAATACATTGTGTGATACAAGACAGGTGCTAGAAAAACATCATTGATGTTTTATGTGGGCGTATAGTGATACGCCCCTACCGTCGTGGCTACTGTACGTAGTAAACCACCCCGCCCTGCGGGCACCCCCAATGTCATTAAGTTAAGCTAAAATCAAATAGTATCTTTTTGATTCTTAGTTACTTTTGGCTTTACTCTTCCTTTATATTTTTTAATATTCCTATGATTTGATCTATCAGGTCTTATTGGGACAAGATTTTTTTTAAAGAGTTTCTTCACTTCTATAAGAATTTCGTCTATATCTCTTTGAGAAAATAGTAATCCTAATATTCGATCTTTAAGAAAACCATACGATAAAGCTGTGTTGATTTTATATTGATATTTGGTTGTAGAGTTCCGTATTGAATCATTGTTTATTTCTACAATAATTAACGACTGAATATTACTGACTAGAATGGTTGAATAAAAGTCTTGGAGAATACTTTGATTAGAATAACCTGAGAAATCTTCAACTCTAAGTTTGTTTTTTAGTTCATCATAATATGTTTCTATCCCCCATCGTTTAAAGTATAATTCTTTAAAAATGTTGCTATTATATTTTTGTAAATCAAGTAAAGAGGTCATTAGAACTTCTATTTGACCAGTAGATAAAATTACCTTTATTAGTCTTACTTTCAAGACAGAATCTTTGGTAAATGATTTTCCTTTATGACTACTATGTTGTGCAGGGCTTATTTCTGTTATAATATCTTTTTTATCACTTGCTACAAATTCTTTTACAACATTACTAAAATCTACTTTTACCCTCATTAAGTAGTCTAATTCTAATCGAATATGTTCGTGAATTAGCTCAAAAGAAGGATAACCACGGTCATAAAGTAATAAATCTCCTTGTTTACAATACTGCAAAAGTTGCATAGCTTGTGCTCTTTCTCCAATATCTACAGGAGATAATATTCCTTCTAAACAAATTTTGTTTAATACATCATATAATACACAAGCTTTCGCTTGAACAATGTATACCTCAGAATTATTTGTTGTCCTGCCATACTCTTGTTCCAACGCTTGGGTATTAGGTAAAGTTATCCTTGATCCATCCATAGATAAAATTCTGAAATCACCTTCTAATAAGGTTTTAACAGCACTGTTATCTGTGTAGAAATCAGCAATTAACACACGATTTAAATGGATAAACACTTCTGGTTTAATTTTTTTACGTGCTTGTACAAAAGCACTTTTACTGAATTCTTGTTGCTCAGATTTATATTGCCCTATATACTTTATAAAATTCTCTATTTCGAGTGATAAACTTCTTGTTAGAAAGTTAATCAAAAATAAAATAGTACTTGAGAATGTTAGTTTTCTCTTCCTAGTAAAATCTTTTTTTTTCATTGAAAATTCTTCTTTTAAGAAAGTGCAATTTATTTCATTTTGAAGCTTTATCAGAATATTCTTCACTTCTTTTCGATGCATATTAACTACTTGATAATCAAGTAAATATACTGATTTTAATCATAAAAAACAAATATAAACAACTAATAATCAAAGTATTACATACTAACTTAATGACATTGCGGGCACCCCTCCAATGGAGGGGAATAGTAGCTCCGGAAAAACAAACCGAAAAGACATACTGGTCAAACAAACCTCTGACACACAGTCTGCACACACAGCATTCCCCTCCCATGGGAGGGGTGGCTGAAAGCCGGGGTAGTTCTAGTTACAGTCCACTTCACCTATTGCCTGAAAGGCACAAATTCTTAATTCTTAATTCCTAATTCTTAATTAATTACTGCATGCTTTCCACACACATAATAGCGCACTTCTCACCGTCTATAGCGGCAGAGATAATACCACCTGCATATCCTGCTCCTTCTCCACACGGATATACCCCCTTGATCTGTGGGTGTACTAAAGTATAGTCCTCACGAGGGATACGCACAGGAGATGAAGTTCTACTTTCTGGGGCGTGTAAGATAGCCTCATTCGTAAAATACCCTTTCATTGACTTGCCAAACTCTTGGAAGCCTTCTCTCATAATTTGCGTTAAGAAACCTGGGAATACCTGTCCTAATTCTACCGAAGTAGTCCCTGGTACGTAAGACGTCTTAGGGATAGACTCAGACACCTTAGATTGAGAGAAGTCTACCATACGCTGTGCAGGTACACGCTGTGTCTCGCCTGCTAGTAAAAATGCCTTTTGCTCTATTGCCTTTTGGAACTCCATACCTGCTAAGGCACCGAACTTCTCAAATGGCTTAAAGTCTTCTAAACGCAACTCTACTACGATACCTGAATTGGCTGTCGCTTGATCGCGTTTAGACGGTGACCATCCATTCGTCACTACTTCGCCTGGGGCTGTGGCACACGGTGCGATAACTCCCCCCGGGCACATACAGAACGAGTACATCCCACGTCCATTAACCTGCTTCACGATAGAATAAGGCGCAGGAGGCAAGAACTCTCCTCTGTAGTCACAAGAGTACTGTATCTTATCAATCAAGGATTGTGGGTGCTCTGCACGCACTCCTAGAGCAAATGGCTTTGCTTCGATAAATACATTCTTGCGGTCTAATAATTCGTATATATCACGTGCTGAGTGTCCCGTCGCTAAGATTACTTTCTTCGCTTCGATCACATCGCCGTTGTGTAAGATTACTCCGTTTATTTCACTGCTTTTTATTACAAAATCAACTACGCGTTTCTCAAATAATACTTCTCCTCCGAACTCCACAATCTTCTCACGCATATCCTGCATAATCTTTGGCAGTTTATTGGTTCCGATATGTGGGTGTGCTTCTACTAAGATATCTTGTGATGCGCCGAAAGCTACTAATAACTCTAAGATACGGTTGACATCACCACGTTTTTTAGAACGAGTATATAGCTTTCCATCTGAGTAAGTACCTGCTCCTCCTTCTCCGAAACAGTAGTTAGAATCGGGATCTACGATATGGTCTATGTTGATCGCTTTTAAATCACGACGACGTCCACGTACATCTTTTCCTCTTTCAATAACGATTGGTTTTACGCCAAGTTCGATTAACTGCAAGGCTGCAAAATAACCTGCGGGGCCTGCTCCTACTACGATAACACGCTGAGCGTCTTTTACGTTTTTGTATTCGGGAAAGTGGATTTGTCTGTGTACGACATCTTCGTCTGCGAAGAATACTTCTACCTTTAGGTTGACCTTTACACTGCGTTGTCTCGCATCGATAGATCGCTTAAGGATAGTAATGTGTTTAATGTCCGAAGCCGAACATTTTAATTGGTTAGCAACATACTGTGTCAATAAATCAGCCGTAGCTGCAACATCTGGAAGAACTTGTAATTGTAATTCTTGTGGCATTTGTCTATAAAGCAATAAAAATTAAAGTGCAAAAATACGGGAAAATAATTATAATTACGAATTAGGAATTACGAATTAGGAATTGTTGGCTTTCAGCCATTAGGTACTTAGAATGGGATTACTGTCTGGAATTTCAAGTGAGGTCTCTCCTTTTGTCGAGATGACTTAGTTTGAGGATATATATTGTGGCTACTGTCTGGACATATAGGATGCGATTCTTCCTGTCGTCAGAATGACATAGCACACGGATAGGGTTTGTGGATATTGATTGTGGCTATATATTAAAGGTATTGTAAGTGTCTACAAACACATTCCACACTTTATCAGTCTAGCCAATTATTGCTAAATACGTGAGGAATGCTTGGGGGTTTCTAGCTCAGACAGCTTCTTTCAGCAACAACACTGCACGCAATGGGCAGGCATTGGGCAAAGAAAAAGAATGCTGATAAATAACGCAAAGTCGGGAGACGTTTGTGTAGCAATATAACGATATAAAAAAAAGCATATAATACTGTGTACTATATGCTATAACCCATAATCAGCGTTAGCCAAATACTACAAAGCAATTCTACTTCATATCTCTTTCATTAGTTCCAAAACCATACTATAGTATGCTTTAGTCACTAATTCAGACCTATTTTGTATAATGCCTTTTCGTTTATATGTCTATCACTTATTCTGAGTTTAACTCAGGTTAAGAACGAAGTTAATTTGGGGTAAACTTCGTCAGATGAGTCTAAATATCTGTTCTTAACCTTGTTTATATATTCTAGTTTTAAGTATGCTATGTCAAGTATAACTCGAAAATTACTTAGTGCGCTACGCGTAGTTTATTTTACTTTTTTGCTTGATCAAAAAAGTAAACAAGAAAACTCAAACAATAAAAAAGAAGTCAAAACTGTAGTAAATCATCTAAAATAGTGCTTCTATTTGCTTCTCTGCTTGCCATAGGGCATTGTACTTGCCTTGTTTAGCGATTAGTGTTTCGTGTGTTCCTTCTTCTGCGATTACACCATTCTCTAGCACACATATCTTATCTGCTCCACGTACTGTAGATAGTCTATGCGCGATGATAATTACTATCTTTTCTTTGACTAATTCGTCTATTGCACGTTGTACAGCTAGCTCGCTAAGAGAGTCTAAAGAAGATGTTGGTTCATCTAAGATAACGATTGGTGTGTTCTTAAGCAAGGCTCTAGCAATAGAAATACGTTGGCGTTCTCCTCCTGATAGTGTATTCCCCATATCACCTATTGGCGTATCATACCCTTTAGGCAATTGGCTGATGAACTCGTGACACTGTGCTCGCTGAGCAGCATCTATAATTTCTTCTTGTGTAGCGGTAGGTTTAGCCATACGGATATTATTACCAATGGTATCGTCAAATAAGTACACCTCTTGGAAGACAACAGATATCATACTCAGCAAGTCGTTTTGCTTTAGATTTTTGATATCAACTCCACCAATACTGATACTCCCTTTCTGACAATCTGCGTAACGCATAATCATTCGTGCCAATGTAGTTTTACCTGACCCTGAAGGTCCTACTAAAGCTACAATAGACTTGGGCGCAATCGATAAGTTGATATTAGACAAGGTCTTTTCTTTCCCATCTTCATAGTAGAAGTCAACATCTTTAAACTCTATTTCGTATGAAGTAGGTTTGGGTTGAGGGTGATTCACTTCTAAGATAGGTGCTGTAAGCATTGCGGTGATTTGCTTATACCCCGCTTCCATAAGACTGAATATCATCGTCATTGGCACGAAACTAGAGATCAACTCTGAAAAGCGAATCACGATGATCATTAACGCAGTCATCACCATCATATTACTGTCTACTTTTAGGACAAATAAGATACCTAGTCCTAGTGAGACTAACATCCCGATCTCTAAGGCTGACGTAATGATAAGGTTAGGCGTACTCCCCTTGCCGTGTCCGAATATTTGTACTTCTCTTACCTTGTCGATACTCTTGTTTAACCTAGATACGATGCGGTCTATCCCATTGCTTGCTTTTAATACAGGTAGTCCTTGGATAAACTCTACTGACTCTGCATTTAGCTCAGAGTGTACTTCGTTTAGGTAGTACATTCCTCTGTCATAAGCAGGTTTACGCCAACGGTACAAAGGAATAATAACAGGAAACAATATCAAGATAACAATCGCTATCTTCCAATCAAAAAAGAATGTCATTAGTCCAACTGATATCGGGGTAATAATCCCATACATCATCAGACTCGATACGGTGATCGTATAAGAGATAACCTCATCGACATTATTGCTAATGATAGCACTCCACTTTCCTGAGCGCTTATTAGACAGAAACTCTAGTGGCATCTCTCTAAGCTTCTCCCCTTGTCTTTTACGAAGTTCATACTGTGCTTTAGACGAGTAGCCTGCATAATCATAATCCTGTCCTATCCATCTACAGATAGCACTGATAACGACAAAGCCTAAGGCTATCCATATATAAAACCATACTTGGTCTGTCTGTCCCTTTCCTAAATTCATAAAGATAGGATAGAAACAAGTATAGGCTGCCCCCTGAAATACAGATGACATTAATATTAATATTAAACTCATACGCAGTCGACCTCCCATCGGCCCTGCTGCTTTAATCAGGTTAGATAATATACCGATAAAAGAACTGCTCTTATTTACTTGTGCTTTACTCATCTCTATTATTTATCTGATTTAATATGCCAATTGCGCGCTTGTGTGTACGATTGCCACATCGCGTGATAGATACCATTATTACTAGCTAGTTCCTCGTGATTTCCAACTTCACTAATGCTTCCTTTATCCATCACGATGATTTGGTCTGCATTCTTGATAGTCTCTAATCTATGTGCGATCATAATGACTGTCTTATCCTTCATCAGATTGCGAAACGCACGCATAAGTAGCAACTCATTCTCTGTATCAGAGAACGACGTCACCTCATCTAAGATAAGAATAGGCTTGTTTCTCAATATTGCTCTTGCGATAGCTAGACGTTGTTTTTGTCCACCTGAGAAGTTGTTTCCTCTTTCTTTAACCAAGGTGTCATATCCATCAGGTAACTGTATAATAAAGTCGTGTATCTGTGCCGCCTTAGCAGCTTCCATCACTTCTTCTAATGTTGCCTCTTCTGCTCCCATTCTAATGTTATTAGCGATGGTATCTGAGAAGATAAAGTTGTCTTGGAATACAAAAGAAATAGTATCTAATAATACCTCAGGTTTAAGTGATCTAATGTCTGTATTCCCTAGTTTAATCTGTCCTTCACTTACATCCCAAAAACGTGGCAATAAACGAGCGACAGTAGACTTACCTGCTCCTGATGCTCCTGTAATCGCCGTAAAGGTCTTCGGTTTAACAGTAAAACTGATATTGTTTAACGCCTTGTCTTCTCTACCTGGGTAGGTAAAAGACACCTTGTCAAACTCAATAGTCGTATCGCTTACTGATGCTTGTTCTCCCAATGATGTTAATGGCTCTACTTCCATTAGTTCTTCTATTCGCTTAGAACTAATCGCTGCTCTTGAAATCACATTAGTCAAACTGCGGTAAGGCAAGATAGACTCGATCATTCCTGTTCCCAATAATAACGAAGCGACAAATGATACAAAAGACAATGACCCATCCTGAAACCAATATGTCCCCAACACCAATAGAATGATAAAGGTAGGTAGTGGATTAAGGATAAACATAGACAGCTTGGCATTTAATCCGTTCTCTTTAAACCAAAGCGTGATAATCGATAAATAACGCTGTAAGGCATTCTCATAACGCACAAAAGACTTCTCCCCACCGTCAAACACACGTACGACAGGCATCGCTTGTACATACTCAATAACGGCTACGTTGATGTCTTCTTTTGCTTTGTTAAATTGGTGAGTTACCTCTGTTTTGTTTTTCATTGCCAAGGCTAAGAACCCTAATCCGATGATCAGAATAGCTAAACACACTAAGGCTACTCTATAGTCAAACCAAAATAAGGCTGCTAAAGTCACTATCGGGAAAGCATACGTACGCACAAATAACGGTGTACTATCTGCTACAAATCCGTGTAGTAGTCTTACGTCTTCATTTAATATCTTAGTCAATGCTCCTGATCCCGTCTCAGTCAAAAACCCCAGTGGTAACTTCGCCAAGTGACTACTAATGTCCTTGCGCAAAATAGCTTCTAGATCAAAGGCTGCATAATGAGATACATCAAATGACTTTAGGCGTAGTACATAACTGATGACTACACATACGGTCATCGCTCCGAATAGGTACATCAACTGTGTGATATCTCCTGTATATAGGGCGTTAATTAAATAACTTAATATAATTAAATTGGCTATCGTCAATAGCGTAGAACCTACAGAAAGAGCCATAGCAAAGTTTAGCTTCTTCTTGACTGGTTTTACGATACGCCATAGCACGTTGTCTGTTGCCATAGTTTTGTTTTTTTATGCACGTCACGGATTGCAAATCCGCGACAGCGTGATGATGTTGGGCCCTTACGCTCCCTGCTCCCTTTTTCCCTTTTCATATAAAAAGTAATAGTAGAGAAGTCAACTCCTCTACTATTACGATCGAACTCAACGTGTCAAGTTCTAAATAACTTAACCTCAAATCTGCAACTACCATTTGCTGCGAATGAATTCTACTTTACATAGCTTCAATTAGCTCTAAAACCACACTATAGTGTGCTTTAATCACTAATATTGCTCTGTTTTGTACTATTCATTCTCGTTTAAACGTTATCTGCAGATTTAAGGTTAAACTATATTTTTAACTACTTCACTAGTTTCACTAATCCCCATACGTTACCACCTTTACCGATGTTAAACGCTGGTTTAGCTACATTATCAGATCCTAATACATAGTATCCGTTATAATCTTTTTTATCCACTACACGGAAGTAAACTTTACCGTCGATAGTCGAGATCGCTTGAGCATCTTGGAACGCATAAGTAGATGCAGGTATTCCCTCTACTGCTTTAGGTCCTGCAGCGATATTCTCTTTATCAAAAGCGTAATATGTGAAGTTAGCTGTCTCTAAGATATCTCCATAAACAAATGCTTTATCTCCCCAAGCTGTGTATAGTTTACCACCTTTTTCAGTCACTGAACCTACAGTAGCATCTTTCATATAATCATTTACATTAACGATCCACTTATTATCAAAATCAGTAGTACCTTTCTTAATACGTACTATAGCTGATCCATTAGTAGAACCATCCACTCCGAATCCGTGAGAACAGATGTATAATGCTCCATCTTCTCCTGTACTCCACATTTGGTTAGCGTTACCTGGGTATCCTACGAAGCTAATACGCGTATCTGTTATCGTCTTTTCATACTTCGCTGTTGCAATATCGATAACTGCTATTTGTACATATCCTCTAGCAGGGTCAGTCATTCCATTTCCTTTTCCTTTTTGAGTTCCTGTGATGATATCTACATATAGTTTACCTTCCTTAGCAGCGATAAAGTTAGTCCCTACTGCTTGGTATTCTGCCTTTTTATCCTCTACTGCAGATAGGTCTATTTCACCTGTACGTTGCATTGTAGAAGGATTGAATATTTGTAATTTCAATAGGCTTCTTCCTGCATCAGCATAATATCCTGTAGTCTTATCGTGTACATAGAAGTTAGATGACATTCCTGTTATTCTACCTGACTCTACTAATGATCCATCAGGGTTAATCGTGTATCTTAAGATACCATCATCAGGTGAAGAAGTACGTCCTAGTTGAAGACGTTGGAATACCCATTCTCCATATGCTTTGATACCGTTTCCTTTTACTTGTAATGACCCTTTTTGGATATTGTCTAAATTACCTTCTGGCATTTTAGCATAGTTTGTTAAATATCCTACGAAAGGCTGTACTCCTAATGTTGCTGTTAGTACGTATTCACCCGACCAACTACATATTTCATCGTCTAATGTAAGATAGTAAGTTTGCCTGAAATAATAAATAGATGAGCAAACAAGAAATAATGTATTCTCATGTAGAGAATTGGAAAGC
>NZ_NSGJ01000090.1 GCF_002286775.1 Myroides sp. N17-2
CCTAACTTTCCATTCTCAAAGCGACCTTGCACGCTCAGCACCTCATTCTGACTAACAAAAATCTTGTCATTATTGTATAAATTAATACTAGTCTCCTGTGCCTGTGTTGTAAAACATAATCCCAATATAAAAACTGACATTAATTTTTTTAAATTCAGGTATTTTCTTTTCATAAACAACTTTTTATTTAGATTCTCTTTTATAGCATTTATTATTAACTAATGGCATACTCCCACTCGCCAATTCATAACAAATTTAACAATTTAAAAAACAACAAAGTAATTATTACAAAATATTACACTATAAACCACAAATCAAGTTAAAAAAATAATTATTAACTACAAAAATATCATAATACAAGAAATAAAACACATTAAAAAGATTTTATATACAAATAACACATTGTTTACAAATAAAAAAACCTCAGTAAAACTGAGGTTTTTAATTATAAATTACTTGAGATTATAAATCTTCAACTACAAATTCACTTCTTCTGTTTTCTTGATGTTTATAAGCTGGGCAAGGAACCCCTTTATAACATTCATTAACTAACATTGAAGAGCCAAAGCCCCTACCTGTTAATCTACTTCTATTAATCCCTCTACTAACTAACCAATTCATCGTTGATTCAGCTCGTCGTTGAGACAGTAAATAATTAAAACCGTCTGATCCAGAAACATCAGTATGAGACCTAACATCAATACGCATATTAGGATACTTTCTTAAAACTTCTAATACTTTATATAATTCTCTTTCAGCATCAGGACGTATATTATATTTACCCAAATCAAAGTATATAGAATTTAATTTAAGAACTTTAAACAAATCATCTCCCACTTTAATCTCAACACCTGGTATTAATCCTTCTATAGAACTACCATTTCCACCTTCTATACCAAAATCTAATTCAACACCAGTAGATTTATTAAGAGCAGGCAATCCAAGTTCTATTGTATTATAGCCACTTTTATCAACACCCACAGTATATCCAACAGAACAAACTTTATCAATAAATTCATACATACCAGACTCATCTGTGACAACCTCTTCTACTTTTTTATGATTCGTATCATATAATACCACTTTAGCTCCAGAAATAGATTTTGAACTTAAAATATCATATACTTTACCTTTTATACTCTGATAAAGCTCCATTTCTATGCCCTCAATTTCTCTAACAAAATATAAATCATCTTTACCAACTCCTCCAGGTCTATTAGATGTCATAAAACCAAATTTACAATTAGGATCTAAATAGAAAGCAAAATCATCGTAACTACTATTAACAGAATCCCCTAAATTTATAACATCTCCTAAAGATCCATCTTCACTTATTTTAACTCCATAAATGTCTAAACCACCAAAACCTGGTCTTCCATCAGAAGCAAAATATAAAATATTGTTAGTACTAATAAAAGGAAAACTTTCACGTCCCTCTGTATTAATCTTATCACCTAAGTTTTCAGGAGTTCCAAAGCCCCCTCCTCCAAGGATTTCAACACGATATAAATCAGACTGACCATAAGTACCAGCTCTATCAGATACAAAATACAACCACTTACCATCAGGACTAATTGCTGGGTGTGCACTTTTAGAATTAGGAGCATTAAAAGGCAATTTTTCTATATTACTCCATTTATTCTTACTATCTAACGTTGCTTTATATAATTCTACATTAATAATACCTTCTTGTTTTTTTAATGGGTCTCTATTATTACTAGAAAAATACATCGTTTGTCCATCTAAAGAAAAAGTTGGTGTTGATTCATTTAATTTACCCTCAATATTCTTAGAGAATGGTTTTGAATCACCTACATACCCATCGATATAAACAGGTGCAGCATATAATTTAGTAAATGGATCATTTGTCCAACTATGGATTGCAGGATAATAATCTGTACGATTTTGTGAAGATGCAAAAACTATGTGTCCTTTATACATTGCAGCTCCATACTCAGAAAATGGAGTATTTACACGTTCCATTAATGTTGCTGTAAATGCCCCTGGATTAGCTCGTAAAGACTTTAAATATGATTTATCTGCTAGATATAATTTTACACGTAAATCTTCTTTAAACTTAGTAGCCATCATGTCCATTACTTTATCAGCTTCTGTATAATCACTTTCACTTTTTAAAGTTTGTACATATCTAAAATAAATATCAGATGATACAAATTCAGACTTTTCTTCAGAACTACTTAGTATTTTACTATACCATTTATTTGCATCCTTATACATTCCATTGTTATAATATGCATCTGCAAGATTACGATATACTTCCTGACTTGTTTCTCCTCTTTTTATAGCAGTCTCATAACTTTTTATAGCATCACTAAAAGATAAATGCTCAAACAAAAGATCTCCATATTTCGCAGACTTATTTTGAGAAAATGCTACTAAACAGCACAACGAAAAAAATATAACTTTACTATTTCTGAATATAACTCTGTTCATAAATCAATTTTATTTATTTTATAAATGAAGCTGCCCTAGAAGAAACGAGCTGTCGTAACTTTATTGTATTTATTAAACAAATCAAATCTCAAGAATACCTCGTGTGATCCAGAATTAAATCTAGCCAACTTAGAAGTATCAGCATCATAAGCATAACCTATAAACAAACCATCATTAACTTGGAATCCTGCTAATGCACTAAATCCTGCATCCATTCTATAAGCTGCACCTAAAGTAACTCTTTCTACTATTAAGAAATTTGCTGTTAAATCTACTTGCACAGGAGCTCCTGATACCGTCTTAACTAAAAATGCAGGCTTGAATTTCAAACTTGGATTCAAATCAAAGACATA
>NZ_NSGJ01000091.1 GCF_002286775.1 Myroides sp. N17-2
AAATGTTCTACTAAAAACTCAGGTAAAATCATTTTTATAAACTCAATATAGTTTTCCACGTTTATTATTTATCATTACAAAGATCTGTAGTTTTTAATTCACACACAACTTTTGAGATTAATCCATCAAATTACACAAATTCAAACCCCTGAAGCAATCTTATTTACTTATTGCCAACATTTTACTTATACATACCTAATTCTTCTAAATCAAACTTCTTTGGAAGGTAATCAACATCATAATGTCCTTTTACTATAACGTTATTTCCTTTCTGCTCAATTTTCTTAAACATATCCAAAAAGAATTCTATTCCATTCTCAGCCTTTTGAAATTCATAAGCATATACCTCTTTCCCCTTATCACTGATAGAAAATTTAGCAGACATATAGTCTTCAAAAAAGTTTATCCAAACAGCAGCCTCACACACTTTATCTTTAAAGATAATTTCTTTCTCCACCCTTTTAAAATCCGCATTCAGGTTTAGCTGAATTCCCTTGTGATAAGCATAATGGTTCGCTTCAGCCAATTTGGGATTTTTCTTTTGCTTTGCTACCTCATTAATCCACAAATAAACCTTTTCCCATAGTAACCTTTTCTTTTCATTTTCTGTTAATTCAAAAAAAGCATCAATATCAAACTCCCCATAATATTGCAGATGCTCTCCTCCTCCAAAAGCACCATTACGTGGATATTCGGGATGTGTATCAAAAAAAACAGGGTCAACATAACATAAATTAAAGAAACCTATTTTACTTCCATCATATACCTCGTTGAGCAACCTTGTATATAGGTTTTGAATACTAAAAAAATGCTCTGATATAGTTTTTGTATAATCTTCTCCGCTTCTTGTAAACCAAAAAGCTAATCTTCTAATTTTTTTCATTTGATATTACTTTTTTAATCCAGACAAGCCAATTTTTCTCCTATTTCAAAATCTACAAGATAGAGGGGACAAACAATACCTTTTATATACTATGTCTTTGTACTATGGTAATACAAAGAGTATAAATATCATTCACCTTGATGTGGATTAAATTTTGATATTTAATCAGAGAGGTTAAAATGTACATCAGGATACATTTTTTTACACTTCTTTAAATCAGCTCCATTTACTCCAAATTTAATAAGGTTCCATTTATGATCATAATATATATATCCGATTTAGAGTAGCACCAGTATCTTAAACGCAACAACTTGCAACTCCAACTGCACTTCCTAATATCGCCCCTTCTAAAGCTGAACTATTAACAGCCATCTGACCAATATATGCTATAAAATAAAAGCTAATGGCTAATTTATTCAATCTTTTATCAGTAACATAATCCTCTATTGACTTAAAAATAAATTGATCAATACTTTTGTCATGTAATAAGCTGAAATTTATATAATCTACGTTTTGTTATATCTAAATTTATATCCTTACTTCTAGGCACAAATTTTATGAATGACTATCTTAGTAGCCTATATTTACTAGGTAATACCCTATAAATATAGGTTAATCTTATTTATATAAAAAACAACTAATCAACAATGAAAAAAACACTATTGTTCTCTTTACTTCTATTAGGAATTAATTCATACGGGCAATATATCTACCCTGTAAAAGTAGAAAACTGTAAAATAGATAGATTCTGCCTTGACTGTGGTGATACATTAGCTGGATATGATCAAAAAGCTTTTACGAAACTTGAACAAGAGCTAAACAAAGAGTTAGATCTAAATAAGCTTAACGGAAGAATAGGGTTTCAGGTTTTAGTAGCTCCTAATAAAACAGGTTGTGTTATAAGTCACACAGATGAATCAAATAGTACAGTAACAACAAAAATAATTAAAAAACTAAACAAGTTTAAAAAGTGGACTCCTTCTATAACAGATGGTAAAAAAGAATTAAAAACCTCTATAAACGTTGTCTTTGAAATTCAAAACAATACTATATCTGGTGAGATTGTTAGAGTAGATTTTACTGAATTTGAAAAAAACTATGATCAGCCTACAGCCCCTAAGATCTTAAACAAAACCTACCAATACAAAAATGAAAATCTATCTAATTACACAATATCTGTTTGGGATACTAAAAACTCTAATCTGTTAGATAATAACATCATGGGAGTTGCTGTAGACAATTCTGGATTGGTTTGGTTAATATCCAATTTTGAACTATTAACTTTTAATGGACAAGAATTTAAAGAAATTCAATATAATGATCCTTTTAATGATAATGAGTCTGGGTACTCACAAATTTTAATTGATGCGGATAATATAGTTTGGTTATATGGTAATAAACAAATATACTCTATACAAGAGCATAAATGGCAAAAGCACAATACTGGTCTATCCAAAGAAACATACGTTATAACAATGAGTAATGATCCTATTTCTAAAGAAATTTTTGTGAGCTCACCTGAAGGAGTTGCTATCTATAAAAATGAGAAATGGGATTTCATAAATAAAAGTAAAGTTAAAGAACTTCCTTCAACAGATATTTATCTTACACAAAGAGATTCAAATAACAGACTTTGGATTGGTACCTCTAGTGGAACTATTGTAATGGATAAACACAATAAACCAATTACTTCTGATTCCTTTCCCTCTATTATAAAAAAGAAAACCATTACCAATTTTGATGAAGATAAAAAAGGAAATTTCTTTTTATCCTTATATGATTTTGAAGCCAAAAAGAGAGAAGAAATGTATACGGATTTCATCATATATCGTACAGATGGAAGCTATACTAAATATACTTTAGAAAACTCAGGAATCGCTACTAATACTTCTTTAACTAAAGTACTTTACGACAACGAAGATGATATTCTATGGATTGCCTCTTTTAATGCAGGGCTTATTAGGTATGATTTAAAGAAAGACTCTTGGGAGAATTATCACAGCAAAAACTCAATGCTCCCTACCTCTAAAATTACAGATATGGCTTTTGATAAAAACTATAATCTATATTTAGCTACTGACCAGGGGCTTGTTAAATTAGAAAAGAGATGATTTTTCTATTAACAAACATTGTTGTCCGATAAAAAAAAAGAAGCCAGCAAGCTGACTTCTAAAAAGTTATCGTAGTTTAGTCTTGCAAAACAATAGCGTCCTAAACGCTTAAAAAAAGGCAAAAAAAAAGAGAGT
>NZ_NSGJ01000092.1 GCF_002286775.1 Myroides sp. N17-2
CGTCGGGTAGGTCGGAGGCATTACTGCCTCTTTCCCCCCTAAGAACCGTACGTGCGAGTTTCCCCGCATACGGCTCAAGTAATTCAATATTCTTGTGAAATATGCTCATTATTTTTACTTCTTTATTTGTTTTACATTTCTATAACAGCCATCATGAACGAGAAGATAAGAGTTCTTTGTGTTTTCTTTTCTTATTGTTCGCCATTCTGTTTCCTTTGTGATAGGATTATCACATAAAGGACAACAGCGTTTTTGCTTTTCCCATATCGAAATTAGTGTTCTACGTCCCTTTAGACTCTCTTTCATTTTAAAACCTGCTCTTTTTTCAAGATAGTTGTTCCATTGAGGGTCAAACGGGTTTACATCACACTTTAATTGAGGATATTTACCAATCTTAGTGTCAAAAAGTTTTACTAACGAGAAGTGTCTAATACCATCTTTAGTATCTTTTCTCACTGTAAAGTTCCACTGTCGATTGTTCATAGCGAGGAAATATTTGTCCTTAATCCACGATTTAGATTTATTACCGTGTCTTCTTAAACACCATTTCCACACCTTTTGGAAAATTAAATGGTCTGTTTTTCTAAACGTTTCAGATGCTGCACTATACTTATAGTAGTTTGCCCATCCATTGAGTATTGGGTTAAGTTTGATGATAAGTTCCTCTTGTGTGCAGGTTTTATTGTCTTTAATAACTTGTTTAACCTTTGCTGTGAGTTTCTTTACACCATCCTTTGTTGGTTTAGTAAGCACTGTGTCACCATATTTGCGAATATTGAAACCTAAAAAATCGAAACCTTCCTTAATATTACTAATCTTAGTCTTTTCTTCTGATAGAGTCAATCCTCTTTCAGCTAAAAACTCAGCTATCATCGGTTTAATTTCGTTCTCTAATACATCTCTATCTGCACTTGTAATGATGAAATCATCTGCGTATCTTACAAGTCTTACTTTTGGACAGTACCAACGATTTGTTTTTGAAACCCATTTGTATTTGTCTTCTAATAATTTTTGTAAGCCATCCAACGTCATATTGGCAAGAGTTGGTGATATGATACCTCCTTGTGGAGTACCTTCATCCGTTGGAAATAGTTCCTTGTTGAATACAAAACCACTCTTTAGCCATTTTTGTAACATCACTTTATCCATTGGGATATTGTTCAGCAACCATTCGTGACTAATGTGGTCGAAACATCCTTTTATATCTCCTTCTAAAATCCACTCCGGAGAATAAGATTTACTAAGGAGAGAGTGACAACGAGCGATGGCATCTGCTGTGCATCTTTCTTTTCTGAAGCCAAATGAGTAATTATCGGCTGTTGTTTCAGATATAGGCTCTAAAGCCATAAGATAAAGAGCTTGCATAGCTCTATCCTTCATTGTCGGAATACCCAAAGGGCGTAGTTTCCCATTACTCTTTTTAATATGAACCCTTTTCAGTGGCTGGGGAGTATATCCTCTTCGTTTAAGAGTTGTAATGGCATTGTACTTGGATTGTGATGTAGACCATAATTGTTTATCTACACCTGAAGTATTTTTGCCTTTGTTTGAAGTAACTCGCTTCACTGCTAATGACTTAGCATAAAACGAGTGAGTAAGTGTCCACTGCAAAGCTTTTACCTTGCCGAACTTACCCTCTTTTTGAGCTTTTACAATACGCGCCTGTAGCTTTTTAATAGCTGCCTCACACTTGTCCCAGTTTATGGAACTCCAATCTGCTTGACTGTTATCAGTCGGTGCACACGTTATTTTAATTACGTTCATTTGCTTTCCTACTTTAAAAAGTTCTAAAAATTTCTTGTAAAAGAATTACCTAATGTGGAAGTCTGCCCATTTTCGTGTAGGGTGATGTTTCAACCCTTATCCACCTCATTACAAGATGGCATTCGCTTTCTCCACAATCCTATACCTGCACCCCTATGGGTTTACCTTACGGCTCACTTTCCCAAAATAGGGAAGGATACAGGCTTATCACGTTCTATGTAAGTGCCAAGAGTGGGTTAGGTTCTATCTGTTCGCCGACAGCTATATTGTTCGTGTAACTCCAAAATCCAGAGAGTTATCCAGCTGCATTACCTTTTGGTTCAAGCCTATTAGCATTAGTTGGCTTGTTCGATTTAACGACGTTTAAATGATAGTTCACTTTTGTTAACCATACCACTCAGCCAAGCTCCCCGACCGCATAATGCTTACAGTCATTGAAATCCCCTCACGGTTCTTTCTGCTTCTTTCGAAAGGGTTACCTTGTCTGGATAGCTTCGCACTATGCAATCACTCGCATAGCACGTATCCGTAGGCTACTATTGACGAAACAATAGGTCTAATCTAACGTTAGACAGCCACTTACACAACCTCGTGTCGCACG
>NZ_NSGJ01000093.1 GCF_002286775.1 Myroides sp. N17-2
TTTTTCCATTTTTCAGAAGTACGCTGTTGAAAATACATTTCATACATAGGGTCAAATGGAATAGCTTGTCGCCTTATTTTGATGTGACGTATGATAGATACGCTGCTAGATGAGGAAATAGTTTCTATTACAGTTACTCCTTGTTCTTTCACAATGCTTCTGAAAATCCAGTTCCGTTGTTCAGCGCGATGAAAGTATTTAGATTTTATCCATCTTTTTCCTTTCTTAGGATGTCGCCGAACACACCATCTCCATAATGCTTTCCAAATTTCTTTATCAATAGCACTGAATATTTCCGAGGAAACAACATGTCTGTGATAATATGTCCAACCTCTAATTTTAGGGTTGAGTATTTGGATAAGTTCTCTTTGACTCATACTTTTTGCAGAGTGAATTATCTTTCTGATATTGGCGAGAAAAGTTTTTATACTTGTTTTAGAGGGTTTAATCAATAGTTTTTGCTCTCCATTGCGCATTTTATACTTGCGAATGTTTTGTCCAAGAAAGTCGAAACCGTCGTAAATAGAAGTTGTGTGAGTTTTGGTTAATGAGAGTTCAAGACCTCGTTCTTCTAAGAAAGACTGAATCATTGGTTTAACTTCATTTTCTAAAACTTCCTTGGTGCGACCGATAACAACAAAGTCATCTGCATAACGGACAAATAAGATAGGGTTCTTACGTTGTTTATAGTTGTTGTTTCCATTTAGCTTAAAGGACCCAAATTTTCTACCTAATAAATCTTCGATTCCATCCAAAACCATATTGGCTAAGGTTGGAGACGCAAGTCCTCCTTGAGGGGTACCGTGGGTTGTTGGAAATAGTTTACCTTTTTCCATGAAACCTGATTGTAACCATTGCGAGAGAACTTTCTTATCCATAGGTATGTTTTCTAGTATCCACTGATGGCTAATTAAGTCAAAGCAGGATTTGATATCGCCTTCAAGAATCCATGTAGAAGAGTTTTTCTTGGCTAGAGCACAAAATAGACTCTCAATGGCATCCGCTGTACCTCTTTCTGGACGAAACCCATAACTGTCCCAATCTGCTCTGACCTCCGAGATAGGAAGTAGAGCCATCGTATGCAAGGCTTGCATGGCGCGGTCTTTCATGCAAGGAAGACCTAGTGGTCTACTACTCTTTCCATCTGATTTAAGGATATATACTCGTTTTAGTGGAAGTGCTTTATAGCCTCTTCGTTTAAGAGAGTGTACCATTTTCCATTTATCAGCGGGAGAGTTTAATAGAAATCCATCTACACCAGCAGTACGATGTCCTTTGTTTTGTGATACACGTTTTACCGCCAAGCATTTGGCAGAGAAACTGTGTGTGAGAAGCCATTGTAAAGCTTTGACTTTACGATGATTTCCCAATTTTTCCCATCTAGCGATACGCAGTTGAAGCTTCTTTACCTCCAATAGACAAGCCCCCCAGTTAATGGAATTCCAGTCTTTGCAGATGTCAATTGCATCCATGGCACTATTTGTGGTCACAGTCATTTGCATAATTGTCTTAAAAAAAGTTCTTCTTCTTCTCTCGCTGAAATAACCAGAGATAAGTCTGCCAGTTTTCACTGTAGGGCAATCTTTTCATCCCTTATACACTCCATTACAGAATGCCATTCGCTTTTTATCTCATCCCTTAACCGCTCACCCATAGACTTTCCTTACGGTCAGTTTTGCATTAATATGCGAATGAACGGTCTTACCCTGTTGCCATTATCCAACACACTGACTTAGATGCCAACTTTTCATCGTGTGCATTGATTGACTGTGTATCTCCCATGGGTAAGGGGAATAACCTGCACAAGTACCATTTTGGTTTAAGCGTATCAGTTCTTTTCGCTTATTCTACTTGACGATGTTTAATGTTGATTTAATTAATTTCATCCTATCAGCAAGCCTAACCTTATCCGAACTTAAACTTTTCGGTACTTAATTCCTTCACAAGAATCTAAGTCTTCCTTTAGGAGAATTTAGTATATTGTCCTTCGAGCTATCACACAGGGTAATTACTTACCCTGCATGTCGAAGTAGGCTACTGCCAACAGTATGGCAGGTTCGTTGTCCAGTTACCTGGTTGAACAATTGTATAATGACCTTTGCAGGTCGCAC
>NZ_NSGJ01000094.1 GCF_002286775.1 Myroides sp. N17-2
ATTTACTAGAAAAATATGTACTTTTACTCATCGTGTTTATTGTTTTGCAAGACTAAACTACGATAACTTTTTAGAAGTCAGCTTGCTGGCTTCTTTTTTTTTATCGGACAACAATGATAGTGAAACTTAAAACAGATAGAATGATCTTAAAAACATTCATCTTCCTATCTATTAACTATCCACCTTTAATACAAATATAAAGAAAGAAAAAAGTACTAATTCTTAATTTTAAAAATAGTCATTGTTATTAATAAAGAGAAAAATCTATCTGAAAGAAGGATGAAAGTACTATAAATTGTCACCCATTATTTAGCAAAATAATATCAATATTAACTTGATCAAAAACATCAAAATAACTAAATCTTATATACTTAATATAAGTCCAAAAAAAGAGAAAAAAGGAGAGAGTATTTAAGACAATAAAACTATTAAAGTAATCACTTTTCTAAAACAAAAAATAGTTTTTCTAGAATTAAAATCATTAGTAAAAACAACTTAAAAAACTAATTATTTTCTTCGTTTACTTACCGTTATTTTGCTAACCTAAAATCACCTTTTTATACTCTAAAATAAGGTCTAATTTTCTAGTGTAAATTACTATTTCAATTCGATATACACACTTTTAGATTCAAAAAATTCCAATGATAACACTAATAAAAAGGCTAAAATAAACGGTGAATTTTATCTCAATATTTAAAATAATATACTCCATTTAGAAAAGAAAACACTTCTTATTTTCTCCGTATAACTTGTCAAATACCTATGATAATATATAGTAACTAAATTTACTATATTTTATAATATACTCAAATACAATATATTATAGGTAGATACCCCATTGTTAATAAGAAACAGTATAGTATTGATTTTAAACAAACTAAGATTTAACAATTTGTGTTGATAACTGTAAAAACTTAGAAAAAACTTTTTTTTGTTTATTTCAAATAAATTACAATACAGCTCATCCACACACATTTGCAAAAATACTTTCTAAAAGATATTGTTAGGATATTAAGATCAAAAGTATGGGTTGTGAACAGTTTTACATACCCTCATTTATCTAAAAATAGCTGTTGATAACCAAAAAGTAGCTTGTTAATAACCAATCTAAACAATTTATTTTAAAGGATTTATGAATTAACATCCTGTTGATAAGTTTTAATAATCAAGTTTAAAGAATTTATAGAAAAAAGTTATTGTACATATTAACAGACAATACTATACTAACTCTTTATTTTAAATTTTTAAAAAATCTATTTATATATATTATAGTTGTTAATAACGTTGATAACTGTTTTTGTTTTCGATATATGGTATGATGTCTTGTTCAGTGTGATATATTGAAACTATGGAGGGTTGTTTTTTAAAACTTGGACGGAGATGTTTTATTGAAATGTTTTTCGACGCTTTGTAGTTTGCTTAAAAAAAAATAAGTGTACAGTTGTTCGGTTTATTGAAAATATAGGAGAGTTATATTTTATTAAAATACATTGTTCATCGTGGAACATTTATAGAGTTAGCTTCTGTAGTTTTCGTATATATTTTTTGTTTGGCCACAGGGTTAAATATGGAAAATATATTGTGTTTTTTTCTAGCTTAAATTTTTAGATATCTTGTCTCACTTTATTTGATTTAAGTGTATATTTTGAGTAGAAGATATTTTAGTTTTCTAAAATAGGAGAATTATAAGGGGGAATTTTTTAAAGGAATCAAACTGTATTTTAAGTTTAAGATTTAGTGGTTTGTAGTTTTACTATATCTTTTTCTTCTCTGATTAGTTTTGAATATTCAACTGGTGCGGAATTCTTTTTTTAGTAAGATTAAAAGAAAATAGTATTTCGTAATCTTCCAGTATTTAGCAAATATTTTATATGACCTATGCTAAAAAAAAAATAGTGTAGTTGTGCTTAGTCATTCATAAACAATAGCGTCCTAAATAAATTTAGCACATAGAATATCCTCCCACTTTAGTAGGATACGAGTATATATTTGATAATTTTTAAAACAGAATCCCCTGTTGTAATTTAGGAGGTGGCTTTTC
>NZ_NSGJ01000095.1 GCF_002286775.1 Myroides sp. N17-2
GAGGGCACTGAAAAAGTAAGGTTTTTTTTTGGTTTCAAGTCACTATAATGCAAAAAAAAGACGCTTTTAAAGGAGGTTATAACAAACCTTTTTTAAAGCGTCTTTTGTTTTTGATAATTTTGAAAAGATGTGTCGATTGCTTAAGAGACCTTATTTCTGTTTCTGAGAGGACAAAATTCTATTTCACTATCCTTACTACATTAATTTCAGTATTCTTTTTAAGTTTACTGCAAAAATAGCCAATGCGCCTTGCATTTGCATAGACGACAATCCGTACGATAGGGCAGTATCGTATCCATGGGCATTCTTTAATTCTGCGTTTTTAGCTTCTATCTTATAACGATGTTTAGTCTCTTCTTTAAATTCTGGAGTATCTTCAAAGGCTAGTTGGTCTAAGTGTGTTTGACTTGATATAGAGACTGAGTATGATTTGGTCTTGGCTCCGGGTTTATAACAACCATCTTTTAAAGGACATTGTTTACACTTTTCAACATCAAAATAGTATGTTTTAACTTGATTAGTATTTTCTCCTTTCTTGCCTTGAGTAGCCTTTCTAACGGCTAAATGTCCTGCAGGACAAACGAACATATCAGCATCTTTGTTAAAGTCAAATAGATCTTCTTTTTTACGAGTACCTTGACTAATTACAGGGTTTAGTTTAGAGATTACACTAATGTTATTCTTCTTAGCATAGATTAAATTGTCTTTACCTGAGTAGGCACGATCACCTATAACAGTGTTAACTGTCATTCCATTTTTAATAGATTCTTCTACTAATGTAGTTAGTAAAGGACCATCTCCCTTTTCTCCCGAAGTAACTACTGCAGCTGTGATAACACGTTCCTTACTCATCGCAATATGAGTTTTATATCCCAAGAAAGATTCCTCTTTTGATTTGTGACCTATACGAGCATCTTGATCTTTAGATATATCTCGTTGTTCTTTTACATCTTCTAACGCTTCTTTTAAAACATTAAGTTTCTCACTTACCTTAGGTAAGCTGCTTAAAGATCCTTTGTCTTCTAAGTAGTTAATCAATTCTGTACAATAAGCTATCTCATTCTCTACATTATCGTCTGTATTTTTACTAGGTAAATGATCTTTTACTGTTGGATCTGCTTCGTAAAGAACCTTTCTTACATTCTTTGAACGATATCTTAGAAACTCTATAACAGATACTGCATTAGAGCGACTCTTAGTATGAGTTGCATCTAATATTATTGCCTCTGATTTTATAATCCCTTTTGCCACAGCTAACTCTACTGTTTTACCAATTAACAAGTTTAGCATATCAGTATCCTGAAGCCTTAATTTTCTAAACTTGCTTAGCGTACTAGCTTCTATTACCTTTTCTTCGATTGACATATCTAAGAAATACTTAAACGATAAGTCGTATCGCGAACGCTCTACAACATCTTGATCTGATATGTCAAAGATTGTTTTTAATAATAAGTACTTGAACAAACGAATAGGAGAATATGCCATTCTACCATTGGTGACACAATACTTACTTGATAGTTCTTGATACACAAAAGTAAAATCGACAAGATTATTTATCTGACGTAACATATTATCCTTAGGAACTAACATATCGTATAACTCAGAATATTTACTAAAAGTGATTGTTTCTTGATGACTTACCATTGCTTCTTATTTGATCACTACAAAGCTAAAAAAACATAGAGGTAAAATAGAAAGCTTAAGCTTTCTATTTTACCTCTATGTTGAAAAAGAAGACTTTTTCAGTGCCCTC
>NZ_NSGJ01000096.1 GCF_002286775.1 Myroides sp. N17-2
ACTAACCAATTGCTTTTTAAAACTGTAGTTTCCATAATATTAAATTTTTAAATTAATTATGGAGCAAGCACAGGTAAGACTCAAGCGAGCGCAAAAAGCAACGCAATAAAGCGAAGACATCGTCAAGCGTTTATGGGGGAATTCTTTGCCTAGCGAACCGCGAGGCATTACCTAGCTTAGTGAGGTAATTGATAAAAAATAAAAACACCAACTATTGCTATAACTATAAAATACGAACCATCGTTATAATTACAAAACCAAAACATACGTCAAAAAGACTGACACAAATTGAAACGAAACACTTATCACTTCTTATTAATCAAATGAACCAAATCAGGATCATTTTCAATGCGTTTCAGCTCATCGTTTATAATAGACTCAATATCTAGTTTAATCTGTTTATAGTTCGCTTGAATGGTCTGATTTAAAGTATCATTTCCGTTAGCATCTGTAAAGGACGTAATCTGAGGTATCTTCTTATAAGCTTTCATTTCCTGACTGACCTTCTCATTATCAACCACTATTTCACAGTGAAATATCTTTTGCTCTATTCGCTCATCAAAATTATCAGATACAGCCCCTACAAACATTCCTTGGGTAAGAGTTGATATTTTAGAAGCTGGAATAAGGGTATCAAGCTGGGTAGAGAAGGAGGTCGAGCGATCATTTCTATTAATAGAAATGCTTTGACGCTTTTGAAGAATCTTCCCAAAGCGTTCTGATAAGGCTTTAGCTGTATCTCCAACAACTTGACCTGAAAAGATATTACCAACTGTGTTTTGAATAACCTTACTTTCTTTATCTCCGTAATCTCTGTTTAGTTGTGAGAAATCTTGAAATCCTAAACACACAGCTACTTTATTACTACGAGCTGTAGCAATAAGATTATCTAGTCCTCTAAAATAGATGGTTGGTAACTCATCAATGATCACTGAGCTTTTAAGCTGTCCTTTTTTATTGATTAGTTTTACAATACGCGAGTTATAAAGGCCAAGAGCAGCAGAGTAAATATTCTGTCTGTCAGGGTTATTCCCTACACATAGTATTTTAGGCTCTTTGGGGTTATTGATATCGAGTGAAAAATCATCTCCTGTCATCACCCAATACAGTGAAGGTGATATCATACGAGACAGGGGGATTTTAGCCGAAGCTATTTGTCCTTGTAATTGATCTTGCGCTCCACCTTCCCACGCATCCATAAAAGGAGAGAGGTAGTTCTCTAAATCAGAATAGGAGGTAAGGATTGTAAATACGTCCGCGTATTTTTTATTAAGTAACTCAATAGCATGAGGAAACGTACAATACTTTCCGTTTTGATAAAGCTTTAAAAACCAAATAATAGCGGCTAAGAGGATGATTGGAGACTCTACAAAGAAGTCCCCTTGCTTTTGTATCCACGAGCGATTCAAATTAAGCATAATGGTATAGGCTGATTCATAGGCATCCGATATATCTGTCATAAACGATGGGTTAATCGGATTACAGCGGTGACTACGACTTGGATCATCAAAGTTTATGACGTAGAACTTAGGCGCAATAGCATATTTATCTTTGTGGAGAAGTAAATGATTATAAGCAATAGTCGATAGGTCATCGTCGGGTAGGTCGGAGGCATTACTGCCTCTTTCCCCCCTAAGAACCGTACGTGCGAGTTTCCCCGCATACGGCTCAAGTAATTCAATATTCTTGTG
>NZ_NSGJ01000097.1 GCF_002286775.1 Myroides sp. N17-2
ACTAACCAATTGCTTTTTAAAACTGTAGTTTCCATAATATTAAATTTTTAAATTAATTATGGAGCAAGCACAGGTAAGACTCAAGCGAGCGCAAAAAGCAACGCAATAAAGCGAAGACACAGTCAAGCGTTTATGGGGGAATTTTTTGCCTAGCGAACCGCGAGGCATTACCTATCTTAGTGAGGTAATTGATAAAAAATAAAAACACCAACTACCTGCTGTAACTATAAAATACCAACCATCGTTATAATTACAAAACCAAAACATACATCAAAATACTGGCACAAATTGAAACGAAATACTTATCACTTCTTATTAATCAAATGAACCAAATCAGGATCATTTTCAATGCGTTTTAGCTCATCTTCTATAATAGACTCAACATCAAGTTTAATCTGCTTATAATTAGCTTGAATGGTCTGATTTAAAGTATCGTTTCCATTGGCATCTGTAAAGGAAGTAATCTGAGGTATCTTTTTATACGCTTTCATTTCTTTAGAGACTTTCTCGTTATCAATTACAATCTCTGAGTGAAATATCTTTTGATCTATACGCTCATCAAAATTATCAGAAACGGCCCCTACAAACATCCCTTGAGTAAGAGTTGATATTTTAGAAGCGGGGATAAGGGTATCAAGCTGAGTAGAGAAGGAGGTAGAACGATCATTTCTATTAATGGAAATGCTTTGTCGTTTTTGAAGGATCTTCCCAAAGCGTTCTGATAACGCTTTAGCCGTATCTCCCACAACTTGACCTGAAAAGATATTACCTACTGTGTTTTGTATTACCTTACTTTCTTTATCTCCGTAATCTCTGTTAAGTTGTGAGAAGTCTTGAAAACCAAGACACACCACTACTTTATTACTACGAGCAGTAGCAATAAGATTATCGAGTCCTCTAAAGTAGATCGTTGGTAATTCATCTATGATAACAGAGCTCTTAAGTTGTCCTTTTTTATTAATGAGCTTTACGATACGTGAATTGTAAAGTCCTAAAGCAGCGGAGTAGATATTTTGCCTATCAGGGTTATTCCCTACACATAGTATTTTAGGCTCTTTTGGATTATTGATATCGAGTGAAAAATCATCTCCTGTCATAACCCAATACAGCGATGGAGATATCATACGAGATAACGGTATTTTAGCCGAAGCTATTTGCCCTTGTAATTGGTCTTGAGCTCCACCTTCCCAAGCATCCATAAAAGGAGAGAGGTAGTTTTCAAGATCTGAATAGGAGGTAAGGATAGTAAATACATCAGCATACTTTTTATTAAGCAGCTCAATAGCATGAGGAAACGTACAATACTTTCCGTTTTGATAAAGCTTTAAAAACCAAATAATAGCAGCTAAGAGGATGATTGGAGATTCCACAAAGAAGTCACCTTGCTTTTGTATCCACGAACGGTTTAAGTTTAACATGATGGTGTAGGCTGATTCATAGGCATCAGAAATATCAGTCATAAATGAAGGGTTAATCGGATTACAGCGATGACTACGATTTGGATCATCAAAGTTTATCACATAAAATTTAGGTGCAATAGCATATTTATCTTTGTGAAGAAGCAAGTGATTGTAAGCAATAGTCGATAGGTCATCGTCGGGTAGGTCGGAGGCATTACTGCCTCTTTCCCCCCTAAGAACCGTACGTGCGAGTTTCCCCGCATACGGCTCAAGTAATTCAATATTCTTGTG
>NZ_NSGJ01000098.1 GCF_002286775.1 Myroides sp. N17-2
TGACCCGTCCTGAAAAAACTGTACAGTTTTAAATACCAATAAGAGATGGAAAAGTCAATAGGAGAAAAAAAAGTAAAACAGCATTATCATCAAGAATTCATTAAAAAGATAGTGAAGGAAGTTGAGTTAGGCGCGACACAGATTTCTGTAACGCTGAAGTATGATTTAGGAGTTAATACCGTAAGGCGTTGGATGCAACGATATGGAAGTGAAGAATATTACGATACGAGGACTCCCAAAGTTTATAGCGAGAGTTTAAAACGTCAAGTAGTTCATAGTATTATAGAAAGAGGTATGGGGGTAAAAGAAGCTTCAATAGTATATAACATAAAAAGTTTATCTACAATAAACAACTGGTTGTTAGCTAATTATAATAAAAATACAGATATTTGTATTGAAACTCCAATCCCTATAGAAATGCCTAAAAAGAAGCTTACTGCAGAAGAATTAGAGATAATCTCTTTAAAAAAGGCTTTAGCAGAATCACAGTTTAAGGTAGTAGCGCTAAATACACTAATTGATGTAGCAGAAAAAAGCCTAGATATTGAGATCAGAAAAAAGTCTGGTTCCAAGCAGTTGAAGAAGTAAAAGTATTATATCCTAAAAAAGGAATAGATACAATATGTAAACTGTTTGGAAGAACTCGAAGTGCTTATTATCAGTCAATTGACCGTCATCAAGAACAATCGTTAAAGGACGATATAGTCTTACAAGAGGTATTACATATCAGAAATAACCTTCCCAAGTTAGGTACACGCAAACTTCAAGATATGCTGGAAAAACGGCTGTATACACATAATATAAGTGTTGGCAGAGACTACCTCTTTGACTTGTTAGATAGCCATAAGATGTTGATAAGACAGCGAAAGCGAAAAGCCTACACCACAGATTCAAGAGCATGGCGAGGTCAGTATTTAGATCTGTATAATGGAGTAGAAGTAACACGACCAGAGCAATTTTGGGTAAGTGACATTACCTATATACGACTCAATAATGTTTGGGGTTACCTGTGTTTAATCACAGATGCATATTCCCATAAAATAATGGGGTATAATTTTAGTCTAGATATGACAGCCCAAGGATGTTTAGAGGCTCTTAAAATGGCTTTAAACAATAGAATGTACAATGAAAAGCTTATTCATCATTCAGATAGAGGGAGTCAATACTGTAGTGAAATTTATACTAAATTACTAAAAGACAATAAAATAGCTATTAGTACCACGCAAAATGGAAACCCTAGAGATAATGCGGTGGCAGAACGAGTAAATGGAATAATTAAGGGGGAGTTTGATTTAAATTATTCTAGCTTAGGTTATGAAAAAACCAAAGAAAAAATACAACTAAGTATAAAGATGTATAATGAAGTTAGGCCTCATGATAGTTGCGATAGATTAACTCCAATACAAGCACATCTTAAAACGGGTGTCTTAACTAAAAGGTGGAAGAACTATTATAAGAAAAAAACACAAGAAAAAGAACTTGTACAGTAACGACAGGATTACTAAAACAAGTGTACAGTTAGAACTAGGATTATAAACAATAACTGTACAGTTATGGTAGGACGAGACA
>NZ_NSGJ01000099.1 GCF_002286775.1 Myroides sp. N17-2
ACTAAAAACTCAGGTAAAATCATTTTTATAAACTCAATATAGTTTTCCACGTTTATTATTTATCATTACAAAGATCTGTAGTTTTTAATTCACACACAACTTTTGAGATTGATCCGATTAAAGCACACTGTAGTGTGGTTTTAGAGCTAATTGAAGCTATGTAAAGTATAATTAATTTGCAGTAAATGGTAGTTGCAGATTTGAGGTACTATACTTTATCTTTACCTTTGTACTTTATACGAGAGAAAATTACAAATGAAAGACTCTATACCTGCAGGTACACTTTACCTTATTCCTATTACTTTAGGAGAAACTACTAATCCAATGGATGTTTTACCACAAACTGTAAAACGCTCAATCGAAATGCTTGATATTTTTATTGTAGAGAACGAAAAGACTGCTAGAAAATTCATTAAAAGCATCTGTCCCGAAAAGAAACAATCAGACCTAATCCTATACCCTCTTAATAAACACACTACTACAAGTGAATATAAAGAGTACATCAAACCTCTTCTAGAAGGTAAAAGCGTTGGGGTAATGAGTGAAGCAGGATGCCCTGGTGTTGCAGACCCTGGAGCTGTGATCGTAGATTTAGCACATAAGAGAAATATCAAAGTAACTCCACTAGTAGGTCCTTCATCTATATTGTTATCTCTAATGGCATCTGGTATGAATGGTCAAAGCTTTGCTTTTAACGGATACCTACCAATAGACAAAAGTGATAAAAAAACAACCCTTAAGGCTTTAGAGAAACTTTCTCAAGACAAAAACCAATCACAACTATTCATAGAAACACCTTATAGAAACAATCAGTTACTACAAGATATGGTACAGATACTACAGCCTAATACCTTAGTCTGTGTGGCCTGTGATATTACCTTAGAAACTGAGTTTATACAGACTAAGCCAGCTTCTCAGTGGAAGAATACAAAAGAAGATTTACACAAAAGACCGTGTATCTTTATCATTCACAAGAACTAATCACATCTATTGATAATGACTAATCCTGCAGTATATTTTGAGATTCCAGTAACTGACTTAAAAAGAGCGATCAACTTTTATGTTACAGTATTCAACTTTACTTTCGAAGAAGAACTCTTCGACGAATTAGAAATGGCGTATTTTCCATTTAGTATAGATAACAAAGGGATTACAGGCGCCTTAGTCAGAGGAGAAATCTATAAACCTACTCTAGATGGTGTATTGCTATATCTAGGCACAAATGATATTAAAAACACGCTAGACAAAGCGCAGTCACTTGGTGCTGAGATCTTATACAATATTAATACACATACAGAACTAGGCTTTGCAGTTGCAGAGTTTAAGGACAGCGAAGGCAATAGAATAGGATTACATCAGACGCTATAAAACGGATCAATCTCAAAAGTTGTGTGTGAATTAAAAACTACAGATCTTTGTAATGATAAATAATAAACGTGGAAAACTATATTGAGTTTATAAAAATGATTTTACCTGAGTTTTTAGTA